>DATKOY010000023.1:0-16450 GCA_035524415.1 Solirubrobacteraceae bacterium | reverse complement strand
CTCTGCTCCAACCGCTCGAGCATCACGAGCCGGATCCGCTCGACCGCGAGCGGCGACAGAGCCCACGATGAGAGATCGTCGCGGCGTTTGCCCGGAGAGCCAAGCCGGGCAGCGCCCGTCCCAGCGCGACGAGATGCCCGCCGCATCCCCCGTCATCGCTCGACTGGTCGCGTAGACAAGCGTCAGCGACGCGCTGGCGAGGCCCAGCCAGGTGAAGACGTCGCGCAGCGCGTTGATCCCGGCGAACCCGTACGCGTGCCCCCCGCCCGGGCTCGTGACTTTGCCCGCGTAGTCCGGCACGGCCACGATCCACTGCATGATCTGAAGGCCCTTATGCACCCACGAGTGCGGGATCAGCATCTTCACTAGCGCCGCGATCGTGGTGAGGATGAAGTTCGTCGCCAGGCTGATCGTCCACTTGAACGCGCCGAGCAGCGCCCCTCCGATCGTCGAGAAGATGCTCCCGACCGCCCCGCCGAGCGTGTGCACGACGGGCCCAACGACCGGGATGCTGGCCGGCACCAGCGGCACGTGGCCTCCCGCGGCGTACGCCGTGGCCGGCGACAAGAGCAACGCGACGACCGCGACCAGCATCGGCGATGCAGCCCAGCGAGTCCTCCGAGTCGCGGTCATGCCACGCACCGTCGGCCCCTACGCCAGGACCGCGGGGATGACGACGAGGATCATCAGCACGCCGGCGATCACTCTGAACATGTGGTCCGGGGCGCGCTGAGAGCCGAACATCATCAGCCCAGCGACGACCACCAAGACGAGGCTGACGCCGGTTGCGATCAGCCATTCCCAGTTGCTCTGGAGGGTGCCGACGAGGTCCTTGATCACCTTGCCGCCGGTGGGCACCTGGCCGGTGAACCCAGCGGCCTTCAACGCAGCGAGCTCACCGGTCGCATGGATCGCCGCCAGCGCGGCGCCGACGCGTATCGCACGGGTCCAACCACGACGAAGAAGACGCATGACGCTCCCTTGGTAGATCGAGGGTTGCGCATCTTAGCGCCTTTTGTCGATCAGCGCTAAGTAATTAGCGCTGATTCTGGCCGTCTTCGCGCGGGGTCGTCACGGCACCGTCGATGTGAGATCCCAGCCGCCCCACCTGAGTGGACTGCCGCTACGAGCTCAGAGGAGCGCGTCCGTATTCGCCAGGGCGTGCAATGAGGCCAATCGAACGTCGCCGCGGCCCTGCTCTCGCGAATTTGCACGTTCTCGGCGCCGTCGGCCATCACGACGTTCGCGAGGAGGTCGCGGCAGGCCTCGCTATCGGCGTCCTTGAGGACCGAGCGGCTTGTGGGTCGCGTCCCTGGCCTCATCTCGGTGCCGGTGTACGACCCTTCGCGGTCATCGTCTGGCGCGATCGGCTTCGTACCTGAGCCGGCGGTCGAGTTTCGTTTGACGTTGCCCGTCACGCAGCCGATGCGCTACATCCCCCCGGTGCCGCGACGAGCTGCGCCTGTTGTTGTCCGAGGACGGGCCCGCTGGGGGGATCTGCTGTCGTTGTCCTGTGGCACCTCGCGAGGGGGTCAGCAGCACAACGGCGGTGGCTGGCAGCCGGTTGGTGGCGAGCGAGCGCGAAGGTCGGTCAGCTCGTCCCGTACGCACCGGTGTGGCGCGACCCTTCAGCGTGAGCGCGCGCGGCGGATAGCCGGAAGCGAGTTACGCACCGTCGCGCAGCTTCTGGGCCTCGGGGAGGCGTTGGAGTTTCTTGAGCGATTGGTGCTCGATTTGGCGGATCCGCTCGCGCGTGACGTTGAACGCGCGCCCGACCTCGTCGAGGGTGCGGGGGTGCTCGCCGGCGAGGCCGTAGCGCAGCTCGAGCACGCGACGCTCGCGGTAGCTGAGGTTCTCCAGCGCGTCTCGCAGCGCTTGCTTGGTGAGGATCTCGGCGGCGCGCTCGTAGGGGGACTCGGCACCGTCATCGGCGATCAGCTGGCCGAACTCTGACTGCTCGTCGTCGCCGACCGGCTTCTCGAGCGAGATCGGCGCCCGCGCGGAGCGCTGAATCGACTCGACCTCCTCCGGCTCGACACCGGCCACGTCCGCGATCTCCTCGGCAGTCGGCTCGCGGCCGAGCCCGGCCACGAGCTTGCGCTCCGCGCGGCCGATCTTGTTGAGCTTCTCGACGACGTGCACCGGGATCCGGATCGTGCGCGCCTTATCAGCCAGCGCACGTGCGATCGCCTGGCGAATCCACCAGGTCGCGTACGTCGAGAATTTGAACCCCTTGCGGTAGTCGAACTTCTCCGCCGCACGAACAAGACCGAGCGTGCCCTCCTGGATCAGGTCCAAGAACGGCAGCCCCTGGTTGCGGTAGTTCTTCGCGATCGAGACCACCAGCCGCAGATTCGACTCAACCATCTTCTGTTTGGCCGCAAACTCACCACGCTCGATCCGTTTGGCGAGAGCGACCTCCTCCTGAGCCGTCAGCAACCGCACCTTGCCGATATCCCTGAGGAACAACTGAAGACCATCGGTCGTCCCCTCCGGCTTGAGATCCAGCGGAGCCCTGCGGCGGGAGCGCTTCTCGGGCGCACGCTCGATCTGCAAGCCAGCCGCGGTGGCTGGGTCGATTTCCTCGACCAGCTCGATCTCGCAACGATCGAACAGGCCATGCAACTCCTCGACGTCGCCGTCTTCGAGTCCGACTTCGGCGGTGACGGTCGCGACCTCGGCGTATGTGAGCACGCCGACCTCCAGGCCCCGCGCGATCAAGCCCTTGACCTCTTCGAGCTCCTGAAGATCCGTAACTGACATTCCGTGCCGTCTCGCGCTCAGCCCGCGCCGTTCAAAGGTGCCGCGTCGGTCCGCGGCCTGCCGATTAGGTACACGTCAACGGTCATTTCCTCTAGGCGCCACGTTCGCAACTGTTCGTCGTGTTCGCAGCTAGGGTCTCGTCAGGTGCGCGTCACGGGGATCGCTCGGACCCGGTTGCGTCTGCCTTGGTCCGGGTGCCGCCGCCCGCCGCGCGTTCAGCCGTCGTTGCGCATCGATCGCGGACGAGACCCGCCGCGACCTCCGATCACGAGTCAGCTCGCCGCGCAGACGGGCCGCCCGACTGTCTTCTGTGCGCGTCAATTTCTTTGGAAGCCTTCCCGACCCTCTGCTGGGACCCGCGCGCAAGGAAGAGGGCTAGAACCCCCGCACGATCAATCACAATCGGACGCGGCCACCGGGCCGGTGGGATGGCGCCATGAAGCACGGCGCCGGCCCCGCAGTCAAAACCGGTAACCCATGCCTCTCGCCTCGTGGCGCGGGTCGCGCCGTCGGTGGCATCCGGGCCTGGGCCGGGAATCCTGGCGGCAGGGCCAGCTCGTAGTTGACTGTACTCGTAATGCGGGCATTTGTGTGCCCCCGACCGCAAAAGTCTTCCTCGGCCGCGTCCCGGACATCGGCTGACGCCGGGAATCCACACGCCGCCGACCTGAGCCTGTGCATGGGGGCTCACGCGGCCAGCGGCGGCGTCGTGAGGATGCGGCCGACGGAGCGCTTCGCACCGCTCGTGTGGGGAGGCTTGTGATCGCATCCACGCCAAGTGGCAAAGCGACGCGAGGATCGCGGCGTAGTTGACGGTGCCTGTCGTGACGCTGTGTCCGGAGGCTCGGAGGTCTGCGACCAGCGCGCGGGAGAGGAGGACGCGCTCGACGCACGGTTGCGTTAGCGCGCGGTTGCCTCGGTGCAGCGACACGCGACCAGCGCTGGTCTCGCGCGCGTCATCAGCGCTTCTTCAGTCGACGAGCTTGGCAACGGGGGGTGGTTCGAGCGGCGCGCGGGGCTGCGCGGACGATTTGAGCGCCAGCACGTCGGTTACAGGCACACGTCCTGCGCGAGGGTCCAGCAGCTCGCAGACACGAAAGCGCGAGCACTCGAGGACGTCGCTGGCCTCCTGAACGGTGATCGTTCCCCCGGCGTCGGGGACGATCGGTCCGAGCTTGCTCTGTAGGGGCGTGGTTGAAGCAGCGGTCATGTCTGGGCATTCCTCTCCTGATGTCCTCCGACTATACGGGCGCAGCACCAGGCCGAGGGCCGCCTAGAAACACCGGCGCCGCGCACCATTCGCAGGGCTAAGTCTTTGTTGCTGGGCCGCGGCCGCCAACTCCCCTACGCGTGGGGAACAGCGCGTGAGCCAGCGTCTGCCGATGCCGGGCAGGCACTCCCGAACATCACAATCCGGGACGCCGTCTGGTAGACGAGACAGGCGCCATCGTTTCTGTTTGCCCTGCTTGGTAGCGATCGGGCGCGCGGCGCAGCGTCGGGGCTGCGTATCACCGAGGTCACAGCCGGAGGAGGAGGGTGGCTCAGCCAGCGCCCCGGCCGCTCGGCCCCGTGCCCGGCCCACAGCCGGCCGAGGCGTCCCTGATCCGCCGAAAGGCGAGAATCCGATCGATGACGCCCGCTGACACCCAGCAACAGCGGCTGCTCGAGCGGCTGCGCCAGGCCGGCGAGCAGCCGGTCCCGTTTGCCGAGCTTCGCGCCGGCGGGATTGACTTCCCGGCCGCCGTCGTGTCCGAGCTCGAGCTGAACGGATACGCGATCGAGCGCGTCTACCACGACGGGCGGATTGTCGGCGTGCGCCTGCTCGAGCCAGAACCCCCCAAAGCACCCGCTGCACACCGCCGCCGGCGGCGGCCCTGGCCGCACCGATAGCCAGCCGCCGTACACCCCGCGATCCCCGCGAATGGCCGACCCGCCTGCCGCACCAGATCGGCAGGCTACCCGCGGCACCGACCGACCCTCTGTGGGCCAGCAGCAGCTGCACCATCCCAGGCAAGCCGTTCGGTCCGCTTCGATCCGCAAAGGTCGCCGATGGGGCGTCGGCCGCGGCACGACCACCCGGCGCAGCGGATCGACCCCCTCAGGTTGGGTTAGCGTTTGCGTGGCGGCGCTTTTCGCGGCCGCTTGGGGCGTCGCTCGGCTCGCAGCGCGCCGCTCGCGGGCGCCTAGATAGATAGTCTCGTGGCCATCGTCCACGCGGATCCGATACCGCGGCGACGGATCGCCGCGCAGGACTTCCTCAACGACACCCGGGCGGGGGTCGACGGTCCGAGACTCCGGTCGCTCGGAACGGTTCGGCCTAAAGCTGGCCAAGGTTGAGGTGGAGACTTGAACGTTGTGCACCGCAACAGCAGAAGAGGGCAGCACTGGGCGTCAAGGGGTGGCGCCATCATCCGCGCGAAATCCAACGTGTGTTGTTGTCACTGACGCCGAGTGGCGGCGCCACCCCTGATCGTCTCACGCGTCACCACGAGCAGGCCGCCGCCGCGGCCCACCGTGAGCCCTCGCGGCTCGGGCGGCGGTGGTGTTCGCTCACGATGCGAGCCTCGGCGCGGCGCGGACCCGGGCCAATAGAATCATCGTGATGGAGGGCTCCACCGAGGTTCGGAGCTGGCTTCGCTGCTACCGCTGCTGGTCCCAGAACCTCGAGGTGCAGGTGCATTACGAGGGGATACACCGGATCGACGCGGACACTGGCGATCGCGGCGAGACCGTCGACGAGATCCAAGAGGCTGTGGTCCAGTGCGTGGACTGCATGCACGACCAACCCCATCTCAGGTTCCATAATGGGCGCGTCGAGCCGGTCGAGGACAGCTGGGAGCGGATGATCGCCGGCGCGCCGTGGGTCGCGTCGTGCACCGTGACCGTCGATGCCGAGGACGTTGAGACGTGCTCAGGGCCTGATGCCGGGGATGCGCTCTCCCACGCCTCGTTCGGCGAGCATGGAACGCGCGAGTTCTTCACCCACGTGCGCTTCCACAAGCACGACGAGGACCGGATCGTTGTCCACCTGCTTGTCGAGCTCTACGCACGTTCTGGCGAGGAGGCGACCGAGGTGCTCGAGGCGGCGGCGCGCGGCCCGCTGGCGATCACGTCGCTCGCGGAGGAGTCACGCCCGCCGGCGGCGACCGGCGGCGACCAGCACTGATGGCGCTTCGGACCCTGGTGGGGTTCTCGCGGCGGCCGCGACGTGAGTCGGCAACCACCACCGTATCGAGCATGCCGACCGAACATTTGCCGGTACGGTTCGCGTGCTAAGCGCGCGCTGCGAACGATGTAGCCCACATCAAGAGCCCGGCCGACGTCGAGCTGGTTCTCTCCGACGAGGTCGGCCACATCGATCGAATCATCGCCGGGGCGGACGTGATCCGCATTGAGGACTCCGCCAGCGGGCCGGCGCAGTCGTGCGGCGCTGGCCGGTTTACCTTCGCGCGCGAGGGAGCACCCACTCGAACAGAAGCACGAGTCGATCGGTCGACATATCATCGCTGCTGTCGTGCGGTCCTCAGCGGGCGTAGCGACGCTGGCTAACGGGAATGGGTTCTCTAGCATCGTCCTCGCCACGGACAGCGACGTCCCGATCGCCACCGGCGATTTCGAGACCACTCCCGTAGCCGCCCGAGCTGCCGACGACGACAGGCCGTTCTGCGCCACTAACGAAACAGACCCATAGTCAGACCCGAGTTCCGCCGCTGATTGAGCTGATAAGTGCCAAAAAACCGGCTGCGAGCAGGCGTTTTGGTGCACCGAACGGGTGTTCGGCGTGTATCTATGTGGTCCGGCCGCGCGAGCGCGGGTTTCAGGCGGCCGTCGGGGCCTGGTGGCCGGTCGCGAGCTGGAGGAACAGCGGTGGCTGTTCGACGCGCAGGGCGTCTGCTTCATCGAACGATTTGTTGCTCGGAAGCGCGGATTGAACGCGCCAACACCACACTTTCGCCAAGCTGGTAGACGCGCCAGTTACCGAAACGGAGCTTCGGGTAGCGCGGGAGTCGCGCCGAGCTCTTCGGGACGGGACCCGGCCTCCGCGGGATCGCTTGCCACAGCCAACTTGCGGGCGGCCCTGCGCGCCTGCTTCTCGACACGCTTGTCGCGAAGCTTGCTCTCTCGGTTGAGCTTCGCCATCGTCGTGCGCTTCTTACCGCTGGATCCCACGTCGGTCGTCTTTCCGTGCTGGGCCTATCCGAGGCGGCACGTCCGCGCGTGCCGCCTCGCAGACGGGCGTGGTTGCTAGACGAGCTGAACGTTCGCCGCCGCCGGGCCCTTCGGACCCTGCTCGGCGTCGTAGCTCACCTTCGCGCCCTCGGCGAGCGACTTGAAGCCGCTGCCCTGGATCGCGCTGTGATGGACAAACAGATCCTTGCCGCTGTCATCCGGCGTGATGAATCCGAAGCCCTTGTCGTCGTTGAACCACTTCACGGTTCCTGTAGCCATCTTGATCCCTCCGGGGGTATGTGTGCAGCGAAACGCGGAGGGTGCCGACGGCACGACTGCGAGAAACGCAGACACTGTTATCGGCCGAGCCACATGCTCGACCAATCAAGCGTCGAGTCTAGCGTGTGCCCCGCCTACCGCGGGACGCGTCCTGGTGGACAGTTCGCAAGAGAGTGGCCCTGGGCGCTCTCTGGTCACCCGCGAAACTCAGAGACGAATCGAGGCTTCGGCGTGAAGGGGAGCAACGCCCTGTCGCCGACTGGCTCGAGCAGCTCGCCGCCGAGGCGCGCTTCACTGCCCCGTCGGGAACCGCCGGACCGTCGTCACCCTCAACGAGTCCAACCGAGCGAGGACGTAGCTAAAGCGCCACCAGCCGCGGTGGGCCGGGCAGCCGTCCGTAAGACCCGCCCGGCGACGTGCCCCGATGACGGGAGGCTATACGTACGCCATGGAGGGTCTTCGGTGAGGAAAGCAGGACGCGCTGCAACGGCCGTCACGAACCTCCTTGTCGGTGCAGCGAACGGACGAGAAGTGGCGCTCGATCTCCAAGCCGCTTGACTTTGTGGCGCGGCGCGGTCGCTGAACCGCTGGCGAGGAACGGGTGGTGAGCGCGCCGTGCCATGGAGGAGAATGCGCAGCTGGGTGACGAACGCCTACGTTCTGAGATCCGCGACGAACAAGAGCGGACCATCTCAGCCGTCAGATCCGCAACGGATTGCTGGGAGATGGCCAAGGCGGAAGACTCTTTCGCCGATCTGCTCGAATGGTGGCTGATGAGCTAGAGATGGGCTCGGCGCATGGTCGTGGCCGCTTTCTAGCCGCAGCACATGCACTCCGGCAGTCGGCGGCGGTCAACGAGCACCGGTACGTCACCGGCCTTAGCGACTCGGGCGACGACGCCATATCAGTAGCCCGGTTAGGGCCTCGGGGGCTCGATCGCTCGGTGACTAGGCTAGGGAGCCCCACCGAGGCGTCGATGGTTCTGCTTCTCCTGACGGTAACAACGTGCCAGGAGAATCCGCAGATGGGGAGAAACAGATGGCCGTTGACAATGCTCTTCGGCGAGTGCGACCGCGCGCTCCGGAGGCGTCGCCTCAAACGGGCGCCCCTGTCCCTCGCCAAGGCAACGACCGCGCCTCGGTCGGGCGCAGGATCAAAGCGAGCCTGATCGGACGTTGCGCTTTGGGCGCGACTGGTGAATGTCCTTGACGGCTTCGGGCTGACTTTCCCTGGCACTTCCGTTGAAGATCGCGGGAGCCAGCGGCTCACCGCTGCGCGTACTCCTGCTCCATCGTCGCGCACCGCGATTTCACTGACGCGCCGTCGATCACCGTTCGCCCCATCTCGCATCCCCGTTTGCGCTGACCTCGAACCACCGACGTCGGGTCATCGCCTGATCGCGCACCTCGAGGCGAGTCGTGCCGTTGTCATCGGCCGGTCGCAGTAGCCTGACGGCGGCGGCGACGGTCTCCTTGTCCATCTCGATGCCGGCGGCTGACGTCGCGAGCAGGGCGCGTTCGAGAGCGGTCTCGGCGCGATGGGCTTCGCCGCGTTCGCGCGCGTCGTGCAACGCCTTGACCGCGTCTCGGAGTTTGGTGCCCTCATCCGAGTCGATCATCAGCGACTCACGGGAGGCTCGGTGCGAGGGCGGCCTCGCGTGGGATCGGGCGCTGGCGCGCGATGAGACGGTCGCCAACGGCCCAGCTGGCGTAGCAGAGCGACCCGATCGTGGCCGTGGCGGTGAGCAGTACTCCGGCGGCGGCCGCGGTCGCAACGCCGTGACTGCCGAGGATTAGAACGGCTGCCGCGGCGCCGAGGCTGGGTCCGATCGGGAGCTGGCCAATCGTGAAGATGGCGATCAGGAGAGCGATTGCGTCGAATATCGACACGTGCACGCCGATGCCGCGGAAGACCAGCCAATTGCGGGCGACCTGCGCGCCGATGCCGAGAAGGACGAACGCGATCATTCGCCCGCGACCGCGATGCATCACCGCCAAGCCGTTCCAGAGCCCAACGTGCCGGGTGTCAGCGACGTGGCGGAGTCCGGCCATCACGGTCAGCGCGACGACGACGGCGATCACGGGTGCCCACCAAGGCGCACCGAACGCAGCGATCAAGGTGAACGAGAACGCCGCCGTCAGCATCACTCCGACGCTGATAATCGGAACCTCGGCTGCCAGCAGCGCAGGGACGGGAGGGCTCGTCTGTGGAGCCGCGTGGCGCAGCGAGGCGATGCGCACCGCGACGCCGAGAGAGCCGTTCAGGAGGCTGACGAGGTAGCCGAGCCCGGCGGCGCGGAACAGCACCCGGCGAGTGACGGTTGCACCGGTGGCACGAACACGGACGTTCGACGCCTCGGTACGAGCCAGCAGAGACACTCCTTGGAGCGCGATCGTCAGTAGCAGGATCCAGACCAGGGCAGCGTCCAGAGCAGCGCTGAACTGACCTCCCCGTCCGGTCAGCTCGACGCCGAGCGCGCCCGTGACGAGAACCGCGCCCACGAGGCTGGCCGCGGCCCGCCGGCGAAGCAACCGACCGCGCAAGTCTCGCCGGGCGACGTCCACGATCAGGAGCGGTGTCAGCGGGGGTCGCTGCTCTTCGCGACCGGGCTCTTGCGGGGCCGGACCGCCGCTGGGTCATCAGCGCGCTTCTGCCGCCGGTCGGCTGCCTCTTGCTTGAGTCTCGCTTGCTGGGTCGAGAACGACGCGATCTGGGCCGAGCGTCGCTCGGCGGAAGTTGGGCGCCTCGTCGTGGGCTGCACCGACACGGTGACCTTGTTCTTGGCTCCCATTGCTTGCTCCTTGGTTTGCTGTTTCCGCTCGATCCCGGGGAGCGCAACCGGCGCACGCGCGCGTCCATGTCGGCAGCACGCGAGAACGCCGAACTACTATACATGAAATTGGTATCTAGAAACGATATTCTAGTGATCGTGCCGTCGAGCGAAACGCCGACCTGGTCGTTTCTCACCAACCATGCCCGGGTCCTGCTCTGCATCGCCCAAGACCCCGGTGTGCGGCTGCGCGAGATCGGCGACCGTGTCGGTATCACCGAACGCGCAGCGCACCGCATCATCGACGAGCTCGTCGATGCCGGCTATGTCTCCCGGACGCGCACGGGCCGCCGCAACAGGTACGCGATCCACCAAGCACTGCCGCTCCCCGACACCCTCGTCCACGAGCAAGCGTGGGCGACTTGCTTGCGATCCTCACCAGGCCTGGCAGCGAGTAGCACGCCTGGCCGGGCCGCCCGACGCGACCGCGTACACCCTGCGCAATTCGCACGCATCGGCGCTCCATCACTGCGGGTTCACGGTGTCTGAAGCCGCGCGGCGGATGGGGCACTCCGGCACCCTCCACCTCGCCCCCGACGCGCACGTGATCGAGTCGGTCACGGGGCGGCTATACGCGGACCTCGACGCCCTGATCGCCGCCGCCCGCACCGAATCGGACGTTCCCCAGAAGTTCGCCGCGGAGTCGATCTGATGTTCCCGTGAGTTCCCCGAGGCCCCGCGAGCGCCCGGTTCAGAGGGCGGCGCGGCTCGCTTCTTGCCTGCAATTCGTCCCAATAACCCGACGCCCGGACTCGAACCGGGGACCCCTTCTCGGTCATCGATCACCGGGTCATCAGCGCGTGAAGAATCCGAGCAGCCACGACCTCGCTAAGTCGGAGATGTGCTAGGCGGCGACGGGTCCCCCGGGCGCGCACTCCGCGAACGCCTCGATCAGTCGCTTGCGCTGAAGCTCGGCGGTCGTCGGGCCCATGTCCTGCCATCGCGCGGCGGCGAGGTCGTCCATCAGTGTGTCGAACGCCATGCGAGCCTCGGCGGCTTCAGCGTCCGTTGGGGAGTTTGCGAGCAGAAGCCCTTCGGCCGCCCAGAGGATGCTGTCGGCTTCGGCGTCGGACAGCTTCACGCGACGGAGCTGTTCAACGAGACCGCGCACTGCTCTGTAAGCGTCATAGCGCTGAGTGCGAGTTCTGTCCATGAGATGCTCTTTTCATTCAGGAGATTCGGCTTGCGTTCACCTGACTGTAGGAAGTACCGCTGCGCCGACCGGAACGCGTGTGCCCGATCTCAATGACGTGAGCTACTCGCCGACCACGCCTGGGGCCAGGATTCACTCCCGCCACCGAAGGCGATCCGAGCGGCACGGTGTCTTCGCCAGCAAGGTTCGAGAGGGCCCTGATTGGCGCTTCCATCGCCCGGGTTGACCGCGAGGGCGAGTGTCCGCGCTTTGCGAGCTCAGTGCAGGTATCACACGCCGACGGCGATTCGGGTTCTCACGCGGCGTGGTGCTCGTGGCTCGGGGCGTACTCTGCTCGGGGGTCGTTGCCGGCGGGGCGGTCGCGGATGACTTCTTCGAGTACGGCCTCGAGCTTCGCCGCGATCGTCGCCCATGAGAAGCGCTCGCGCACCGCTCGACGAGCGGCTTGTCCCCTTCGCTCGCGCTCATGCGGGTCGTTGACGACCTCGGCCAGCGCGGCGGCGAGTGCCGCGTCGTCGTCAGGCTCTACAAGCCAGCCGGTGCGTCGGTCCTCGATGATCGCCGTCGGTCCCAGCGAGCGCGTAGCGACCGCTGGTACGCCGCACGCCATTGCCTCGATCAGGACTTGTCCGAACTGCTCGCGCTCGGAGGTCAGGACGATCGCGTCGGCAGCGGAGAGGAACTCGGGGAGGTCTTGCTGGGCATGCCACCCGGCCAGGAACACGCGCGGCGCGCCCACGCGCGCTGCAATGTCCGCGGGATGCTCGCCCTCCCATTCGCCCGGATGGCCGCCGACCAGGACCAGCCCCGCCGGTACCACGAAACGGTCCTGGGCTCGGCCGAAGGCGCCGATCAATCGATCGAGTCGTTTCACGGCGGTGAACCGACCGACGTAGAGCAGCACGGAACCTGCTGCGAGCTGTCTGGCTTCGGTCTCGAGGTAGCGCAGGCTGCCAGGGGGCTGACCGGGCAGCCAGCCCTGCGGCTGCCCGACCAAGATGCGCTGCCAAAACGCGTCGCGGTCGATCGCGCGGGGGACGAACAGCTCGACGTCGACGCCATTCGGGAGCGCTACCACGCGCTCGCGAGGCACCCCCAGCAGCGCGACCGCGCGCTCAACGCCCGACGGCGCGACCACAAGCCGCGCGCAACGGTCAGCCCACGCCCGGATCCGCGCCGCCCAGCGCTCAGCATGCCGCCAGCCCGCCGGGGCACCCGCGACGATCCGCTCGAGCATCAGCAGTTCGGTGCCGTGCAGCTGACCGACGACCGGCACGTCCGGAGCGACACGCGCTGCGGCTTCGTTGAGCGGAGTCAGGTGGTGCAGGTGCAGCACATCAAACCCACGCGCGTCAGCGAGCTCGAACTCGCGGCACCAGGCTCGCACCTGCCGCTCGTAGTCGAGATCGTCAAGCTTGGCGAACACGATGTCCGGGGCCCCCGGCCGGTCCTCGAAAGAGGGATGCAGCGGCGCGCTGCCAGCGGACCCCTCAAAACGTACCGGCGTGTCACTCGCCAGAGCAGCGTCGAAGCTGACCGCGTGCACCGCTCCGTAGAACGCGCCGGCCTCACCGTGCGGGCCGAGATCACGCCGCGAGCCGGCGAGCAGCGTCACCGAGCTGCCGCGATCGCGCAAGCCCCGCGCGAGCGCGTGCGCCGCAGGCGCGGAACCGCCGCGCGGCGAGAACATGATTGCGGACAGAACGCGAGGCGCCATCCATCCGAGTATGGCCGGTTGTGACTATTTCGTGAACCCGGCCCTCTCCCGGACCCGGGCCGGTAGGCGAGAACTGGCTGCCTCAGCGGGCTTCGAGGACGATCGCGGTCACGATCGGCCGGCCCTCCAGCAGATCGGCACCGTGCTGCTCACGAGGCCGGTTACGCAGCCGCCCGCCGTACACCAACGACGCCGAACCACCACCGTCAAGATTCAGCGCGTCCGTCACCCCCAGCCGCGCTAGGGCGACTGCAAGCTCGGGAAGCGTCATCCCGACGTCATCGTTCGTACGCCCGTCGACCGCCACCGTGAGCAGACGCTCGCCAGCGAGCGCCAGCGCGGCGCGCGGATAACGGCCCGCAGTGATATCCGAATCGAACTGATGCGCCGCCGCAGAGAACCCCTCCACATCCTGTCTGTCAGCGACCACGCACTGTCCACCCGCGACAAGCAGCGGACCCGCCTGCAACAGATCGCCGCCGGGCGCGGCGCCGAGCTGGTCCCGGCGCGCGATTCGCAGAATCCCATCTGCGATGTGCACGCACGCACGAACGTCCCCCCAAGGCGGCTCGACGGCCAGCGACGGCTGCGTCACGCCGTCGATTTGCACGTGCCCGAGCGGCAAGTACTGTGAGCGCGAAAAGAAGCCGCCCACAACGGCGTCGCGGACGCCCTGCACCTCGCACCACCGCACAAGCGGCGCGGCTCGCTCGAGCACGACCACGCGCGGATCAAACGCCCGCCGCTCATAGCTCGCGACATGCAAGGTCGTCCGGGCGCCATCGTCCAACCTCACGCGGATCCGCTCCATCTGTGAACGCCTCGACGGCCTCGCTTGTGCGGATAACAGACGGCGGCGATGCCGCGAAGTCGGGCTCACGGAATACGAGATGGATGAGACAAGACGCACCGGCCAGCACAATTACACCAACACCGTCGGCGAGTTCCTCGCGCAAGCACGCCGACTCCGGCCCAATCCCAAAGCCAACCGACACTTGCGCTACGCCGTGCAACGAGGCCCCAAAGGGCCGGCGGCAGCGAAGGTCCAGCTGATCTAGCTCGCGGATCGCGCGAGCCGCGGGTGCTGCCGGGAACCGGCAGCGCCCGGTCGCTCGTCCGTGTCGCGGACAGGATTGTGTCCCCGGGGCGGTTCGCTCCGGCTGGCCATGCGGACAGTCCCCCGAGATTCGACGAGGAAGGACGGACACGCATTGCTTCAGGCGGCACGAAGAAGACGGCGTTCGCGAAGATGGCACGTGAGCAGAAGCTGCGCGAGCGCCGGCGCGACAAACAGGCCAAGAAGGACGCGCGGAGGCGGGTGACCGAGATCGACCCGCCGACATCCAGCGACACCGCGCTGGCTGCCGTCGATCGGTCGCCGCTGCCGCGTCCTGGCCGCCGCGACGCCTGATCCGTCGGGGAAAACAACCCGTTCGCGCTCCTCGCCCTGCGCACGCTCGGCGCGGTGAACGTGATCACCGTGTGGTCCGCGGCGCTGGCCGCAGCGGTGTTCAAGCTCCGCTGGATCGACGCGCCCGGATGACTGGTCGCGACTGTGTATGTCGCGATCGTGTGGATCGCGCTGACCGCGCTCCCACAGCTCGTGGACCGTCTCGGGATCGCCGCCACCGCGCTGCAATATGCGGTCGTGGCGCTCCGGGTGCTGCTGCGGCATCTGGTGCCGTGAGGCGACAGCGGCTGGGCGCCGTTCTGCTGCGGAAGCTGCCGGCCGTCCAGCCGCGTGTCGAATCCATCGATGAGGTGATCTGCGGCGTGGCGGGCCGGTTAGGAGCCGGCGGCTCTGAGCGTGACGATGTGGTCGGGGTTGACGGCGAGGTCCGCTCCTGTCTCGGCCTCGACGAGCCACGCAAGCTGCATGATCGAACCGCGAGCGGCGTCGACGATGGTCCGCTCGACCTCCTTAGGGGTTCCCTCAACGCGGTAGCGCTCGCCGGTAACGACGACGATCTCCGTAGTGGAGGGCGTGGGCCGGACCGGCGTCTCGCTCGAGCTCATGGGCTGCTTGTTTCTCGGATCAGGCCGAAGTCCTGCGCAGGCGAGAAGAAGACCTCGGAGGCCGCGTCTCACACACCATTTTGCCGCGCGCGCAACTCGGGGCGGACCCTGGGTGCTACGGTGAGGGTGCGGGTGATGTTCTCGCCCGTGAGGTTTTCCTTCGCCGACGCAGCGAATCTCCCTCGACTCGTGACCGCGCCGGCGCAACAAGGAGATCGATGTTCTCCGACCGTTTTGAAGGGCCCGGCGCTTCTCGTGTGAGCGTGCAACCTAGGGGCCACGAGTCCGGCGTGCCGGACGGGGAGCTGACGGCGTGAAGACGACCCGTGAGCGGGCCGAGGAGAAGCGTGCTGAGAAGCTCGAGCGGGTCCGCGAGCAGGTCCAAGAGCGGCTCGCTGGTGATCCGGCAGATGACCGAGGCGGAGCGCCGGCGCTACCCGCCGCTCGCACTGCAGCCGAAGCGACCTGGGCGGCGGTGAGCATGCGCGAGCGTGAGGGACTGATCGCGCGGATCCGGCAGACTCGCCGGTCCTCCGCCGGGACGGATCAACAAGCGCTGCCCTCCACGAGCCGTCCGGGGTCGGATGAGCTGGGGGCGCTCGAGGTCCGGATCGTGCACCTGGAGCAAGTCGTGCAGGGTCTGCAGGACTCCGTGCACCGCGAGTCGGCGCGACTAAGCAAGCGGATCGGGGAGCTCGAGGCGCGGACCCAACCCGCGGCGCTCGGCAAGGCGCTGAGTGAGGACGCTCGCAAGCGCGGACTGTAGGGTCCGGTGACCGCGTTCTTCATCCCCGGGCTCGCTGGCGAGGCCCGCGCCAGCGAGAGCGCGTACGGCGAAATGCGCCGGCAAACGGAGCTCGAGCTGGGCCGTCGCCCAAGCTCACGCCGGATCGTGAGCCTGTGGACGCGGCGGGGAGCCATAGATTGCATCACCGAGGTCGGCAAACTCGACCCGCTGCGCAGCGGGACCGTGATCGCGATCTTCGACATGGGACCGCATCAGCCATTCGTCGTCCGGAGCCAGCAAGAGTCGGGGAGCGGTAATCCAGTCCGTGAGCTTCTTGGGTGCAACGCGTACGCCGTGGTTGAGTTCGACGCGTGAGCTCGGACAACGAGATCGATCAGCTGCGGGCCGAGGCCGCCTACTGCCGCGACCGAGTGGCGCTTCTGCGAGCCAAGCTGTACCGATGGGGTCTTGGCACGAACCCGCGATTGCAGGAGCTCGAACGAGAGCTCGAGCGCGCGCAACAGCGCTTGCACGAGGGGCGTGTTCGCGCGAAGTCGTGAGACGGAGCTGCTAGGTTGGTCTGAGCGGTCGGCGCCGTCGGCCGCGAGGCAGCTTTCTTGGTTCCCGCAGTCAGCGGTTCGGGTCAGCCACAGCGGCAACACGCGCAATGGCACGTCGCCGAAGACGCTTGTCACCGAGCACGGGAAGGTCGCGATTGACGCGCCGCGGGATCGGGACGGCAGTTTTGAGCCGAAGATCGTTCGCAAGCGCCAGCGCCGCTTCCAGGGGTTCGAC
>DATKOY010000022.1:0-34397 GCA_035524415.1 Solirubrobacteraceae bacterium | reverse complement strand
TTCATCGCAAAGAGGCTCTCGACACCCCGCTCAGCCCTCGGAGTCTCCCCCTCAAGCCGGGGCCTGCTACCGGACGCTCCGGCGCTTACCCGGACCGGACTCTCACCGGCTGGCCTGACGCAGCTTCCAAGGCGCAACATGGCCGCAGTCTAGTGCGTGACCATCAAAATGACTTGACAGGTCATCATGACCAGCATAAGCTTTTTACTGGTCATGGGTGCTGCCGACTCATCCAGCGGACTGACGCTCCGCGTCGACCGTCCAATCGTGGCCGACCGTGCCCGGGCGCTCGACCGCGTCAAGGCATGGGTGCGCGCGGGCTCGCTCGACCGGGAGTTGGCGGCGGGCTCGCCGCCTGAGTCCACGCCGGCCCTCGCGCTGCGCGCGCGGCACCTGACCGCGCTGTCACATCGCCGCCGGCTGGCCGAGACCTACAGCCGGATCCTGCGCGAGGCGCGGGAGCCGGGACGCCGGCCGCCGCATGTCATTCGGCCCTGCCGGAGCCGCATCGCCGCGAGCGAGCCCGAGCTCACCCACCTGGCCGCCGCGTTGACCGAGCCCGGTCCCGTCGCGGCACGCGGCGTCGCCCAGGCGCTGGTCCTCCTCACCGACGCAACCGGGCCGCTGTACGACCCGGACTGCACGTCCAGCTTGCGGGAGTCCACGGCGGGCGCCACCCGCAGCCTCGCGCTCGCGGCCGCCGGTCACGACCGCTGACGCCAAGAGTCATCGTCAGGATCTGCTCGCGCAGCTCCAACAGCTCAGGGAGTTGCGGTCATCGGGCGCGTTGACCGACGCGGAGTTCGAGGTCCAGAAGGCGCGCCTCCTGAGCGCTTGATCGGCTGACAGCGCTACGCCGCGATCTCGGCCGGCTCGAGCGCCGACTCGGGCTGAGCGCCGCCGGCGCGGGCGATGAGCGGAGCGCGCGTCGTCACCGCGCGGCGTAGCCGCGCAAACCCGATCGTCCCACCAAGCGACGGCACCCACAGCGCGATCGCGTGGTAGAGGACGACGGCCGCTGCGGTGGGCGCCGCCGGCAGTCCGTAGAGCAGCAGCGCGCCCAGCAACCCGCCCTCGAGCACGCCGACGCCGCCCGGGATCGGGATCAGGTTGGCGAGGTATCCGACCTGGTACCCGACGACGACCGCGAGCACCGACGGTGTGACTCCAACCGCCCGCAGGCATGCCCACAGGACAGCGATGTCGAACAGCAGGTAGCCGACCGTCCCGAGCAACCGCCAGTCCGGCCGGCGTAACATCGCTTCGCTATCGCTGACCCACTGCGCAGCGCGAACGAGAGCGGTGGTGAGGCGCCCGCCGCTACCGCGACGCACGCGCGTGCTCCGTTCGGCCCACTGGGGCAGCGCGAGGAAGAAGCCAAGTCCGGCGGCGGTCGCGACAGCCGGGATCACGCCGTACTCGATGCCCTTCCCGGACGCTCCAAGGCCGGCGGCGATGCCGAGGCCGGCCAGCATCAGGACGACGCCGTTGACGGCGCTCGTCAGCAGGAAGATCACCGCCGAGCGATTCGCGATGCGCGACCACGAGATCCCCCACGCGCGCATCGCCCAGGCGCCGACCGCGAGCCCGCCCGCGCCGCCGACGGGGACCACCGCACCGAACGCCATCTCGGCCCAGGCGAGCCACCGCACGTCGCGCCTGGGCCCGCGCCGCAGCACGAGCCGGACGGTCGCCACGTACCCGAGACACGATGCGACCTCGAGCACGACGGCCACGATGAGCCAGCTCGCTTGTGCATGCGCGGCCCGATCGAGGACCTCGCGCAGATCGGGCACGGCCAGGCCGACGGCAAGCAGCAGGACGAGCAATGCGACCGTCCAGATGATCCCGTTGCGGAGCAGGTGAGCGTCGCGTTCGGGACTGCTGGTCTGTTCGGTGCTGGACTGAGGCTCCACGCGAGATCTCTTCGGGAGGATCGTGAACGTGGGAACCAGTCTACCAACAGATGGTTGAGGGCAACAAGTATTGTCGATGTGAAGCGTCCATACACCGTCGACTATCGCCGGTCGGGCGATGACCAGCGCACGACCCAGTCGCCGCTCGCGGGAGCGGCCGGTGCGGTCCGGCGGGCGGTCGGGTCCGGCGGCAGCTACGCCGGCGTGAGGCGGACCGGCAGCGTCTTGAGCTGGTTGATGAACGCCGACTCGGCCATCGCGGCCGGGCCGGCGAATTCCATCGCCGGATACCGCTTGAGCGTCTCTTCGAACAGGATCCGCAGCTCGAGCCGGGCCAGCGCTGTGCCGAGGCAGAAGTGTCGCCCACCGGCGCCGAACGCCTGATGCTCAGGATTGCGGCGCACGTCGAAGCGGTCGGGGTTCTCGTAGCGGGACGCGTCGCGGTTCGAGGAGACGTACCACATGACGACCTTCTCGCCCTCGCGGATCGTCTGTCCGGCGAGCTCGGTGTCGCGGGTCGCGGTGCGGCGGAAGTGGGCGAACGCCGGGAACATCCGCAGCGACTCTTCGACGGCACTCGGGATCAGCGAGGGATCCTCGATCAGCAGCCGGCGCTCGTCGGGGTTCTCGATCAGCGCCCGCATCCCGCTGCAGTACGTCGCCTTCGTGCTGTCGTTGCCCGCCGCGACGAGCAGGAAGAAGCCCATCACGATCTCGTGCTCCTCGAGCTTCTGACCGTCGATCTCGGCGTGGACGAGGACGCTCGTGAGATCGTCCGTCGGCCGCTCGCGCCGGTCGGCGATCATCCGCTGGCAGCGGGCGAAGATCTCGGGAATGTCCTTGCTGACGACGCTCTTGATGCCGTCCGGGTTCAGATCGGGGTCGCCCGCACCGAGCGCCGAGTTCATCAGCGTGGCCCACACGTGGTCGTCCTCGGGCGGGATTCCCATGAAGCTGCCGATCACCCGGGACACGGCAGGCTGCGCGACGTCGGTGACGAGGTCGCAGGTCTCGCGGCCCTCGAGGCGATCGAGCACGTCGATGACGATCGCGCGGATGGCGTCCTCGTGATCGGCGATCCGCCGCGGCGTGAACCCCCTCTGAAAGAGCATCTTGATGCGATCGTGCTTCGGCGGATCCATGCCGATGAACATCGCCCGCATCAACTCGATCGGAAACACGTCCGTCACCGCCGTGATGCCACCGAGCTCCGACGAATACGTCTTCCAATCCCGGCTGACGGTGTGCACGTCGTCGGCGAGCGTGACCGACCAGTAGCCCGCCTCGTTCGGATACTCGGTGATCCGAGAGGTCCAGTGGACCGGGCACTCGGAGCGCAGCAAGGCAAACGTCTCGTGCGGCGGCCCTTCGAGCCACATCTCGCGATCGCCGAGGAGAACGTTGTCCAGCTTGCTCTTCGTCGTCGACATCCCGGCTCTCTCCTCGTGCTGCGGTGCGGGTGGCGCGATGCTAGTCGCTCTGTCAGCCGCCGGCCAGGCCGCAACGGTTGGCGCGCATGAGTGTACTGGCTGGCTGGCCAACTGAAAAGGATCGTTCCTACATAACTCCTACGAACGTCCGAGTTGCGTCTAACGCACGCGGCGCAGGCTTGCGCTCCTGCATGAACCCGGGGCTGATCCCACCGTCGCGACTTGCCCGCTCCGTGCTGCGGACTCAGAGCGACGAACGCCTGACGGAGCTCGCGCGCGCAGGATCTGACGCGGCGTTCGAGGCGCTCGTCGCCCGCTACCGTCACGCACTGCTGCGCCGCTGCGCCCGCGTCGTCGGCGACACCGACGCCGACGAGGCGGTTCAGGACGCGCTGCTCAGAGCGCACGCGGCGCTCGCGCGAGGCGAGCCGGTGCGCAACGTACGGCCGTGGCTGCACGCGATCGCCCACAACTCCGCGCTCAACCTGCTTCGCGCGCGCGCCAGCCGGCCCGAGTGCGTGCCGAACGCGCGCGAGGCGATCGACCAGGAAGATCACGCCCCGCAGCAGCGCGAGCAACTGCGCGAGGTCCTCACAGCCGTCGCGGAGCTGCCCGCGCGCCAGCGCGACGCGATCGTGATGCGCGAGCTCGAAGGCCGCAGCTACGAGGAGATCGCCGCGCAGCTCGGGACGACCGGCGGTGCGGTCCGCCAGCTGTTGAACCGCGCCCGCAACGCGATGCGCGACCGCCTCGGCGCACTCGCCGGCGCAACGCCGCTGCTGCGCTGGGCGCTCGACACCGGTAACGGCGCGGCCGTCGCCCGGATCGGCGCTCTCTCCGGCGGCTGCGCGCTCACCGCCAAGCTGTGCACCGCCGCGCTGGTCCCGGGGGTCGTCGGTGGCATCGCCGGCGTCGGCGCGGTCGTCGGTGGCGCCGGCGGCGTCGGCGCGGTCGTCGGCGGGTCCTCGGCGGTGCGCAGCACCGCCACACATACCACCCGCCAGCACCGCACCGCCGCGAGGGCGCCCGCCGCGGTGGACACGAGCACCAGAGACGCGAGCGTGGTCCGGATACGCGCCGCCGCAGCCGGCGCCTCACCCGCGCTCGCCGCGATGGCGCCCATCCGCTCGCGGCGCGTCGCCTCGGTGTCCGGACCCGCGCCGACGAGTGACGGCGGGACCGTTCACGCCGAACCTTGGCGTTCCGGTTCCGCTCCCCGGACCCAGAGCGGCGATGCTCCGGGGAGCCGGCACTGCCGCCGGGCGACGTCGACGACCTCCACGACCGCCCCACAGCACGTGGACGTGACGTTTGCCCCGCGCGAGCCGGCGACCCCGGCCCCCACGACGCGCGAGCGCTTGGGTCCGCCGACCACCGCGGCCGACGAACCAACGGCCGACCCCCACACGGCCCCGGCCGACGGATCCACCTCCACCCCATCCTCCGTCTCCTCCCAGCAAGCGTCGCCGCCCGCGCAATAGTGTTGCGGGCGACCACGCTGCAGAGAGGAGCTCATCGCCGTGAAGATTCGCGCTGCGGTACTCGAGGAGTTCGGGGCGCCGCTGAATGTGACCGAGGTCGACCTTGCCGAGCCGGCCGCGGGCGAGGTGCTCGTTCGGCTCGAGGCGTGCGGCGTCTGCCATACCGACTTGTACACCGCCTCCGGCGCGGATCCATCCGGCTACGCGCCGACGGTGCTGGGACACGAAGGCGCCGGTATCGTCGAGAAGCTTGGCTCCGGCGTCAGCAGCGTGGCGCCCGGCGACCGCGTGGTGACGCTGTTCTCGCCCCAGTGCCGTGAGTGCGTCCACTGCCGCAGCCCGAAGACGAACCTGTGCCTGGCGATCCGCGAGCAGCAGAATCTCGGCTATCTCCCCGACGGCACCACGCGGCTGTCCCGTGACGGCGAGCCGATCCGACACTTCATGGGCACCAGCACATTCGCGCAGTACACGGTGATGCCCGAGATCGCGCTGGCGAAGGTCTCTCCCGATGCGCCGGCGGATCGCGCTGCCCTGTTCGCGTGCGGGCTGTCAACCGGCCTCGGCGCCGCGATCAACAGCGCGAAGGTCGAGGCGGGCTCGACGTGCGTGGTGTTCGGCGCCGGCATGGTCGGGCTCGGCGCGGTTGCGGGCTGCCGGCTGCGCGGAGCAGAGCGGATCATCTGCGTCGACATGTCGCAGGACCGCCTCGAGCTCGCTGCCGGCCAGGGCGCCACCGACACCTGGATCGGCGGCGAGGACACCGTCGCGAAGGTGCTCGAGGAGACCGGAGGCTTCGGCGCCGACTACACGTTCGAGGCCACCGGGCTGGTCGCGGTCATGCGCCAGGCGGTCGAGTCGGCGCGCATGGGCTGGGGCCTGTGCACGATCGCCGGGGTCGCCGGCAAGGGCGAGACGCTCGACATCATCCCGCGCTACCTGATCACGGGCCGTCGCGTGTGCGGCTCGTCGTTCGGCGGCGTCAAGGGACGCGATCAGGTCCCCGAGCTCGTGCAGCTCTACCTCGACGGCAAGCTCGATGTCGATCCGTTCATCTCGCACCGGATCACCCTTGACGAGGTCAACGACGGGTTCGAGTTGATGGAGCGTCAGGACGGCATCCGCAGCGTGATCAGCTTCGACTAGAAAGGTCCCGCCACAGCTTCGGACCCATCTGGCGAGTCCGCATCCCTCACCGAGCGGCCCGCCGCGGTCATTTGGGCCATTTGGCCGATGTGCGCGCGTGAGGTGATGCTGGATGCTCTCGCCCACGGCCACCCGCGACGGGCGGCTGGGGGCGCTGAGGCGCTCGAGGGCACTGGCGCAGAAAAGGAGCGGTTCGATGCGTAAGGTTGTGGCGACTGTCGCTGTCATGTGTGGGATCGGGCTGATCGCGGTCCCGTTTGCGTTGTCGTTGTTCGATCGTGCGCCCGCCGGCGAGCGGGTGACGAACCGGTTCCGCGACACACTCTCGGTCAAGGGTCTTGACGACCTCGCGACGAACTTTCAGACGATGGGCGCGCTCGTGGACCAGTTCATCCACGAGACCTCGCCGGCGCTCGCGCGCCAGCTGCACATGACCGATAGCCAGTTCGCCGCGTACGTCGCGCGCGACTATCCCGCGGTCGCGGCCGGAGCCAACGGGATTCCGCCGCTCGTGGCGTTCGTGACGCCGGTCGCCGCGCAGCTGGAGGCGCTGCATCCGCAGTTCGCGGCGGTCGACTCGCTGCCGTTTCTCGGGCTGCCGCTGACGAGCGTCCCGTGGATTCTGCTGGCGCTCGGCGCCGCGCTCGTGGTGCTCGGCGTCGTCGTGCTGCAAACGCGCGGGCGCGCAGCGCTGGTCGTGACGGCCGGGCTGGGGCTGGCGCTGCTGGTGATACCGCTCGCGCTCTCGTACCCGAGCAAGGCCTCGGACGCGACGAAGGTCGCAGCCGTGGGACGCGTCGCGCTGTCGCCGAAGGCCGCGGCCGGCGCCCAGCGGGCCAACCAGCTGATCGACGGCATGGTCACGCAGGTCAATACCCAGATGCTGCCCGGGCTCGCGACGCGGCTTCACGCCAGCCAGGCCACGCTGCAGGCGTCGATCGCCCGCGAGTATCCAGCGGTCGCCAAGGGCCTGGTCGCATGGAGCACGATCAAGCCGGGTGCGGTCGAGTTGGTCCGGCGTCAGGTCGCCAGCGTCGGCGACGCCGCGACGCTCAACGGGCTCGATTTCACGCCGCTGCCCTGGTACATCATGGGTCCGGGGATTGCGCTGCTGATCGCCGGATCGGCGGCCTTGCTCACCGCTCCCAAGTCGCGGCCGACGGCCGCGCACGACGAGCGAGCGTCCGACACAGAGGCACTGACGCCGCTCGCCGAGCCGGTGGCGTGACGAGCGCCGGCACCGTCACTTGCGCCGGCGGGTGCGCGCCGGCGCAGACGCCGCCGCCCGGGCACGCCGCTGGCGGATCCGGATGGCGGCGCCGACCCCCGCCCCGATGAACACCGCACCGATGTAGAACGGGCTCACGAGCAGGCTCACGGCAATGCCGAGCATCGCGAGCCAGATCGCGGGTCGGTACTGGCGCCAGTCCTCGTTCATCTCATATCACTCGCCAACGTGGAACATGCGCAGCGCCTTGATCCGCTGCTGCGCATGCGTGATCGTACCGACGGTCTCGGGTCGCGCCGCGTCGAGATGCGTGGCGAGCGCGATGAACGCCTGGGCTGTCGTGAGCGCATCGCCAAGCGCATCGTGTGGACGTTCGGCCGGGAGCCCGAGCTCGCGCGCGAGCGCAGACAGCGGCACCCGCCCCCACCAGCGCCCGTCGCGCTCGTACAGCCACAGCTTCCCGAGCAGTTCCGTATCGGCGATCGGACGGCGCAGGCGCACGCCGAGCGGCCGTAGCGCGCGTCCGAGGAACGCGCGCTCGACGGCCGCCGAATGGGCGACAAGCACCCGGTCCGTCATCACCTCGGCGAGCGGTCCGATCGCGTCGCTCAGCTGCGGGGCCGTCGCGAGGTCCACGGCGCGGATTCCGTGGACCAGGATCGCCTCCTCGCTGATCTCGCGCGTGGGCCGCACGAGACCCGCAACCGCGTCGCCGAGCCTGACTCGCCCGCGCTCGATCGGGACAGCCCCGAATGAGACGATCTCGTGCCGGTCGGGATCGGGCCCGGTCAGCTCGAGATCGACGACGCACCAGCTCGCCTCCCGCCAGGGGGTTCGGCGGAGCCTCACCGAGCCGCGACGCTCGTCTCCGCCGCCACCCGTTTCTGGATCGACGCCACCGCTCGGAAGGCCTCCTTCAGATAGCTGCGCGTGAGCGCGCTGAGGGCGGCCGGGTCGACGTAGTCGTCTGGCGTGACGCCCGCGCGCAGCTGCCCGACCTGGTGCTGGAGCCGGAGCGAGCTGATGAGCTCGAACGCATCCTCGAGCGTCTGCGCGGCGGACTCCGACAGCGTGCCCGCGGCCGCGGCGGCGCGCAGGCGCTCGATCGTCGACGCGCTCGTGACGCCACCCGCCATCCCCGCCCACCGCGCGAGATCGACGATCGGGATGATCCCGCCGTGCTTGAGGTCGAGCCGTCCGCGGTGCTCGCCGGAGTGCTCGACGACGAGCCCGCGCAGGAATCCGGTGGGCGGCCGGTGCGAGAGCGCAAAGCGCGCCAGCAGTCGCAGCAGCGCCGGGTGCTCGGACGCGAGCCGGAACGTGTCCGCAACCGGCGTGCCCGTGTGCACGCCCCACACCGGTCGGCTGTCGACGAGCACCGAGGAGAGGATCAACGCCTTCTCCTGAGTCGGATCGGAGATCCAGCTGCGTGCGGCATGCTGCCAGGACTCGAGCGAGCGCACGAACACGACGTTCGCCGCGGTCGCTCCGTGCTCGTCCCGGGGAAACCCGCAGCGCTCGAGGTCGGCGACGACCCTCAGCGCGATCTCGTGAAGGTACGGACGGATCTGCTGCTCGGGCAGCTCGCCAAACCACACGATCGCGCTGTCGACGTCGGCGCTGGGCGCCGCCTCGCGCCGCGCCTGGCTACCGAGCGCGAGCCACGCGAACGGGGCGGCGGGCGGCCCGGCCTCGGCGACTGCAAGCTCGACCAACCGGCGGGTGATCGCATCGACGACGACGGCGTAGACCGCCATGATGTTCGCGGCCGCGACCCGTGCCTCGTGCATCGCGACGACGGTCGGGGGGAGTTCCGCCGCGACCGCGACGAGGTCCTCGACGCTGTGCGCCTGCGCAACCCGCTGGCGCAGGAAGAACGAGGAGCGCGTCTGCACGGCGACAAGATCGAGATCCTCGACGACACCGAGGACCTCACCCGTCGCCGAGACGACCGGGAAGTGGCGAAAGCCGCGATCGAGCATGTCGAGCAGCACCTCGCCCCCGAGGCGATCGGGTGGGCATGTGTACGCCGGCGCCGACATCGCCTCCGACACCGGCGCGTCGCTCGCCAGCCCGGCCGCGAGCACGCGGGTGCGCAGGTCGCGATCGGTGAGGATCCCGTGAGTCCCGTCGCCGAGATCGACGACAACCGACGTCGCGGTCGCCGCCGTCATCAGCTGCGCGGCTCGCTGGATCGGCGTGTCGGGCGTGCAGATGACGAGCGCGTCGCGGATCAACGATCCGACGGGCTGGTCGGCCGGGTCGCGGACCGGCTCGCGCGGCGCGCCCGAGGCCTCACCCGAGGTCTCGAGCAGCGAGCGCGCGACAAATCGCAGCCCCGCCGGCGCCCCCAGCAGCTCCTGGGCCACCCCGGCGGGGATCCGGTAGCAGAGCGTGTCCTCCGCGGCACGCGCCTCGAATCCGGTCGGCAGCCCCGAGAGCATCGACGCGTGTCCGAACAGCTCGCCCTCCCCGAGCAGGTCGAGGACCTGCCCGTGATGGACGATCTCGACCGCGCCGCTACGGACCACGCGCAGGTGGGCGACCGGCTCGGCGCCCTGCGAGAAGATCGTCGTCCCGGCACGGAAGAACTCGACCTCGGCGGCCTCGGCGACGCGCCCGACCGTGTCCGGGTCGAGCGCGTCGAACGGGGGATGCGCCCGCAGGAAGCGGCTGACCTCGAGCGGCGCCGCGGGCGTGTCGGTCAAGCTGGAGCCGGCGCTCCGATCATGGCGCCATCTCGCCCATCGCCGGCATGTGCGGCAACTCCGGAATGTCCGCGCGGTGCTCCTCGAGCACCTCGTTGGACTTCTTGACCTGGACCAGGAAGTAGTACAGCGTGCCGATGATGACGACGGCTCCGATGAACAAGACCGGCGACCACTGGAAGTACCAGTGCGGCTTCCCGACGGCGTTATAGACCGCATTGCGCGGCCACGCGATGTTGATGGCGACCAACACGCCGTAGATCACGGCTGCGATGTTCACCGGCAACCCCCAGCGCCCGAGCGAGAAGTACGGCCCGCGATCGGGCTTGGGCCATTCGCCGCGCAGACGCCGAATCAGCATCGGTGCGGTCACGCCGAGGTAGGCGATGTAGAACATGATGATCGCGATCCCAGTGATCACGAGGAACGCGCTCTGATTGCCGACGTTGATCGCGAGCAGCGCGACCGCGAGGATGCCGGTGATGAGCGCGGGAACGATCGGCACCTTGCGATGACCCGACACGCGGGCGACCGCTGACCCGAACGGCAGGCGGTTGTCGCGCGCCATCGAGAAGAGCATCCGGATCGTCGCCGTCTGAACGGCGAGGCAGCACACAAAGATCGCGAGCGCACAGTCAGCCAGGAAGATGTTCCCCGTGGTGTTTCCGAACGCCTGCTTCATGACGTACGGAAGGCCAAGGAGTCCGACGTTCTTGTCGAGGATGTGCTTGTTCGCCATCGACGCGAACAGGATCACGAGCCCGCCGATGATGGCCGCTGCGCCGATCGCGCGAATGATCGCCGGCGGCGCGTGCTTGCGCGGGTTGTTGGTCTCCTCGGCGAGCGTCCCGGCGGTGTCGAACCCGTACATCACGTACGCGCTCAGCAGCCCGCCCACGAGCAGTGCACCGAAGTAGCCCCACGGATGGCCGTGGCCGAAGCCGTACGAGTGGAAGATGATCTGGGGCCCGTGGTGCGCGTTGAACAGCAGCAGGATGACCAGGACGGTCGATCCGATCAGCTCTGCCATAACGCCGACGTTGTTGATCCGAGCCATCAGCTTCACGCCGAGCATGTTGATCGTCGTGGTGAGGACGATCAGGATCGTCCCCAGCAGCAGCGCGTTCTGGGCACCGCCCTTGGTGAATGTCAAGCCCGCGTCGGCAGAGCTGCCGGCGATCTGGAAGCTGGACGTGATCTGCGGCAGCACGACCTGCCAGTCGACAGCCACGGCGGCGATCGTGGTGATCGCGCCGACGATGTAGATCCAGCCGGTCATCCAGGACGTGTAACCGGTTGAGATCTGCTTTGACCACTGATAGACCGAACCCGCGATCGGGTACTGGGCCGCCATCTCCATGAAGCACAGCGCCACGAGGATCTGGCCGCCAACGACCACCGGCCAGGTCCACCACACCCCGGGCCCGGCGTTGAGGTAGCCGGTGGCGAAGAGCGCCGTGACGCCGGTGAGGATCGAGATGTAGCTGAATCCGGCCGCAAACGAGGAGAAGCTCCCCAACGACCTGTCCAGTTCCTGCTTGTAGCCAAAGCCCGCAAGCTCGTGGCTGTCATCTGTGGGCTGAGCGCCTGGCTTGGCCTCAGTGGTCGCCATCAATCAACCTCCCAGTCCGCGACGCGGCTCATCGAAACACCCTCTCTTGCCTCAGGCCGCCGAGCACCATCCTTAGTGCGACGCTCTCGCGTGCCGCCCCTCATTGAGCTCGTTGACCAAGGCCTGATCGGGCTGTTATATATCAGTTGTCTAACTGTGTCAACGCGACCGCGGCCGGGCCTTAACACACGACCGCCCCACGGAGGACAGCCGATGATCACGGGCACTGCACAGGAGATGTTCGTCGGCGGAAACTGGTGTCCTGCCGCGACCGGAGAGACGTTCGACGCGACGAGCCCGGCGAGCGGAGAGCTGATCGGGACCGTCCCGCAGGGTGACCGCGACGACGCTCGCGCAGCCGTGGCGGCAGCGCGCACGGCGGCCGATGGCTGGGCGCGGCTGACCGCCTTCGAGCGCGCGGCCAAGATGCACGCGATCGGGGACATCATCGAGTCGCGCCGCGACGAGCTCGCGCGCACGCTGACGCTCGATCAGGGCAAGCCGCTGCGCGCGGAGGCCTACGACGAGGTCGCCGAGCTGGTCGAGTATTGGCGGATGGCCGCCGAAGACGCAAAGCGCCTCGGCGGCGAGCTGCCCAATTCGTTCTCGGCGGGCAAGCGCGTGATGCTCGTCCGACGAGCACGCGGCGTCGTCGGCGTCATCAGCCCGTGGAACTGGCCCTACACGATGCCGGCCGAGCTGATCGCGCCGGCGCTCGCGTGCGGCAACGCGATCGTGTGGACGCCGGCGCCGTCGACCGCTGTCTGCGCGATCGCCCTCGCGCAGTGCATCGCCGATGCGGACCTGCCATCGGGGGTCTTCAACCTCGTGACGGGTCCGGGGCCCGTCGTCGGCGATGAGATCGCGCGCAATCCGGGCGTCGACGGCGTCGCGTTCATCGGCTCGACCGTCACCGGCCGCCTCGTCGCCGCAGCCGCTGCCGGCAAGGCGACGCTGCTCGAGATGGGCGGCAACGGGCCGCTGGTCGTGATGGACGACGCCGACGTGTCCGCGGCCGTCGAGGCCACGCTGACGGCGTGTTACCTGTGCGCCGGACAGTCGTGCACCGCCGGCGAGCGGATCCTCGTGCACCGGGCTGTGCGGGACGAGTTCGTCGAGGCGCTCGCGCGCACCGTGACCGAGCGGATCGTCCTGGGCGATCCGTTCGACGACGCGACGACGATGGGGCCGCTCAACAACGAGCCGGTCGCCGCGAAGATGGACGATCACGTCGCCGACGCGGTGGCCCGCGGGGCCAGCGTCGTGCGGGGCGGGTCGCGCGCGGACGGGTTCCCCACGTCGCTGTACTGGCAGCCGACGGTCCTTCTTGACGTCCCGCCGGACGCGCACGTCGCGGTCGACGAGACGTTCGGCCCGATCGCCCCGATCGTCGCGATCGACTCGCTCGAGGACGCGATCTCGCTCACGAACGCGTCACCGTACGGGCTGCTCGCGGCGATCTTCACCGCCGATCTCGGGGCGGGGCTCGAGTTCGCCGACCGCGTTCACACAGGCTGGGTCAACATCAACGAGTCGAGCAACTACTGGGAGGCACACCTGCCGTTCGGCGGTCGCGCGGGCAGCGACAGCGGCCTCGGCCGGGTCGGCGGCGCGCACGTCATGGAGTCCTTTACCGAGCTTCAGACGGTCGTGCTGACGCCGTCCCGGCGCCGCGAGCGTTAGCTCGCGGCCGCGGGCGCGGGCGCGGCGGAAGCGGCCTTATGGTGTCGGTAGAACTGCGCGTCGCTCGGCGCCAGCGGCGTATTGCCCTTGATCAGGTCCGCAGCCTTCTCGGACAGCATCACCACCGGCGCGTAGATGTTGCCGTTGGTGACGTAGGGCATTGCCGAGGCGTCGACGACGCGGAGCCCGTCGATCCCGTGGACCCGCATGGTGGCGGGGTCGACGACCGACTGCTCGCGTGTCCCCATCGCACATGTGCACGAGGGATGAAGGGCCGTCTCGGCGTCGCGGCCGACCCAGTCGAGAACCTGCTCGTCGGATGCGACCTCGGTCCCGGGCGAGAGCTCCCCGTCGTTGTACGGGTCGAACGCATGCTGGGTGAGGATCTTGCGCGCGCACGCGATCGCCTCGACCCACTCGCGCCGGTCCTGTTCCGTCGAGAGGTAGTTGAAGCGCAGCGCCGGGTGCACGCGCGGGTCGGTCGAGGTGATCTTGACCGTGCCGCGAGCATCCGAGTACATCGGCCCGACGTGGACCTGATAGCCGTGGCCCTGCGGCGCCGAGCCGTCGTAGCGGATCGCGACCGGCAGGAAGTGGAACATCAGGTTCGGGTAGGCCACATCCTCGTTTGAGCGAATGAAGCCGCCGGCCTCGAAGTGGTTGGTGGCGCCCGGGCCGCTGCGGAACAGCAGCCACTGCGCTCCGACCGACGGGCGGTTGCGCCACTTCAGCGCCGGCGCGACCGACACCGGCAGCTTGCACTTGTACTGGACGTACACCTCGAGGTGATCCTGGAGGTTCTCGCCGACGCCGGGGAGGTTGTGGATCGGCTTGATGCCGACCCGCGTCAGATCGTCGGCGTTGCCGATGCCCGAGAGCTGAAGCAATTGCGGGGAGTTGATCGCGCCACCGCAGAGGATCACCTCGCGCGCGTCGACGGTCGTCGTCTTGCGGTTCTGCACGACCTCGACGCCCGTCGCCTTCGTCCCGTCGAACAGCACGCGGTTGACGAACGCGCGGGTGCGGACCTCGAGGTTGGGCCGCTTCATCACCGGATGCAGATAGGCGCGCGCGGCGCTCAGCCGGTGGCCCTGGAAGATGTTGCGGTCAAACGCCGCGAACCCCTCCTGCTGGTAGCCGTTGACGTCATCGGTCAGCGGATAGCCGGCCTGCTGCACGGCCTTGAAGAACGCCTGGAACAGCGGGCTCACCGCGGGACCGCGCTCGAGCTTCAACGGACCGTCGCCGCCTCGCCACTCGTCCGCGCCGGCAAGGCACGTCTCCATCTTCTTGAAGTACGGCAGACAGTGCGCGTAGTCCCAGTTTTCCATGCCCTGATCGGCCCCCCATCGCTCGTAATCGAGCGGGTTGCCGCGCTGGAAGATCATCCCGTTGATGCTGCTCGAACCGCCGAGCACCTTGCCGCGCGCGTGGTAAATGCGCCGGCCGTGCATGTGCGGCTCGGGCTCGGACTCGTACTTCCAGTCATACAGCCGGTTCCCGATCGGGAACGACAGGGCCGCGGGCATGTGGATATACACGTCCCACGGATAGTCCGAGCGCCCCGCCTCGAGCACGAGCACGCGGGTTGAAGGATCTTCGGTCAGCCGGTTTGCGAGCACGCACCCGGCCGAGCCGCCGCCGACGATCACGTAGTCAAAACTCATGATCCGAGCACCACCGTTCTGTTGCCATGGGGACGAGTCTGGCGTACGTCAGATATATCACAACGTCTGGTGGCAGGCGAGGCATTCGGTCGCTGCCGCGCGGGGCGGGATGGGTACGCCCCGCCGGGTCGGGCGGGAACCGCAGCTGCGACAACGGTCGCATGTCGTGCGTGACGGCCGCCTGAGTTCGGCGGCGATCTGGGTCACACTCGGACACCCGTCGGCGGGGGCTCGGCGCTGCTGCGGGCCGTACGCGCGACACAATCTGCCACAGTCCTGCCGGCTCGGCGGACCGTGCGCGATCGCTCACCGCCAGCGGACACAGACGCCCACACTCTCACCATCGCGGCGAGGTGTGGACGATCCTGTCCGCCATCCGGATCGCCGGTGCGGTTCCCTCATGCTTCTCCACGGCCGCGACGCGAACAGCGCGCCCCGCAGCCCGACCCCACGGCAGAACGTGAAAACGCGCGGGGCCGATCCCCCGCTACAGGACCGCCCGGATCTCGCGCTCGAACGTCGCGATGTGCTCGGCGAGCACGTCGCGGGCCGCGGCGGCGTTGCCGTCTGCGATCGCGTGGAGCACGTCGTCGTGCTCGTGGACGTGGGCGAACAGGTGCGGCAGGCGGTCGAGCACCAGGTACCAGATCCGCAGCGACAGGTTGAGGTAGCGGCTCAGCGTCGCCTCCATGTACGGGTTGCCCGCGCAGCGGTAGATGAACCGATGCACCCGCGCGTCGAGCGCCATCAGCGCGTCGACGTCGTCGCTGCCCTCACTGTTGTCGAGCTCCTCGAGCAGGCGCGCCAGCTCGGCGCGCTGCGCGTCGGTGATCCGCTCGGCCGCCCGGTAGGCGGCGTGGCCCTCGAGCTGCACGCGCACGTCGGAGATGTGTGCGAGGTCGGTGATGTTGATCTCCGATGCGAACGTGCCGCGGCGGGGGAACACGGTCACCAGGTTTTCGAGCGCCAGACGCTTGATCGCCTCGCGCACGGGCGTGCGGCCCATCTCGAGCTCCTCGCCGAGCTGGTCCTCGTCGATCGGCGCGCCGGGCGGGATCCGCAGCGTGACGATCCTGTCTCGCAGCTCGCTGTAGGCGCGGTCGGCGAGCAGCTCTCGCGGCGGCGCCTCGCCGCGGCCACCCCCGTCACGGCCACCGCCCCCGTCGCGACCACGGCGTCCACCGCCACCGTTCGCGCGCTCCCCGGCCGCGACCGCCGGCCGCCGCCGTGAGCTCCCCTGCACTCGATCCGATCCCTGTGCGGTCATCCTCCCCAGCCGGTTTGACGCGCTGCGTACACGGCTGATATATGAGTCATCGATTAGCCATCTTAACAGCGGCGCACGCCCCCGCCAAGCGCCCACCGGGGCGCCTCACTCGTGACACACACCGCCCCACCAAGCGACGTCGAAACGGTGGCCGCTCGGCTCGCTGCCGGCGACGCCGAACGGGCGCGCACGATCGTGCGCGAGCTCGCGCGGCACACCCCGCTGCTGAGCTCGCGCAGCCTCTCCGAACAGTGCGGCGGCAGGGTCGTCCTGAAGGCCGAGAACCTGCAGCGGACCGGCTCGTTCAAGCTCCGCGGCGCGGTCCACAAGATCTCGCGGCTGACCGATCCGCAGGGCGTCGTCGCCGGCAGCGCCGGCAACCACGCGCAGTCGCTCGCATACGCCGCCCGCGCGAAGCAGATCCCGTGCGAGGTGTTCATGCCGCGCGACGCGTCCGTCGCGAAGGTCGCGGCGGTCGAGGCGTTCGGGGGCAACGTCACGCTCGGCGGAGATTCGGTCGACGAGTGCGTCGCCGCGGCGCGCGAGCGCGCGGCCGCGACCGGCACGACGTTCGTGCACCCGTTCGATGATCCCGACGTGATCCTCGGCCAATCCACGCTCGGCCTGGAACTGCTCGAGGACGTGCCGGATCTCGCCCAGGTCGTCGTCCCGGTCGGCGGCGGCGGCCTCATCTCGGGCGTCGCGGGCGCGATCAAGACCGCCAAGCCACACGTCCGCGTGATCGGCGTCCAGGTCGACGCGTGCGCGGCGTTCCCCGCCTCGCTCTCCGCTCACGCTCCGACCACCTACAACGCGCGTCCGACGATCGCGGACGGGATCGCGATCAAGCGCCCGGGCGAGCTCACGCTGCCGCTCGTCGAGCGCTGGGTCGACGAGATCGTCGTCGTCAGCGAGGACGACACCGCCGACGCGATGGTGTGGCTGCTCGAGCGGGCCAAGCTCGTCGTCGAGGGTGGCGGCGCCGTCGGTGTCGCGGCGCTGCTCGCGGGAGACCTGCGACCGGCGCCCGACGGTCAGACGGTGATCGTCCTCTCGGGCGGCAACGTCGACCCAGGACTGCTCGCCGCGATCGCCCACCGCCACGAGACGACCGCCGGCCGGCGGCTGCGGCTGTTCACGCGGATTCCCGATCGCCCCGGCGGCCTCGCGACGCTGCTGGCCCGGGTCGCCGACGCCGGCGGCAACCTCGTCCACGCCGACCACGTCCGCGAGGCGGTCCCGCTGCACGTGCGCGAGACCGGTGTCGAGCTCGCACTCGAGACGCGTGGCTCCCAGCACAGCGACGCGATCATCACCGCGCTCGAGGGCGCCGGCTACGAGGTGCGTCGCCTTGACGAGCCGGCCTAGTTGCAGCACTAGTCGCCGAGCTCAGCCCGCCGGCGCACGACGAAATCCTCGAGCTCAGCCCGCACCGCTTCGTCGAGCGGCGGCTGCTCGTAGCTCTCGAGCGTCGATCGCCACAGCTCCCCCGCACGTGCGGCCGTGTCGCGCGAGCCGCGCTTGGTCCAGCGGTCGAAGTTCTCGGTCGAGGACAGCAGCGGCCGGTAGAAGCATTCCCGGAAGCGCTCCAGCGTGTGCGCCGCTCCGAGGAAATGCCCACCGGCGCCGACCTCGACGTGCGCGTCGAACGCCAGCGAGGCCTCGTCGATCTCCACGGGCGTGAACTCGTGGCGCAGCTCGCGCAGCAGCTCTATGTCGACGATGAACTTCTCGTAGCAGGAGACGAGCCCGCCCTCGAGCCAGCCGGCCGAGTGCATCACGAAGTTGGCACCCGCGAGGAACGTCGGCAGGAACGTCATCAGCGACTCGTACGCGGCCTGCGCGTCGACCGTCTGCGACGCATTCAGGGCGCCGCCGCCGCGCCATGGCAGTCCAAACGAACGCGCGATCTGTCCTGTGCACAGTACCCCGATCCCGGACTCGGGCGTGCCGAACGACGGCGAGCCCGACTGCATGTCGGTGTTGGACAGGAACGAGCCGAACACGACCGGGCAGCCGGGCCGGATCAGCTGCGCCAACGCGATTCCGGCCAGCGCCTCGGCCATCTGCTGCACGAGCGTTGCCGGCAGTGACACGGGCGACATCGCGCCCATCAGCAGGAACGGCGTGATCACGACGGCCTGACCCGCCCGCACGTACTCGAACATCGCCGAGAGCATCCGGTCGTCGTAGCGCAGCGGCGAGTTCACGTTGATCAGCGAGATCGACACCGGCGCGCGCTCGATCGCGTCCCGGCCGCCGAACAGGATCTCCCCCATCGCGATCGTGTCGGCCGCGTTCGGCCCCGAGGTCACCGATCCCATGTACGGCTTGTCCGACAGTGTCTGCAGCGCGAAGACCATGTCGAGATGACGCGAGTCGAGCGGCCGGTCCTCGGGCTCGCAGATCGTCCCCCCGGGCGAATCCAATTCCGCAAACGCCTGCGACAGACGCACCAGGTTCTCGAAGTCGGCCATCTTCGCGTCGCGGCGGACGTCGCCCTCGCGGATGAACGGGCACCCATAGACGGGCGCGAACGCCATGTGATCGCCCCCGATCGTCACCGAATGCGCGGGGTTGCGCGCCTGCAGCTCAAACGAGCGCGGCGCCTTGGCAACCTGCTCGAGAACCCACTCAGGATCGAACCGCACCCGGTTCTCGTCCTCGACGATCTGCCCGGCGCCGCGCAGCAGCTCGACGGCCTCGGGCAAGAGGAACTCGATCCCGAGCTCGGACACGATCCGGCGCCATCCCCGGTCGAGCACCGCCATCGCCTCCTCGCTGAGGATCTCGTAGCGGGGCATTGCATTGACGAACAAGGGGCCTCCTCCGGGTTTCGAAAGTGTCTTGACCTCAGCGCCGACGGCCGTATCATACCCATCCGTGGAACAAGAGTTCCAAACGCGGAGAGACGTTCCATCGCACGGCACAGCCGCGGTCGACCGTGGCGCCGACCTGCTGCTCCGCGTGCTCGAATCCGAACATCCGATTGCGCTCACCGATCTCGCCGAGGCGACGGGCATTCCGAAGAGCACCGCTTCGCGGCTCATCACGGCGCTCGAGCGCCGGGGCCTGATCGCCCAGGACGGCCAGCGCGGCCGGCTCACCCCCGGCCCCGCGATCCTGCGGGTCGCCGAGCGCGGAATGCTCGAGCGCAACATCGTCGAGCTCGCGGGAGCGAGCCTTGATCGCCTGTCGGACGCAAGCGGCGAGACGATCAACCTCGCGGTGCCCGGACACCAGGGGGTCGAGCATCTCGCGCAGGTCGACAGCGTCCACTTCCTCGGCACGGGCCAGTGGCTCGGGCGGACCGTCGATTATCACTGCACCGCGGTCGGCAAGGTGTTCCTCGCATTCGGACGCGGGCCCGCCTCGACCACCCCGCTCACCGCCTACGCACCGAGCACGATCACCGACCCACAGCGCCTGAGGGCAGACCTCGAGCGGGTGCGCCAGACCGACCTCGCCACTGCGATCGACGAGCTCGAGCCCGGCCTCGCCGCGATCGCCGCCCCGGTCCGCGGAGCTCGCGGCGACGTGATCGCCGCACTCAGCATCACCGGCCCGACGCTGCGCCTGACCCCTGCCCGGATCCGCGAACTGCAACCCATCCTCATCAGTGAGGCGCGGTCTCTCAGCCATCGCCTCGGCCATGTCGAACCTCAAGGAGAACACGCCGCATGACGCACGAGGAGATCCTGCAACTGCTCTACGACGAGACGCTCGTCGGCAACGGACCGGCCGTGAGCGACGGCGTCAACGAGGGCCTCGACAGCGGTCTCGAGCCCGAGCGCATGCTCTACGACGCGCTGATCCCGTCACTCGAGGAGGTCGGCGCCCGCTTCGAGCGCGGCGACTACTTCGTGCCGGAGATGCTGATCGCGGCGCGCGCGATGCAGGGCGCGCTCGACATCCTGCGCCCCCTGCTCGCGGAGACCGACACCGTCCAGGTCGGCACGTTCCTGATGGGCACGGTCAAGGGCGACGTGCACGACATCGGCAAGAACCTCTGCAACATCATGCTCGAGGGCGCCGGGTTCACCGTGATCGATCTCGGCGTCAACGTGCCGCCGGAGAGGTTCGTCGAGCAGATCGAGGAGCACAACCCGGACGTCGTCGGGTTCTCCGCGTTCCTGACGACGACGATGCCGATGTTCAAGGCCAACATCAACGCGCTCGAGAAGGCCGGCCTGCGCGACCAGGTGATCGTGATGGTGGGCGGGGCGCCGGTCACCCAGGAGTACGCGGACGCGGTCGGCGCCGACGGCTACTCCGCGGACGCCTCGAGCGCGGTGAAGAAGGCCAAGGAGCTGATCGAGCTGCGCCGGGCTCAGGTCCCCGCATGAGCGCGAGCGCGTCGCACGGACGGGCGGCCGCCGTCATCGCGCGTGCCGAGCACGTCATCAAGGGCCCGATCTGGGGCTGCAGGATGTGCGGGCAGTGCGTCCTGCACTCGACCGGGCTGACGTGCCCGATGACGTGCCCGAAGACGCTGCGCAACGGACCGTGCGGCGGGGTGCGGGCGGACGGAACGTGCGAGGTCAAGCCGGAGATGCGGTGCGTGTGGCTGAAGGCCTACGAGCGCTCCGAGAAGCTCCCGCTGTGGCGCGGCCACTTCGACGACCTCCGCCCGCCGGTCGACAACCGCCTGCAGGGCACCTCCGCCTGGGTCAACCTGATCACCGGGCGCGACCGCGAGACACCCGCAGGATGGGCGGATGCCAACCCTTGAGCGCAAGCTCGACGCCAAGCAGTTCGTCGTGACCGCCGAGATGCCGGTGATCGACGGCGGCGGCCAGGCCGATGTGCTGCGGCACCTCGAGCCGATGCGGCCGTTCGTCGACGCGTACAACGCGACCGACAACCCGTCGGCGCACGCGCACGTCTCGCCGCTTGCGGTCTCGATCGGCCTCGCCAACGCGGGAGCCGAGCCGATCATGCAGCTCGCCTGCCGCGACCGCAACCGGCTCGCGCTCGAGGCGGAGCTGATGGGCGCGGCGATGCACGGGATCGAGAACATCTCGTGCATGACCGGCGATGACGTGAGCGCCGGCAACGAGCCCGAGGCGCGGAGCGTGTTCGACCTCGACAGCCTGCAGCTGCTCCAGGTCGCGCGCGTCCTCGAGCGTGGGCACTACCTGAGCGGTCGCGCGATCGAGCCCGCGGGGGCGGGCGGGGCGGGCGGGCCCCATTTTTTTCTCGGTGCGGTCGAGAATCCCGGCGCGCCGCCGTACGAGTACCGCGTCCGCCGCGCCGCGAAGAAGGCGCTCGCCGGCGCCCGCTTCCTCCAGCTTCAGATCTGCTACCGCCCGGAGTTGCTCGAGCGGTTCCTGCGCGCCGCCCACGACACGGGCCTGACCGAACGCCTCGCGATGCTCCCGTCGATCTGCATCCTGCGGACCGTCGGCGGGATCCGGTTCGTCGCGACGAAGGTGCCCGGCGTCGACGTGCCGGCGCACATCGTCAAACGCGTCGAGCAGGCCAAGGACGCCGAGCAGGAGTGCGAGGAGATCGCCTACGAGCAGGCGATGCACGCGCTCTCGCAGCCCGGCGTCGCCGGGCTTCACTTCATCTCGTTCCGCAAGGACGCGGGCATCGCAAAGCTGTGCACACGCCTGAAAATTCCGGGTGGGCGGGACTCAATCGAAAGGGAATCCAATGGAGACAGTGCTTCGGTCGCGGTCTAAGACCGTGACGATCGGCGCCGAGCAGCCGTTCTGCATCATCGGCGAGCGGATCAACCCGACCGGCCGCAAGGCGTTCGCCGAGGAGCTCCGGGGCGGCGACCTCGGCACGGTCACGAGCGATGCGCTCGCGCAGGTCCAGGCAGGGGCGGACATGCTCGATGTCAACGCCGGCATCCCACTGGTCGACGAGCCGGAGCTGCTCAAGCAGATGCTGATCACCGTCCAAGACGCCGTCGACGCGCCGATCTGCATCGACTCCTCGGTCGTCGAGGCGCTCGAGGCCGGGCTGTCGGTGTACGAGGGCCGGGCGCTCGTGAACTCCGTCACCGCCGAGGACGAGCGGCTCGAGCAGATCCTCCCCCTCGTCGCCAAGCACGACGCGGCCGTGATCGGGCTCGCCAACGACGAGACCGGCATCCCGGAGACCCCGGAGAAGCGCCTGGAGTGCGCGCGGCGGATTGTCGCCGCCGCCAACGAGTACGGGATCGCGACGGCCGACGTCATCATCGATCCGCTCGCGATGACCGTCGGCGCCGACACCGAGGCGGTCACGACCACGCTGCGCACGATCGCCCTGATCAGGCAAGAGCTCGGCGTCAACATGTGCCTCGGCGCCAGCAACGTGTCCTTCGGCCTGCCGCAGAGACATGTGCTGAACGCCGCCTTTCTGCCGATGGCGATGGCCGCCGGGTTGACGAGCGCGATCATGTCGACCGCCGAGGTGTGCGTGCAGAGCGTGCGCGCGAGCGACCTGCTGCTCGGCCACGACGCATGGGGCGCGAACTGGATTGCCGCCCACCGGGCCCGCCAGGCGGAGGCGGCCGCGGCGACATGAGCGTGCCGGCGCCGCGCGGAATCCACGACGAGCCCCGGCCGCCCGAGCGCGACCCGGACGCGGACGGCTCCGAGCGCGTCCGCGTGCGCTTCCTGCCCGACGGCGCCGAGGTCCGCGTGCCGAGCGGCACGCCGCTGTTCGACGCCGCCAGCTGGAACGGGATCGCGATCGACTCGACCTGCGGCGGGCACGGCACGTGCAAGAAGTGCAAGGTCCGGATCGTCGACGGCGAGGTGCCCGTCAGCACGATCGACCCGCGCGCGTTCTCGACGGAGGAGCTCCAGAACGGCTGGCGCCTCGCGTGCCGTGCGCCCGCCCGCGACAACGTCGTCGTCGAGGTGCCGCCGCTGCAGACGCGACCGAAGGCGGCGCTCGCCGGCGTCGGCCGCCACGTGATCCTCAGACCGTCGGTCCAGAAGCGCCATCTGGTCCTCGACGAGCCGACGCTCGAGGACCAGCGCAGCGACCTCCGGCGCGTGCTCGATGCCCTCGACGATCTGGAGCCCAACGCATCCCTGCAACTCCTCAAGACCCTCGGCCACACACTGCGTGCCCACAACTTCGACGTGACCGCCGTCATCTGCGACGAGGAGCTGATCGACGTCGAGCCGGGCGACACGACCGCCCGCCGATTCGCGATCGCGTTCGACCTCGGCACGACCACGGTCGTGGCGACGCTCGTCGACCTCGAGACCGGTCAGCCCGCCGCGGTGCGCTCGATGCTCAACCGCCAGCAGCCGCACGGCGCCGACGTGATCACCCGGATCTCCGCGACGATGACGGACGACCACGCCCTCGGGACCCTCCAGCAACGTGCGCACGAGACGCTCGCGCAGCTCACGAGCGAGGTCTGCCGCGAGGCGGACGTCGACCCGCGCGAGGTCTACGAGATCACCATCTGCGGCAACGTCACGATGATGCAGCTCGCGCTCGGGATCGATCCCGAGCCGCTGTCGATGGCGCCGTTCGTGGTCTCGACGCACAGCTTCCCCCCGGTCACTGCAGCGGACTTCGGCGTCACCGTCCACCCGCGCGCGCCCGCGTTCGTGTTCCCGAGCCTCGGGGCATACGTCGGCGGCGACATCGTCGCCGGGATGCTCGCCACCGGCCTCACGCGCGACCGCCGGATCCGGCTGTTCATCGACGTCGGCACGAACAGCGAGATCGCGATCGGCTCAAACGAGCGCGTGCTGGCGACCGCCGCACCCGCCGGCCCGGCGTTCGAGGCCGCGCAGATCAAGTGCGGGATGCGCGCCTCCGAAGGCGCGATCGAGAGCGTCAGGATCGACGCCGATCAGCGGCTGACGCTCGCCGTGATCGGCGACACTGAGCCGCTCGGGATCTGCGGCTCCGGGCTCGTCGACGCCGTCGCCGAGCTCGTCCACGCGGGCCTGCTCGACCACTCCGGCCGCTTCATCCCCGACGAGGATGCAGCCGAGCGCTTTCCGCGACTGGCCACGCGCCTGACGAAGATCGGCAAGGAGCGCGTGTTCGTCCTGCACTGGCACGCCGACGACCCCGCGACCTCCGTGTTCCTCTCCCAGCGCGACATCCGCGAGCTCCAGTTTGCGAAGGCGTCGATCGCAACCGGCTGGAACATCCTGCTCCGAGAGCTCGGCATCGAACCCGCAGACATCACGCAGGTGCTGCTGGCGGGCAGCTTCGGCGCCTACCTGACGCCGCTGAGCGCGGTGCGCATCGGGCTTGTGCCCAAGCTCGCACTGCCGCGCATCGTGTCCGCCGGCAACGTCGCCGGCGAGGGCGCAAAGATCGCCGCACTCAGCTTCCGCGAGCGCGCCGAGGCGTACTCGATCCTGCGCGAGGTCGAGTATGTCGAGCTGTCCGGCCGGCCGGACTTCAACGACCTGTTCATCGACCAACTCGCGTTTCCGGGATGACCCGGACCGCCGTGATCGCGTGCGGCGCGCTCGCCGCCGAGATCAAGGCGATCTCGACGCGCCGGGGCTGGGAGCTCGACGTGCACCCGATCGACGCGCTGCTGCACAACCACCCGGAGCAGATCGCGCCCGCGGTGAGCGAGCAACTCGATCGCCTCACCCGCGCCTACGACACGGTCGCCGTCGCCTACGCCGACTGCGGCAGCTACGGCGCGATCGACACGCTCCTCACCGCCGCCGGCATCCCGCGCCTAACGGGTGAGCACTGCTACGACGTGTTCGCCCGCGAGGAGGTCACGCACGCACTCGCAGAACAACCCGGCACGTACTTCCTCACCGACTTCCTCGCGCGCACGTTCGAGCACACGGTCATCCGCGAACTCGGACTCGACCGCCACCCGGACCTGCGCGAGGACTACTTCCGCCACTACACCCGCGTCATCTGGCTCGCCCAGCGGCCGACCCCGGCAACCCGCGCCGCCGCCGAGCGCGCGGCGCAGCTGATCGGGCTCCCGCTCGAGATCCAGCACGTCGGCAACGCCGGTCTCGAGCGCCAGCTCGAGCGTCTGCTCACGTAGCGCGTTCGATCGATTCCGCGAGCAGCGTCGCGACGTCCACGACGCGCAGCTCGCTCCCTTCGGTCTGAACGCCGTCGTCGAGCATCACCGTGCAGAACGGGCAGGCGACCGCGAGCGTGCCGGCGCCCGTGCTCGCCGCCTCGCGCACCCGCTCGACGTTGATCGGCCGCGCCCGCTCCTCCATCCACATGTGGGCGCCGCCGGCGCCGCAGCAGAACGTCGTCTTGCCGGATCGCGCCATCTCGACCGGCCGGCCGACCGCGCCGACGAGCTCGCGCGGTCCTGCCAGGACGTTGTTGTGGCGCGCGAGGTAACAGGAGTCGTGGTAGGTCACTGTCAGTGCCTCGCTGCCCCGCGGGGCGAGACGTCCCTCCCGAACCAGCGACGCGAGCAGCTCGGAGTGATGGATCACCTCGTAGCGGCCGCCGAAGTCGGGGTACTCGTTCGCGAGCGTGTTGAAGCAGTGCGGGCAGTTCGCGACGATCTTCGTGACGCCGGCGTCGTTGAGCGTCTCGACGTTCTGCTCGGCGAACGCCTGGAACACGTACTCGTTGCCGATCCGCCGCGCAGGATCGCCGGTGCACGCCTCCCGCGGTCCGAGGATCGCGAAGTCGACGCCCGCCGTTTGCAGCAACTTCGCGGTCGACTGGGCGGTCTGCCGTGCGCGCTCGTCGAACGAGGTCGCGCAGCCGACCCAGTACAGGTACTCGGGCGCGGGCTCGCGGGGCTCGAGCACGCGCACGCCGAGCTCGGCCGCCCAGTCCGCGCGCTCTGATTGCGCGCGACCCCACGGGTTCGAGGCGCGCTCGACGTCGCGCAGCATCGGCTCGGCCTCGGACGGGAACTGGGACTCGACCATCACCAGATGGCGGCGCAGATCGACGATGTGGTCGATGTGCTCGATCGAGACCGGGCATGCCTGTACGCACGCGCCGCAGGTGACGCAGTCCCATACCGACTCCTCGGGCACCGCGTCCGGCACGAGCGCCCCCTCGCCCTGTGCGAACACCTCGTCACGCAGCCCCATGATCAGCAGCTTGGGCGAGAGCAGCTTGCCCGTCGCGTTCGCCGGGCACGCGTCCTGGCAGCGCCCGCATTCCGTGCACGAGAACGTGTCGAGCACCTGCTTCCACGTGAGATCGGCAGCCGTCCCGGCCCCGAAGCGGATCTCTTCCTCGGGCACGTCCGGGTCGTCGAAGCGCAGCGGCTCGAGCCGCCCGCCGGCGCGCGTGCGCCCGAACCACACGTTGACCGCCGCGGTCGCGATGTGCAGATGCTTGGACCGTGGCAGGTACGCGAGGAAGAACAGGATCGTGAGCACGTGCGCCCACACGAACACCCGCTCCAGCACCCGCGTCACGCCGTTGTCCGCGAACAGGTGCGACAAAGCGTTGGCCACCGGGGCCCACGACGCCGGCCACTCGTTGTACCCGAGCGCGATCCGCGTCGCGTGCCACAAGAGCAGCGTCAGCGCGATCGTCGCGATCAGCGCGAGGATCAGGTCGGCCTCGCCGAGGTGGCTGCCCTCGAGCCGGCGCGGGCGAACGACCTTGCGGATCCAGAACGCGGCTGCGACCCCGACGAGCACCAACACCGCGAACACGTCGACGAGCAGCGCGTACCAGCCCTGGTGGCCGAGCCACGGTAACGTCGCGTGCTTGTCGATGATCCCGATCATCGCGATCACGATCGTCGGGAACAGGACGAGGAAGCCCCAGAAGATGAACGCGTGCATCAGCCCGGGCACGAGCCGCTGGAGCAGCTTGCGCTGCCCGAGCACGATCGTCACCTCGTTGCGCACGCGCCTCCTCGTCACCGCCCCACCACCATCGTCGCGACTGGTGGGCTGGCCAGCCAGCACCCTCCGGGTGAGGAACCGCGCGCGCCGGGTGAACAGCGTGCCGCTGACTGCGATCGCGGCGGCGAGCGCGAGGGCGGCCGGGAGCGAGGCTATGCGCCCCTCGCCTTCCTGATCTCGGCCGAGATCGCCGGCACCACCTCGTGCAGATCGCCGATCACGCCGTAGTCCGCGCTCGCGAAGATCGACGCCTCGCCGTCGGGGTTGATTGCGAGCAGCTTCTTCGCACCCTTGCACCCGGCCATGTGCTGGGTCGCGCCGCTGATCCCGCACGCGATGTAGATCTCCGGCGAGATCTTCGTACCGGTCTGGCCGACCTGGTCGGAGTGTGGCCGCCAGCCGGCGCTCGTGACCGCGCGCGAGCACCCGACGGCGCCACCGAGCAGCGCCGCGAGCTCCTCGATCACGGCGAACCCCTCCGAGGAGCCGACGCCGCGACCGCCGGACACGACGACGTCCGCGTCGGCCAGCGAGACCCCGGCGGTCGCGGTGGAGACGCGCTCAAGCACCTTCACCGGGTCGTCGTCGGCCCGCACGGTCTCGATGAACCCGACGCCGGCTGCGTCCGCTGCGACCGCGTGCGGCGCGACCGTGAACAGCAGCGCCGCACCGTGCACGCGGGCCTCCTCGAGCAGGCTCCCGCCCCACCGCACGCGCGTCACCGACGCGGGATCGCCGAGCGTCACCGACACACAATTGGCCGCCAGCGGCAGATCGAGCCGCGCCGCGAGGTGCGCGAGCACCTCGTTTCCATGGTCGGTTCCCGGTGCGAGGACTGCCGAATATGGTTGCTGCGCAACCACACTCTCGATCGCGGCGGCAAACCCGGCCGGGGCGTAGGCGGCGCCCTCGACGCCGATCGCGCGCACCTCCTCGCCAAGCGCGCGGGCAAACGTCAGCGCCTGCTGGGAGAGCTCGTCCTCGGGATGCTCGACGTACACGAGGACGGCCATCACACGAGCCCCAGCTCGCTCAGCACGCTGAGGACCGCGGGCGCCGCCTCGGGCCCGGTGCCGAGCACTTCCACCTGCTTACCGGAACCGGGTGGCAGCGTCAGCTTGACCATCTCGAGGCGCGCGTCCGGACGCGCCGGCGTCGAGGAAGCGACGGGCTTCTTCTTGGCACGCAGCCGTCCGGGCACCGACGGGTAGCGCGGCAGGTTGATCCCCTCGAGCACGCCGACGACCGCGGGCATCGGGAGCACGAAGACGTCGCGCCCGCCGCTGACCTCTTGCTCGCAGCGGACAGCGCCGCCGTCGACCGACAGACCCTTGATCCCGTTGACCACGGGCAACCCGAGCGTGTACGCGACCCGGATCGCGACCTGGTAGTTGCCGGCGTCGGCGGACTCGTTGCCGAACAGGATCAGGTCGGGATGCTCGTCCTGCGCGCGGATCGCATCCGCGATCGCGCTCGCGGTCGCCTGCGGATCCCACTCCTCGCCGTCGGTGACGAGATGGATTGCGCGATCGACGCCGATCGCCATCATGTCGCGCAACTGCTCCTCGGCCTCGGGCGGCCCGAGCGTCAGCACCGTCGAGGAGCCGCCGTGCTGCTCGACGAGCCGGACCGCCTCCTCGGCCCCGCACTCCTCGTGCGGGCTGATCGTGAAGCCGAGGTGGCGCGTCGAGATCGCACGCTCGTCGTCGGTCAGCACCATCTTCCCGCCGGTCAGCGGGACGCGCTTGACGCACACGAGGATGTTCATGAGCGAACGCGCGTGTTGTCCGGATCGAACACGGCCGTGGCGTCGGCGCTCGCGACCGTCACCGGATAGCGCTCGCCCATGTACTCGACGCTCAGCTGCCCGCCGACCGTCGCGTGCTCGGGCGGGAGGTAGCTCATCAGGATGTGCTTGCCGATCGAGGGACCGGCGCCCGCGCTCGTCACGTACGAGCGGCGACCCTTGCGGTCGGTCAGCGGCGTGCCGTCGCGCGTCAGCACGGGCTCGCCACCGAGCATGTAGCGCTTGACGCCGGACTGCGACGTGTGGTCGTCGACCGTCAGCGTGCACATCACCGCCGCGGGCTGCTCGTCGCGGTGGCGCACATGGGCCTCCTTGCCGATGAAGTCCGCGTCCTTGACCTTGCCCCACGCCATCCCGGCCTCGACGACGTTGTAGTCGGCCTCGAGCTCGGCGCCGTACGCGCGGTAGCACTTCTCGAGCCGCCCGGTCGTCCCGTACACGCCGATCCCGACAGGGACGATCCCGTGCGGCCCGCCCGCCTCGGCGATGATCTCCCACAGCCGCGCGCCCTCCTCGATCGGGACGTACAGCTCCCAGCCGAGATCGCCGACGTAGGAGATGCGGCTCGCGAGCACCTGGAGCGGCCCGACCTCGATCGTCCGGCAGCGCGCGAACGGGAAGTCCTCGTGCGAGACGTCATCGCTCGTGACGCTCGCGAGGATGTCCCGGGCGCGCGGCCCCCACAGCCCGAGCGTGCACCACGAGCTCGTCAGATCGCTGATCTGGGCGGAGCCGTCGCGGGGGAGCTGGTCGCGGAACCACTTGAAGTCAGAGCGCCCGTACGCGCCACCGGTGACCACGCGGAACACGTCGTCGGCGAGCCGCATGATCGTGAGGTCGGCCTTGAAGCCTCCGGCGGGCGTCAGCACCGGCGTGTAGACGACCCGCCCGAGCGGCACGTCCATCTGGCGCATCGCGGTCCGCTGCACCGCGTCGAGCGCTCCCGGGCCGGTGATGTCGAAGATCGAGAACGCAGTGAGATCGACCATGCCGCACCGATCCCGCATGGCCAAGTGCTCGGCGTTGATGATCGGCGACCACCACCGCGATTCCCACTCGGCCTCGCGCCTGTTGATGCGCTCGCCGTACTCCTCGAGCAGCGGCGCGTTGGACTCGTACCAGTGCGGGCGCTCCCAGCAGACGGTCTCGTAGAAGACCGCCGCGAGCCGCTGCTCGTGTTCGTAGAACGGCGAGCGCCTGATCCCGCGGTTTGACTCCCACTGCTCGGCGGGGTGGACGATCCCGTACATCTTGTTGAAGCCCTCCGATGCGCGGGCGACGATGTGCGTCCGCGTCCGCTGGCACGGGTACGCGCGCGCGACGTTCGACTCGTACACGTCGATCTCGGATTCGCCGTGCACCATCAGCTCGGCGACCGTCTTGCCGGCGCCCGGCCCCTCCTTGATCCAGATCGCGGCCGCCGACCACAGCCCGCGCACCTCGGGCGTCTCGCCGAGCAGCGGCATCCCGTCGTAGGTGACCGATAGGACGCCGTTGATCGCGTACTTCACGCCGACCGATTCGTCGCCGACGATCTCGGGCATCAGCTCGAGCGCGATCTCCATCTGCGGGTCGAAGTCGCCTTTAGTGAACGGGAGCTCGGTTGGGCTGAGCGCGGACTCCTCGATGCTCGGGATCTCGTCGGCCGCGAGCGTGATCGGGCGGTGCGCGTAAGAGCCGATCTCGAGCCCCGTCCCCTCCTGGCGCTCGTACATGTTCGTGTCCATGTCGCGCACGATCGGGTACTCGATCATCCCGGTCGTGTCCGCGAACCGCGGCGCCGGACCGATGTCGATCATCTGGTGGATCATCGGCGTGAGCGGGATCGATGCCCCGGCCATCCGCGCGATCCGCGGGCTCCAGGCGCCACACGCCACCACGATCCGCTCGGCCTCGATCTCGCCCTTCGTCGTCCGGATCCGCGCGACCGCGCCGTGCTCGACGTCGATCCCGAGCACCTCGGTGTTCGCGGAGACCGTGAGCCCCGCCTCCTGCGCGCGCTCGCGCATGATCGTGCCCGCCCGCAGCGAGTCGACGACGCCCGCGCCGGGGGTGTAGAAGCCGCCGAGGATCAGCCCGTCGTTGATGTACGGAACGAGCTCCTTGACCTCCTGCGGCGTCAGCAGCGAGACCGGCTCGATCCCCCACGACTTCGCGCTCGCCATCCGCCGCGTCAGCTCCTGCATCCGCTGCTCGTTGCGCGCGATCTCGATCCCGCCGCTCTCGATGAACACGCCGAGGTCCTTGTACTGGCGCATGCTCTCGAGCGTGAGCAGCGTCATCTCCTTGGAGTGATCGACCGGGAAGATGAAGTTCGACGCGTGTCCGGTCGAGCCGCCGGGGTTCGGCAGCGGCCCCTTGTCGATCAGCGTGACGTCCGTCTCCCCGAGCCTCGTCAGGTGATAGGCGAGGCTGTTGCCGACGATCCCCGCCCCGATGATCACCACGCGCTGGGATGCCGGCAGCCGCTGCGCAGAGTCTGCCGTGCTGGACACAGCCGGTGATATATCAGATGTGCGTCAGGGGCGTCAATGCGGCGCGGTCATGGCGCTGGCTCAGCACAGCCGCAGCGGCCAGCGGATCGTCTTGGTCGTGCGGTGCGGCGCGGTCACGACGAGCGTGGCGACGAGCGTCACCTTGGCGTGGTGCCGGCCCGCCGGGAACTTCAGCTCGACCGTGAACGGGTTGTGCTTCGCGGTGACGGAGCGACCGCGCCCGACCGCGAACAGGACACGCTGGACCACGGTCGGTGCGGTCGAGGTCGTCGCGAACACGAGCCTCGCCGGATTGCGCCGTCCCGCGAGCAGGCACGTCGGCACCCACACGGTCGCCACGCCGAACCCGAGCTTGAACGTCTTCAAGCGCGACGCGAAGCTCGGCAGAAGCCAGTTGCTCGCGCCGTTGACGACGTTGCCGTTCGCGTCGCAGACGATGAACGCCGCGTCCCCGGGCCCCACGCCGCAGTTGTGGACGATGCGCAGCGGGATCGTCACGGCGCCGGCGCTGCTGGCGTTGTGTGCCGACTCGCCACCGTACGACGCGCTCAGCGTCAGCAGCCTCGCTCCGTGGACGAAGCCGGTCGCGTCGGGGTTCGTGTGGTATCCGATCTTGCAGCTCGAGAGACCCGGCGTGGAGCTCGGGACCAGTTGGCAGCCCGCCGATGGACCTTCGCTCGAGCCCTTCGGCGTGTCCCACTTCCCCTCGATCGGCGACACGGTGAACGTGACCGTCCCGCCCACCGGTCGCGGCGCGGCCGAGCTGTCGCGCACGGTGACCGTGCAGATCGTCCCCGGGAGCATGTTGAGGGCGGTCCCGTCGACCGGTTCCTCGATCACGTCGAGTGACGAGGCCCCGCACGCCGCGCTCGTCGTGGTCGGCGACGATTGGCCCGCGTCGACGGCGATCGGCCCGCCGAGCGACCCCGATTCCCCGTCCTGCACGAAATGGCGGATGATCGAGCTGCCGTCGAGAGTCGAGCGGCCGATCCACCCGTCGTTGTCGTCGAAGTAGAGAAAGCCGCCGAACACGGCGAGGGCGGCGTTGTTGCCGACGCCGGTGATGAAGCTCTGGCTGACGCTCGCGGGGATCACCGCGCCCGTGGCATCGAGGTGCGCGTGCCCGATCGTCCACCCGCCGCCGGTGATCGGGTTGTTCGACCAGTACACGTCGGTTCCGGACGCAGCGACGCTCGTCGGATACGTCGCGCCCGAGATGAATGCCGCGCTCACGCCGGTCCCGTCGACGTTGGCTCGGCCGACCTTCCCGTCGTCGGTGTCGCTCCAGTAGACGCGCCCGCCGGCGACGGCCAGGCCGCCAGGTCCCTGGTTGAGGCCAAAGCCGCCCGGGCCACACGGCCGGTACACCGCGAGGAACTGGTCGTTTGGCGCCGAGCCGTCGATGCCCGCACGCCCGATCGTGCCGTTCGCGATGTCAGTCCAGAAGATGTGGGATCCGTCGACGGCGACCGAGCTCACGCTGGGCGTCTGCGGGAACGAGCCGCATGACGGGGTGGCCGCCGTGACGAACGCGCTGTTCAGCCCCGTGCCGCCCACCCCGACCCGCCCAATCTTCGCGTCGAAGCCGCCGGACCCGTACAGGTACGTGCCGTCGCTGACCACGTACTCGAACTGGGGGGTGCCGGGCACCGGCTGCACGTTGCTTGCGTCGAGGTTCGCCGATTCGAGACCGGCCAGCGCTTGCCCTGGCTGGACCACGCCGCTGCCACTTCCGGGCCAGTAGATGTAGGCGTTCGCCGATGCGGAAACCGACAGGGACAGCACGCCGGCGAGGATGGCGGTGCGGACGCCTCGGACGCGCGGTGAACTCATGCGTGTCTCATCAGTGCTGCCGGTAGCGCCTGGGCTCGCCGCGCGAGCGGACGACCGGGGTGCGTTGCGCGTTGTGGGCGAACGACGTGAGCTCGCTCACCATCGCCTGGATGTTCTTCGTGCGGGCGGGATCGGCGAGCGGCGCGATCAACACCGGTCCGCCGACGGAGTCGGCGAGCAATCCGTCCTTGACCGCCGCGAGGGCGGCTCCCGTCACGCCGAGGCGCGCGAGCGCCGCCTTGAGGTCAGCGGGGAGGCCACCGGCGAAGACGGCGGCCTGAAGCGCAGCCACGTCGCCGGCGCTGACGATCACCTCGGCGGTACCGGTCGCGCTGAGCGCCGCGGCTGCGGAGGCGCGCAGCGACGGGACGCGCCGCAGCGCTTGCGCCGCCTTGTTTGCGAAGCCGGCCGCCGCGAACACCTGCGTGCGGGCGGCGGCGTCGTCGTTATGCCTGAGCGCACCGCGCGCTCGTGCCAGTGCGGTGCCGGCGGCGAGCACCAGCGCGAACCCCTGGGCCTCGGTATTCAGCAGCGACTGAAGCGCCGCCGCCGCGCGCGGGTCCAGGCCCGTGCCCGACGCGAGCCTCGGGACCGAGGGCCGCGGCGCGGCGACCCTGCGGCGGTACGCGCTGTCGACGTCGACGCCGCCGAACGCGCTGCCCGCGGCCAACCCCTGTGCGTTGAGCGCTCCGAGCGCCAGCAGCGCGGCGTCGAGCGGCGTCGCGGCCGCAGCCCGGGCGCGATCCCCAGCGTGACCGCCGCCCCGGGAGGCGGCCGTCTGGTTGACCGAGTCGCCGAAGCCGGTGAAGGCATCGAACAGACTCGGCCACTTCGTCGGCGGCGGCGGCGAGACGCAGCTGTTCCCAGAGCAGACCGTGCCGCCTTTGCAGCACACCACTCCGCATGTCTGACCGACGTCGCAGACGCATTCCTCCCCGTCGTGGTGCCAGCCCGTCCGGCATTTCTGCCGACAGCCCGTCCCGCGTAAGAAGCCGAGATCGACGCACTCCTCGTCCTTCTTGCAACAGTCCTCGCCACACATCTGGTTGAAGCACACGCAGCTGTTGAAATCGGTCCCGCACGACTCCGTCGGGTGGCAGCACCAGCCGCGGATGGCACTCGACTGCCCGGCGGGGACGCAGCCGTTTGTGACGGTCACCTGCTTTGAGCAGAACTTCGTCTGGGTCTTGTTGAAGCCGGCCTGCTTCGCGTACACGTTGCACATCAGCGCGACGTCGTTGCAGATCGCCGGCCCGGCGCAGTCCCGCCAGGGATACGGGCAGGCGATCGCGCAGAACTCGTTGCTACAGCATGAGAGGCCGTCCGGG
>DATKOY010000021.1:0-22648 GCA_035524415.1 Solirubrobacteraceae bacterium | reverse complement strand
AGCGCCTCGGCTTTCGCGTAGAACGGCCACAGCTCCGGGTCGTTTATGTATGTGTCCTCGGGCGGGTAGAACTTGAAGATCCGTGCCCCCTTCTCCTTGACCCAGTACTCGAGCTCCCAGATCGCGTTGCCGACACCGCGTGCCTTGATGGGCGACAGGTTGGGCTGATACAGAAACCGGTCGGGATGGCGCTCCACCGCTTCGGCCATCTCGCCGTTGGAGACCCAGCGGCTCGAGCCCCCCGTCGTGTCCATCATCGACTCCGGCAGCAGGCACCCCACGTCCACGCCGTAGCGGTCCATGAACCCAAGCAACGCGTCAGGGTCGCTCGTCGGAGAGAGGTTCCCTGGTTGGAGCTGCGTGAATAGCTCCTCGGGGAGGCCGGTTAACAGCGGGCGGCGGATGTTGTCGATTGCCTTCCACCACATCTGCACGCCCGGGAAGTGGATATAGGGCTGCATGTCGCCGACCGGATGAAATTCCGGGTCGATCTTGAAGCGGTTGTCCTGGGCGATGCCTTGGACGGTCATTTCAGCTCTTTTGTCTTTGCGGTCGCACGGTGACTTTCCGCTTACTGGCTCGCCGGCTTCTACTGCAGCAGGGTGCACTCGTCCGAGACGTCGTCGAAGTCCGCCTCGAGCTCCAAGCCAAGGGCGGTCCCGGGTGTGTCCCGTGCACATCGCCTCGCCGTCCCCGTCCGCGAGGACGTTGCACATCAGGCTGGTCAGCGGGTAGACGACCTTGCTGGAGCCGTGTCTGTCTCGGGACTCCCGGATGCCCTCCACCCTCTTGGGGATGGAGAAGCTCGACGCTCCGCCCGAGATCGTGGATGCGGCGACCTTGTCGCTCCGTTCCGGGTAGCGGCCGCATGGGACCTCGCCCGTTCCAATGACCGCGAACTTACCTTTTGGCATGGCTGGATTCATTCGACGAAGGGCCGGCTCTTGATCGCGCAGTTGCCGATCCAGAGCGCTGTGTGTTGGTGGAGTCGATCGGGACTGTGGCGGGAGCCGCTGCCACGTCGCTGCCATGTCAGGGCCGGCTGCTGCCACCTTTGCGTACCGACGCGGCACGGGTGCTGGCAGCGCGGGCTGTCGCCGGTGGCAGCGGGCTGGCAGCGCCAGCTGCGACGCTCGATCTATGAGTGCCCGATCGAGATCCGAGAGGAGATAGCGATGCTGCGCGAACTTGACGCCCGGACAGGACCTGACCTGCGCGTGACGCTCTACTGGCAGGAAGACGACAACATACTCATGGCTGGCGTCGAGGACCTCAAGAACCCCGAGCGCGAGCTCGCCCTCATCGGTATCCCTTCGCCTACCAGCCGAACGCGTTGTAAGCGCCCAGGTTGACGGGGCCTCAGGGCCGGCCGGCAGGGCCTCGTTCACACGCGCGTCGCAACCCGTGCGACAATCCCATACCGCCCTGCTTCGCATGATCGACCCGCTCGAGATCCGGCTTCTCGGCCCGTTCGAGGTCCTCGTCCACGGACGCCCGATCAGCGTGAAGGGCGGCAGGCGCCACGGCTTACTGGCGCTGCTGGCGCTGCGATGTGGCCGGGTAGTGGCCATGGACGCGTTGATCGAGGCCCTCTGGGGAGAGGTTCTGCCCGCCGCGCCGCGCAATGCCGTGCAGCATCACGTCGCGCGGCTCCGCGCCGTGCTCGGTCCGGAGTCGATCCTCGGCTTCCCCGACGGGTATCGACTGAACGACGCCTCGGTCGACGCGCTGCGGTTCGAGGGGTTGCTCGGGGAGGCGCGGGTGGCGTTGCGTGAAGGCGATGCTCGCGCCGGCGCCGACGCGATTCGATCGGCGTTGGGTCTGTGGCGCGGTACAGCGTTGCAGGGTCTCACCGATACGGCGTGGTTCAGCGCCGAGGCGCTGCGGCTCGAGGCGCTCCGCATGGACGCGCTCGAGGAGCAGTTCGAGGCCGCGCTCGCGCTTGGAGATCATCGGGAGATCGTCTCTGAGCTTCGGGCAGCACTCGAGGAGGACCCCTTCCGGGAGCGGCTATGGGGGCAGCTAATGCTGGCGCTGTATCGCAGCGGCCGCCAGGCGGACGCGCTTGAGACCTTCCGGGAGGCGCGGCGAGTGCTCGCTGAGGAGCTTGGCCTCGAGCCGGTGCCGGAACTGCGGCGGCTGCAGGAGGCCATTCTCGAGCACGACCCGGCGATCGGGGCCGTTCCGGCGGCGCCACGCCGCGGCAACCTGCCCGCTCCGTCGACCTCGTTCGTCGACCGCGAGCACGAGCTCGGTCAGATTGTCGATCTTCTGCGTGAACACCGGCTAGTCACGCTGACCGGCCCACCCGGCGTGGGCAAGAGCCGGCTCGCGCTCGAGGTGGTGCGATCGCTGGAGAGCCAGACCCAGGACGGCGGTTGGCTGGTTGACCTCGGCCGCGCCGGCGGCGCCGCGGACGTCGTCCGCGTCGTCGCTGGCGCCGTTGACGCGCGCGGGGCCGACCCGCTCGCGCGCGTCATCGCGCGCCTGCGCGATGCCGACGCAGTCGTGCTCTTGGACGCATGCGAGCACGTGACCGAGGAGGCCGGGCGGGTTGCCTCGCGGATGCTGAGAGAGTGTGGGGGCCTGCGGGTGCTGGCCACCAGCCGCGAGGCTCTGCACGTGGTGGGCGAGGTCCGCGTGAGTGTGGCACCACTGGCGGTGCCGGATCCGGAGTCGGCGGACGGCGCCGGCTGCGCGGCCGTGCAGCTGTTCGCCGTCCGGGCGCAGGCCGCACGCCCTGGGTTCGAGCTGACCGCGGAGACCGTCCCGATCGTGGCCGAGATTAGCCGTCAGGTCGATGGGCTACCGCTCGCCATCGAGCTCGCTGCCGCCCGCGTGAGCCACGTCGGACTCGGCGAGCTCGGGTCCCTGGTCGCGCGCCGGCTTGCGCACCTTGGCGATCGGCGTTCAGCGCAGGTCGGCCGCGCCGGGCTGAGGACGCTCGTGGAGTGGAGCTATGACCTCGTGCATGGTGACGAGAAGACGCTGCTGCACCAGCTTGCCGTGCATCGGGGCGGCGCCTCGCTGGCGTCGATGGTCGCGGTCGGCGCATGCGATGGACTGGACGAGACCACCGTGAGCTACCTGCTTGGCAGGTTGGTCGACAAGTCGATCGTCTCCGTCTCGTTCCCAGATGACAACGCGCGCTACGACCTGCTCGACTCGGTCCGGGACTACGTCCTCGAGCATCTCGCTGTCACCGGCGGTCTCGCCGCTGCGCAAAGGGCGCATGCCGAGTACTTTGCGACGCTGGCCGACGCTGGCCGACGCGAATTGCGCGGAGGCGATTGGCAGGCTTGGGTCAGGCGGCTCGCGCTGGAGAACGACAATCTGTGGGCTGCTCTGACCCACGCTCGCAGCGCACCCGACCCCGCTATCGCGATCCGGCTCGGCGCAGCCCTGGGCTGGTACTTCGCGCTCGCGGGACGTGTCTCGGAGGGGCGCCAATTCCTCGAGCTGGCGCTCGCTGCCGCGGCCGAGGACGCGCCCGTCAACCTGCGGATCGAGCTGCTTGGAGCCCTCTGCTTCCTCGCGACCGAAGAACTCGATCTCGACGCCGCGCTCGACGCGGGGGAAAGGGGCCTCGCGCTGACCCGCGCCGCCCCCGCATCCTCGGAATCCGTCCTTCTGCAGGCGACGCTCTCGCTCGCGCTGGCGTACGCAGGTGATCACGAGCGCGCAGCGGTGCTGGCCGAGGACGCGTGTGCCGCAGGCGAAGCGGCCGGAGGCCACTGGGATGTCGCGATGGCCAGCCTGCTGCGAGCCATGAGCGCCGTGCGCGCGGGAGAACTGTCGACGGCCGCCGCCATGGCCGCGCAGACCTACCGTCGCTCCGAGGCGATCGGATTCGACGCGTTTCAGGTCCCGGCGAAGCTGCTCGAGGCGTCGGTCGCCAAGCGGCTGGGCGACCGGGAGGGCGCGGTGGACGCGTACGCGGAGGCGCTCGAACTCGCCCGCCTGGCTGGCTTGGCCGACCACGCGGCCCTCGCACTCGCCGGACTCGGTTCGGCGGCGCTCGCGAGCGAAGACCTGCGCCACGCCGAGGAACTGTTCCGGCGTTCGCTCGCCGCGGCCGAAGCGGCGCGCGCACCCTGGGTCGCCGCCCACGCACGCGTCAACCTCGGCCGCGTCCTGGCAGCGGCCGGCGACGCCGAGACCGCCGAAAAGCTATACCGAAACGTGCTCGAGTGGTCTCAAACGTCGCGGCCACGCCAAGCGCGCGAAAGCCTCAACGTCGCGTTGGCTGGCAACCCTGCCGCCGCGGCGCTGCTCGGGCTGGCCGAACTCGCTGAAGCTCGCGGGGACGCCGCGGCCGCCCAGGAGCTACGCGCCCACACCGGCCTCTCCATCGCCTGAGCACTCATTCAGCGATCGCGCGCAGCTCGATCAGCTTGCGTCGGAAGAGGCGATCGTGGGAGTCGAACCCACCGTGCCCGAGGGTTCCCGGGCGGGCCGCGAGTGTGAGCGAGGGATGGCTCGCGCGATCATGGCACCGGCCACGCCGATCGCCGTGTTGATGTGGATTGTCCGGGGCAGAGCTGCGTGCCGGATTCTCGCCGCACGACTGCAGGGCTGCAGCGCCGGGCGGCAGCCCGGCCACAGCCAGCTCCACCGGGCGCTGTTCGACGCTATCGCGACCGCGACGGCGTCGCGGTAGTGGAGTACGTGTGTGATGAGAGCGGGGAGCATCGCGCGCTTTCGTTCGTGCGCGCGAGGCGCGTCGCATCGGCCAGTTGCTGCCGCCAGCGTGAGAGCTGCTCGCGCTGGCAGGCGCCGCACGTGCCGCACAAGTGGGTGGTGTGATGGATGCACATGGGCAACTCCAGTCGGTTGGTAAGGGTCGCGATTCGCGTTCAGTCTGTTCGCCGGCACAGCGAGCGCTAGGCCCGCGGCGCGTGCTGCAGCGGACGCGGACGACCGCGTCGACACGCCCGCATCGACCGAAACGGCTACGGCCACGCCGTCGCTCCGTGCTCGAACCTTGCAGCCAGGTCTGCGGCGCTTTGCTCGAGTGCGTCCCGCGCCGCTTCTACGGATTTCCTACCCTCGCTCCACGCGGTGGACGCCGACCGCACCTGGCTGAGACGCTCACCTAGCTCGTTGCGGTGACGTCTGAGCTCACTGATCGCAGCCTCGGCCTGGTCCCGCGCCGTCCCACCGGTCGTCGCGGCCGTCACCTGCAGGCGCTCGAGATATGTGTCCCACCCGCGCAACTGCGCCTCGACGGTGCCCACAAACGTCCTCCTGTCCTCGGCGGCGTCAGCGGCAGCCGGCGGCTCGACGATGTCGAGCCTTGGGCCGCGCTGCCCCGGCTCTTCCTCGATGTCGGCTTGAATGCTCGCCTGCATCACGTTCTCCTAGGTACGTGTGGAGTCGGGTGGGACTGTGGCGGAAGTCGCTGCCACGTCGCTGCCATGTCAGAACCGGCTGCTGCCACCTGTGCGTATCGCCGTGGCACGGATCTCTCCCCGCTGGCTGCGGAGTCGCTCGCCGGGTTTCGAGACCTTCCTGCATCGCGCTTGCCATGTACGTCGCGTTCGAGCGTCACGTGAAGCCTCTTACAAACGCGTTGTCGGGTGGCCACGCGCCAGAGAAACCGAAAACTTCATCGGAGTTGACAGATTCATCAGTTCTTGCTGTACTTTGCCCCATGGAGAGGGTCCGGCTCGACATTCCGCAGTCTCGCGTCGCCACCGCGCTGAAGGGCGCGCTGGGCGCCGCTCATGCGGTGACGCGGCCGGTGCTCCTCGGCGTCGAGAACGTCCCTGCGGAGGGCCCGTCCCTTCTCGTGGGAAATCACCAGTTGCTCGGGATGCAGGACCTGCCGACGCTCGTGCGCGAGCTGGAGGTTCAGCGCGGCGTGCGGGTGCGGGGCATGGCCGACCACTTCCATTTCCAGGTCCCGTTGTGGCGCGAGCTGCTGGTGCGGATGGGTGCGGTGCCCGGAACGCGAGAGAACTGCTCGGCGCTGCTGGCTGCCGGTGAGCCGGTGCTCGTGTTTCCGGGCGGGGCGCGGGAGGTCTACAAGCGCCGCGGTCAGCGCTACCAGCTGCTCTGGGGTAAGCGCACGGGGTTCGCGCGGATGGCGATCGAGGCAGGCTGCCCGATCGTCCCGTTCGGGGCGGTCGGCGCCGAGGATCGCTTCGACGTGGTGCTCGACATGGACGACGCGATCGCGGCGCCGCTGCGCGCGGTCGCTCGGCGGGTCGGGCGCACGGATGTCGGCACCCTCCTGGTCAAGGGGTCCGCATTCGGACTGCTCCCCGGAGCAGGCCGATTGTACTTCCGCTTCGGCGCGCCGATCGCCACGACGCGATGGTCGGGGCGCGCCGACGATCCCGCCGCGCTGGCCGAGTGCCGCGACGTCGTCAAGGCCGAGGTCGAGGCACACATCGACCACCTGCGGGTGCTGCGCGACGGTGATTCCCGGCGTGCCCTGCTGCCCCGCGTCGGCCACGCCGTGCGCTCGATCCTGCCCCTCTGATCCGGGAGCCCATGATGAAGCTGCGCCTGACTCCGTCCGGTCTGATCGCCGAGGACTCCGAGAACGACCGCTGGGTCCTGTTGCCCGGCGAGCACGACATGCTGGCCTTCCTGGCGAAGAGCCCCGAGGATCGCGCGGCCGCGTTCGCTGCCGCGAGAGAGCCGGCCGACCCCTCGACCGCCGGGCTGCCGTTCCATCCGCGGTCGATGCGCGCGTTCATGCTCTACGAGAGCCACGTGATCGCCTCGAGCCGGATGCTGGTGAAGGACTTCTTCCCCGCGCCCATGTGGAGGGCGGTGTCGACGTTCGAGCGCATCACCGGGAAGACATTCCCGAAGCTCAAGCCCAACGACCGGTTCCGCGAGGCACCGACGTTCTACGTCGCCAACCACACCTCGGTGCTCGCCGACGGGCAGGACATGTGGTGGCCGTCGCACACGAGCTTCTTGGACTTCGAGCTCGAGCTGGCGTGCGTGCTGGCCAAGCCGATCGCCGATGCCACGGCGGAGGAAGCGGTGGACGCGGTTGGCGGCTGGTTCGTGCTCAACGACTGGAGCGCACGCGACGTGCAGGCCGACGACGCGCGGCGCAACATCTTCGGGCCGGTCGTGAAATCCAAGACGTTCGCCAACTCGATCGGCGCTGACGTGCTCACCGCCGATGCCCTGCCGGACTGGACGCAGACGACCGGTCGCGTGCGCGTCGACGGCGAGGTGTGGTGCGAGGGTTCGGCGGCAAACCCGCAGCACACGCTCGGCGCGATGCTCGCCTACTGCTGCGCCGGGGAGAGGCTCGATGCCGGCGACGTGCTCTCGATGGGGACGATCCCCGGCTGCTGCGGGCTGGAGCTCGACCGGTGGATCAAACCGGGGCAGACCGTGCAGCTCGAGATCGACCAGATCGGCACGCTGAGCAACACGATCAACCCGACGGCCGTCCCGGTCTGATGTACGACGTCGCGATCTGCGGTCTCGGGCCGGTCGGCCAGCTGCTGGCGCTGCTGCTCTCAGACCACGGCGTGCGCGTGCTGGCGTTCGACCGCGAGGAGGAGCCCTACGCGCTCCCCCGTGCCGCGGTGATCGACGACGAGGTGCTGCGCATCTTCCAAGCCGTGGGCCTGGACGGGGCGGTTCTCGCCGACGCGCAGGTCCAGCCCGGGGCGAGCATCGTCACCGCCGGAGGCCGCGCGGTCGAGGTCTTCCGCGCGCGCACCGGGCGGCTGAGGCATCCGCCGCTGGTATCGATCAACCAGCGGCGATCGAGCGCACGATGCTCGCCGCGCTCGCCGAGCGCCCCAGCGTGGAGGTTCGCCGCGGCCTCACGCTCGAGGTCCTCGACCGCCGGGCCGACAGGGTCCACCTCCACCTGCGCCCGACCGCCGGTGGCCGCAGCGAGCCGCTCTCCGCGCGCTGGCTGGTCGGCTGCGACGGGGGCTCGAGTGCGGTGCGCGCGCGCCTGCAGATCCCGTTCCGCGCTTGTCCGGCGGCCGGACGCCGCCGACCTGCCACTGCCCGCCGTCCACGCCGATCTGGGCGAGCCCGGGGTCGCTGCGCTCGGCGCTGGAGAGCGCGACACGGCTGTTCCTGTTGACGCCGCACGGGCCCGTCCAGGACCTCATGGAGGCTGCCGCGATCGACGCGGCGCTCGCCGCGGGCGTGCGGCGCGTGGTGAAGATCTCCGGTGGGGCGCCGTCGCTGGGCCTCAATGGCGTGAGCACCACTGCGGTCGCGCACTGGCGCAGCGAGCGGCGGATCGAGGACGCCGGCCTTGGGTTCACGTTCCTACCGCCGTCGATGTACCAGCAGGGAGTGCTCGGACTCCCGCGGATCGCCGGGCGCCTGCTCGTCGCCCCGCTCGGCCGCGCGCCAATCGCCCGCGCCCTGGCACGGCGCGGAGCGTCGACATGGGAGATCGAGCACGCCCTGCGAATGGCCGCCTACTACGCCGCGTCCGCCGACGCCGTCCCCACCGATCACGTGCTGCGTCTCACCGGCCGCCCACCCCGTCCGGTGCAAGCCCTCCTCGACGAACACCCGAACCACACGAAGGACTGAACATGGTCACCCGAATCGGACACATCGCCCTCAACGTCGCGGACCTCGACCAGGCGGTCGACTTCCAGCAACAGGTCATCGGCATGGTCGAGGTGCAGCGCGAAAACCGCGCGTCATATCTCACCTGCAACGACCGCCACCACGAGCTGATCCTCGTAGAGAACGCAGGCAATCGCGGCTACGACCACCTCGCCATGGAAGTCGCCGACGCGGCCACGCTGGAGCGCGCGCTCAGAGCACTGCCGGCGGCCGGCGGCACGCTGCTGGGCGCGATCTACGACGGCGAGCCCGGCATCGACCGCGCGCTCAAGGTCCGCTCGCCGGGCGGGCACGTCTACAAGCTGTTCTGCGGCATGGAGACCGTCGACGTCGAGCTGCCCGCCGACCGGCCCACCCACTTCGAACACGTCTCCTGCAAGGTCGCGCGCCATGGACCTGAGGAGAAGTTCCTCACCGCCCTGGGGTTCAGCAACTCCGACCGGATGGGCTTCCTGGCCTCCTGGTGGCACTGCGGCGAGGACCACCACGGGCTCGCACTGACCCGCGCCCCGCGCTCCGAGCTCTCCCACTATGCCTACGCCTGGAGCGACCTGAACGCGCTCGGTCGCGTCGCCGACCGGCTCAAGGGGGCCCGCGGCCGCAAGTGCATCTGGGGCCCGTCCCGGCACGGACCGGGGAACAACCTGTTCCTCTACTTCCACGACGAGGACGGCGCCATGATCGAGTGCTGCGCCGAGCTCGCGCAGATGACGCGCGACGCCTACCAGCCCCAGACCTGGTCGATGGCGCCCGGCACGATCAATCAATGGGGCGGCCCGCCGCCGCCGCGCTTCCTGCTCACCGGCTACCCGATCGCCACGCCCACATCAGGCCGGCCGACCTGGGCCGCCGCACCCGGGCGCACGCCCGCGATTCCGGGCTGAGGCTGGCGTCGCTGATCGCAGCCCTGACGCCGGTTCGATCTCCCGTGGAGGACCAGATGTACACGCCGCCGGTCATCGACGTCGATCTATACACCGACGATGTGGTCGTCGACTCCACGGAGCTGTGGGCGCGCATCCGCGACGCGGGTCCGGTCGTCTGGCTGGCGCGCCACCGGATGTACGCAATCGCTCGCTACGACGAGGTCCGCGCCGCACTACGCAATGACCAGGTGTTCCGCAGCGGTGACGGCGTGGCCGCGAACCCGCTACGACCGGCTCGATCACGACGCAGTCGGCCGAGGTAGCGCAGAGAAGCTGCTCCAAGGGTCTCGCACAACCTGATCAGGTGCGGCCGATACGCGCCAAATCGCTCGGCCAAGCCCTCGATGACCTGCCGCAGGGCCACTGCCCGGCGAGGCGCTCACATCTCATCGACGGACGGGACGGCTGGCAACCGCGCCGTTGCAAGCTTGCGCGCTTGAGCGGGCGGCACACCGAGCATCCGCAGAAGCTGCTCGGCCGCTTCGTCACACGTCGAGTCCGTCACGCTCTCGGGACTGCTCACCGACAGGTGGAGCACCGCCAGCAGAGCGCCGGCGGTGATCGCCATCGCCAGTCGCGGATTGCCCACCCTGAAGCGACCGGATGCGGCTCCGGCCTCGATGTCACGCAGAGCGCGGGGAGCGAGACCCGTGTCGGCGTCGATGTACACCATCCCGTGACGCACGAGCACCTGCGCCGTCTCCGGACGTGACCTCGCCAAGCGCAGGGTCAACCGAACCGACTGCGCAAACGCCATCGCGGGATCGCCGACGTCGCTGCCCAACTCGTCGAGCAGCTGACCGAGCTCCTCCAGCGTCTGCTCCACAGCAGCCTGGAACAGCTCCGCCTTACTCGAGAAGTGGTTGTAGAACGAACCGAAGCCGACATCCGCCACGTCGGTGATGTGCTGGATGCTGGCGCCGGAATCCGTACCGCCGGCCAGGAACGTACGTGCGGCATCGATCAGCTTCTGACGAGTGCGGGCTTTGCGCTGCTCCGCACGGGAGACAGGCCGAGAACTCTCGCGCGATGCTGACGCCACGCAGCGATGATACCAGCGCGGATCACAGAAGTGATGATTCGATCAGTAATTGCAAGGCAGCGGAGGACTGGTATGAAATCGATTTCCTGGCGCGATCGCCGGTGGCGTGCCAGCAATCGTTCCAACTCACAACTCTGGTCCGACACGCAGCAGGCTTCCGGATTCGCGGGCTTATGCAGGACGCTGGCCACGACCGTGAGAGTCCGGTCGCCAGCCGGGAACCCCGCTCCTCGGTCGGTCGTGGCGAGAGCCAATGCCCAGTCGTACCGTGGCGACCGGTCTAGTTGCGAGCGAGAGTCTCGCGTTGGCTCAGCAACTCGATGTAGTGTGCAATCCGTTCAGCGCGGCGTTTGGGGTCCTTGGCGCGATGTAGCCGGTACAGGAACCTGTAGCGCTCGGCGCTCCCAAGCGTCTCGAAGAACTCGTTGGCCTCGGGGTGCTCGTGGAGTGCTACCTGAAAATCCTCTGGAACCGTTGCCTTGCTCTGCGGCGCGTAGGCATCACCGAGTCGTCCGTCAGCCTCCGCGGCTTGATATTCCGCGAGGCCGGCCGGCTTCATGCGGCCTTCGGCGATCAGCCACCGAGCGCGCTCGCGGTTGACCGCCGACCATCTGCTGCGCGGCCGGCGAGGCGTGAAGCGCTGCAGGAAGAAGTGCTCATCGTGGCGGCCAAGCTGCCCGTCGATCCACCCGAAGCAGACCGCCTCGTCGATCGCTTCCGCCTGCGTCACGGTGGCCTTTGGGGAGCCCTTCTTGGCGATCTTCAGCCATACGCCCGGCGATCGGGCGTGATTGGCGCCCAGCCAGCGTGCCCATGCGGGGCCATCGGCAAGCTCAAGAATCGGCAAGCGCTGTGCGGTCGCCACGCCGCTAAGGATGGCGGATGGGCGTTCTACTTCTCGCGGTGGACACGGGAAGCGTTTTCGCGTGACCGCCCCCTTTTCTTCGGAAGCAGTAGCAGTAGCGCGCGCTGCTGAGATTGAGCACTGTCGTGTCGGCAGCCCGACCGCAAGCGGCAGCACTACTGGGGCACCGTCAAAGCAGGCACGGCCCGGGCGTGATCGCTGAGGGCGTGCAGCAGCCAGACCCGACGCCGACTTCGCCCGGCATGACCGGAATCTGCTCTTGTTGCGCACGCGTATCTCGGCGACCTCGCTCGGAGACCACCATTGCGCGGATCTCAAGCATGGTTGGCCGTCGAGGCGACCAAGACCCCTCGGGCCGCCGTCGGAGTGCGCCTGCCGCGCAGAGCGGGGACGCCGCCAGCTCGATTGAGATGCGCCGCCGCAAGCGAACCGGGACTCGCCGACGCGAGTGCTGGGACGCCACTAGTCCCACGCAAGGCGGCGGTGGAGCGAGAGCGCTGCTGCTCGTCCAACGCGGCGGTCTTTCAGGACGGCGCTCGCGTGGCGTCGCGCCAACCTTCTAGCCGGGCACGACCGTCGCGAATTCCGCAGTCACGCTCGACCTGGTGAGGAGCCGCTCGAGCGACGTGGACTCCCAATTGGTCGCGAGCACGAGGAGGTTGCCGTCGACGCGCGCGCTGCTCAGCAGCGCGTGGTCGTAACCGGACGGGGTCGGCAGCAGGATCGACTGGCCGCCGGCGCCGCTTGAATCGCCGAGCTTCGCGAGCACGTAGCCGGTCCCGCTCTGCACCCATGTGACCCACAGTTGTCCGTCGGGCGCGTATGTGGCGGTCGGCGCGAGCATGCCGGATGTGTCGGTCGCGACGGTCGTCGGGCTGCGCTGCCCGGGCGCCCAGGAGTCGAGACCGCTGCCGCTCGAATTCACGTACACGATGCGGCAGATCGACTCGCACGCGAGGGCAGGCGCGATCGCCGTGTTGGGGTTACTGTCCGGCGCGAGCAGCGGCGTGGCGCCGGGAGCCGGGCCGTCGCCGGTCGGGTCGAGCTGGAGCATGTACTGGCCGGGATGGTCGGGGCTCTGTTCGGCCTGGTACCACGCGAGCCACAGCCGCCCCTGCGTGTCGTAGGCGAGCGTCGGGTTGTCGGCGACTCCGGGAACGAGCCGCGAGAGGTTGACCAGTTGCGCGTGCGTGGCGCCCCGATCGACGAGCAGCTCACCGAAGGCATTGGTCGCGGTCCAGATCGGCGTCTGCCCGTCGGGTGCGAGCACCGCGCCGTCCCCGACAGCGGCGTTGCGGCCGAGGCCGGTCGGCACCGCCGGACCGAAGATCCCGTTTGCTCCGAGGGCTGAGATGTCGGTGCCCGACAGGGGATCCGGACCCCCAGCCGTGTGCAGCCCGCCGAACACCATCTGCAGACTGTGGTTCGGGCCGGCGAACAGGTCCGGGCCGCCGCCGATGTCGCCGCCGATCGAGTACCAGCCCGTGAACGGATCCGAGCGGGTGACCGACGCGACCCCGGTCGAGCCGGCGGTGAAGCTCGCGGCTTCGATGTTCGAGAAGCTGCCCGTCGGGTACGCGGCCAGCAGGCGGCCGCCGGTGGTCGCCAGCGACGGGACGACGGTCGCGTCGCTGGGGTCCTCGTCGGGCTGGGAGGTGAGCTCCGTCCAGGGCACGGGCGATACGCCACCGGCACTGGCGCCCGGACCGCCCATCGTCGTCTGAATGCAGCTCGCGTCGCGTGCGAACGCCGCGCTGCCGGTCGCGCCGACGTCGATCACGCATGCCTCGAACAGCGCCGGGTCGGTGACCTTGACGGTCTGGCAGTCGCGCTGACCCTTCGCATAATCCGACGGTTTGAGCGACAACGGCGTCAGCGCGCTGACGGGGTAGCTGCTCTTGGTGTAACTCCGCGTGCTCTTGCCCTTGGAGTAGACGAACAGGGAATCGCGCTGCGAGATCCGCCAGCTTGCGCCGAACTTGCGGTACAGCGCGTCGAAGTTACTGGTGCTCGCGCCAGGGTCACCAAGCGTCTCGAGGCTGTAGCGCGTGCCCGTCCGCGCCACCAGATCGCTGCCCGCGGCTGCGCCGGGATTGCCAAGTAACCCGGTGAGCTGCCCGAACCGCTTGCGCGCGACGTCGACCACGACGCCGAGCGCGCCTGAGGCGGCATGGGCGCAAGTCGTGGCGAGGCCTGGCAGGAACCCGGAGCCTGAATCGATCAGTACCTTGGTCTTGTCGGGCCAGCTGACGCTCACGTGGCCGCGCGAGACCGAGACCTCGCCGCCGTGCGTCAGACGGCGGGTCGTCAGCGACGCGGGTTGGCGATCGACCCACAGCTCCAGTCTGCCGTGGTTTGAGAGCGCGAGCTCCACCGTGTGACGCCCCACGCGCATCGCGACCGCCGTGTTGATCGCGACGGTGGCCGACAACGGGACCGGCTCCTGCCGGATCTGGATTTCGAGGTTGTCCGTCGTCGACTTCACCAGCGTGAACTCGCCCGCCGCCTGGAAGTCGTAGGCAGCGCCCGAGAACGTGAGCATGTGGGGGTCACCGGACGTCGCCCCGCAGCTCGCCTTGCAGCCGAGCTCCCCGCCGCTACCGCCGCCACCACCACCACCGCCGCCGCCGGGGCCAGGGCCGGGGCCAGGCGAGGGGCAGAAGCCGCCGCTCCGTGCGCTGTTGAAATACGTCACGTCGGCGCTCCCGCCAATTCCGGCGGTCGCGACCCCCAGCATCGGCTCCGACGGAAGCGGCGTCAGCGGGGGCAGCGTGCTCGAACCGCCGCCGGGACACCCGACGGACGCTGCGGTGCAAGTGCCGGCGCAGTACACCTTGTCGCTCACCGCCTTGTCGGTGTAGTTCTCGCTCACGCCGAAGCGCGCATAGACGCCGGGGCTCAGGTGGATCGCCACGAGCGGTTCGCTGGACGGTGGCTCAAGCTTGAGTTGCGCGGTCGTGTAGGGCTTCAGCGCGACGCCGCCGGTCGTATCGATCGCGGTCGGAATCGCTGCCGGATACGCCGGGGACCCCGTGAGCGGGCTGACAGTTGTCCAGTCGGGTGGACCGAGCCCGAACACGCTCGAACCCCAGCTGTTGAGCACCGCAGTCCTGTCGCTGCCCACTGCGGCGTCGAATGCGGCGCCGTCGTGGAGGTCCACGTCGTCCTCGATGATCTTCGGAATCCGGTGCCAGAGATCGTGGGTCACGTCCTCGAGGTGGCCCCAGAAGCCGACCGCGTCGTAGGTACGCGCAAACAGTCCTCGAGCGGGGTGGTCGACGTAATATGGGACCGATCCGTAGAGCTCCTTGTCGGGGTTGGTGGGATAGAGATCGAGGTCGACCCAGCGTGCCAACCCTTCAATCACCCACGAGCTGGCGTTCGGGTTGCCATTCGTTGTCACGATGTCCGGCGCGATCTGGTGCTCGAAGCAGTGGAACACTTCGTGCGCCAGCACCTCCTGCTTGGCGGTCGGCTCCGTCTGCGCGGCCAGCCACTTCTTGTTGACGGCGATCTGGCAGGTCGGCCCGTTGCGGTCGGGGGCGCCGTTCTCCGACTTCGCTATCGCCGTCGCAGCGTTCTCGACGTCTTTCGTGAACAAGGCGTAGCCGACGGCCAGCTCCTTATGCAACGCGATCCCGAGATGACTCGTGATCAGCCTGGCCTGCGCCTTGGCAATGGCCTCCAACCCCGAATTCTCGCCGATGATCCGATAGTTGACCCCGGCGAGCGCGTGCGATGGGACCACCAGCAGGCTCGCAATCGTCGCGAGCACCAGTCTGGCCGCCCGGGCCCAAGTGCCCTCTCCAGATCCCGCCATCGCCGCCCCAGTGTCGACCTCGGATCTGCCGCTGTCAATCCCGGACCAGTCACACTCGCATCACAGGATCCGGCCGGCCACGCCTTACGAAAGCCCCCGCCGCCGCCATGAGTGCTCTACCGAAACGCTCGGGGGGAGATGATCGCGCTGCACGAGCACCAGAAGCTTGATGCTCGGTCGGGGACAGCGCAGCTCTCGCCTGAGAATCTGGCAGTCGACCGCCGGCTGCCACGCGGCGCACGACCGGGTCCGGTCGCCGTGGTCGATTTCCCGCCCCGAGAGCAATGCAGGTTTCACCCACCTGATCGCTAATAGCCCCCGCAGTCGCCACCTGCGGGGCGCGTGCGCTCGCTCGCCCACCCGTCGTCGAGACCGCCGACCGGGAGTAGAGCGATGTGATGAATGCAGGGAAGGCGCCACCGGCGGTTACCCGACCGATCCGGAGCCTTGCAAAGCTCGAAAGCGCGTCTCAGCTCGCTTCGCCGCTAGACCCGCAACGCGCGGGACTCAGGGAACTCGCTCCTGGCGTTCGGCGCCCCGGCTGCCTGTGCAAGCGGCTCATTCGAGAGGATCCCGCTGGTCGGAGAGTCGGCGCATTCCGAGCTCGCCGACAGCGCTTCGCAGCACCGGAATCAGCCGATCGATCGAGATCACAAGGATGTCCAGCTCAACCTGCTCGATGCCAAGCGGGCGAACGAGGCAGACCACCGGCACGGCGCCACGCTGGCACCACCGTCGCCTCATTCGAGCTTTGATGCCGTGGCGGACGCGGCGCCGGCCCGCGGCTCGCGCAACGAGGAGGAGGGTCGCCGCTGTCGAACCAGCACTGACGTGACGGCGAGATGGGACACGAGCCGGACTGAGGCGTTCAGCGACGGCGTGTTCGCCATCGCCATCACGCTGCTCGTGCTCGACCTCGCCGTTCCGGAATCGGCGTTTCGCCACCTGTGGCACGGCATCGCGCATGAGTGGCCTGGCTACCTGGGCTACGCCACGAGCTTCCTGACGATCGGCGCGATCTGGCTCGCCCACCACGGAATCTTCAAGCGCCTGCGTTACGTGAACCGCACGGTCATGGTGGTCAATCTGTTGCTGCTCATGGCGGTCGCGTTCTTGCCGTTCCCGACCAAGCTCGTCGCTCAGGCGATCCGCGACAACGACGCCGAGCGCGCGGCCGTCGTGTTCTACGGCGTCTCACTGTTCGTGACACACGCTCTGATTAGCGTGCTGTGGGGCGCGATCGTCCGCGACCGGGAGCTCATCAAGCCGCAGGTCAGCGATCAGGAGATCACCGCGGTCACGCTCGCGGCAACGCCGAACACCGCGTTGTTCCTCGGCGCCATCGTGCTCGCGATCATTGTGCCCAAGGTGGCGGCGTTCGGCTACCTCGTGTTCGCAATCGTCGCTGTCCTGCGAGTCCGAGCCCCGGGTAACGACACCGAGCCCGCTGCAGCCGCGAGCTGACCCCCGACCCGTAAGCGTGGGAACACATGCCGCTTACGATCGAGAAAGAGGAGCAAAGTCACGGTGCCTTGGGGGTGGTCGGTCAGCTCGGCGAGCTCGGTCGCGAGTTCCGCGGGCAGCTCGCTCGGCGTCGATGATCTCGATCCCGTCCATCACAGGCACCGTCGCCCGGGACTGTGAGTGATCCTCCCAGGTCGTCGAGTAGCGGTAATCGGCGTGTACAACAGCTTCATTTCGGGCCGGATGAGGACCGGATTCGGACGCCAATCCCGCGCGCCGGCCGCACGCGCTCCGCGGTATAGCGCGACGGCCGCTCGGGATCTCCCCGCGTCGCCGGATCCACCAGCCGCTCGAGATCCTCCACCACCGTCAGATCGACCTCCGTCAACCGCCTACGACCCGCGCCCGCACGACGCGCCCGCCCCATCGCCAGCGGCCCCTGCTCGCCCGAGCGCTCTCGATCGAGCTCGCCCAGCCCACGCTCGATCGTCCGCCGCGAGATGCCCGTGACCCGCGCCACCGCCGCGATGCCCCCACGCCCATGCGAACAAGCCTCCGCCGCGCACCACCACCGCCGCCCTCGCTCATTAAGGGCGCCGCTCATCGCCTCCCACCTCATCGCGATCGCGCGCTCATCGATCACATCACCAGATTCAACAACCGGCCCCCGATCCCTACCCAAACTACGACACTAATAAAGTTGTGACCGCTTAGGGATCTTGCGCTCCTCGACATCAGCCGCCGCGGGCCGTGACGTAGCCGACCCGCAGCGCCTGGCCCGGGCAGCGCCGTCGGGACGCCGGGCGCCTCAACACGTCGGTTGACGATCTACGCCCATCGAACAGGGCGTAGCGCGTGTGGCTCAGTCGGAGGCCCCCGTCGACGAGGGCGCGCGGAGAACGCGAACGACTGCCTCGGTGCGGTTGGCAGCGCCCGTTTTGGCGAGGATCTGCTTGACGTGCCACTTGACGGTCTCCTCGGTCACGACGAGGCGCTCGGCGATGGCTGCGTTGGTGAGGCCTTGAGCGATCAGCTGCAGAATCTCCAGCTGTCGTGCGTTCAGCGGGGCGCGAGGTGCGGGCGAAGGTTCGGACGTCGCGCGGAGCGCGAGCTGCTGCAGCTCAATGGCGCGGCGCTCGAGCTCGCTCGAGGTGCTCTGAAGCGCCTCCTTGACGAGGCGGACTTCGGTGACGTCCTGGACCACGCCGATCAGGCGGACCGGCCGTCCGTCGTCGTCGACCACGACGTCCCCGTGGCTTCGAAACGTGCGCATACGCCCGTCGCCACGGATGACGCGGTGCTCGACGGTGAAGACGGAGCACCGTGCGATCGCGTCCTCAAGCACACGTCGTACGCGCTCGCGATCCTCGGGATGGACGCGCCGCAGGCTGCCTTCGAAGCTCGAATCGACGTGCATCGGGCACGGTGAACAGCACTCCGTCGGGGCTGTACTCGTACAGCGCCCGGTACGCCGCGGCGCTGAGTTCGTGCGCCGAACCGTGACGCTGCGGTGCCCTGCCGCGATCTGAACCCTCCGCCTCGCTGAGTTGCGCGATTGAGAGCCACTCTGTACGAGCCACGGAACCCAGAAGACCCCCAAGTGAGGACTCGAGACTACCCCTTCGAGTATTGCGCACCGTAGCGTGAACCGGTCAGCATTGTCGACGCACGAGAGGTGCCCCCTCTCTGCTACCGGGCCGGCCCAAGGTCCTCGGCCAAAGCCAACTCGGCTCTGGCACGAGGCCGTGACCTTGAGTAAATAGATCATCTAAATCATGAAGGGCGCAGACATGGCAAGCGCGGCTGAGCAGTTCGAGCATTTGGGAGCCAAGTTTGACGAGGCCAAGCGGAACGTCGACGCGGCCGCGGCCGAGAGCAAGGAGCGGCTCAGCGCGCGCGTGGACGAGGCACGCAAGAGCGCGGACGAGGGGGCCGCAAAGGTGAAGGCGAGCGCTCAGGAGACGTCCGAGGCGGCCAGGGGTCGGGTGTCGGACATCCAGCAGAAGTGGAGCGATCACGTGGCGGAGGTCCGGCAGCGGGTTGCGAATCGAAAGGCGCAGACCGACGCTCGCTTGGTTGAGCGGGAGGCTGAGTGGGCCGAGCAGCACGCCGCGGATGCGGTCGACCGTGCGGCGGCCGCGATCGAGGAGGCGGAGTACGCCGTGCTCGACGCCGCGCTCGCACGGCAGGAAGCTGACGAGCTCACGGGCGCCGCCTAGCGCGCTCCGGCGCCGGCAGTCGGGCCGTTGTCGCCAGCCGCGGATCGGCGCTCGGGGCGATGCTCTGGAACTCCGCGTTGCTCGGAGCGGTATGGGGGTCAGCCTGATCGCAGGCATGCTGGCGCCGTTCGTGCTCAAGGACGTGGCCGCCGGCAGCAGCAGCTCGGTCCCCCCGGAGATCGAGATCGCGGTCGGCGCGCTCGTGCTGGCTGTGGTGGCGGCCGTGCGAAGCGGCCTGGCTGCGCGGTGGCGCGATCGGCGCAAACGATCGAAGGCAACGGAGCTCGGCTCCTCTGGGGGACCAGATGCGCCCGTCAATGGGGCTACGGTCGCCGGGACAGAGGCTCCACGAGCCGGCTTCCCCGGGAGCCAGAAGCTCCCACTGCGCCTCCGCGGGGCTCTCGAGAACGGATCGCCGTGGGTCGCCTTGCTCGTGGACGTCGCCCACGGCATGCCGGGGGCGCACTACCTGGCAACAATCGCGATCATGCTCAAGTCGCACTCCGCGCCCCCAATTCGGATGACGGCGCTGGTCCTGTTCAACATCTTTCTGTTCGCGATCGCGATCGTCCCACTCGCGCTCTACGCGAGCAACCCAGCGGCGACACAGAGATCTGTCGCTGGGCTTCACGACTGGGTGGGAACGCACCGGCGGCTGGTGGTGGCGTCCGTCGCTGGAGTGATCGGCGCATCTCTGGTGATCAGAGGCATCACGAAGCTCTGACCGGCGACGCCGCGCCGCTCACGCGAGTCGCCGACGGGTCCCCGAGATATCGATGCAGCGACACATCTAACAAGTATCTGGATTAGCATGGACAACAAATGAACTACCTACGATTTGGAGGTTTCTGTGTCTGAGGAGTCGACAAGGTTTGGTGACGCCGAGCGGCAGATCGAGCAGATGGAGGCGGTGCTCGAACAGACGAGACGCGGTCTGGAGGCGGCCGATCGGGCTGAGAGAGCGGCGCGGGAGGCCGCGGAGCACGCGCGCGAATCCGTGCGCCGCGTGACGATCGCGGCGGCGGTGATCCTTGTGGCGGTCGTGCTCGGCCGGCTGACCCTTCGCCACCACCGCGGCTGACACGATGTAGGAGTCGAGCAAAGGAGAGGCCGTGCCCAAGAAGTTTCCGTCGCTGCACCGAGGAGTCGCGCTGTCGCGTTCGGAGAGCAGATCGGACCGGTTCAGATCGTCGTGGTGGGATTTGAAGGCGCGCGGTTCGAGGCTGACGTTCTGCCGGAGCTTGAGCGGCTCAGCGAACTCGAGGTGATCCGGCTTGTTGATCTGGTGGTGGCGGTCAAGAGCGAGAGTGGCGAGCTGGTCAGGATGCAGGCACCCGGTCTCAATGAGAAGGTCCTCTCGCGCTTTGACGGCGTCGCCGATCTGCTTGGGGGGCTCGATGGGGCGGCTGCGGACGCGGTCGACGAGGCGATCGATCCCGCACCGTCTGGACTGCGTGCATTCCTCGGAGACGAGTACACCTGGTCGGTTGGGGATGTGATCCCTGTGGGCTTGATGTGCGTTGTCGCGCTGATCGAGCATCGCTGGGCGATTCCTCTCAGGGATGCCGTTCAGCACTCGGGCGGTGAGGGGCTTGCGGATGCGTGGATTGATCCGCAGGATCCGCTGCTCTCGAAGCTCGAGTCTGTATGACGCACTCCTGCCACGCATTGAGAATCCTGCTGATTTCAACGTGACACTGGAGGCTAAATGGGAGAGATCGATTCTGGGGCCGATTGACTACCTCGCGGTCGAATGGCCGGACAGACACGTGACCGGTGAGGGGTTCCGGCTGTTGATGGATCTCATCGATCACGATGTGGTTCGCGTCCTCGACATGCTGTTCATCTCCAAGGACGCCGACGGCAGGGTCTCGACGGTCGACGTGGCTGACGTGGAGCATTCCGACGCGCTCGATCAGCGGCTGTGGGGCCTGTCCTCTGGCCTGCTTGATCAATCAGACATCGACGAGGTCGCCGCGGCGATCGAACCGGGGAGCCTTGCCGGAATTCTCGTTTACGAGAACGTGTGGGCGGTCCCCATGTGGACGGCGATCGACCGCAGCAGCGCGCGGCTCGTCGGCGCCGGACGGATTCCGGCCGGCGACCTGATCGCCGTGCTGGATGCGACCGACCCGGCCTGAAACCGCACGAAAGGACACCTCATGGGATTGTTGAAGACAGGGTTGAAAGCGGCTGTTGCCGTGAAAACGGCCGATGTGATCCACGAACGTGTCCTCGCACGTCAGGAGCAGCACGCGGCCGCCCACGGGCACCCCGTGCCGGCGGCTGCAGTGGCCCAAGCTGCGCCGGCGGCGGTGACGGCCGCAGTGCCCGCTCAGGCGTCGCCGGACATGGCGGATAAGCTCGCGCAGCTCACGCAGCTCGGCGAGCTGCGTGCCGCGGGCGTGTTGACCGACATGGAGTTCGAGGTCCAGAAGAGCAAGATATTGAGTTCGTGAACCGCTCGGTCACCGCCGAGCACGCGTAGGGACCTCGGCATTCTCGCCGGGGGAAGTGGCGGGACCGGCCGAGCAGCGGCTCCCGATCATCCGGCGCAAACGACGAAACACCGAACAACACCGGGACTAGGAGCTGAAGAAATGGTTATCGCGTCGTCGTATCCGTTCCTCGGGATTTTGTGGTCGATGCTCATCTTCTTCGCGCTTGTGATTTGGATCTGGATCGCGATCACGGTGTTCATCGACCTCTTCCGCCGAGATGACGTCGGCGGGTGGGCGAAGGCGCTTTGGGTGATCTTCATCGTCATCGTGCCGTTCCTTGGCGTGCTCATCTACCTGATCGCGTATCACCAGGGCATGGCGGAGCGACGCAACAAGGAGGTTCAGCAGGCGCAGGTGCAGTTTGATGAGTACGTCCGTCAGACCGCTGGCAGCGGTGGCGCGGCGAGCGAGATCGAGAAGGCCAAGGGATTGCTCGACAGCGGGGCCATCACCCAGGCCGAGTTCGACGCGATCAAGACCAAGGCGCTTTCCAGCTAGCGTTAACGGTCGGGTCGCCGGGAGCATCTCAGCTCCCGGCAGGCCGCCAAGCGCGGGATCGACTTCCGGGCGCTCGATAACGGGTTTCGCTCGGTCGCCGACGCCGACGCGCTCGCGGGGATCTGCGACACCTTCTGCTGGCGCGATGTCGAGCGCTTCTTCGAGTACTGGCAGGCGAGGTTGCCCTCGCCGCTGTCAGCCGCCGATCGCGAGCGTGGCTACGACTATCGCCTCTCGATCCGTCAGCTGGAGCTCTCGGACACCCGCGTGTTCGAACGTCCCGTGCATGTCCGGCACTGGTTTGAGCTGACCTTGCGCGACCAACTTGCGCTCGGCCGCCCGGACAACGTGCAGATCGTGTTCGCCCGCAAGATCACCAGCCGCACCCCCGGCCGCTTCCGCACCCGGATCATCGACGACGGCGTCGAGCCGCAGATCCAGGCGTACTACAAGCACTCCAAGGCCAAGCAATACCTCAAGGGCGGCAGCGCGCTCAGAACCGAGACGACGATCAACGATCCCAACGACTTCGGCGTCGGCAGGACCCTGAACCCCACCAACTGGCTCGCGCTGACACGCATCGGCCACGAGGTCAACGAGCGGCTCATGGCCGCCCAGCTTGCGGCGTGCGACTGCGCGCCCGACCCGACCACGCTTGCTCAGGTCGTGTCGCCGTCGACCCATGACGGCCTCCCAGCACCAGCCCTGCGCTTCGGCGACACACGGGTGATGG
>DATKOY010000020.1:0-16895 GCA_035524415.1 Solirubrobacteraceae bacterium | reverse complement strand
ATGAACGGGAAGCACAGAGCGCCAACGACGCCGACGTCGCCGGCGTCGTGTCGATCAAGCGTGTCGGCGACGCGCGCGATCTGCCGCTCGAGCGCGTTGAGCTGGCTTGTCCGGTCGCGACCGTTGACGAGCAGCATCTCGCGTCGATTGATGATTCCGACGCTCGTCAGCTGCACCCGTCCCCTGCTGCTCTTGGTGTCGATCACGGTGACGCCGCTGGGGCCGATCGCGATGTGGTCGATGTTCGCCCGCCCGCGGCCCGGCACGCGCCGGTCGTGCAGGAGGATCACGTCGCTGCAGTGCAGACGCAGCTCGAGCGCGCGGGCGCTCGCGGCCTCGCCCTCGGCACCCTGGCGCCAGGCGGTCACTGTCCGCGGTTCACCCGCCAGCGCAGCGAAGAACGAGCCGACAGGGCCGTACCTGGCTCTCACGCGGCGGCGCCGAGCTTCCCGTCGCCGCGCGTACTCCCGCTCGGCGCTCCCGCCTGGGCCGGCATCCGAGGTGTCGTGGATCTGGCTCATGGTTCTCCTCGTCGACGGTAGCTCCGCGCCCGGCGGATCACATCGCCTCTGCCGATCCGGTTCGTTTGGAGAGTGGCGTCCGCTCGGGGGAGGTGGTGGTCGGCAGCGTCTGCTCGGGGTACACCGGGATCTCGCAGCGCGTGCGCGGACCGGCTCGATCGATCCGCTCAGGCGCTGCTTGAGGCAGGTCAACAGGCAGGATGCTCGCGCGGATCGGCTCGCCGCGCTTCGAGCACTTCCAGATGCGTCCGGCTTTCGGCCGCGAGCGTTCCGAGCGTCTGGTCGATGTCGATCATCCTCGTGCCTCTCCTTCGCCGGGGTCAGACCGCCTGGGCCGTGATGCTGCATCCTCGGAGCAACACCCAACGCGTGTTAGGGGACCCTAATACGGATATGCCGTACCCGTCATCCACCGAAGCTACGGAGAGCGTTCCGTAGCCGGCCGGGGAACCAGCTCGCCCGTCCCGGGAGATCGCGTTACGCCACAATGGGGCATCGATGACCGATCGCGAGCACGAGTCACGGCTCTCGATTTCGGGCGAAGTGGAGAACGCGCTCGTCCTTGAAGTTTCGGACCTGCGGTCGCTGATGGATGCAGAGCTGGTCGCGGATTTCCACTGCCATGAGGGCTGGAGCCGGCTGGGCGAACGCTGGCGCGGCGTGCGGCTCAGGACCCTGCTCGCGATCGCACGTGCCGGCGGCACCGCCCGTTACGTGACCGTCGGCTCCGGGGAGTACACCGCCGTGCTCACGCGCGAGCAAGCCGAGGACGAGAACGTGCTGCTCGCGCTCGAGCACGAAGGAGCCGCCGGCCCTCGCCCGGCCGGGTTCCCAAGGCTGGTGGGCCCGTCTGAGTGGGACTGCTTTCTGAGCGTGAAGTCGGTGGATCGGATCGAGTTGACCCGCGAGCCGGCAGAATCGACCGCGGCAACGATCGCCCTCGCCCGGCTCGAGCGCTGAGGACCGGCGACCGGGGCGGCCTTCGACCCTCGCCGGCAGCGACGCTCGTGCGGGCCTACCAACCGAGCCTGGGCCGCTGAGCCTGACGGCGCATCAGGGGCTGTTCTCGGTGGCCCCCGCACCCTCGAGCATGCGGCCCTCCGCGTGGCGCTCGCGCCACTCCTCGACGAGGATCGCCCACCGCTCGTGGTCGCGCCAGCGGCCGCCGATCTTCAGGTACCTCGGTGAGAAGCCCTCGCGGCGAAAGCCGGCGCCCTTGGCGAGCGCGATCGACGCCCGGTTGCCCGGCTGGATGTTGGCTTCGACTCGGTGCAGGCGAAGCGTCAGGAAGGCCCGGCGCAGGACGAGCTCGATCCCCTCGCGCATGTAGCCCTTCCCGGCGAACTGCTTGCCGACCGCGTAGCCGAGGTAGGCGCTTTGCAGCGACCGACGTGTGATCTGCGACAGGTTGAAGAAGCCGAGGATCGCGTGGTCGACGGTGCGGCACAGCAGCATCGCCTCGAAGTCGGGGCGCTGGGCGTCCCCTAGATAGGCGGAGAAGCGCTCTTCATCGGTCGGCGCGGTCGCCCAGGGACGGTGAAACGAACGGCTTGCGCGCATCAGCCCGAGGAACTCCGCCTGATCGGCGCGAACCGGCGCTCGCAGGTAGACGCGCGACTCGGCGCTCACGGCTCGAGTGTCCGCTCCAGGCGATACCCAAGGGCCTCGCATGCCAGCTCCTCTGTCACGTTCAGCTGGAATCGCTGCCGCGTGTCCTCGACGAGCTCGACGGCGGCGCGGAGCAAGTGAGGATCGACGCCGGCGTCCTCGTGAAGTTCGGCGAGGCGGTCGCTGTTACGCACGAGGTCATCGGCGTCCCAGGCAAGGTGTGCGAGATCGGCGAACCACAGCGAGACGAGCTGTAGCCCGAGGTCGAGCATCGAGGTCTCGACCCGCCTGCGCACGCGACGGAGCCGCTCCGTCCACTCGGTCTCGATGCGTTTGCGCTCCTTGCGCGGGTAGAGCTCGAGCTCGGCCGCAAGGCGGGCCTCGAGCTCTCCGCGCGTTGCATCTCCCCGTGCCCGAACCGCGGCCAGCAGATCGGCCCATGGCTTGCGCTCCGCGACACGACCCGCGAGCGCCGCTCTCGCGAACCGCTCCGCGGCGGCGCGCAGCGCCACCCCCTCCTCACCTGCCAGCTCACGCGCCCGCTCCGCATCTCCGAGCGACAGCCTCGCGCACGCGATCGCGGTCTCGGGCGCCACGCCGAGCCTTTCGATCTCCGTCGCGATCTCCGCGAGCGGCGCGGCGTCGAAGCGGACGAGCTGGCAGCGGGACCGAATCGTCGGCAGGACGTCGACGAGCCGGTCGGTGAGCAGGATCAGGTGCACGAACGAAGCCGGCTCCTCGAGCGTTTTGAGCATCCGGTTGGCGGCCTCGTCGCCGAGCTCGTCGACCCGCTCGATGACGAACACGCGGCGGCTCGACTCGAACGGCGTCTTGCTCGCCGCGCTCACGACCGGCTGGTCGATGTCGCTGACGAGAATCTCGTGCGCGCCGCTCGGCGCAACCCAGGTGAGGTCCGGATGAGCCCCGGAGACCGCGCGTGCCCGAGCGCTGTCGGGATCCGGCGATCCCGCCGCGAGCAGCTCCGAGGCGACTGCGCGCGCGACCGACCGCTTGCCGGCCCCGCCGGGGCCGTGAAAGAGGTACGCGTGAGAAGGCTCGCCGCCGGGGAGCAGCGCCGGCGCGAGGACCGCGCGCGCGTGGGGATGTCGTTCAAGCTGGGCGAGCACGGTGCTCCGATGCTAGCCCGTGTAGGGTCGGAACACCCCACCATGGCGCGCGGACGGCTGATCACAATCGAAGGGATCGACGGCGCCGGCAAGACGACGCTCGCGGCCGCGCTCGTGCCCGCACTCGAGGCGCGTGGGGTTGACGTGCAGCTGCTCCGCGAGCCCGGCGGCGTCCGTGCCGCGGAGCGGGTGCGCGAGCTCGTGATGGATCCGGAGCTGACGATCGGCGCCCGCGCCGAGGCCCTGCTGTACGCGGCTGCGCGCGCGCAGCTTGTCGAGGAAGCCCTTGAGCCGTTGCTGAGCGGCGGACGATGGGTGCTGCTCGACCGGTTCGTGGACTCCTCGCTCGCGTATCAGGGCGGCGGCCGCGGCCTGGGCGTCGAGCCGGTCCGTGAGATCAACCTGTTTGCGACCGGCGGCCTGACCCCGGACCGTACCTTGCTGCTGTTGCTCGCGCCGTCGGTCGGCAAGGCGCGCTCGCGCTCTCGCGGCGAGGCGCCCGACCGGCTCGAACGCGAGCACGACGCGTTTCACGCGCGGATCGCAGCAGCTTATGTGAACCTCGCCGCCGCAGAACCGGCGCGGATCCGAACGCTCGACGCCACCCAGGAGCCGGAGCAGGTCCTCGCGGCGGCGCTGGACGCGCTCGCCGACCTACTCTGAGTAGCCGCGCGGGTGCGCCCGCGCGAACTCCCAGGCGTCACGCACCATCGCGGTCAGCTCAGGCTTCAGCGGCTTCCACCCGAGCTCCGAGCGGATCCTGTCCGCGGCCGCGACGAGCATCGGGGGGTCTCCGGGCCGGCGCGGCGCCTCATGCGTCGGGATCTCGGCGCCGGTCACCTCGCGAGCAGCGGCGATCACCTCACGCACGGAAAACCCGGTGCCGTTGCCGAGGTTGAAGATCTGGTGCTCGCCGGGCCTTGTGCCGGAGAGCGCGAGCAGATGCGCGGCGGCGAGATCGTCGATGTGAATGTAGTCGCGGATTGCCGTTCCGTCCGGCGTCGGGTAGTCCGTGCCGAAGATCTGGACGCGGTCGGTGTGTCCGAGCGCTGTCCGGAGGACGTTCGGGATCAGATGCGTCTCCGGTTCGTGATCCTCGCCCGCCCCTCCGCTCGCGCCCGCGACGTTGAAGTAGCGCAGGCTGACGCCGGCGATGCCGTAGGCGACGCAGAAATCCCCGATCATGTTGTCGACGGCCAACTTCGATGACCCGTAGCTGTTCACGGGCCGCGTCGGGGCCGTCTCGGCGATCGGCACCTCGTCAGGCACGCCGTAGACCGCGCATGTCGACGAGAACACAAGCCGCTTCACATCCGCGTCGACCATCGCGCGGAGCAGGTTGAGCGTCCCCCCCACGTTCGTGCCGTAGTAGCGCTCCGGATGACTGACGGACTCCGCGACAAGCGCGAGTGCGGCAAAGTGGAGGACCCCGTCGAACCCCTCGGCCATCAGCGTGTGGACTGCGTCGGCGTCGAGCAGGTTGATGATCTCGAGGCGCATCTCCGGTGCGACGGCGGCGCGGTGCCCGCGCTCGAGGCTGTCGAGGACCACGACTTCGTGGCCGGCGGCCAACAGATAGCGTCCGACGATTGAGCCGATGTAGCCTGCCCCTCCGGTGACGAGGAGCTTCATCGGCGCCGGCGGCGAGGAACGATTGCTGAATTCATCCGCGCCGGACATATAACAGACATAGAATCGCGGGGACGGTGATCGGAGCGCCTTCCTCCATCGAGCTCGATGGATTCGAGCAGATCGAGGCGACGCCCGGGACGGCATTGCTTCGCATCGCGGCCCGGGCCTCGGCCGAGGTTGGCGGCGGCCCGGTCACGCTGCTGCTCGACGACGGCAGGCGCCGGCACCGGCTGACTGCGCTGCCTGCGCCGCCGGCGCCGGCCGGCCTGCTCCGGACGGCGTACTCGGCCCCGCTCGGGCTCGTCCAGCACGCGGCCCGGTTCTCGCTTGAGCTTGCGGACGGCTCGGTGGTCGAGCTTCCGGCCCCGCGCACGCGTGACCCACGTATCGCGCGAGAAGAATCTCCGCCCGGAGCGGAGCCGCCGCGACCGAGCGGCGCCGCCGCCACGGCGGCCTTGAGCGACGTGGAGCGCGCCGAGCTGCGCGAGGAGCGGCGGCTGCGCGATGAGGCCGAGCGCCGCGCAGAGGCGCGCCGCCACGCGATCGCGGAGCTGGAGCGCCGGCTCGAGGCCGAGCGCGACCGCCGGATGCGGGCGGAAGAGGAGGTCGCCCGTGCGGCATCGAGCAGAAACGAGGCGCTCGTCCGGATTTCCGAGCTGGAGTCGGAGCAGCGAGCCGCTCGCGGGGCGGAGACGAGACTCCAAGCCCAGCTTGAGCGCGAATCCGCTGCGACCGCGGAGCTCGAGCGCGCGCTCGCAGAGCGCGAGGCGGCGGTCGCCGAACGCGACGCGGCGCTCGCGGATGCTCGCGCGCAGCTCGTCGACGCACAGCGAGCGCTGTCCGAGGAGCGCGCCCGGACAGCAGCCGAGGTCGAGCAGGTGCGCGCAGCAGCTGCGCAGGCCGAGCAGGAGGCGCGAGACCTCGAACGGGCCCGGCTCGAGGCTGAGGAGCGTGCCGAGCAGCAGGCGTCGGAGCTGGCCCAAGAGCACGCCGCCGAGCTCGAACGCATCCGTGGCGAAGCCGAGCAGCGCCTGCAGGCGGTGACCGAGGCCTCCTCGGCGTACCGCGAGCGGGCCGAGCAGCTCGAGCGCGATGCCGTCGCCGCGGCCGCGCAGATGCGGGCGACCGAAACGGACATCGCCCAGCTCTCGGCCGAGATCGAGCCGCTGAGGGCGGCCGCCGCAGCCGCAACCGCCGAGGCCCGCGCCGAGCGCGAACACGCCGCCGAGCTCGAAGCCAGGCTTGCGAGCACGCGCGAGAGCACTGAGCGAGCGCAGCAGAAGTTGGCGGACGAGGCGCAGCGCAGCCGCGACGCGGCGAGCAAGGTGATCGGGCTGCAGAACGCGCTCGCGGCCGCCACCGGCGACGCGACCAGGCATCAAGAGCGTGTCGCCCAGCTCGAGCGCGACCTGTCGGTTGCGCGGGTCGTCGCGCGAGGCACCGACGCCGCCAAGGCGGAGCTGCAGCGCGAGGTCGAGTCGCTGCAGGAATCGCTGGCCGCCGGCGAGCGGCAGGCCGCTCACTGGCGCGATCGCGCCGAGCAGGTGCAGGCACAGAGCGACGAGAAGCTCAACGAGCTGCGCGCCGAGCTCGATTCGGCCCGGACCGAGTCAGCCGAGCGTCGCGAACGCCTCGGTCAGCTCACGGACGAACTCGCCGCCGCCGCGGAGCAGACCCGGTCCGCTGAGCGCGAGCAGGACCGGCTGCGAGAAGAGCTCGCGGACTCCCAGCGACACTCACAACGCGCAACCGAGCTCGAACAGCAACTCGCCGCCGCCACCGAAGCAGCTGACCTCCTACCGCTGGCCGCCGCCGAACTCGAGGCGCTGCGCGCCGACCTCGCCGCCGTCACCGCCCGGGCGGATGCCGATGCACAATTGGTCGACCAACTTCAGAACGCGCTCGACACAGCACGCGTCGAGGTTGACGAACAGGCGCGGCGAGCAGTTGAGCTCGAACAGCAACTCGCCGCCACCCAGCCGCAGGCCGATGTGCTCGCGTCAGTGCAGGCCGAGCTCGAGGCGCTTCGATCAGCACACGACGGCGCACATGAACGGGCAACGGAAGCCGAGCGAGAACTCGCCGGCGTCCGCGAAGAGGCAAATCGCCTGCCGGCGGCCCTCTCGGAACTCGAAGCCGTGCGCGCCGCGCTGACCACAGCCACGACGCAGGGCGAAGCGGACGCACAACGCGCCGCCCAACTCGAGGCTGAACTGACAGCCGCGCGGGAGACAGCAGCACGCGAGCACGCCGAGATCATCGATCGGGCGCAAGCCGATCTCGATGCAGCCCGTGCTGACGCGCAGCAGCGCACGCAGCAGGCCGCCACAGAACTCGAGGCGCTGCGCGCCGAACTTCTCACCGTCAGCACCAGAGCGGATGCACAGGCACACCGCGTCACCGAGCTCCAAGCGGAGCTCGCCGCCACACGCGATACGGCTGAACGCGACCGCACGGAAGCCGAGGCACGGCATCAGGTCGCACTGGACGAGGCACGAACCGAGGCCAGCGAACACCAGCAGCGGACAGCTGAGCTCCTGGCGCAGCTGTCCGCTGCCGAGGTGCAGATGGCCGGCGTCGCGGCCGCTCGAGATGAACTCGAGGCGCTCCGCGCCGATCACGAGACCGCACACCAACAGGCTGAGCTGCTCGCGCAGCAACTCGCGGCTGCCAACGCACAGGCGGAGGCACACGCGCAGCGCGCTGCCGAACTGCACGACGAGCTGGTCGCCACCCGGGAAACCGCAGCGCAGGAACACGCCGAGACCGCGGAACGGCTCGGCACGTCGCTCGATGAGGCGCACGCCCACGCGGAACGTCACCGGCAACGCGCCGCCCAACTCGAGCAGCAACTCACCGCGGTGAGCGCGCAGGCCGAAGCGGACTCCGAACGCGCCACCGAGCTCCAGGCACGACTCACTGTCGCGGCGGCTCAGGCGGCGGCGGAAACGGAACGCGCCGACCGGCTGGAGGACGAACTCACAGCAGCGCGCGCCGCGACCGCACAGGCCGCCGGAGCGGCCGCACAGTCGACCCAAGCGGAACTCGAGTCGATGGCCTCGGCGCTCGACGCCGCGACCGCTCGGGCCGCGGTCCACCAACAAGCGCTCGCGACCGCTCGCGAGGCCGTCAAAGAGGCGGAGTCGCGGCTTGAACAAAACGAGCGCCAAGAGCATGAGACGGCCCGTCTGCGTGCGGAGCTCGAATCGGTTCGCGCCGAACTCGATTCGCGCTCAGCGCGCGTCGAGCGAGCCGTCAGCGAGTCCGCGGCGGCCGCCGCAGCTCGCGCCGACGCAGAACAGGCGCTCGACGCGCTGAGCGAGCAGCTCCGGGCGGCGCGGCGCGAGAGCGACCGAGCGAAGCGCGAGGCGCAGGCCACACTCGAGCAGCGGGAGGAGGCGACCGCCGCGCGCGAACGCGCGCACCGCCGGGCTGACCACCTCGAGGCCGAGCACGACCAACTCGTCGCCCGGGTGAGCGAGCTCGAGACCGAGCTGACCGCAGCGCTCAGCCATTCGCTGCACGCCGACGAGCTCGAGCGTGAGCTCGGGCAAGCGCACCGGGAGATCGAGGCGACTCGGGTCCGGATCCAGCGGACCGCGGAGGAGGCAGACGCCGATCGCGCACGGCTCAGGGCTCAGATCATCTCGCTCGAGCACGACCGTGACCGTGCGATGGCGGAGCTCGAGCAGCTGCGACGTGCGGCGCATCGCGACGGCAGCCAGACGGCCCCCGCCCCACCGCCGGTCGCGCCCCCACGGGCTGCGCCGCGAGCGGCGCAGCCGCCCCAAACACCCACCTCTCAGGGCGAGCGCACCGTGCACATGGCGACAGCCCCCGTTGCGGCGATCGCCCCTCAGCGCCCGCTCGGCAAGCTCCGCGCGCTGCCACCCCAGGCGCTGTGGGGTGTGTTCCTGATCGCGCTCGGCTTGATCATCGCGGTGCTGATCCTGACGGGTGAGCTGAGGCTGGGGGTCGCGCCCTAGCACGGTCATCTCGCCGCCGGACGCCGCGGCGGCGGCAACGGCGTCGCGGTCGCGGAATCCTGAGGCGGCGCCGCGAGCACGTTCAGGCGCTGGAGGGTCTCGACCGCGAGTCCGGTTGAGCGCTGGCCGCGTGGATCGAGCGCGAGGGCACGGTTCGCCGCGCGCCGGGCCGCCGTCATGTAGCCGGCGAGCAGCTCGAGGTCAGCGAGCTGGGCCCACGCGTTGCCGTCGGATGGGTTCCGCGCAACGGCGTCAAGCACGTATGACCTCGCGAGCTCCACGTCGCCGCGCCGCGCGGCGATGGTCGCCTCAGCCGTGAGCCCCGCATCCGAGACCGGGTCGAGCGCTGCCGCCAGGGCAGCCGCGTTGTGGGCGCTGTCGAGCGCAGCGCCGCTCGTCCCCGAGGCGGTCACGAGCGCGGATCGCGCCTTGCTCGCCGCGATGCTCGGGAGCACAGCCGAGAGCGCGTAGCTGCACAGGCCAAGCGTCGCTGCGGCCAGCGCGAGCGCCCGCGCGCCCCGCCCCGGGCCGGGCAGCGCGGGATCCACCCGCCGTGGCCCGGCGAGCGACCCTGCGATCACGCCGAGGAACACGAGCGCCGGCAGTGTGACGCCCGGAATGTCCCAATCCCAGTCGTACACGGCGTGCACCGCGTATGCGACGGCTCCGGCCGTCAACGCCGCGAGCAGCAGGCGGTCGCTGCCGCGCGGACGGTGCCGGGCCCCGCGGACCGCCACGACGAGCAACAGGCCGAGGCCACCGATCGCGAGCACCGCACCGATGACGCCCGTCTCGGCGAGCCATTGCAGCGGCACGCTGTGCGGCTCACGAACCGACAACGTGTCCTTTCGGTACAGCAGATGGAGGACCGGGAACGACCCGGCGCCCCACCCCTGGAGCGGGCGATCCCGGATCGCGCCCGCCGCCTCCTTCCACCACACCCAGCGGTTCTCCGAGTCCGCCGAGAGCAGCCGGCTCGGGTCATAATTGCTCGTCGTGCGCGTCGCGGTGAACGTCTTCCACGCGTGCGAGATCGTCCCGCCGAACCCGCGCGACGAGAGACCGGCCGCGAGCAGCACCGCAACCACGACGACACCAGCGAGTGCGAGGAGACTCCGCGCGATCCGCCGCCTCTCGTCGGGCCCGATGTAGACGGTGTCCTCGAACTCGAGCAGCCGACGGGCCGCGAGAACGAGGACGAGGACCGACGCCGCGAGAATCGCCGCCAACACGCCGCCGGCGCCCTCGCGACTCCCGAGCCCGACCCCGGTGCTCGTCAGCGAATGGTTGGTGAGCGCGAACACCAGTGGCGGGGCCGTCGCCAGCGCCGCCGCCGCAAGCCACATCACCGAACGCAGCCACGCGCCGCTGAGCGCGATGCCCGCCGTCGCGCCCACCACGAGCGCAAGCACGCCCCCGCGCGAGTACGTGGACCCGATCGCGAGGAACATCAGCTCGAGCGAGACGACCCCGGCGACGCGCATCCTGCGCGTACGCGACTCGTCTGCCGCGATGGCCAGCGCGGCCGGCACCCCCATCGCGATGAACAGCGCGAGCGCGTTCCAGTACCCGAACGGCTCCTGGAGGCGGGGGAGCTCGCCGGTCTGATCGAGGTTGATGACTCCAGCGACGTGGAGCCCCGGCAGCAGCTTCTGGCCGACGCCGTAGCAACTCACCACCAGCGCGACGGCCCAGAACCCCACAGCGATCGTCCGAACCGCGCGTGGGTGCGAGGCGCCGAGTGCCAGCGCGAGACCGAGCACGAGCACGTAGGAGATCGTGCGGTTCAACTCGATCCAGGTCTCATCCGGCGCGATGCTCCACAGCAGCGAGATCCCGCTCCAGACCGCGAACCCGGCGAGCAACGCGACACCGGCGATCGCAAGCCGCGGTGCCGCCAGCCTCAGCGTCCCTGTCCACAGCCACGCGGCGGCGGCGAGCGCAGCGATCGCGGCCAGCCCGACCTGCAGCCGAGGCTCAGCCGGTGAGCTCACCGCGCCGTGGGCGAATGCGGCATAGACGATCGCCGCGATCAGCGCCGCAGCAAGCGCTCCTGGCGCCGTCGCAGCCGGAGCGCGGGTCGTCTCCCGCAGTCCCGCGGCGACCCCCGGACCGGGGTGAGCGAGCGATGTCGTGGACATCGCCGGCGAACCTACCACGGGGCCCAGCGACCCCGCGTAATGCGGCGTTTTCCGGGCAAGAATGGATATCCGACCCGGTAAAATTGGGGGGGAGCTTGCGCTCCCGGGTCGGCTGCCGAGAAGGCCTGCGCGAGCATCGTTCCGTCCGACCCATCCGCGAGGATCTGCTGTTACCCCCTCAGCCAGCCAGGGGCTGAGCGAAAGAAGCGGAACGAGCGGAAAAATCGAGAGGAGCAGGCAGTATGGAGTACATCCCGCAGACCCACTTTCCGACCGTAGGCCCGGATTCACACGCGGGCGATGGCCTCTCGATTCGCCGTGTCTTCACGACTCCGGGCACGCATCCGTTCGATGCGGTCGAGTGGGAAGTGCGGGATGCGCGGATTGGCCACGGCGACAAGGTCTCGTTCGAGCAGCGGGACGTCGAGTTCCCGAAGAGCTGGTCGCAGAACGCGACGAACATCGTCAGCCAGAAGTACTTCCGCGGCCAGCCTGGCTCGCCGGAGCGGGAGCGCTCGGTCAGGCAGATGATCGGGCGCGTCGCCGGCACGATCGCCGCGTGGGGTCGGGAACGCGGCTACTTCGCCACCGACGTGGACGCGCAGACGTTCGAGGCGGAGCTGACGCACATCCTGCTTCATCAGATGGCGGCGTTCAACTCGCCGGTGTGGTTCAACGTCGGCTGGCACCCGGTCGGCAGCCCGAAGATGCAGGCGAGCGCGTGCTTCATCCTCTCGGTTGAGGACAACATGGAGTCGATCCTCGAATGGAACACCAAGGAGGGGATCATCTTCCGCGGCGGTTCGGGTTCTGGCATCAACTTGTCGAGGATTCGCGGCTCGATGGAGCCGCTCAGCCGTGGCGGAACCGCCTCAGGCCCGGTCTCGTTCATGCGTGGCGCGGACGCGTGGGCCGGCTCGATCAAGTCCGGCGGCGGCACCCGGCGCGCGGCGAAGATGGTTGTGCTTGACGTCGACCACCCGGACATCCGCGAGTTCATCTGGTGCAAGGCCAAGGAGGAGGACAAGGCCGCGGCGCTGCGGGACGCTGGGTTCGACATGTCGATCGACGGCGAGGGCTTCTTCTCAATCCAGTACCAGAACGCCAATAACTCGGTCCGGGTCACTGACGAGTTCATGCACGCGGTCGAGAACGACGAGAACTGGCATCTGATCGCGCGCACGACGGGCGAGCCGATCGGCGATCCGATCCCCGCACGCGAGCTGATGCGCGAGATTGCCGAGGCGGCGTGGCGCTGCGCGGATCCGGGCGTGCAGTACGACACGACGATCAACCAGTGGCACACGTGCCCGAACTCGGGCCGGATCAACGCGTCGAATCCGTGCTTCCCGGCCGACGCGAGGGTCCACACCACGAAGGGTCTGATCCCGATCGCTGAACTCGTCGAGCGCGGCGAGACCGGTGAGGACATCCGTGTGTACACCCACCGAGCCACAGCCGAGAAACCGGGCGAAGGTGTCGTCGCGACCGCCCCGGTGGCATTCATGCGCAACGGTGTCAGTCAGATCGTCCGCCTCCGATTCGCGAATGGCGGTGAGCTTCGCTGCACGCCGAGTCACCGCATCTGGACGACGAACCGCGGATACGTCCATGCCGATCAGCTGACGGCGGATGACAGGATTCTGCTCAACGACACTCCAACACTCGCCGGGGAGGCGTCGTGGGAGCTGCCCGTCAAGATAACGGCGCTGGCGAAGTCGGTAGGACGGGGAGGCACGGCGACGCATCAGAACGTGCCCGACCGGTGGAGCGAGGGTCTGGCAGAGCTGACCGGGCACCTCGTCGGCGACGGCTGCCTCACGGACGCTCAGACGCAGTGGGTGTACGGCGGCGACGACATCGACGATGGTCTCGCCGACTCGCACGAGGGCCTTCTGCGCGAGCTTGTCGGCGGCGTCTCACGGCAATCGATGCCCAACGCAACGGTGCAGCTTCGAGTTGGCTCGAAAGCCGTCCGTGACCTCTTCAGTGGATTGGGCGTGACGAGCGCACGCGCCCAGGGCAAGCGGATTCCCGCTGCGATCTTCAGTGCGCCGACGGAGGCGCAGGCCGCGTTCCTTCGGGGCCTTTTCGGTGCCGACGGTTGCGTCTCGCGCGTCGAGGTGGACGGCAAGGCGAGCCGCTACGTTGGACTTGGCAGCCGGAGCGACGGCCTCCTGCGGGACGCGCAGCGTCTGCTTTCCGCCTTCGGCGTCCGTGCGCGGATCTATCGGATCAGCGACGCAGCGACGTCTCACTTCTCCTACAAGCGGGCCGACGGCACGACGGTGCAGTACCAGTCGCGGGAAGGCTTCGACCTGCGCATCACGGGAAGCGATCTGGAGCGCTTCGCCGAGACGATCGGATTCTCGACGCCGCGCAAGAACGCAGCGCTGGACACGCTGCTCACCGAGACCCGCCGATACCGCACGAAGTCGACAACCCGGCTGGTGGCCCGGGAGGACGACGGTCAGGAGCACGTCTACAACCTCACCGAGCCGCTCCACCACTCATACATGGTGGACGGCGTTGTCGTCGCCAACTGCAGTGAATACATGCACGTGGACGACTCCGCCTGCAACCTCGCATCGCTGAACCTCATGAAGTTCCGACGCGAGGACGGAACGTTCGACGTCGCGTCCTTCGAGCACGCCGTCGACATCATGTTGCTCGCGCAGGAGATCATCGTCTCCCCGTCGAGCTACCCGACCGAGCAGATCGCGGCCAACGCGCGGGCGTTCCGCCAGCTCGGCCTGGGCTACGCGAACCTCGGCGCGTACTTGATGGCCGACGGCGTGCCGTACGACTCCGATGCGGGTCGCGGGACTGCAGCGGCGATCACGGCGCTGATGACCGGCCGGGGCTATCTCGGCTCCGCGCGGATTGCGGCTGCGATGGGACCGTACGACCGCTACGCGGAGAATCGCGAGGCCCACAACGCGGTGATGCGCATGCATCGCGACGCGTCCTACGCGATTCCGGATTCGGCCTGCGCCGATACGGCGCTGCTGAGTGCGGCGAGATCGACGTGGGACGAGACGGTGCTGGCGGGCGAGGCGCACGGCTACAGGAACGCCCAGGCGACCGTCCTCGCCCCCACCGGAACGATCAGCTTCCTGATGGATTGCGACACGACCGGCGTCGAGCCGGACTTCTCGCTTGTGAAGTTCAAGGAGCTCGTCGGCGGCGGGCAGATGACGATCGTGAACCGCACGGTGCCGCTTGCGTTGCAGACGCTTGGCTACAGCGAGGAGAAGATCGAGCAGATCGTGGCGTACGTCAACGAGCACGGGACGATCATCGGCGCGCCCGACCTCGAAGCGGAGCATCTGCCGGTGTTCGACGTGGCCGTCGGCGAGCGAGCGATCTCCCACATCGGTCACATCAAGATGATGGGTGCGGTGCAGCCGTTCATCAGCGGCGCGATCTCAAAGACGGTGAACCTGCCTGAGACCGCGACCGTCGAGGACATCGCCGACGCGTACATACAGGCGTGGCACCTCGGAGTGAAGGCTCTGGCGATCTATCGCGATGGGTCGAAGACGGCGCAGGCGCTGCGGACCGATGCGCAGCAGGAAGTGCCGGCGCCGCTCGCGACCGAGGCGGACGTCGAGAAGGCCGTCGCCGAGGCGCTGGCGCAGGCGCCCCCGAAGCGCCGCCGGATGCCGCGCGAGCGTCAATCGATCACGCACAAGTTCTCGATCGGCGGCCATGAGGGCTACATCACCGCCGGGATGTACGAGGACGGAACGGTCGGCGAGATCTTCCTCACCGACATCGGCAAGGAAGGCTCGACGCTGCGCGGCATGATGAACTCGTTCGCGACCGCGATCTCGATCGCGCTCCAGTACGGGGTGCCGCTCGAGACGCTTGTGCGGAAGTTCTCCTACATGCGCTTCGAGCCTGAGGGGATGACCTCCAACCCGGAGATCCCGTTCGCGAAGTCGATGCCCGACTACATCATGCGCTGGCTCGCATCGCGGTTCCTCGACGTCGACCTGCAGGAGGAACTGGGGATCCTCACCCCGGAGGTTCGGGCACGGAAGGCCGCCCAGGACGCGCTGACCTCGCAGATCAGCGATACCGCCGGGCCGGCTTCGGCAGCCGACAACGATGACGACGAACCCAGGGGCGAGGCCAACGGCAAGGGCACGACCGCGGGCGGCAACGGCACAACCGCCGCCGGCACCGGTGGCGCGGGGCCGACCGGATCCGTCCGCCCCGCGACCGCTGCGCTCACCGACTCGCCGCCGGTCATACCCGCGGTCGGGCGCGGCCTCGACCTCGGCCCGGCGTGCCAGCAGTGCGGCGGGATGATGCAGCGCACGGGCAGCTGCTACACGTGCTCGAGCTGCGGCTTCAACACCGGCTGCGGATAGTTGTAGGTGAGCCTCAGCAGCGTGAGCCGCGGGGTCGCAGATTCGATTTCAAGACGAAGGACCGGAGTCAGCAGTTCGGCTCGGTCAACTGGTCGTCGATCCGGCCTGCCTCCTCGAAGGCCTTGACCCCGGCGGCGCCGACCTCGGCGACATCCTTGAGGAACAGCGCGGGTGCGAGCTCCGGCGCTTCGACGTACTCGATCACTTTTTCGAGGCTGAACGCCCCGCCGACGGTGTTCCTCAGCTCAGCCCACAGCTCGCGTTCGATCTCGCTGCGCTTTTGTTTGAGTTCCTTGCGGCCCTGCGCGGACAGGCAGGTGGGTTCCCAGCGCAGGCTGATCTCTGCGTGTCCGGTCTTCGGTTTCGGCCGGGAGGAGTCCCTGACATCGACGCTGTAGCTGAGCGGGATCCCGCATTCCTGCAGCGACCGCCCGAGCCGCCGTCGGCGTGCCCTGGGTAGCTTGCAGGTCATCGTGATCTGCAGCGCGCTCGACGCCTGCGCCTTGATCGGTCCGGCTCGCGCCGGCTGCGCGTTCACGGTGACGTCCGGAACCGCCGGTCTCGGGATCTTCCCGCGCTTCCATGTGAAGTAATACGGGTGGCAGCCGCCGGCGGCGTACGCGCTCAGCCTCAGCCTGAACGTCTCGAAGTGGTCGCGGTACGGGCTTCCCACCTTGACCTGAAGACCGCCGCCGGACGGGGATGCGGCGGCGACCGCCACGCGCAGCGCCGGCCGCTGGTCGCGCGCCGCGCCCACGGTGCAAGAGCAGGTGCACGGTTGCGTGCCGATCGTCAGCGTCGAGGTCAACGTCCCCGTTCCGGTGTCGTTTGCACTGTCGGACCACTGTCCCGTGCAGTTGTCCGCCGTGGTCGTCGTCGCATTGATCGGCACCGAGAACTGCGTGTGGCACTTGGGACCGGTGAACGTCCACCCGCTCTCATACGCGGTGTAGAGGCTGGTGGCGTCGCACAGGGAGTTACCGGTGGCGGGCGATGAGATCAACGCCTGCGGCGCGGTCTGAGGATCGCTCGACCACCATGTCGGCGGATACGGGTCGACGGTGATCTCGCTGCCCTCGGACACCTGTGGCCCTTCGCTGTTGCCAAGCCCCTGCCCGAAGGTGGGGTTGGGCCTCAGCGACGCCGAGCAGGTATTGCCCGGACCGCCGTTGAAGCTGACCGTCCCCGACGCTGATGTGAGGTTCCAGGCCGAGCGGCCGCCGGGACCCGGTGTCAGGTTCTCCTTCCAGTTGAGCTCCAAGGTGGCCGAGGCGCCGCCCGTGAGGTTGACCGTCGCTGACCAGGTGCCGCTGTAGGTGCCCGTGCAGTGGTCACAGGTCACGCCGGAGGCGTGCACGCTGGCGGCGAAGACCAAGCTCATCGCAAGCACAACGGCCGCCGTCAGCGAAACCGCTGCACGCGCCCCATGACCAGGCCTCCAAGCCATCAGGACGTGACGATACGCCGCCCGGCCGGCGGCGTCAAAACCCGACGAGCGACG
>DATKOY010000019.1:0-3952 GCA_035524415.1 Solirubrobacteraceae bacterium | reverse complement strand
TTCGATCTCGCCGCGACGATATCGATCGTGCGCTCACGCCTGACTTACGGCCCGTGTTGGCGGGGCACACGATGCGCTGCAAGCATTGGCCTTCCGGTAGGCACGTGGCCGATCGACTTCGCGCACGATTTGCCGCTCGCGCAGCAATGCCGCGCATCCGGCGACGCGACGTTGCGCGTACATTCGGGGACCAGTGACGGGCGAAAGCCCGTTGGCGTCGACCGCACAGGGGCAGCACGTGAATTCACCGAAACCCGCCGCGACGCTGGCCGTTCCAGTGCAGCCGACCGATCACATGAGCGGCCCATGGGATGCGAGCGTGACCGTCGTCCAATACGGTGACTATGAGTGCCCGACCTGCGCTGCGGTGGAGCCGGCGGTACGCCAGCTCCTCGCGCACTACGGCTCTCAGATCCTCTTTGTCTATCGCCATTACCCGCTCGAGGATGCGCATCCACACGCACTGCTCGCCGCCGAGGCGGCAGAGACAGCGGGGGCCCAGGGCGCCTTCTGGCCGATGCATGCGCTGCTGCTCGCGCACCAGGACCGGCTGTCACGGCGGCATCTCGAGAGCTACGCGGGCAGGATTTACCTCGATCTCATGCGCTTTCGGGCGGACCTCGACGACGAGGTGTACCGACAGCGCGTTCGCGAACACCAGGCCGGTGGTCGGCGCAGCCACGTGCGAGCGACCCCGGCGTTCTTCGTCAACGGGGTGGTTCAGGACGTGAGCGGTGGCATGCGGGACTTGTTCGGCGTCGTCGCGGCGGCTGTGTCCGATGGGTACAGCGCAGGCCCCCGATTCGGCGTCGGATCGCGGGTCGCGAGCCGGGGCGCGGCGCCATGATGCCGAAGGTGCTCTACACGACGACGGCGACCGCGACCGGCGGGCGCAGCGGCCACACGCAAAGTGCGGACGGGGTCGTGAGCGCTGACCTCGCCGTTCCCGAGTCGATGGGCGGCGCCAGCCGGCCGGGAAGGGCCACTCCGGAGGACCTCTTCGCATGCGGCTATGCCGCCTGCTTCGGCAGCGCCTGCGAGGTCGCCGCGAAGTCGATCCTCCACCTGGTGGCGAAGTCCATCGAGATCGAGTGCACGGTCGGCATCGGCACGTTGCCGGCCGGCGGCTACGGTCTCGTCATCGACCTCGTTGCCCGCATTCAGGGTCTCGAACCTGCGCAGGCCGACGCGATCGTCAGGAAGGCCGACGAGATCTGCCCCTATTCCAACGCGATCCGCAACAACGTCCCCGTCACCGTGAAGGCCGTCGTCATCTGAATGCCGGCCGCCGAGCGGTTCAGCTGCGGCAGCGCGCGGCGGCCGTCCGCGATCGGGCGCCCTGCCGCGGCGTCGGCGTCAGGGCACGAATCCAGACGAGCGGACCAGCACCCGCAACGCCCCCCACGCGAAGCCGAGCGCGAACACGCCGAGCAGGCAGGTTGCCGCGCGCCGCAGCGCGCGCCCACTCGAGGACCCGCTACCGTCGAAGCCGAGCCAAGAGATCGCGGCGGCAACGGGGTTGGAACCGACAGCCGCCCGAGCAGTCCCGATCATCGGTCGCAAGTTCATGGGATCCGTCCTCGACAGCACGGCCGCCCGCAGTCCGCCATGGAGCGATGCAGATGGCCGTTGGCGCTTCGCGGACCGCAGGCACCGGCCGCTGACTGCTGTCGATGGCATCATAGGACGCCGCGCTCACCGGGAGCTCACGCGATCCGCCGTCGCGGCTATCGGCCGGAGCGCGCAGCGCCGATCGGCCGCGTTCCTGCTGTCGCGGTAGCTCCGTAGTCTCGCGGGCCGCGACCACCCGATTCGTGGGTGGCGCGTGAGGCCCGGAGGTGGATGCTGTGCTGCGGCACTTGGCCGCGACCGCGCATTCATCATCGGCCGCTTGGGGAGGCGCATTGCAGGACCCGCAGCAGACTGTGCTCGTGCTTCAAGGGGGAGGCGCTCTCGGCGCCTACCAGGCCGGCGTCTTTGAAGCCCTCGCGGAGGCGGGTATTGCGCCGACGTGGATTGCCGGCGTCTCCATCGGCGCCATCAATGCCGCCCTGATCGCCGGCAACCCCCCGGAACGGCGACTGCGGCGGCTGGAGGAATTCTGGGAGCGCGTATCGTCGCGCATGCCGCTCGTGGCCCCGCTACTGTTCGCCCCGGGCCATACGACGCTCAACCTGATGAGCGCCGCCACGACGGCTCTGTTCGGCGCCCCAGGCTTCTTCCTCCCGCGCCACCCGAGGCCGGCGTTCGGTCCCGACGGCGCGCCGGCAGTTCTCAGCGTCTACGACACCTCCCCGCTCCACCATACGCTCGAGGAGCTGGTGGATTTTGACGTCGTGAACGATCCGGGGTCCATGCGCCTCAGCGTCGGCGCCGTCAATGTCCGCACGGGCGCGTCCATCTACTTCGATAGCCGGGAACGAGCGCTCGGGCCCCAGCACGTCCTCGCGAGCGGCTCTCTACCGCCGGGCTTTCCGCCGACCGAGATCGATGGCGAGCACTACTGGGACGGCGGCCTCGTCTCGAACTCACCGCTCTCGTACGTGTTCGATGCCTCGCCGCTGATCAAGGCGCTGATCATTCAGGTCGACCTCTTCAGCGCGGCAGGTGAGCTGCCGTCGACCCTCGACCAGGTGCTCGAGCGGGCCAAGGACATTCAGTATTCGAGCAAGACCCGCCTCAACACCGCGCAGGTTCACAAGCTCGAGGAGATCCGGCACGCCCTGGGCCGGTTGATGCGGAAGCTGCCGGCCGAGTGGCAGGAGGATCCGGACTACCGGGCGTTGCGGCCGCTGGCCGAGCACCGCCGCAGCGTCACGATCGCTCACCTGATCTGCCGGCGCAATGCCAGCTCGACGAGCACCAAGGATTTCGAGTTCTCGCGTGCGACCGTCCGGCAGCTCTGGGAAGCCGGGCTCGACGATGCACGAGGAGCGCTCACGTCGAGAATGTGGCTCGAGGGCCGCGAGATCGCCGAGGGCGTGTGCCTGATCGACCTGTCGCGCTGACCGTGCATTTGACGCTCTCCCATCGACCGGCCGGGGTCTCGCTGAGTCGCCACGATCTGCGCGCGCGGGGCGCGTCGGGCGGCAACGTCGACGGATTCCGATGTGATCGACCGCCATCCGGGAGTTGACGGGAGCCCGACGAGCTGAGGACCGCGAGACCGGAGGGTCGGCGCTCCCGGAATGAGCGTCGATGAACGGCGCGCGGTTCGCAGGCGGGGTGACGCCCGCTTTCCACCCGCGTTGCGGTGTGTGCGAACTGTGTGTCCTCCGACGCTAGCCTGCGCAAGTACGGACACCCAGCAGGAGTGACAGGCATGAATCCGACGCGACCACTGCTCAGCACCATCACCTCGGTGCTCGTGATCTGCTGCGGGATGCACCCGGCCCCCGCGGCACGTGCGGAGACCGCCCTTCCTGGGCCTTGGCCGACCTATAACCGCGGCTACGACGGGCAGCGATTCTCGCCATCGCGGGAGATCACGCCGGCCAACGTCGCGTCGCTGAAACGAGTGTGCGAGGCACAGCTCGGGGATCCCGGCTCGTTTCACTCCGGCATCGTCGTGATCGGCAACGTGCTGTACGTCGCCACGCCGCACACGACGGTCGCGCTCGACGCCACAAATTGCACGGTCCGATGGCAGGATGTCTACAAGCCGGAGCAGGATGAGGTCTACAGCGTCAACCGCGGCGTCGCCTATCTCGGCGGACGCATATTCCGCGGCACGGCCGACGGTCGTGTCTTCGCGCTCGACGCCAAAACCGGCAAGAGGCTGTGGATCGTCAAGGCCGGCGACCCGCGGCAGGGCGAGTTCTTCAGCTCGGCGCCGATTGCCTGGAAAGGCCTCGTGTTCATTGGCGCGGCGGGCGGCGACTGGGGCATTCGCGGTTTCGTGATCGCGCTGGACGCCAAGACCGGTCACGAGCGGTGGCGGTTCCACACGATT
>DATKOY010000018.1:0-3021 GCA_035524415.1 Solirubrobacteraceae bacterium | reverse complement strand
GCCGTTCCCGATGACGCAGACCTCGAAGCTGTTGACGATCGTGACCCGGGGCTGCTTGCCCTTGATTACATACACGAACCATGAGTACTGCTGTCCCTTGAGGATCTTCGGCTGCTGACGGACCGCACAGGACGTCCCGGTGGTGCATAGGCGCCAGGTGCGAGTTACCGGGAAGGTCGTGTAGATCCGGATCTTGTACCCCGAGCCAGTAAGGCTCCCCTTCCACCGCGCAACGACGCGCAGTTTCGTGGCCTTGATCGGGACATAGTGATCCTGTTTCCCGACCCGCGTGCTCGGGAGTTGTTTCCCATTGATCAGCAGCTTCACGGAGTGCGGCTTGGTCGAAACCGCCGCTGATCGGGCGGGCACGGCGATCGATATCGTCGCGGCGAGCACTGCAAATACCGTCAAGCCCAGGATCGTCCGCCGGCGAACCCTCACGCGCCGGACTGTACACGCCGAGCCACCAAGAGCCCCGCCGGCACGGAACATGGCCCAGCCGAGTGTGACGCCGGCAACCAGCGGTGCAAGCTCGGGGTGCTGCACACTGCGTGGCTCCTCACAGCACGGTCAGCCGACGAGGCGGCCGCAGAGCTCGCACATGACGGCGTACTTCTTCGCGCCCGCGGGAGTCACGGCGATCTGACGGCGCACCGGCCGGTGACGGCACAGGTTCACGGGCGGGAGAAGGGGCCGGAGCGGCGGCAGGTCCGGCAGGTGGCGAACCGCGCCACCGAACGCGGGACATCCGGCCTCGTGCTCACGCCAGACGTCGTTCACGGGCTGGCTCGTGATCGCGACCCAGCCGCACGCTTCGCAGGAGACCTTGATCACGCACCCAGGGTACGCATGAGGTCCGCGCTCGCGATCGCGCTAGGCGCCGGACTCACGGTCGAGGCGGTACTTCCGCCCCTCCCACCGGAACACGCCGCTGAGGACGTGCTTGCTGCTGCCGTTGACGCGCACCTTGATGGTCGCCCGGGTGCGGCTCTTGTTGAGAGTGGCCTTGACGAGCGTGAAGCGCTTGATCGAGGCGGACGAGTTCAGCAGCTCCACCTTGAGCATGCAGCTCTTCGTGCCGCCGAGCTTCCGGCGCTGCTTGGCCGTCAGGTCGGAACAGACCGAGCGGTAGCGCTTGTGCGCGAAGGCGCCGGCCAGCTGCTTCACGTCGGTCGCGAGCACCTTTCTCGCCCGCGCCGCCGACCGCGGGGCCGGAACCGTGCGCCCTTCCTTGACCGGGCGAGCGGTCAAAGCCGCCAGCGCTGACGCCGGCGAGATCGGGGAGAGCGCCGCCGCCAGACCGGCGGCGAACGCGACGAGGATCACGGTGACGACGAGCGCGCGCTTCATGGCTTGACTAGGGATCGGCGCCGCGCCGGGAGCCCTGCTCACTCGAACTAGCTAGTCAGATCGGGGCGGCGTCGCCTGCTGTCACCCATACCGCCAGGCCGGCCACTGGGCGCACTACAGCGGGCCCGGCGGCGAGGTCGTCGTCGACCCGAGCACGGTCCAGGAACCCCTGCTCCTAGTCATCCGCGCGGGAAGGGTCGATCGCGACCCTCCCGGCGCGGCGGCTCACCAGAGGTCGCCGCCGGTGAGGACGTAGACGAACGGCACGATCGGGAAGATCACGAAGACGGCCCAGGCGACCTTCTGGCCGCCGCCGAGGTCACTCCGGCCGGCGATGTTGATCCAGGCGAGCACCACCGCGAGCGGGTGGATGAAGCACACGAGGAGTTCGAGGATCTTTTTCATGCCCTCGATTCTCCCCCTTTTCGCGGGCGCTACGCCCGGAGACGCGGCGGCTAGGACGACGCGGAGCGCAGCGCGGCGGCGCGCATCGAGGCCACCGTGCGCGGTGTGCCCTCGTTGTGCGAGTACGTGGGCCACGCGTACGGCGTCGAGGTCTTGATCGCGCAGCCGATCGTGCAGCCGAGCTTGGCGCCCTTGGCCGTGGTCGAGAAGAGGCCGGAGAGGAGCTTCCGCACCGCCGCCGCTCCGTGCTTGTGCCGGACGACGTTGAGGATCTCCCAGTCCTCGATCCCCTCGCGGAGCACCTCGAGGCGGGCGCTCGCGATCGGGCCGTTCTTGCCCGGGTAGACGAGGACGAAGGAGCCCTGCGCCTTGTCGTTCGCGACGAGCGGGTTGCCCTTCGAGTACGTCGTCGTCCCCTCGCCGTACAGCAGTCCGGTGATGCCCTCGAACGCGGCCCAGTCGACGAGGACGCGCGGGTTGGAGGCGGGCTCGGTGGCCGTGAAGCCGGGGGTCGAGTGCGAGGAGGCGTCGTACGTGTACGTCCAGATCTGCTTGCCGTGGCGCCGGGCCGCGTTGATCAGCCGCAGCTCCTGTGTTGCGCGCGAGCGGCCCTGGTGCCCGAACTCGCCGTAGTATCGGCTCGCGAGCACGACCCACGCGTCGACGTCGTCCTTGCCGCCGTTCCAGAGAAAGCGGTTCTGCGCGGTCGGCTTGCCCGTGACGAGCACATGGCCTCCCCGGAAGCACGAGTGCGTCACCTTCGCCTGCTGCTGGACGATCCGGAACCGCGTGGCGCCGGGCTCGTCCATGCCGTACAGGTACGGATACGAGCCGAGCCAGCCGTGCTTTTGCCAGAAGCTGTGGACCGAGCGGAGGTACGAGCACCAGTTGTGCGGCTTGAACGGCGACCGGCCGCCGACGTACGTGCTCGGGCTCCAGCGATTGTTCGAGACCGGAATCCACATCGAGGCGAACTGCCCGGGCTGACCGGCCGCGGCGACCATCTGATCCGTCTTGTCGAGCCACCACCGCCGGTCGCTCGTGTAGCCGGAGGCGGACTTGGGATTGCCGTAGCCCCAGCTGTTCGGCGAGATCCGGTACGAGGCGAGGAAGCTGAAGAGGCCTGGCAGCGTCGAGTCGGGCGAGACGCCGTAGAGGCCGGCCGCCTTGTTCGCGTACGACTGCGCCGAGAAGTTGAAGGCCGTGAGCAGGCTGCCGGGCGCCTGGTTCGGCTTCGGCAGGGTCACCGCCGAGACCGTGACGGAG
>DATKOY010000017.1:0-11181 GCA_035524415.1 Solirubrobacteraceae bacterium | reverse complement strand
CGCCGCGCTCCCGCCCGGTCCAAAGGCCTCCGCGCCGCGACAGCGGCGCAGGGCCTGGCACGAGCTCCGATGAGTGAACGTCAGTCGTGTCGGAGTCGTCGCGGTGGGGGTCGAACCGTCGCAGGGCCGAGAGTGCGGCGTTGTAGCCGCACATGCCGTGGGCGCCGGCGCCGGGGGGCGTCGCGGCCGAGCAGATATAGACCCCGGGGATGCCGGTGGAGTACGGGTCGAGCGCGACGCGGGGGCGGAACAGGAGCTGCAGCGCGTCGTTGCTGCCGGTGACCACGTCGCCGCCGACGTAGTTGGCGTTGTGCGCTTCGGTCTGCGCGACCGACCTCGTACAGCGGGCGAGGATCCGCTCGCGGAACCCCGGCGCGAACCGTTCGATCTGCGCTTCGATCTGCGCCGTTGCGTCACCGGTGTAGCCGGCGGGGACGTGGGCGTAGGAGTACACCGGGTGCACGTCTCCCTGTGAGCGTCCCGGGTCGGCCAGGTACTGCTGGCAGACGAGTACGAACGGCGCGTCCGGCATGCGCCCGGCGTGAAGCAGCTTCTCGCCGGCTGCGATCTCGCTGAGGCCGCCGCCGACGTGCACCGTGCCCGCGCGCCGGGCCGGCTCGTAGGCCCACGGGATTCCGCCCTGCACGGCGAAGTCGACCTTGAAGGTCCCGGGGCCGTGCCGGTAGCGGGTCAGCGCCCGGGCGATCCGGCGTGGCATCCGGTCGCCGGCGATCCGGGCTGCTGCCGCGGGTGCGAGGTCGAGCATGACGATGTCCGCCACGTCGAGCTCGTCGAGCGACTGCACCCGGACGCCGGTCTCAAACCGCGCGCCCGCACGCTCGAGCAGCGCGATCATCGACCCGCTGATCGAGCCCGACCCGCCCTCGGCGACCGGCCATCCATAGCGATGCGCCGCAGTGCCGAGGGCGACGCCGATCGCCGAGGACACCGGCGAGCCGAAGGGCCGGAAGGCATGGGCGGCGACGCCCGCAAACAGCGCCCGCGCCTGCTCGGTCGACCAGCGGCGAGCGAGCACCGCCGCCGGCAACGCCGAGTACAGGCCAAACCGGGTCAGCTTGACCGGATGCTCGGGCACGTGCAGCATCGGGCGCAGGAAGTCGGCAGTGATGTCGTCAAAGCGCTCGGCGAGCGCCCCGAACACCGACCGCCAGGCGCCGCCGTCCTTGCCGAGGGCCACGGCGGTCTCATCGACCGACCGATATGCGGCGGCGCCGGCGCCACCGTCCAGCGGATGGGCGTACTGAACCTCAGGCCAGCGCCACCTCAGCCCGTGCTCGGCCAGGTCGAACCGGCGGCTGAACGGGGTGTCAACGGCGAGCGGGTGGGCTGCCGAGCACTCGTCGTGGAGCAGCCCCGGGAGCGTCAGCTCGCTCGAGCGGGTACCGCCCCCGAGCGTGTCGGCTGCCTCGAGCACGGTCACCTCGACGCCCTCGGATGCGAGGGTGAGGGCGGCAGCGAGCCCGTTGGGCCCGCTGCCGACGACGATTGCGCTGGTCATGCCGTCACCGCCTCACCCAGCGTCGGCGTAGCTTCGGAAGCCATCGGCAACGCGCGAGACGCGGCTCCGGAGTGGCTGACGCGCTCGTATCCCTCGAGCTGCCAGTCGACCAGCGTTGCGATCGGGCCGTCTGGGAGCCACGGGATCTCCCTTACCGCGTCTTTGACTGCCCAGCTGCCACGCTCGACCACGCCGACGGCGGCATCCATCACCCAGTATTGCTGGCGTCCGCTCCACACCGGCTCGGACTCGACCCAGACAACGGTGAACTCCCCAGGCGCGAACTGGCAGCGCTTCTGGATCGCCTCGATCAGACGCTGGTCGTGCAGGTGCCCGTCGCCGAAGTTGAAGCCGACGATCGCGTTGCAGCTGAACTCCGCCTCGCGCAGCGTGTAGGTGTCGATGTCCTCGCCCAGGTGCCGGATCATGACGGAGTTGAGCCCGCGAGCTTGACTGTGCATCGAGCGCCACGCCAGGAGCATGTTCAGCAGGACCTCGGCCACCCGCTCGTCGTAGCCCAGCAGCGGAGCGTTGATCTGGAGCTGGTCCTTCTGCATCGGCGCCGACTTGACGATGCGCTCGTTCAGCTTCTGCTCGGAACCCGGCGCAAACGCCCACATCGCCGAGGCCCAGTTGCCCGCGTACTGGCGCATCGAGGGCAGGAACGAGACGAGGTCCGGGCGGAGGTTTCCCAGCACCGGGAAGAACAACAGCCCCGCCACCGTCGCCAAGAGCAACGGCGTGCTCATGTCGCCCAGGCCGTACCCGTGCTGCGCTGGGTAGCCGAGGAACAGGAAGGCGGTGAGATACATGAACAGCACGTTCCACTCCAGCGGCACCGCCAGCGGGAAGGTGGAGATGATGAACAGGTGATAGCCGATCATGAACACGGCCGCGATCAGGGTCACCGTGTGGTTGTGCGAGAACAGCAGCACCAGCGGCGGCACGAGCTCGCCGAACATGCCCGGGCCGTGAGCGATGCGGTAGGTGAGCTTCGACGGGCGCAGATCCTGGGGGAAGTTGGCGTAGTGCATGCGCTTGATCGCCTTGAACGGCAGCCATGGCACGTTGGACACCATCGGTCCCAGCACGTTGGGGAAGTGCCGGTTGCATTTCGAGAAGCCCGCGCAGAACCACACGATCACGATCAGCAGCTTGGCCGCGACGATCATGTCGACGAATGGGAAGAACGCCATGAAGATCAGTGCGGGGAGGTACTGCTCTGAGCGCGCTGCGATGAACAGCACTTTGTCCCGCAGCCCGAGGATCACGAGCAGGCCGATGACCACCATGATCGCCGCCGGCGCAACCAGACCGTGGTTCGACCCCAGCGCCCGGTCGATCCCGTGCGTGTGAACGCCGGGGAGCGCGAGCGACACGACCAAGGCGGTGAGCAGCACGAGGTACAGAAGCACGTCAACGGGGGTGCGCTCGTCGCCTTGGGTGAACGGGACTTTGTCCGGCCACGGCGCCAGTCGGATCGTGCCGGGACGTGCGTAGTAGTGCACGCCACCGCTCATCGGCTTGAAGTGACCGGCCAGCGGCCCCCACGAGCCTGCGAGCCCGAGGCACTCGAGCAGCACCGTCCACAGGACCGCCTTCTCGTAGACGATCGGTTGGAAGAACCAGTCCGAAGGGTGCAGCGGGTTCAGATGCGAGGTCAGCGTGGCGACCAGCACGCCACCAAGCGTGTAGAAGAACACGAGCTTGAGCAGGTACATCACCATGATCACCTTCGGCGAACCGAAGCCGTACTCGGCCCAGTGCCCGGCGAGCGTCTTGATCCGCTCCCGGTAGGGCTTCTCCATGAACGTCGCCGGGTCGACCGGCGGGAAGTTCCCTGTCATGAATGCCATCGAGGAATCTCCTCCGGAAAGAGTTGGACTGTGGAGGAGCGTTATCTCAATGGGCCCGCTGCGCCTCCATAGCGGCCCGCGCTAGTCCCCGGCGCGATCCCTGGTCTCAGCGCACAAACGGCCCTGAACCGCTGCGCACTCGCGCGAGGCGCGGCTATCCGTGCGCTCGACGCCGGCCGTCGGCACTGGCGCGCAGGCCGCCGATCATTTCCGATAGCCGTAGCGCCACCTCCAGGCGCAAGCGCCGCTCCTCGATCGTATGTCCGAGCAGCTCCTCGGTGCGCTTGACCCGGTACACGACCGTGTTCTGATGGATCCCGAGGCGCCGAGCGGCTCGCGCCGGGCTGAGGTTCTCCTCGAGGTACACCCGTACGGTCGCCCTGAGCCTGGCGGCCATGTCGCTCTCGGCAATCAGTTCCCCGAGCTCGGCCTCGGTGAAGCGAACGGCTTGGACCGGGTCGGCGGTCAACAGTGCGGTCAGATCCGCCGCGCGGTAACCGACGACGGCGCCCGGCCGAAGCGCGCGCAGCTCGGCCACGCGACGAGCGACACGCGCCTCATCGTGCGAGTCGGCCATGCCGGCGACGCCCTCCCGCCATGTTCCGATCGCAGCTCGCACACCCTCACCCATTCTGTGCCCGACGGCGGTCGGATCGTCGATCAGCTGATCTCCTGAGGTCCATGCCCAGACGACGCGCTCACCGATCGGCACCGTCAGCACCGCCCCGCCGCCGAGCGCCGCGGCCAGCGCCGTGGCCTCGCTCTCGAGCGAACCAGCCTGCTGTCCGGCGCGGGGCAGATCGGCCCACACGATCAGCGCCACGTGACCTCGCCATACGTCGTAGCGCAGCTTCTCGCCGGCTACACGAGCGTCGACAGGCTGACGCTCGACGATCGCGGTGACCAGCTCGGCGCGAGCTGCGGCGGCGCCACGAATCCACTGCGCCCGTTCCTGCTCGTAATCGTCGACCAGCTCGGTGCAGACCGCGTCGACGTAGGCGAACATGTGATGGGACACCCGGGCGAGCACCCGCCAGCGGATCTCCGGCTCGATCTCCAGCCCGGCGGCAGTCTCCTCGAGACGGCGCTCGGCGAGACCATGACCGAGCCGGTAGGCCCGCAGCAGCGCCGGGAGCTGGACGCCGCGGTGCACGAGCTCGTGCGCCCACGCGATCGCCTCCGACGGCGGGGCGATCGAATCGAGCGGCGCCCCGGTGAGCAACCCGTCCCAGATCGCGCTCACGTTGCTCTCGCAGCTGAGCAGCAATCCCGCGCGGAAGTCCTCATCGCGGGCTCGACCCAGCTCGGGAATCGACGCCATCAGCACCTCCGCCATCTCCTCAGCAAGCGGAGCCGGCCGCAGCGCGGCGAGAACAGCTTCGATGTGCTGCCCGACGACCGTCTCGAGGTCCGGTTGGACCGTCGACATCCACCGTCAGTCTAACCGGTGCTCACATGTCAAAGCCGCCGTTGACACCCCAGACCTGGCCCGTGATGTAGCCCGACGCGTCGGCGGCGAGGAATCGCACGACGCGGGCGACCTCCTCCGGGCGTCCCATCCGTCGCAGGGGGATCGTGGCCCGGAGCTTCTCGATCACTTTCGGAGGCACGGCGTCGGTCATCTCGGTCTCGATCAGCCCGGGGGTGACCGCGTTGACGGTGAGCCCGATCCCGTCGCTGTCGAGCTTGCCCGCCTTCTCAAGCGCGAATGCGGCTTCGCGGGCCAGCGTCTTGGTGAGGCCGAGCAGCCCTGACTTCGATGCGGCGTAGTTGGCCTGGCCGATATTGCCCGTTTCACCGACGACCGAGGAGATGTTGATGATCCGCCCGGAGCCGCACTCGAGCATGTGCGCGAGCGCCGGCTGGGACATGTAGAAGGCGCCGGACAGGTTCACCCGCAGCACCTTGTGCCAGTCCTCGACCGTCATCGTCGAGACAGGGCGATCGACGGTAACGCCGGCGTTGTTGACGAGGATGTCGAGGCGACCATGCTGTTCGATCACTTCGTCGATCACGCGCCGGCAGTGTTCGGGGTCACCGACATTGCCCTGGTGAATGCTGGCGTCGCCACCTCCCAGCTGCAGTCTCTCGCCGAACGCCAGGGCCGCCCCTCGATTCGACGAGAACCCAGCGGCCACTGTGGCTCCGCGCTGCATGAGGCTGAGCGAGATCGCAGCCCCGATCCCGCGCGTGCCGCCCGTGACCAGCGCCACCCGCCCCGCCAGCGAGTCCTCCTCGACGGCCAATTCAGCCTCCGCCGCACTTGCTATTACCGCTCCCATGATCCTGTCCTCCTTTTCATTTGTGGGTCAGACGACCTGTGGCTGCTTCGCACCCGCGGGCGCCCAGTGGCCGAATTCCTCGCGTAGTGGCTGCTTGTTGATCTTGCCGGTGGCGTTCTTGGGGAGCTCGCGGCGGATCTCGAACCGTCGTGGCACCTTGAACGCCGCGAGCCGCTCGGCGGCATACGCCGCGAGCTGATCGGCGTCGAGCTCGGCGCCCGGCCTCGGCGCTACGACGGCGAGGACTTCCTCGCCGCGGACCTCGTGCGGCACGCCGATCACCGCGCACTCCAGCACGCCGCTGTGCGTGTACAGCACCTCCTCGATCTCGCGCGGGTAGATGTTCTCGCCGCCGCGGATGATCATGTCCTTGGCACGGTCGACGATGTAGAAGTACCCGTCGGAGTCGACGTAGCCGACGTCGCCGGTGCGCAGCCACCCGTCGCGGACCGTCTTGGCCGTCGCTTCCTGATTGCGCAGATAGCCGGCCATCACGTTCGGGCCCTTGACCACGATCTCGCCGAGCTCGCCGTTGCCGACAGGGCTGCCGTCGGGGGCGAGGATCTTCATCTGCTGGCCGCGGACGGGCAGCCCGATCGACCCGGGCTTGCGCACCCCGTAGTACGGGTTCAGAGACGACACGCACGTGGACTCGGTCAGCCCGTAGCCCTCGAGGATGCGGATGTCGAAGCGATCCTCGAACGCCTCGAGCAGCTCCCGCGACAGGGGCGCGGCGCCGCAGATGATGTAGCGAAGCGAGGTTGGTCCGGTCGGGGCATTGGCGGTATGCAGCACGGCGGCGAGGATCGTCGGCACTGCCGAGAGCGCGACCGGCTCGAGCTCCGCGACCGTCTGCCAGAACGTCGAGGCCGAGAAGCGCTCCCACATCGCAACCTCGCAGCCGACCATCATCGGGATCACACACGTCACGATCTGCGCGTTCACGTGAAACAGCGGCAGCATCATCCCGACCCGCTCACCGGCCACCAGCGGCAACACCTCCGCCCCCATCGCCGCGTTCGCCAGAACATTGCCGTGCGTCAGCATCGCGCCCTTCGGCTTACCGGTCGTCCCCGACGTATACATCAGCGTCGCCAGATCCTCAGGCCCCCGCCCGCTCGCCGGGACCTCGCCACCGCGACCGGCAAGCGACTCGAGCGCCACATCGCCGCCCTCCTCCACCGAGATCACGTGGCGCAGCCGCTGAAGCTCCGGCGCGCCGCGCACAGGAGCGAGCGTCGCGGCCCCGTTGCCGTCGGTGACGACCGCGACCGCCCGCGAATCACCTAGAACGTACGCCGCCTCCGGCGCGGTGAACGCCGGGTTGATCGGGCCGAAGACGGCCCCGGCCTTGAGGATCGCCCACCACGCCTCGAGGAACTCGAGCGAGTTGGGCAGCATCACCGAGACGACGTCGCCAGGCTCGACGCCCAGATCGGCGAGACCCGCCGCCAAGACATCCGTGCGGACGTCAAATTCGGAGTAGCTCACCGATCGCCCGCGCCAGCGCACGAACGGCTGCTCGGGGATACGGGACGCCTGTGCGCGGAGCAGCTCGGGGACAGTGTTGATCGCGCTCATCGAATTCCTCTCCAGTTGGGTGCAGCGATTCAGCTTGAGCGTGATTAATAGGAGGGACTCGCTCCGAGGGCGATGGTGGCTGACACCAAGCGCCGAGCTTCGCTATGGCGCCTGCGCACCAAGCGAGGGTGCGTGCTCCGCTCGGCGCGGACCCGCCTGTTGCGAGGCCACAAGAGCGACAGCTGAAAGCTGTGTCGGGCGCTCATAGGCGCGGCGGTGTGGCCGGGGCTAGCCTGCGGCAATGCTTACGCCAAAGGTCACACAAATTCAGAGTCTGTCGGCGCATCGGCGCGATGTTCCGGTGATCCCGCCGGCAGCGCAGTCACCGAAGGAGCGCTGATCCGATGCCGGTCAACGTCACCGAGCGAGAGGCACGAGAAGTCGTCGAGGCCGCGCGCGAGGCCGAGTGGAAGCTGCCGAGCTTCGGCAAGGAGCTGTTCCTTGGCAACTTCCGCCTCGACCTGATCCATCCCCAGCCGCCGCTCGATCCGACCGCGGTCGAGAAGGGCGAATACTTCCTCGCGAGCCTTCGCGCGTTCTTGGAGGAGCGCGTCGATCCGCTCCAGATCGAGCGCGATGCGAAGATCCCCGCCTCGGTCATCGACGGCCTCAAACGGCTTGGTGCGCTCGGGATGAAGGTGCCCGAGCACTACGGCGGGCTGGGCCTCTCGCAGGTCTACTACAACCGCGCGCTTGCGCTGGCCGCGAGCTCGCACGCCGCGATCTCGACGCTGCTCTCGGCGCACCAGTCGATCGGCGTCGCCGAGCCGCTGATGCTGTTCGGCTCCGAGGAGCAGAAGCGCACGTGGCTGCCGCTGGTCGCCAAGGACCACATCTCCGCGTTCCTCTTGACCGAGCCCGACGTCGGCTCTGACCCGGCGCGGGTGGCCACGACCGCGACGCTGACCGAGGACGGCACGGGCTACGTGCTCAACGGACTGAAGCTGTGGGCCACCAACGGCGCGATCGCGGACATCGTCGTCGTGATGGCCAAGGTCCCTGCGCGCGAGGGCGCCCGCGGCGGGATCAGCGCGTTCGTGCTGCCGTATGACAGCGTCGGTGTGACCGTCGAGCATCGCAACGCGTTCATGGGACTGCGCGGGATCGAGAACTCGGTCACGCGCCTGGAGAACGTCTTCGTCCCGACCGAGAACCTGATCGCGAAGGAGGGCGAGGGACTCAAGGTCGCGCTGACGACGCTGAACACCGGCCGGCTCGCGCTACCGGCGATCTGCGTGGGCGCGGCCAAGTGGGCGACCCGCGTGGCCCGCGAGTGGTCGGGCGAACGCGTGCAGTGGGGACAGGCGATCGGCAGGCACGACGCCGTCGCGCAGAAGCTCGCGTTCATCGCCGCCAGCACGTTCGGGCTCGAGGCAGTCGTCGACGTCTCGAGCCGGCTCGCCGACGACAAGAAGAACGACATCCGGATCGAGGCGGCGATCGCCAAGCTCTACGCCTCCGAGCTCGGCTGGCAGGTGGTCGACGAGCTCGTGCAGATCCGCGGCGGACGCGGGTACGAGACCGCCGACTCGCTGCTCGCCCGGGGCGAAGATCCGATTCCCGCCGAGCAAGTGCTACGTGACATGCGGATCAACCGCATCTTCGAGGGATCAAGCGAGATCATGCGCTTGCTGATCGCCCGCGAAGCCGTCGACCGGCACCTCGAGGTCGCCGGCGAGCTCCTCCAGGGCGACGGAGACCTGAAGGCCAAGGCGAACACAGCGGTCCAAGCCATCAGGTTCTACGCGAACTGGTTGCCACAGCTCGCGGTCGGCGAAGGCCAGAACCCGCGCGCGTTCCGCGCGTTCGGATCGCTCGCGTCGCACCTGCGGTTCGTCGAACGCGCGGCGCGGAAGCTCGCCCGCTCCACGTTCTATGCCATGACTCGCTGGCAGTCCGAGCTCGAACAGAAGCAGGCCGTGCTCGGGCGGATCGTCGACATCGGCGCCGAGCTGTTCGCGATCGCGTCCGCCGTGGTCTATGCCGACACGATCGCGCGCGAGCATCCCGACCGGCGCCGAGCCGCGCACGAGCTCGCCGACCTGTTCGCCCGCCAGGCCCGCCGCCGCATCGACGCGCTGTTCACGGCGCTGTGGCACAACGACGACGCCGCCGGCTACGAGACCGCGCAGTCGCTGCTCGATGGGCGCTACGCGTGGCTCGAGGAGGGAGTCCTGTGATCGACAGCGCGCGATACGCAGAACGTATTTCCCTTGAGGTTCTTTGTTGTGGTCGCATCGCAACGGTCGGTATACGCTCTGGCGTCGTGCGACAACGGCGATGCTGATGTGGACCCAGACGTTTGTCTGCGACGCCGGTCGCCGACCAGGACGTCGCTGAGATCGAGGAGTTGGATGCAGATGACGGTCACTGCTGAAACCGACATCGGCCGGGCGCTCGGTACCGATTACTTCCTGTTGCGCAGCGAGCTGACCGAGGACGAGCTCGGCTACCTGGACGCACGCGGCGGTTCGTTGACGAGGAAGTCTTGCCGGTGATGCCGGGGCATTGGGAGCGCGCCGAGCTGCCGCTCGATCTCGCCCGTCGGCTCGGCGAGCTCGGGCTCGTCGGCGATGGGATCCGGGGCTACGGCTGCCCGTCGATGAGCGCGGTCGCACGACCGAACGGACGGCATCGATCACGCGTCTCGCGACGGCCGCCGTGAGCCCAGCATCGCCGACGGTGGCGTGTCGAGGCGAGCGTCTGCCGTGTTCACACGATAGTCACATATCGACAGCGGAAGCTGCGAGCTTGTAGGTATGTGGGTCTGTGGGTCTTCCGTTACTCGGACCAGTGGTTCGTTCCGCAGGGAGTGCGTTACTACGTCCGATCCGACGGCATAGCGGGCAGGGCACGTGGTGAGGCTGGGAGCTGGGGCATATCAGCGCTCGTGTCTTGACTTGGTCGTTGGCCACGGCGATTGGCCGCGTGGGAGCTGCCCCCGGTGGGCGCGTTGGAATGACCGGCTCGATCAGCGGTATACGCTCGGGGTTGAGGAGGAGGTGATGCTGCTGGAGCCGTCTGACTGTTCGCTGGCCCAGTCGAGCGATGAGGTTCTCTTGCGGCTCTCCGATGAGTTGTCGGCGCAGACGTCCCCGGAGACACATGCGGCGGTGGTTGAGCTCGCGACGGGCATCCACTCGGATGTGGACGGGGTCGTCACGGAGCTCGCTTCGCTGCGAAACCGTTTCGCGCGCGAGTTGGATGCGATGGGACTGATCGCAGCCGTCGCGGGCACCCATCCTCTGACTTCGCGGGAGGAGACAGAGGTCTCCGGCGCGGCGCGTTACCGCGAGCTTGACGACTCGATGCGCGTACTCGCGCGGCGGGAGCCGACGATGGCTCTGCACGTGCACGTGGGCGTACCGGCGCCCGAAGACGCGATCCGGCTGCTGAACGGTCTGCGGCGCAACATCCCGATTCTGCTTGCGCTGTCGGCCAACTCGCCGTTCTGGCAGGGGCGTGACTCCGGGTTCGCCTCCGCGCGCACGCTGATCTTCCAGGCCTTCCCACGCACCGGTTTGCCGCGCTTGTTCGTCGACTACGCTGACTATGTCGAGGCAGTCGACGCGCTGATCTCCCCAGGGGCGTTAGCCGATCCGAGCTTTTTGTGGTGGGACGTCCGGCTGCAGCCAGCGCTCGGGACTGTCGAGGTGCGCGTGATGGACGCCCAGTCCACGGTCAGGGAGGTCGCCCCTCTCGTTGCGCTGGTCCAGTCGCTGGCCCGTCTCGAGCTCGAGGGCAACTCCTCGCCCGCGGTTCCCGGCGCTGAGGTGCTTGCCGAGAACCGCTTCCTGGCAGCGCGCGACGGGATGGACGCCCGGCTGATCGACCCGGCTGATCGGTGTCTGGTTCCGGTGCGAGAGATGCTGGACTCTCTGCTGGCGAGGTGCCGCCCGCACGCAGTGGCGCTCGGGTGCGCCGGCGCGCTCGATCGGGTACA
>DATKOY010000016.1:0-58242 GCA_035524415.1 Solirubrobacteraceae bacterium | reverse complement strand
ACCTGCTCGTCGCCCATCACCCGGATCAGCCCGCGGGTGAGCGTCGTCTTACCGGCGCCGGAGTCGCCCACCACCCCGAGAACGATCGGCCGTGCCACCAGCGCTCACGCATTGACGGCGGCCGACGCAGCACCTGCCTGCGCACGCGCGGCCTCGAGCGTGTTGCGGAGCAACATCGCGATCGTCATCGGGCCAACGCCTCCGGGGACCGGGGTGATGAGCCCCGCGACCTCGACCGCCGACCCGAAGTCAACGTCCCCCACCAACCCGCTCTCGGTGCGGTTGATGCCGACGTCGATCACGGTCGCGCCCGGCTTGATCCAGTCGCCGCGGACCAGCTCGGGACGGCCGACGGCGGCGATCAGCACGTCCGCGCGCCGGCACACCGCGGCCAGATCGCGCGTGCGCGAGTGGCAGATCGTGACCGTCGCGTGCTCGGCGAGCAGCAGCGCCGCGACCGGTTTGCCGACGAGGTCCGAGCGCCCGACGACGACCGCCTCGGCGCCGACGAGCGGTACCTCGTGGCGGCGCAGCAGCTCGATGATCCCGGCGGGCGTGCAGGGCCGCAGCCCCGGCAGGCCCTTCGCGAGCAGGCCGGCCGACACCGGCGTGAGACCGTCGACGTCCTTGCTCGAGTCGATCAGGGTGGTGAGGCGGGAGCCGTCGATGTGGTCGGGCGTCGGCAGCTGCAGCAGAATGCCTGACACGCGATCGTCCGCCCCCAACTCCACCAGAAGCTGCATGACCTCGGACTCGGTCGTGCTCGCCGAGAGGTGGTGGGAGAACCCTTCGATCCCGGCCTCGGCGCACGCCTTCTGCTTGCCGTTCACATACACCGCCGACGCCGGATCGTCGCCGACGAGCACCGTCGCGAGGCCGGGGCGGCGGCCGCCCGCCGCGCACCACGCGACGACCTCGTCGCGCACCTCGTTGCGCACTTCTTGCGCGATTGCCTTGCCATCGATCAGGGTCGCTGTCATCGGGCGTAGTGTATGAATTGATCCAAATGCTCGCGCACGGCAATCGGGTGACCGTCGAGCGGGTGCCGCTGCCTTCTACGCTGACGCCGCAGCAAGTGCTGCGACGCCTGAGTGATCAGCCGTGGGCGTTCGCGCTGTGCGGCAGCTGGGGCGGCGGCGGGGCAATCGTGTCCTCGTGTCCGCGGCGCGTCGGCGACCCCTCGACCGACGATCCGTTCGCGCTGCTCGACCAGCAGCCGTGCCTGGACCCGGCGTGCGCGTCACCGGCCCCCGGGGCGGTCGGCGGCGGCTGGTTCGGTTGGCTCGGCTACCGGCTCGGCGCGCGGATCGAGCGCCTCCCGCCGGGCCCGCCCCGGCCGGTCCCGCTGCCCGATTTCCAGCTCGCCTACTACGACAACGTCCTGCGACTCGACGAGCGGGGACAGTGGTGGTTCGAGGCGCTCGCGAGCGCGGAGTGCGCCGCGGACCTCGCGCGCCGGCTCTCCGAACTGCGCAGGCTGCTCGCCGCGCCGCCGCCCGAGCGGCCGCCGTTCGCACCCCCGCCGCCGTTCGCGCTGAGCGATCATGCCGCCGCGGCGCACGTGGCCGCGGTCGCCGCCTGCCGCGAGCGGACCGTCGCCGGCGAGATCTACCAGGCGAACATCTGCCTGCGGCTCGAAACGACGTACGCGAGCGATGTCCCCTCGCTGTTCGAAGCCGCGAGCGATCGCATCGCCCCGCCGTTCGCGGCCGCGTTCGCGGCGCCCGGTGGCGGGATCGTGAGCCTCTCGCCGGAGCTGTTCCTACGCCGTAGCGGGCGCCACGTCGCGACCGCCCCGATCAAGGGCACGATCCGACGGCCGTCCGACCCGGCACTCGCGGCCGCAACGCTCAAGACGCTGCGCGATTCGCCGAAGGATGCGGCCGAGCACGTGATGATCGTCGACCTGATGCGCAACGATCTCGGGCGCGTCTGCGCGTACGGAACCGTCGAGGCTCCGCGCGCGGCCGAGATCGAGCCGCACCCCGGACTCTGGCATCTCGTCTCCACGGTGAGCGGACGCCTGCACGCGTCCGCGACCGACGGCGATCTGCTGCGTGCGACGTTCCCGCCCGGGTCCGTCACCGGGGCCCCAAAGGTGCAGGCGATGCACGTGATCGCCGAGCTCGAGCAGACCGGCCGCGAGCTGTACACGGGTGCGATCGGCTTCGCGAGCCCGCTCGCGGGACTCGAGCTGAGCGTCGCGATTCGCACGCTCGAGTTGTCCGACGGGCACCTGTGGCTCGGGGCGGGCGGCGGCATCGTCGCGGACTCTGACCCTGGGCGCGAGTTCGAGGAGGCGCTGCTGAAGGCCCGCCCGATCGCCGCGGCGATCGGGGCGCGGGTGTGCGCCGGCACGGCCCGGCGGCCGCGGCGCGGCGTCTTCGCGCTGGCCGGCCCCGTGGAACACCGTTGAGCGCTGCGCACGCCGAGCTCGAGCCACGACCGGATCCCGCGCGCGGCGTGTTCGACACTCTGCTCGCGCGCGAGCGGCGGGTGCAAGCGCTCGCGCGCCACCTCGAGCGGCTCCGGAGTGCCGTGAGCGAGTTATATGGGTGGGCTGTGCCCACCAACCTCGAGGCTGAGGTCCGCGACACAGCGTCGGCGCTGATCGAGCCGCACCGGCTGCGCATCGACGCGATCCCGCGATCCGACGGGCTGGTGATCGAGATCGCCGCGAGCCGGCTCGCGGCGCCACCGCCGCCCGACGCCGCGGTAGCGCTGCGGCCGGTGCGCGTGCCCGGCGGGATCGGACCGTACAAGTGGCGCGACCGTCGCCTGATCGAGTCGCTCAGCGACGAGCGGACGGTTCCGCTGATCCTCGATGCCGGCGATGAGCTGCTCGAGGCGGGCTCGATGAACGTGTGGATCGTCGAGGCGCGCCGGATCGTCACGCCACCTGCCGACGGGCGGCTGCTCGCGGGCGTCACCCGCGCTCTGCTGCTGGAGGCCGCACCGGCGCTCGGCCTCGAGGCGTTCACCGAGCCGATCACGCTCGGCCGGGCGCGCGCCGCCGACGCGATCTTCGTCACCTCCTCGATCCGCCGTGCCGCCCCCGCGCTGCTCGACGACGCCGTCGAACCGGCGCCGCATGCCGATGCCGTGACGGCCATCCGCGACGCGCTCGACGTGGCCGATTGGAGCTAATTGGCATCCTGCCAATTTGCTAGCCTGGCGCCGTCATGGCGATTTCCCCGGCTCCGCGCTGGCAGCGGTTAGAGCACGACGAGCGCCGGCGGCAGATTCTCGCGTGCGCGCGACAGCTGTTCTCCGAGCGCAACTACGCGGCGGTCTCGACGTCCGAGATCGCGCGCGAGGCGGGCGTCGCTCGGGGACTGCTGCACCACTACTTCGGAACCAAGCGCGAGCTGTACCTCGAGGTCGTCCGCTCGCTCATGCGGACGCCGACGAACCCGGTGCCGCTCGAGACCCCGGGCCGGGGGATCGAGTACGTGATCGCCCAGAGCGTCGACCGCTGGCTCGAGCTGATCGAGCGCAACCGGGGCATGTGGCTCGCGACGATCGGCGCGCGCGACCTTGGGCGTGACCCGGAGGTCGAGGCGATCCTCGACGAGGCGCGCGAACGCGCCGCCGACCAGCTGATCGAGGCGCTCCAGACATACGAGGCGCAGACGGCGCCGGCGGACGTGCGCGCGGTGATCCGCGCGTATTCGGGCTTCGCCGAGACGGCGAGCGTCGAATGGCTCCAGCGCGGGCGCCTCACGCGTGAGCAGATTCACACGCTGCTCGTGCAGGGGTTCCTCAGCATCGTCAGGGATGTCCTGCCCGCCGTCGAGCGCGACCGCAGAGCGGCATGAGGCCGCTCAGCGGCCCGGACCACTGAGGGCGTGCTGACACGCCGCGGACATCACCGCCGGCTTCAGTAACAGCGCGCCGGTCAACCACCCGTTGACGTTGCCGGTCTGCAGCTTGAGCCCCTCGAGCTCGGCCCGCAGCTGCGGGACGCACACCTGCAGCATGTGGACGTTGACCTTGAGCTCGTCGACGCTGTCGGTGAGCTGGGTGACGTTGCCCGCGGAGGCGGTGTCGGCGGCGGCGGCGCGCAGTGACGCGAGCTTCGCCTGCGTGCGCGCCAGTGCATGCTGCGTGCCGGCGAGCTGCGTCCGCAGCGCCGCGACCTCGCCGCGCAGACCGGTCACTTCATGCCGGACCGAACGTGTGGACGCGACATCGGTGAGCGCGACGACTCCGATCCCGATCGCAATGGCGACGAATACCGCCAGGATCGGCACCACCCATGCGTGCGTGCGATCGCGCGCAGCGGGTTCTCGGCCACGCGCCGGGCTTCCGGCGTGCATCCGAGGATGTGCTTGTGCTGAAACCCCGATGTCGCACCTCCGTGTGCGCTGATGGACTGTCGACCGACTACAGGTTGCGCGCGCACACGCCGAACCGCATCCGTGAAAGCGTGCACAGCCGCGTGGCGATCTACCACTTAACGCATTCAGAGCGCCTCGACTCGCGCGGGCACGTGCTTGTGCCAGGGCGTCCCCGCGAGCGGATCCCGCCACTCGGTCGCGGTCAGCTCGTTGACCGGCACGCCGGTCAGGACCGGCCTGCCCGACGCGTCCGGATAGTCGACTCCCTGGCCGTTGGGCAGCGAGATGTGGCCGGGGAGCATCGCGTCGGTCACCTCGACGAACGCCTCGGCCGCGCCGGCCGCGGTCACGACCCGCGCGCGTGACCCGGTCGCGAGCCCGAGGCGCGACGCGTCGTCGGGGCTGATCCGCAGCGCGCCGGCTCCGTCGCGCTTGCGCCACGCCGGATCGCGGATGATCGTGTTCGCGGTGCTCGCCCGCCGCTCGCCGGCGGAGAGCACGAGCGGCAGCTCCGCTGAGGTGAGCGACGGCGCCGACGCGGGTAGGCCGCTCAGCTCCTCGAGCAGCTCGGGGATTTCGAGCGCGATCCGGTGATCCGGATGCGAGACGTACGACCAGGCATCCTCGTAGTCGTCGAGCGTGAACGTGATCCCCGAGCGTCCGTGCAGCATCGCCTCGAACAGCGCCTCCCCGTCGGCGTGACCGGCCCGCCGCACCGCGTCGGGGTACTTCATCGCGCAGCGGTGCGCGAGCCCCCAGAGTGACGCGGCGCCGGCGGCGCCGTCCGGCAGCGTCGGGCCGAGCGTCTCGTACAGGACGTACGCTGCGACGCCGGACAGCGTCCGGTCGGCCATCGTCGCCTGCACGAATGCCTGCGCGAACTGCGGCCGGCCGGCCAGTGCCGCCTCGCGCAGCGGCGCCAGTTGCTCCTCGCCGACGACGCCGAGGGCGCGCAGCAGCCGCGCATAGATCTCGGGCTCCGGGAGCGTCCCCGGGAGCGGCTCGAGCAGCGGCGCGCGCAGGTGGAACGTGTTGCGCGGGAACTCGAGGTTGAAGAACGTGGCCTCCCACTTCTCGAACTGGCTCGCAGCGGGCAGCACGTAGTCGGCGTGGCGGGCGGTCTCGGTCAGCGCGACGTCGATCACGACGACCAGCTCGAGCGCCTCGAGCGCCGAGCGGAAACGCTGTGATCCGGCGAGCGAGTGGGCCGGGTTCGAGCTCTCCACGAGCATCGCGCGCAGGCGGGCCGGATGATCGGTGAGGATCTCGTCGGCGATCACGTTGCAGGGCACGAGGCCGCCGATGATCGGCGCGCCCGTCACCGCGGTGCGCGGGTAGTCGACGCCGTGGCGCGCGAGCGGCTGCATCCACGAGTGCAGGTGCATGCCGCCGGGGCGGGCGTAGTTGCCGGTGAGCAGCCACAGCAGCTTCTGCAGGTAGGAGCACAGGACGCTGTGGGGGCCCTGCTGAATCCCGAGGTCCTCGAACGTCGAGACGCTGCCGGCGCCGCCGATCCGCCGCCCGGCGGATCGGATGAGCTCCTCGGGAACGCCGCACTGCGCGGCGTAATCGGCGACGGGGACGGACGCCAGTGACTCGAGCACGGGCTCGGAGCCGGTCGTGTGCTGATCGAGGAACGCGCGGTCGGCGAACCCTTCCTGGACGATCGTGCCGAGCAGCGCCGCGAGGCACCAGGCATCGGTCCCGGGGCGCACCCGCAGATGGATGTCTGCCATCTCAGCGGTCTCGGTGCGCACCGGATCGATCACGATCAGCGCCCGCTGCGGGTCCCGCGCGAGCTCGCGCAACGTCACGCGGGCCCGCGGGAGGCTTTGGGACTGCCACGGGTTCTTGCCGACGAACACCGCGACCTCCGCGTGTTCGAAATCGCCGCGCGTGTGGCCGCCGTACAGGCGCGAGTCGACGAACCACTCCCCCATCTTCTCCTGCGCGAGCGCGCTCGAGCGGTACCGGCCACCGAGCGCCCGCATGAATGCCGCGCCATACGCGCCGCCGAGGTGGTTGCCCTGGCCGCCGCCGCCGTAATAGAAGATCGTCTCGCCGCCGTAGGCGTCGCGGACGGCGGCGAAGCGTGCCGCGACCTCGGCGACCGCGGTCTCCCAGCTGATCTCCTCAAAGCTCCCGTCGGCGCGCCGGCGCAGCGGGGTGGTCAGACGGTGGCGCCCGTTCTGGTAATGGTCGAGCCGCATCGCCTTGTTGCAGGTGTATCCCTGCGAGGCCGGGTGCTCGCGATCGCCGCGGATCCGCGCCAGCCGCCTGCCCTCGAGCTGCACCTCGATTCCGCAGTTGCATTCGCACAGGATGCACGCGGTCTGCTTCCAGTCGGACATGGGGGCTGCTCCTCGGTCGGCGGGGGTATGACGATCGTCATACCCAGTCACGGCGGGATCGTACTATGCTGCGCGTCATAGTGGAAGGCGACTCGCGGCAGCGCATGATCGAGACGGCCGCGGTCGTGATGCGCGAGCGAGGAGTCGAGGCGACCTCGTTCTCCGAAGTGCTCGCGCGTTCGGGGGCTCCGCGCGGCTCGATCTACCATCACTTCCCCGGCGGCAAGGCGCAGCTGATCGAGGAGGCCACGCAGTACGCCGGGGAGTTCACGGCCTCGGGCCTCGCCGCCGCGCTCGAAGACGACGATCCCGTCGCGGCAATCACGACGTTCACCGCCAGCTGGCTGCGGATCCTGCGCAAGACGGATTTCGGCGGCGGCTGCTCGGTCGTCGCGGCATCGCTCGAGGGCGAGCGGCTGCCCGCGGCGCGCGACGCAGCGGCGGCGGCATTCACGCACTGGGAGGAGTTGCTGTCGGCGGCCTTCGCGCGCCATGTCGACTCGGCGGCGCGGGCCCAAACGCTCGCGACGCTCGTGATCGCCTCGATCGAGGGCGCGATCGTGCTCGCGCGCGCAACCCGGTCAAGCGGCCCGCTCGAGCGCGTCGCGAGCGAGCTCGAGCGGGTGCTCGCCGACGCGATCGCTCGGTGAGCCACCAGGCGCTCACCGACGCCCTGCGTGCGCTCGGTGGCGACCCTCGCGCGGCGGGTCAGATCGTGGTCAGGCGCACCGGGCCGATCCTCGGCTCCCGGTTGCCCGCCGGGGAGCTCGCGGTCGCGTGCGTGTCGGCGGCGCTGCTGGCGGCGCGCGAACTCGCGGTCGCGCGGGGCAGCCCGGCGCCCGAGGTCACGCTCGACGCAGATCATGTCGCGGCTGCGTTCACCTCGGAGCGGCACCTGCGACTCGACGGCCACGCGGTCGGCCCAGGTTTCGCGCCGCTGTCGACGTGGCTCGCGACGGAGGACGGGTGGCTGCGCTCGCACGCGAACTACCCGCACCATCGGGCCGCGCTGCTGGCGGCGCTCGGGACCGACGATGAGGAGGTCGAGGCGGCGCGGGCGGCCGCCGCCCGACGCCGGGCCGAGGAGCTCGAGGAGGCGATCTTCGCCGCGGGCGGGTGCGCCGGCGCGCTGCGCGAGCGGTCGGCATGGGAAGCCCTGCCCGCCGGCGCCGCGGCCGCCGGACGCGAGCTGATCGAGCTCGAGGAGGGCCTTGCCGGCGCCGCCCCGCTGCCGCCGCTCCGTGCCGGCGATCTGCCCGCCGCCGGCGTACGGGTGCTCGATCTGACGCGGGTGATTGCGGGGCCCGTCGCGGGACGGACGCTCGCGGCGCTCGGCGCCGACGTGCTGCGGATCGATGCGCCCGGTGCGGTCGAGCTCGAGGGATCGGTGCTCGACGGCGGACCGGGCAAGCGATGGGCGCGCGTTGACCTGCGCACCGCCGCCGGCCTGCGGACGTTCCACGAGTTGCTCGGCGAGGCGGATGTGCTGATCGCGGGCTACCGGCCGGGCGCGCTTCAAGCGCTCGGCCTCGGCGCCCGCGCGCTCGCGCGCCGCTACCCGAACCTGGTCATGGTGACCCTGTCGGCGTGGGGCGAGCGCGGACCGTGGGGTGAGCGGCGCGGCTTTGACAGCCTCGTGCAGGCGGCGACCGGGATCGCGCAGATCTGCACCGCTGCCGGCGCGGCGACCCCGGGCGCGCTCCCCGCGCAGGCGCTCGACCACGGCACCGGCCACCTGATCGCGGCCGCGGCGCTACGCGGGCTGCGCGCGCGTACGGTGAGGGGGCGCCCGGTGCACGCGCACTGTGCGCTCGCCCGGACAGCCGCCTGGCTGCTCGACCTGCCGCGGACGGGCGCCGACGGGATCGGGGCCACTCCGGACGCCGCGCCGTTCCTGATCGAGCTCCCCTACGGGTCGCGCACGGTCACGGTCATCGCGCCGCCGGGAGAACTCGACGGTCGGCCTCTGCGCTGGGATCGGGCGATCGTGCCTATAGACCGAGCGTCTTGGCGATGATGTCGCGCTGGATCTCGCTCGTGCCGCCGTAGATCGTGGTCACGAGCGCGATGCGGACCTGCCGCTCCATGTCGTACTCGCAGGCGTAGCCGTAGCCGCCCATCATCTGCATGCCCTCGAGCGTCGAGCGCTTGGCGACCTCGGTCGCCTTCAGCTTCGCCATCGAGGCCTCGCGCGGGAACAGCGCGCCCGGGTTGGCATCGACGCGCGCGGCGGTGTCGTAGACGAGCAGGCGCGTCGATTCGATCTCGGTCGCGAGGTCCGCGAGCCGGTGACGCAGCGCCTGGAAGGAGCCGATCGGCTTGCCGAACTGCTTGCGCTCCTTGACGTACGCGAGCACGTCGTCGAACGCGCGCTGGGCCATGCCCAGCGCCTGGGCGGCGATGATCAGCCGCTCGTGGTTCAGGCCCGCCATCAGCTGCATCCACGCGTGGTCCTGGCGGCCGACGAGCCGGTCCGCCGGCACGTGGCAGTCGGTGAAGAACACGTCGTTGACCTCGCGGCCGCCCATCGTCTCGATCCCGCGGACCTCGAGGCCCTCGACGCCGGTCGGGACCGAGATCATCGACAACCCTTCGTGCTTGTTGCCCGTGCGGTCCGTGCGGCACACGAGCAGGATGTGGTCGGCCGCGTGGGCGGCGGTGATCCACGTCTTCTGGCCGTTGATCACGTAGCCGCCGTTGACGCACTCGGCCTTGCAGCTCAGGTTGCCGACATCGGAGCCTGCCTCGGGTTCGGACATCGCGATCGCCTCGACCCGGCCCCGCGCGACCCCGCCGAGGATCTCCTGCTTGAGCTCCTCGGTGCCGAACCGCCCGACCGCGCCGGCCGTGATCATGCTCACCGAGAAGAAGCCCATCGGGATCTGGCCTCGCGAGAACTCCTCGCACAGCAGGCACATGTCGACCGCGCCGCCACCCGACCCGCCGTACTGCTCCGGGATCGCGACGCCCAGCCACCCGAGATCCGCGATCCGCTCGTACATCTTCTGGTTGTGCGGTTCGTTGCCGTTGTCGGTGAGGGCGTCGCGCTGCTCGCGCGTCCCGCATTCGCGCTTGGCGAAGTCGCGGATCGCCTCGACGAACGCGCGCTGTTCGTCGGTCAGGGTCTGGATCGTCATGTCTCTCCTCGGGTGCGGGATCGTCCGGGCAGTGGTTGGCAGTGTCGCAATACGGCTGGCGGGATGCAGCGCTCGACCCACTACCCTGAGCTGCGTGTGGCGGGCGCGGCGAAGCGTGGATGCGAGATGGCGATCACGGGCTGACGGGGCGACGATGCGATCGAGCTGGGTAGCGTGCTGAGGAACAGGCGCCTGCGGCCGCTGGCCGCCCTGATCGCGCTTCTGAGCGTGTGTCTCGGCGTGGCGGCGTCGATCCGGCCGGCGACCGCGAGCCGGCCGGCCGCCGCCGGGTCCGCCGCGATCGGACCGAACAGCGGCGGGGCGGCCCTGCCGGCCACCGGTTCCCGGCCGAACATCGTCTTCGTCCTCACCGATGACCTGTCGATGGACCTGTTGCGGTTCATGCCGCACGTGCAGGCGATGCAGCGCGACGGGCTCACGTTCGGCAACTACTTCGTATCGGACTCGCTGTGCTGCCCGTCCCGGGCGTCGATCTTCACCGGCAACCTTCCGCACGACACCGGCGTGTTCAGCAACGTCGGACCGCGCGGCGGCTTTCACGTCTTCTATAAGCGGGGGGAAGAACTCGACACGTTCGCGGTCGCCCTGCAGAGCGCCGGATACCGCACGGCGATGATGGGCAAGTACCTCAACGGCTACCTCGACGGCCCGGGGGGCAAGCCGGGCGTTCCGGCCACGTACGTGCCTCCCGGGTGGACCGAGTGGGACGTCGGCGGGCAGGCGTACCCCGAGTTCGACTACCGGCTCAACGAGAACGGGACGCTGCGGTCCTACGGCCACCAGCCGACGGACTATCTGACCGACGTGCTGGCGCGCAAGGGCGTCGACTTCATCAACGGCATGGCACGTGCGAACACGCCGTTCTTCCTCGAGATCGCGACGTTCGCTCCGCACTCGCCGTATACGCCGGCGCCCCGCGACGCGGCCGACTTCCCGGGCCTCACCGCTCCGCGACCTCCCAGCTTCAACGTCATGCCGACGGGCGCGCCGCGGTGGCTCGCCGACCACGCGCCCCTCACTCAGCACCAGATCGACCAGATCAATGCGGTGTTCCGGCTGCGGGCGCAGGACGTCCAATCGGTCGACGAGATGATCGGCGAGCTCGAGCAGGCGCTGTCCGACGACGGGCTGGCCTCGAATACGTACATCGTGTTCAGCTCCGACAACGGCCTGCACACCGGCGAATACCGGCTGATGCCGGGCAAGATGACCGCCTTCGACACCGACATACATGTGCCCCTGATCGTCGTCGGCCCGGGCGTGCCGGCCGGCGCGACGACCGCGGCGATGACCGAGAACATCGACCTCGCGAAGACGTTCGCCGCGATCGGCGCAACCGATCTGCCGAGCGACGGCCACAGCCTGCTGCCACTGCTGCACGGCGACCAGCCGACCGACTGGCGCAACGCAGTGCTGATCGAGCACCAGGGCCCGGACCTCGCCGGCCTCGACCCCGATTTCCAACAGACGGCCAGCGGCAGCCCGCGGACATACGAGGCGATGCGCACGAAACGGTTCGTGTACGTCGTCTACAACGACGGCGAGCGCGAGTTCTATGACCTCACGCGCAATCCGTTCGAGCTGCACAACCTCGCAGGCCGCCTGAGCCTCGCCGACCGTGCGCTGCTCGACTCGGAGCTCGCGGCGATCGAGCAGTGCCACGGCGGCGGCGCGTGCTGGGACGCGATGCACCTCGACCACGCGATCTCGTCGCTGCGCCGTGCCGGCGGCCAGCGCGGGCGCCCGGCGCATCCGCACCCCCGGCCGCCCCGGCGCTGAGCGCCCCCGCGACGCCCGAACGTGATCGGCGTCCGGCCATTACTCTCGAGCGCGTGCTGATCCGCCACGCACAGACCACCCGCGACGCCCAGGCGTGCGCCGACATCTACGCGCCGTTCGTCCGCGACTCGGCGGTCTCGTTCGAGAACGAGCCCCCGAGTGCCGCGGAGTTCGCCGCCCGGATCGCACGCCTGTCCGCCACCCACGCCTGGCTCGTGGCCGAGGACGCGGACGGCCGTGTCGTCGGGTTCGCCTACGGCTGCCCGCACCGCGAGCGGGCGGCGTATCGCTGGGCGACCGAGGTGAGCGTCTACATCGATGCCCGCGCCCACGGCCAGGGCGTCGGTCGGGCGCTGTACACCGCGCTCTTCGACCTGCTCGGCCGCCAGGGCTACCGGATCGCCTGCGCCGGGATCGCCCTGCCGAACGAGGCGAGCCTCGGACTCCATCGCGCGTTCGGGTTCGAGCCGATCGGCGTCTACCGCGGGATCGGGTGGAAGGCCGGCGCCTGGCGCGATGTCAGCTGGTGGCAGCTACGGCTCGGCCCCCAGAACGACGGCGAGACGCCGACCGAGCCGGGCCCGCCGGTGCGGGTCGAGCGGCCGGCGTAGGTCGTGCGGGTCGAGCGGCCGGGGTTCCTCGTGCGTTTCGTACTGTTGTCGGCTGGCGCCGAGTAGGGCCTTCGGCCCGGCCTGGGTGGGAGATCCGCTCGGTGTGTGGCTGGGGAAGTGGTGGGTGCGGGGCGCCGACGGGCCTGCAAAACGTGAAAAAGCTCGCGCCGCGTTCGACGGTTTTCACGAAAGGCACCGCCACGGTGCTTATTCGGCAAAGCGTTTAGCGCGGCGCGGACTTTTTCACGTTATGCCGCCTCGGTCGCCGCCGGCTCACCCACCCCTTCGAAAGCGCCGTTTCCGGGCATCCCTCACACCCAGGCCGGGCCGAAGGCCCCTGCTCGGCGCGAGCCGACCGCAGCCCGACCCGCACCCCGGCAGCGAAAGCAGCCCCTCGCGGCAGCGCCGCCTACCGGCGGCGCTCCTCGTCGAGCAGCAGCGCCAAGGTTGGGCAGGCGTCCGCCGCCCGCCGGGCAAGATCGACCAGCTCCGGCGGGACCTCGGCCTCGTCGATGATCGGGTAGCCCCAATCGTCGAGGCGGATCAGCTCGGGCAGCAGCTCGGCGCACATGCCGTGCGCTTCGCACATGATCGGGTTCACGCGCAGGCGGGCGCTCACCGGCCAGACCCCCCAGAGCCACGCTGGGAGGAGCGGGCGGACGCGCCGGCGGCCGCCGAGCGGCGGGCGGCCCGGGGGCCGGATGTGCGCGCGGCGATCCCGGGCACCGGCATGCCGGCGGGCACGGCGGTGCAGCGCGAGCTCCGGTGCCACTCGATCTCGCTCCCGAAGACGGACAGCGCGCTTTCGACGAAGCGGGCCGCCCCGTCGGGGTGGTGGCAGGCGCCGCGCCCACGGACCTCTGCGGTCCAGCGGAGCAGGCGGTCGCGTTCGCGGTCGTGCGCGACGCCGTCGGCGAGAGCGCCGAACACGTCCGAGATCGCGCGCAGCCCGTACACGCAGGGACCGCACTGGCCGGCGGACTGGGCCGCCAGATATTGGATCACGCGGGCGGACTCGTGCAGGCCGCAGCCGCTCTCGCCGAGCGCGATCAGCACGCCGGAGCCGAGCGAGCAGCCGACCGAGCGCAGGTCTTCCCGTGCCAGGCGCAGCCGGAACGCGCGCGAGGACTCAACCCACGTCCCGAAGTAACCGCCGACGAGCAGCGCCTGCAGCGGCTCGGTCGAGCCGCCCGCGGCCGCCAGCAGGTCGGTCATCGGCGTGCCGAAGGCGAGCTCGTAGACGCCCGGCGCGGCGACCGCGCCGGAGATCGTGACGAGCGCCGAGCCGGGATCGGCGTCGGTGCCGAGCTCGCGGTACCAGCGGTCGCCGTACCGCGCGACGAGCGCGATCTGCGCGAGCGTCTCGGGGTTCTGGACGAGCGTCGGGCGGCCCCGGTACCCGCGCTCGAACACGCGCGGCGGGACGAACGTCGGCACCGGCGCGCCGCCGTTGAGCAAGTGGACGACCGCCGACTCCTCCCCCATCACGTAGCCCTCGGGCCCGGCGGCGAGATGGATCGTGACGTCATCGCCGCCGCGCAGCGAGATCGCGCCCTCGAGCGAGCGCAGCGCCGCGGCGGATCCCTCGCCGACCTTCACGATCACGTCGCGCGCGCCGACGGCGCGCGCCGCGAGGACGGCGCCGTCGAGGACGAGGTGCGGGAGCCGCGCCAGCAGCAGCCGGTCCTTCGCGCTCGCGGGCTCGGTCTCGCTGCCGTTGACGACGACGACCGTCCCGCGGCGGGAGCGCTCGGCGACGGATCGCAGCTTGATCGCGGTCGGGAAGTCGGCACCGCCGCGGCCGCGCAGACCGCTGCGCTCGACGGCCTCGATCAGCTCGAGCGGGGCCGGTCGCGGGATCGGGCCGTGGACGCGCCCGTGATCGGCTAGCGTCATCGGTGCGCCGCTCGCGTCGAGCCCGACGAGCAGGCGGGGCAGACCCGCGGGCCCGTTCGGCCTGGGCGCGCTGATCTGATCGTCCGCCGAGCGGGCCTGCCGACCGCCTCGGCGCAGTCCGGTGCTCATCATCTACCTCCGGCCGGGGACGCCGACAGGGTTCCCGTCACTGTCCCGGCGTTGCTGTCGATGCTCAGGTTGGCGCGCAGGTCGTACTGCGAGCCTGATGCATTGGCCACGCGCGCGACGAACTGCTGGCCCTGCAGCGCGACGATCTGGCCCTGGAGGACCGATGGCAGCCCGTTCGCGAGCAGGTCGACCTGGCTGCCCGTCATCGACAGGCCGCCTCCGTCGAGCGGGGCGCCGGCCATCCGCACCCGCAACCGTCCGTGAGCGCCGCCGCTCAGCCGCAGGGCGAGATCGACGATCGCGCCGCCGGGCTCGTTGGTCTGCGTCGCGGTCCCGCTGAGCCGGGCCGAGAACGGCACCCTGAGCGTCGCCGTCGGAGCGGGCGCGGCGACCCCGGGCGGGGCGCTGCTGCTCGCAGCCGACACCGCGGCGACCCGTACAGCGCTCTTCGGCAGCAGCGACGCCGGCGTGCCCGCGCGCCGCGCCCATCCGCGCTGGAGCGGTCCCTGGAGCGTGAAGATCGCCAGCGCGAGCGGGGTCGCGATCGTGAGCGCAACCGCGGCGCCGCGCAGCACCCGCCGCTCCGGATCAGCGTTGCCGATTCGCACCCACACGGCCATCAGCACGGCGGCCACGCAGGCGGCCGTGAGCGCGAGCATCCACCAGACCTTTGTGTCGGTCCCGGTGCCGAGACCGTGGAGCACCGCCACCGGCCAGCAGGCGTACGCGAGCCAGTGGATCGCGCGCCAGGCGCCGTAGCCGAGCCGGCGGCGCACGAGGCTCGTGATCACGAGCGCGATCAGGATGTCGAATGCGAGTGCGCCGAATCCGAGCCAGATCGGCCGGTACGCGGACGCGAACGGAATGACCGCGTCGATCAGCCGGATCGGCGCGAAGCTGTCGAGCACGCTCGTGAGGATGTGCGCGACGAGCAGCACGATCACGAGCAGCGAGACGTCGCGATGGAGCGCGTCGACCGTGAACCGTGGCCAGCGCGGGCCCGCGGAGAAGCGCAGGTTGCCGAGGATCCCGAGCACGACGCTCGCCGTCAAGAGCAGCAGTGACACGGCGCCGGTGCCACGCGCCAGATACCAGTACGCGCTCGGGCCGGCCGCGCCGAGAACCGCGCTCATGCGAACGCCTCCTCGCTGACCCCGGCGGGCTCGAGGTCTTCGCCGTCGGCCGGCCAGCCGGCCACGTGCAGAACGGTGCCGTCCGCGCGCACGAGCCGCGACGGCAGCCGCATCGATTCGAGCCACGGCAGCGCGCGCTCGCCGCGAACGATCGACGCCGTGCTCGCGATGTTGGCGTCCAGGCACGAGGCCGCGGCGACGCTCACGGTCCTCCACACGACGCCCGCGGGGCGGCCGGTGGACGGGTCGACGACGTGGTGAGCGACGTCGGTGCCCGCTGTCCACCGGCGGACGGTCGTGCTCGAGGTGGCGAGGCCGCCGGTTTGCAGGGAGATCCATTGGCCGGGCGCGTCGACGCTCGCGCGGTGATCGTCGGTGACGCGCACGCGCCAGCCGTCCGCAGGCGTGTGACCAGCGACGGCGATGTCGCCGCTGAGGCTGACGAGCACGCCGCAGCCGGTCGCCTCACACGCGCGGGCAGCGGCGCAGTCGGCCGCGAGCGCCTTGGCGGTGGCGCCGAGGTCGAGTTCGACGCCCGTCGCAAGGCGAATCGTGGAGTGGTGGCGATGGATGTGGACGGCCTGCCAGCCGGGCACGGATGCGACCGAGACCGTCGGCGCGCTGTGCGTGCCGATCAGGTCGAAGTCGCGGTCGTAGCCGAGTGCGATCAGCGCCCGTCCGACGGTCGGGTCGACGTCGCCGCCGGTCAGCCGCGCGGCCCGCAGCGCCGCCTCGACGGCTTCCAGGAGCACGGGACCGACGTGAACGGCCGACCCGCCGGCCCGGTTGACCGCCGACAGCTCGGAATCGGAGCGAAACCGCGAGCATGCATGGTCGAACTCGGCGACGGTCGCCTCGACGGCGGCGCGCGCCCGATCGAGCAGCGCCGGCTCGCCGACGGCCACGATCGCCGTGCCGCCGAGCGCCGGAAAGCTGACGCTTGACTGGTCCTCGGTCATGTCCTTGACCCGGGCGGCGCTCACGAACCGCCGGACACGACGGCGGGCGCCGGCGCGGGCGCGGGCGCGACGGCGGCGGGATTCGCAACGGCCGCCGCCGATTGAGAGGGGTCAGGCACGGGCGCCGCCTGGCTCTGCGCCACCTGGTTCGGATCCGAGGATGGCTGGGGTGCCTGGGAGGGACCCTGGAGCCCGAGGTCTGCTGGAGACGCGAGCGGCGGCATCTTCGCGGCGCTCGCGTTCGAGCTCGCGACCGCATGCGTCGTGGCGCTCGCCTCGGTGGCGACCGTCTGCGCCTGGGCCTTGGCACCCAGCGAATGACCCGGAGTGATCGCGGACACAAGCGCGGCGAACGCAGCCGACAGCGCCCCGGCTGCCAGAATCAGCCAACGGCGCGTGCGGGAGACCCTATGCAAGGCGGCATCCCGCTCCAGTGCGGCACGCGACGGGCTCTGGCGCCCAGCGCGCGGTTGCTCTGCCCGGATCATGCTCACAGTATTCGCACAGAGCATCAGGTTTCAGTAAGAGCAGCATGAGAATTCGCCCATTGACCGCCAGCGTCCCGCGCTCAGGCGGACGGCAGCTCGACGGTGAACCGCGATCCTTCGACGTCGATGCGCCCGGCGTGGCGTTCGACGATCGCGGCGACAATCGAGAGCCCAAGCCCTGAGCCTGGGCGGCCAGCCGCGTCCGCGCCTCGCCAAAAGCGCTCGAACAGCCGCTCGCGCACCGCGGGGTCCGGCCCCGCTCCCTCGTCGCTGACCGTCAACCGCGCGTGACCGTTCTCACACTGCACGGCGACGTCGACGCGACCGTCCGCCGGCCCGTGCACGAGCGCGTTGTCGATCAGGTTCCCGATCACGCGACGCAGGGCCTCCTGGTCGCCGCGCACCGCCGCCGGCTCGAGCGCTACGAGCCGGATCCGGTCGCCCGCCCGCTCGTGCTCGCGCACGGTCTCGGCGACGAGCTCGTCGAGCGCGACCGGCCCGAGCTCGGGCTCGGCGCCCCGCTCGCGCTCGAGCGCCAGCAGGTTGTCAACGAGGCGAGCCAGCCGCGCCGCATCGCGGCGCAACTCGTCGAGGACTTCGGGATCGGCGCCGTGGCGGGCCGCGTACTCGGCGTTGCCGAGCAGCGTCGTCACCGGCGTGCGGAGCTCGTGGGAGGCATCGGCGAGGAAGCGCCGCTCGCTCGCGCTCGAGCGCTCGAGCGAGGCGAGCATCCGGTTGAGCACGCCGGTCAGCTGCGCGATCTCATCGGCCGAGCGCCGCCCTTCGGGAGCAAGCCCGGCGGGCGGCAGCCGCCGCGACGGGTCGCCCGTCCGCTCGATCTCCTCCGCGGCCCGGGCCAGGCGCCGGAGCGGCGCGAGCCCGCGGCGCGTCAACGCGCCAGCGGCGAGCACCGCGACCAGCGCGACGAGCGCTCCGCTCAGCGTGATCACGAAACCGAGGTGACGCGTCGTGCGCACGATGTCGGTCGTGTCCGAGGCGACGATCACCGCTCCCCCTGCCGCGGGACCGCCCGCAGCCGCGATCGGAGCGGCGTAGACGCGGAACTGGCGGCCGCCGATGCGGACGCTCTCGAAGCCCGCGCGCCCCGCCACGCGGGCACCACTGGTGGTCGCGTCCACCGGCAGCAGCCGCGCGCCGAGGGTCAATGACCGCGCGATGATCCGCCCCCGCGCATCGAGTACCTCGACGACGATCTGCCGGCCGGAGACCGGACTTTCGAGCGCGCCCGGGTCGGTGAGGACCGCGGGCGCTGAGACGGCAAGCTGCGCGACTTCCTCGGCGCGCTGGCGCAGCGCGGTGTCGAGCGATCCGCGCAGCTGATGGCTCACGAGCACGATCGTCGCGATCGTGAACACGGCCACGGCGAGCACGATCGCACCGCCCGACGCGAGCACGAGTCGCGCCCGGAGGCTCCGGCGGATCGCGAGCAACCCGTTCACGGCGCAGATCGAGTGGTTTTCCACCTGTGATCGGTCACAAGAATGTGGAGAATTAGGGAGAAACGAAAAACTTTTGATCGAATCGGGTGACAAGCCGTTGGTGGAGAAAGCGGCGGGGGCAGCGAACCCAGTCAGGATCCTGCTGGTCGAGGACGACCCGCGCGCCGCATTGCTGCTCGGCGAGATGCTGCGGATGACGTGGACCGACGGCCTTGTCCTCGCCCATACCGAGCGCGTCAGCGACGCCACGCAAGAGCTGCTCGAGCGTGGCGCGTCGTGCGTGATCCTCGACCTGTCGATCCCCGGCGCGGATCAGCCGGGGTCGATCGAGGCCGTCAGGCGCGCCGCGCCGGAGGTTCCGATCGTGGTGCTCTCCGAGAGCGCCGACGAGGATGAAGCGCTGCGCGCGATCCGCGCCGGCGCGCAGGACTACCTGCTCAAGCCGACGCTGTATCCGGCGCTGCTGGGACGCGCGCTCCGGCACGCGATCGAGCGCAATCGCTCCGAGGTCCGCCTCGCGCGCCTGGCGCTGCACGATCCGCTCACCGGCCTGCCCAATCGCGCGCTGTTTCTCGATCGTCTGGGCGTCGCGCTCGACCGTTCCCGGCGCACGAACGCGCCCGTCGCGGTGCTGTTCGTCGATGTCGACAACTTCAAGGAGGTCAACGACTCGCTCGGTCACGGCGCCGGCGACGAGCTCCTGAGCGCCCTCGCCGAGCGCCTGAGGGCGATGCTCCGGCCGATGGACACCGTCGCGCGGTTCGGCGGCGACGAGTTCACGCTCCTGTTCGAAGAGCTCGAGAGCGAGCGAGAGGTCGTGCTGATCGCGGAGCGCATCAGCGATGCCACGAGCCTGCCGGTCAGGCTGCGCGCCGGAGAGACTTCGGTGACGGTCAGCATTGGCGTCGCGATGGTCGGCGATCCAAGCGTGTCACCCGAGGCCGCGATTCGCAATGCGGACGCGGCGATGTACCGCGCCAAAGAGCGCGGCCGTGCGCGTTACGAGCTGTTCGACGAGAGCTCGAGCCGGCGCGCGCTGGAGCGGATCCAGATGGAGACCGCGCTCAGCCGCGCGGTTGATCGACACGAGTTTCGGATCCACTACCAGCCGACGATCTCGCTCGATGCTCCCGGGGTCATCGGCTTGGAGGCGCTCGTGCGCTGGCAGCACCCCGAGCGCGGGCTGCTCGCACCGCACGAGTTCATCCCGCTCGCCGAGGAGACCGGGATGGTGCTCGGCATCGGCGCATACGTGCTCGAGCACGCACTTGACCGCATCGTCCGCTGGCGACGCGTGCGGCCCGACGTCACCGTGTCGGTCAACCTGTCCGCACGGCAGCTCGAGGATGCGGGCTTCGCGAGGAGGCTGGCGAGCACGATCGCCGCGTGCGGCGCCACGCCGGCCGCGCTCTGCCTCGAGGTCTCCGAGCTCGCGGTCACGCGCAACCCGGCGGTCGCGCGGGAGGCGCTCGCCAGATTCAGGGCGCTCGGCGTGACGGTCGCGCTCGACGATTACGGGATCGGTTCGTCGTCGCTCTCGACCCTCAAGGGGCTGCCCGTCGACATGCTGAAGATCCACCAGAGCTTCGTCAGCGCACTCGGGACCGGACCGGAGGAGGCGTCGATCGTCGGCGCGGTCGTCAAGCTCGGCCACGCGCTCGGGCTCGAGGTCGTCGCCGAGGGCGTCGAAACCGACCGTCAGCTCGCGGAGCTGCGAGCGCTCGGCTGCGACGCGGCCCAGGGGTTCCTGCTCGGCCGGCCGGTGACGGGGGAGCAGGTCGATGCGCTGCTCGCCGCGTAGCGCCCTCCCCGTCGGGCGCCGGGTCAGGCGCGCAGCTCGAACCCCGCCCCCCTCACGGTCCGGATCAGCTGCGGCTCGCCGAGCTTGCGCCGCAGCCGCGTGACGTAGCGGTCGACGACATTGGCCTCCGCCGCGCCGTCCCAGATCTCGTCGATCGCGCGCTCGCGCGTCACCGTTCGGCGGGGCGCGCGCAGCAGCAGCTCGAGCACCGCCGCCTCGCGGCCGGTCAGCTCGATCGCGCGTCCGCCGCGGGTAGCCTTGCGGGTCTGGGCATCGAGCGTCAGGTCGGCGTAGGACAGAAGCTGACCCGGCGCCTCGGCGTGGCGACGCGTGAGCGCGCGAATCCGCGCGATCAGCTCCTGCACTGCGAACGGCTTGACGAGGTAGTCGTCGGCTCCGGCCTCGAGTCCGGCGACGCGGTCGGGCACCGCATCGCGGGCGGTGAGCATCAGGATCGGTGTCGCCAGGCCTTTTCCGCGCAGCCGCCGGCAGACCGCGAGTCCGTCGAGCGCGGGCATCGCCACATCGAGCACGATCACGTCGGGCGCGGAGCGCTCGGCCGCGACCAGCGCGGCGCCTCCGTCGGCGGCGAGCGTGACGTCGAAGCCCTCGGCGACGAGCGTGCGCTCGAGCATCCGCCGCAGCGGTGGATCGTCGTCGACGACGAGCACGCGCTCGCCGGCGCCGGCGCTCGGATCAGCCGCCGGCGACGTCACGGCGCAGGAACACGAGGTAGGCCGCGAACAGTGCCGGCAGTCCGTACATCGCGCAGACCCACGCGGCGCGCACGATCGGCGCCCAGTCGATCGGGGTGCGCAGCAGTCCCTGCCAGGCATTGAACTGCGTGCTGAGCAGATACGGCTGCAGGCCGCTGAGACCGGGCAGGATCCCGATCAGCTGGAACAGCAGCGACACCATCAGCGTGCCCACCACCGCGGCCGCGCTGTTGCGCGTGATCGTCGAGAGCAGCAGGCCGATGCACACGACGGTCGCGATCGGCATCAGGTACACCAGCAGGCTCGCGTACACGAGCTCGAGGCCCTTCGGCGCCGAGACGATCGTGCCCGACAGGCTCTGTAGCGAGTTGAAACCCGACTGGAGGCTGCCGGCGAGGACCGCGACGGTGCCGCTGAGCAGGATCGCGGCGATCGCGTACGTCGCGGCCGCGAGCGCCTTGCCGCTGAAGATCTGCCCGCGCTCGAGCGAGCGCGTGAAGATCGTCTTGAGCGTGCCGTTGTGGTCCTCGGAGGCGAAGATGTCGCCGGCGACAAGGGCCGTGATCAGCGGGAACATCCACACTGCTCCGAACAACATCAGCACGAGCGGCACGGCCAGCCCGCTGCGGTTCAGATACGAGGCGAAGGCAAAGTCGCCGCCGTGGCGGTTGTGCCGGAAGTGGATCGCGAGCACGAACAGGATCGGCACGATCGCGGCCGCTCCGAGACCGAGGTACGTGCGCTTCTGGTAGCGGAGCTTGGTCAGCTCCCAGCGGTAGACGACCCCGACACCGGGCCTTCCGGCGTGGCTGATCGCGCTCACCGCGTCACCTCCGCTGTCGTCTGCTGCGCAGCAGCAGAACCATCAGCACCGGACCCCGACTGCTCGCCCTCGGTCAGCGAGAAGAACAGATCTTCGAGCGTGACCGTCTGTGGCGCCATCGACCGGATCAGGGCGCCCGCCTCGACGAGCGCCTGCGAAAGCTCCGCCGCGGCGGCCTCGTCGGCGGTGAAGCTGATCGCCCGGTGCTGACGGCGGACATCGGCGATTCCGCGCTGCGCCCGGCAGACCGCCAGCGCGCGCTCGTCATCGGTCGTCTCGAGCCGGTAGCTCGTGCCGGCGCCGCGCTTGAGGTCGGCGATCTCGCCCTCGTACACGATCGTCCCGGTGCGGACGATCGCGACCCGGTTGCAGACCTCCTCGACCTCGGTGAGCAGGTGGCTCGACAGCAGCACGGTGATGCCCTGATCGGCGAGCCGGCGAATCAGCACGCGCATGTCGCGCATGCCGGCGGGATCCAGACCGGTCGCTGGCTCGTCGAGCAGCAGCAGCTTCGGGTTGCGCAGCAGCGCCGCCGCGATCCCGAGACGCTGGCGCATGCCGTGCGAGTACCCGCCGACGCGGTCGCGGGCCCGGTCGGTCAGCTCGACGGCGTCGAGCGCGCGGTCGATTCGCGCGCGCGCGTCGCCGCCGTCGTAGGAGGCCAGCAACTCGAGGTTGCGTCGGCCGGTCAAGTAGGGATAGAAGGTCGGCGCCTCCACGAACCCGGCCACCCCGTCGAGCGCATGGATGCCGTACATCGGGTCGCGTCCGAACAGCCGGACGGTTCCCGCGGTCGGTCGGATCAGCCCGAGCATCATCCGCAATGAGGTCGTCTTGCCCGCTCCGTTGGGGCCGAGATAGCCGTAGACGTCGCCGACGTTGACCGTGAGGTCGACGCCGGCGACGGCCGTCAGCTCGCCGTAGCGCTTGACCAGCCCGCGCACCTCGATCGGTGCGGGCGGTGCCATCGCATCCGGGTTCATCGCGCCGTCACAGGGCCCGGGCTGCCGCATCGGCCGCCGCGGCTGGGACGGAGCCGACGACGGTGTAGGTCACGCCGCCGCGGGTGAACCGCACCATCGTCCCGAGCGCCGTGTCGAGCTCCTGGCCGGTCGCGCCGTTGATCGACACGGTCGGGAGGTTGAGCCCGCGGCGATCACCGGCCTGGCCCGTGTTCGTGGCAGCGCTCTTGGCGACGCTCGCGGGCTGCTCGATCACCGCGACGCCGCCGAGGTTCTGACCGTAGGCGACGAGCGCGGCGGGGCTCCCGCCCCAGTTCAGCAGCGTCACCGAGCGCCGCGGCAGGCCGACGAGCTTGGTCGGGGCCACGAGCGTGAACGGCAAGCGCTTGGCGACCGCAGCGGCACCGGTGATCTCCTTCTGGCGCGCGTGCGCCTTCGCCTTCCGCGCGCCGGCAGCGGCGCCGGCGGAGGTGCTCGTCGTGTCGACCTTGACGACCTTCGCGCCGCTCGGCGGCGAGATGTTGAAGACCGAGGCCGGCACGGAACCGAACGAGATATTGGTCGCCTTCAGTTGGAGCACCGGCGTCGGGTCGTTACGCGCGTAGACGGCGAACTTCAGCGGCACGCCCTTCAACGCATCCCACGCGAGCGCCCCGGCACCGAGCAGGCCGCCGTCGTGTTTGGGCGAGATGCGGACGGTGTACGCGGCGCGGCCGGCGACATCGCTGGGGATCGCGCCGGACAGGTTGGCGTGCCGCGCGAGCGTGGCGATGTCGCTCTGGATCTGGGCGATCGACGGTAGCCGATCCTGTGCCGTCTGCTTCTGCGTGGCGGTCGCGTCGGCCGGGAGCGTGCCCTCGTACACCGTGTTCGAGCTCGGGTCATAGACCCAGAACGCACCCTTGTTGACAACGACCTGGGCGTCGCCGTTGTCGGACTGCAGCTCGAGTCGCAGGCGGTGATCGCTCGAGAGCCACAGGCGCCCGGTCGCGCCGCTCAGGATCGGGTCCGAGCCCTGGAGGTCGCTCGAGTCGATCAGGTGGTTGGTGAAGCTGATCCGCGCGCTGACGCCCCCAATCGCCGGCGCGGCGAGCGCATTGTGGACGGCGCGGGCCAGCGACGTCTTCGTCGGGACGGGACCCGGCCCCGCGGCTGCCACCGCGATCGCGGCCCCGGCGGCGATTGCCGAGACGAAGCCGGCGATGATCGCCAGCAGGCGCCTCGTTGAGACAGTGCGCAAGAACCTCATGACCGACCCGTGCCTTTCTCGTGTTTCATCAAGACCGCATCCGGTGCGACCTCGACCACCACGATAGGCGAACTTCTTGAAATTACTTTGACAGATCGCCGCGCTCGGCCCGGCCGGCCGGAGCCCCGGCTAGCCCTCGGCGATCCGGGCCAGCACCTCGGCCGACTGGGCCGGCTCAGAGAGCATCGCCCAGTGCCCGGTCGCGAGCTCGTAGAGCTGCCAGTCCGGCCCCGCGAACATCGCGGCGCGCGGATCGCCCTGCTCGAGCAGCTGTTGCAGCAGGGCCACGGTGATCCCGCCCGCGGTGCAGAAGATCGCCGCGCGCCGCACGTTCGGTGGCTCGATGTGCGTCAGCGCAAGCGCCGAGGTGAACGTCCTATACGGCTGCGGCGTGCCGCGCCGCTCGAGCTCGCTCACCTGCTCGTCGGTCAGACCGGCGGTGCTGCCGAACGCGCCCGATCTCAGCGTCTGCGCGTCGGGGACGGGCCAGCGCCAGCCGTGCCCGCGCGCGCGGACGTCGCGCTCCTGGCGCTCGCGCATCGAGGGTGGCTGGACGTCGGCGATCGACATCCCGTCGGGCAGCGGCGAGCAGTCGAAGTACACGACCGCGCGCAGCCGCTCGTGCTTCCGGTCTGCGACGCCCGTGACGACGATCCCCGAGTAGCTGTGGCCGACGAGGACGGCGTCGTGGAGATCTTCGTAGTCGAGCACGCCGATGACGTCGAGGATGTGGGTCTCGAGGTCGACTTCGGGTCGCGCGAGGTGAACCCGTTCCCCGAGCCCCGTCAGGGTCACCGGGTAGACATCGTGCCCGCGCCGGCGCAGATCGGCCGCGACCTCGCGCCATGCCCAGCCGCCGAGACATGCACCCGGGACGAGGACGAGCGGTCGTCGCGCAGGAGCCTCCATCGCTCACAGTCTGTCGAAAGCTGCGCGCCCGCCGTCAGCTGAGCTGTGAGGAGCCGGCCGCGTGCATCTCCCGGAGCCGGCGCTTGAGCACCTTGCCGGTCGGGGTCCGCGGCAGCGCGCCGAGGAACGTCACGTCGCGCGGGACCTTGTAGCGCGCGAGGTTGTCCTTGACGAACTCGCGGACGTCGTCCTCGCTCAACGCGATGCCGGGCTTGAGCACGACGAACGCCGCCAGACGCGTGCCGAACTCGGGGTCCTCGACGCCGATCACCGACGTTTCCTCGATCGCGGGGTGCGTGATCAGCAGCTCCTCGACTTCACCGGGGAACAGGTTCTCGCCGCCCGAGACGATCATGTCGTCGTCGCGGCCGTCGATGAACAGGCGCCCGGCGGCGTCGAAGTGGCCAACATCGCCGGTGCTCATCAGCCCATCGATCAGCTCCTTGTTGCCACCGCCGGTGTAGCCCTCGAACTGAAAGCCGTTGCCGACGAAGATGCGGCCGACGTTGCCGGGGCCATCGACGCGCCGCCCATCCGCGTCGAACAGGCGCACGACGGCCCCGAACGGGACCCGGCCGGCGCAGCCGGGCGCCGCACGCAGGTCCTCGGGTGTGGCGAACGTCGCGTACGCCACCTCGGTTGAGCCATAGAAGTTGTAGACCTTGTCGCCGAGCGTGCGCTGCGCCCGCCTGACGAGGTCGGCCTCGAGTTGGGCGCCCGAGCAGAAGACGATCCGCAGCGAGCTCGTATCGTGGTGCGCGCCGTCGGTCTCGAGCGCGGTGATGATGCGCTGGAGCATCACCGGCACGACGACGAGCGCCGTCGGACGGTGTCGCTGGACCGCGTCGAGCACGCGTTCGGGGCTGAACCTGCGCTCGGCGATCGTCGCGCAGCCAAGCGTGACGGACAGCACCATCTGCGTGAAGCCGAGGCCGTGGAACATCGGCGCCGCGACGTACGTCGACTCTCGCGAGCGGTAGGGCACCTTCGACAGCAGCGCGCCGATCGGCGCCAGCGACCTCCCCTGGTGACGGGGCGCGCCCTTCGGCGTGCCGGTCGTCCCGCTGGTCAGCAGCACGAGCGACGCGGGCTCGCCCGGCGGCGGCGGGATCTGGCCGGCGTAGGCGGCGATCAGGGCCTCGAGCGAGTCCGGGGGCGGGGTGCCGTCAGCGCCGGCGGCGTCCGACCAGCCGAGCAGTCGGCCGTTCGCGACTTCGACCGCCGCGACCAGATCCGCGAACTCCTCGTCGTGGACCAGCAACGTGATCCCCTCGCGCTCGCACACGTCGCGCAGCTGGGGCCCCGCGAAATCGGTGTTCAGGTACAGGACGCGCGCCCCGATCTTCGCGGTGGCGAACGTGATGTCGAGGAAGCCGCGATGGTTGCGGCACAGGATCCCGACGCCGCTCTGCTCGCGAATCCCGCGCGCGCGCAGCCCGCACGCGAGCGCGTCCGAGCGCGCGTTCAGCTCGGCGAACGTGAGCGACCCGAGCTCATCGATCAGGCCGGTCTGGTCGCCGTGGCGAATCGCGGCGATCGCGATCGCGCCGCCGATCTGGCCGAGCTGGTCGATCGCGCGGAAGATCGCGAGCGCGCGGCGCGGAGGATCCGAGCCGATCATCCCGGCGCGCCATGCATACACGGCGGCGCGCGCCTCGACGAGGCCGCGGGCTCCGAGCTCGGCGGACCGACTCACCACGCGGTGCATCGCGGCACTGTAACCAACTCATCGAGCGGCTGACCGGCTTCCCACCGGCGGCCGGATTGCGATCATCCGGCAACATGTCGGCGGCACGCGGCGCTCGCGGCCCGCTGCAACGCTGAACAGACGAGACAGGAGCGACACCGATGCCGACCGTCACGCAGTCCCTCGAGATCCCTGCCGCGCCCGAGCAAGTGTGGGCGGTCGCAACCGATTGGAGCCGCTACGGCGAGTGGAACATCACTCACTCGGGGTTCCCGAAGGGACCGCCGACGAACGATCAAGGCGCGCGGTTCACGGAGCGGGTCACGATCATGGGGATGCCGGGTGAGGCGAGCTGGACGGTCGCCGAATCGAGCGCGCCGCTGCGGACGGTGTGGACCGGGCAGGGTCCGATGGGGATCACCCTCGGCACCCGGCTCGAGCTGGCGCCGACCGATCAGGGGACGACGGTCAGCATCTCGATCACGTTCGACGGCGGTCCGCTCGCCGGGCCGATCGGCGAGACGGTCGCGCGCTCGGCGCAGAGGGGCGCGCTCGAATCGCTCGAGCGCCTGCGCGGCTTGGTCGCGTGAGCACCAGCATCATCTACCGCAGCGCCGCCGGTTACGAGCTCGTGATGCGCGCGCTGTACGGGCGCCACTATGCGGCGCGGATGCGCGCGGTCGCCGCGCAGGTTCCGGACGGCGCCTCCGTGCTCGAGCTCTGCTGCGGCCCGGGCACGCTCTACCGCCGATACCTGCGCGAACGCGTCGGCGGCTATGTCGGGCTTGACCTCAACGAGGGCTTCGTCGCAGGTTTACAGGATGCCGGGATCGATGCCCGGACGTTGGACCTGACCGACGCGACCGAACCGCTGCCGGAGGCTGACGTCGTGCTGATCCAGGCGAGCCTGTACCACTTCCTCCCGAACGCGCGGTCGCTGCTCGAGCGGATGCTCGCGGCGGCACGCGACCGCGTGATCGTCTCCGAGCCGATCCGCAACCTCGCCTCGAGCGAGCTGCCGCTCGTCCGGGCGCTCGGCCGCCGGGGTAGCGACCCCGGCGCCGGCGGCCACGAGCAGCGATTCACCGAGGAGACACTCGACGCGCTGATGGCGCCGTACCGCGACCGCGTCAGATACGCGTTCCTGATCCCGGGCGGCCGGGAGAAGGTGTACGTGCTCCGGGGGTGACGGCCGACTGGTCCACGGAGTCCAGCTGCAGCGAGCCCGGCGCCTCGGTGTCGATCAGGTACAGCGGACGGTTCTTGACCTGCTCGAAGATCCGCCCGACGTACAGCGACGCCGACGCCGACGCTGACGATGATGAAGCCCGCAAGCACGAGCAGCAGCACGGCGAGGCTCGTATATCCGGGCACGGCCTTGTCGTGCTCGATCAAGTAGTCGACGCCGCGCGCTGATCGATCCAGCGGTCCAGCCGCGGCAGCTGATGCAGCCCGAGCGCGGCCTGCACATCGGTCATGTTGTACTTGTAGCCCGGCGTCACGACCTCGTAATGGCGAAAGCCGGCGTCCGAGAAGCGCTGCCACGCGCCGAGGCTCAGGCCGTGGAGCGCGAGCCGCTCCACGGCCTCGGCGACGGCGCGGCTCTCGGTCGCGAGCGCGCCCCCTTCGATCGTCGTCACGTTCTTGGTCACGTAGAACGAGAACGCGGCGACATTGCCGAACGAGCCGATCTGCCGGCCGCGCCAGTGCGCGCCGAGCGCGTGGGCGGCGTCCTCGATCACGAGCAGGTCGTGCCGGTCGCGCAGCGCATTCAGGCGCTCCATGTCGACCGGCCGGCCGGCGAGATGGACGGGCATGATCGCGCGGGTGCGCGCGGTGATCGCGGCCTCGGCGGCCCCGAGGTCGATCAGGCCGGTGCCGGGCACCGAGTCGACGAGCACCGGCGTCGCGCCCGCATGCTCGACCGCATTCGCGGACGCCACAAACGTCATCGCCGACACGAGCACCTCGTCACCGGGCCCGATCCCCAGCACCTGCATCGACAGGATCAGCGCCGCCGTGCACGACGACACGCAGCGGCAGTGCGGGACGCCGACGTAGCCGGCGAGCATCGACTCGAACCGCTGCACCTTCGGGCCGGTCCCGACCCACCCGGACCGCATCGAATCGACGACCTCGGCGATCTCCTCCTCGCCGATGATCGGACTCCCGAAGATGAGAAAACTGTCGCGCACGCGAAGTCTGAGCTTGGTGGTGCTTGAAAAGGGCACGCGAGGACGCCCCCCGTGTCAACGCAGCCTCCCGGCGAGCATAGGCGCTGCATAAGGCCCGAGTTAGGGTTGTGCGACATTCGGTCTCGACCTCGTTCTGCGCGCGAGCCGGGCTCGCGGTGTGCCACCATCGGAATCTGCGATGAGCGCGCACGCTCCGGCCGCCACAGCCACTGTTCGGGACCCAGCGCTCCCGCCCGGGCCACGCCTGCCGCGGGCGATCCAGACGGCCGGGTTCATGCTGTTCGGCCCGCGTTTCCTCGATGCCTGCCGGCGCCGGTACGGACACGCGGTGACGTTCAGCACCCTGTTCGACAACACGTTCGTGATGGTGTTCGACCCCGCGCTCACCAAGCAGGTCTTCCAGGGCTCGAACGAGCAGCTGCACGCGGGCGAGGCGAACGCGCTACTCGGACCGATTCTCGGCGAGCGCTCGGTGCTGCTGCTCGACGGCGCCGAGCACCTGCGCCACCGCCGGCTGCTGCTGCCGCCGTTCCACGGCCGGCGCATGCAGGCTTACGCGGACGTGATGCGCGACTGCGCCGATGCCGAGATCGACGCGTGGCCGGTCGGCGAGCCGTTCGCGCTCCTGCCGAGCATGCAGGCGCTCACGATCGGCGTGATCCTACGGGCCGTGTTCGGCTACGAGCCCGGGCCCGAAGAGGACGAGTTGCGGCGGCGGCTGCGCGAGATGATCGAGCCCGTCGCGGAGCCACGCGGCCTGCTGCTGATGTTCACCCTCGGGCGTCTCGGCAACCGGCGCGGGGCAGCGCAGCGGTTCGAGCGCAGCCGGCGGGCGGTCGACGAGATCCTGTACGCGGAGATCGCGCGCCGGCGCGCCGATGACCGGCTGAGGGAGCGCGATGACGTCTTCTCGGCGCTGCTGCTCGCCGAGGACGAGGACGGGCGGCGGCTGACCGACCGGGAGGTGCGCGACGAGCTTGTTACCCTGCTGCTCGCCGGGCACGAGACGACCGCGACCGGGCTCGCCTGGACGTTCGATCTCTTGCTCCACACCCCGGCCGTCCTCCAGCGCTGTTTCGATGCCGATGACGCGTACTTCGACGCTGTCGTGAAGGAGGCGCTGCGGGTGCGCCCGGTGATCCCGGGGGTCGGGCGCGTCGTGCGCGGCGAGCCCTTCCGGCTCGGCGAGTACGTGATCCCGCCGGGGGTCGAGATCAACCCGTCGATCCGGATGATTCACCGGCGCGCCGACCTGTACCCGGACCCCGGCGCATTCCGGCCGGAGCGCTTCCTCGCCGACGACGCGCCCGACACCTACACCTGGCTTCCATTCGGCGGCGGGACGCGCCGGTGCCTCGGCGCGAGCTTCGCGCTGATGGAGATGCGGGTCGTCCTGCATCGGGTGCTCGAGCGGGCCCGCCTGCGGGCCGCCGATCCGCAGCCCGACACGGTGCAGTTCCGCGGGATCACCCTGGCCCCGCGCAACGGGACGCGCGTGGTGCTCCAGGCTCCGCCGGCCGCGGCCTCGTAGGCCGCTCGGCCGTTCGCAGGAACCCGGCCGACAAACAGACAAATATATGGGACGTCTCTCGGCCTGGTTCGGACGGGAAGGGTGTCGCCGCAACCACCCCTTGGGTCCCTGGGCGCGACGCCGTGCAAGCGGGACAGTCCAGTGCGACACAGACCCGCAAGGAGATCCAGATGCGCCACTTTCGACATCTCGCAGCACTCGCCACGACGGCGCTGTCGCTCGCCGCAGCGCCCGCGGCGCTCGCCCAGACCACGTCGGTCGGCAACGCCAACGGCAGCGCGAGCATGAACATCTGCCTCGCGCAGATCAACTGCACCTACGTCAACTACCAGCACGGCAAGCCCACCGACGTCGTCAAGCGGACCGGCACGCTCGTCGACTGGTCGCTGAACGCCGGCAGCGTCGGCGGCCAGGTCCAACTGCGGATCCTGCGCCCCACGACGCACGGCGCCTTCAAGGTGATCCGTTCCAGCGCGGTCCAGACCGTCAGCTCCACCGGCATCAACGTGTTCTCGGCCAACCTCAAGGTCAGGCGCGGTGACGTCCTCGCGCTCAGCAACGCGACGAGCGGGATCTACATGGCGAGCGCGCCGGCCGGGACGTGCGTGCGCTACTTCATGGGACCGCTCAACGACGGCCAGTCGATGAAGCCGTCGACGATCGCCCCGCAGCTGCACCTGCTGATCAGCGCGCACGTCAAGGGGTAGTCGCGCGCGCTGCGGGTGCTCCCAACCGCTGCACCACAGGGGGCAGGCACAGGTCGAGCCCCGCGAGGCCCAAGCCCGCGGGGCTCCCGCCGCTCCCTGACCGCGTCCCGGTGGCGCTGCCGGATCGGCCACAGCTCACCGCGTCCCGGTGGCGTAGCGCAGGATCGAGAGGTCCGTGAGCCACTCGACGGGGGCGCGGTCGTCGGTGTAGACCGACCCGCCCGCCAGCGGCGGCGCCAGCCGGGCGCCCACGATCGCGCCCTGCCGTCGGAGCTCCGGAGCGAACCCGCCGGATGCCGTCGTGGCGCTGATGCGCGTGCCCGAGAGCGCTCCGGTGCTCGCCGTCACGAGCGAACTCGTGCCGCTCACCTGATCGCGCACGACGACCGGAAACACGGCGCGCAGCGTCGCGGAGACGACCTGTTCGAGCGCGTCCGACTCGGGGAGATGGCCGACGTTGACGATGATCATCCCGCCGGGCCGCAGATGGGCCCGGACCGACTGGAAGAACTCCCGTGTCAGGAGATAGAACGGGATGTACGGCTGGCGGTAGGCGTCGAGGAAGATCGCGTCGTAGCGGGTCTTCTGTGCCGCGAGCCAGGGCCGCGCGTCCGCCGTGTACGTGTGCAGGCGCGGGCCGCGCAGGTCGAAATAGCGCCGGCCGATCGTCGTCAGCTCGCCGTCCAACTCGACCGCATCAACGCGCGTCTGCGGGTAATAGTGGCCGTACGCGCGCGCGACCGTCCCCGCAGCGTCGCCGAGGATCGCGATCCGGTGAGGGACGCCGTTGGCGCTCGCGAGCGGGAGCACGAGGAAGTCATCCCAGTAGCCACCGGTGAGGTAGCCCCATGGCCGGTACAGCGAATGGACCGCGACGCCCTCGTTGAGCTGGAGCCAGCGCACCCCGTTGCGCAACTGCACGACGCGCGCGTACTGGTACGGCGTCTCGACCGAGTAGATGACGCGCCCGCCGTTCACGTCCGAGCCGATCGCGGGAGGCGGCACCGCGACCAGACCGCCCACCGCCAGCGGCACGACGAGATAACGCTTGGACCCGAGTCCGGGAACGGCCGCCAGCGCGAGCGCGAGCGCGAATACGAGAAACGTCCGGTGGGTCCCCACGACCGGGATCAGCAGCAGCGCCGCGGCGAACGTCCCGACAAGCGACCCGGCGGTCGAGATCGCATACAGCCGGCCGGTTACCGTCCCGGTGTCGGTCACCCGGTCAACCGCGAGCCGGTTGGCATACGGCGCAACGCAGCCGAGCAGCATCACCGGCACGGCGACGAGCACGAGCACCGCCGCGAGCGAGCCGAGGAATCCTCCGACCGACAGCGCCCCGAGCGCCCGCACGGACAGGCGCAGGAACGGGCCCGAGACGAACGGGACGAGCGCCAGCAGCACCGCGGCGCCGAGGACGACACGGCTCAGGCCGCACAGGTCCGGCCGCTTGTCGGCGAGCCGGCCGCCGATCGCGTACCCGACGGACAGTGCGACGAGCACAGTCGCGATCGTGTTCGCCCAGATGATCGTCGAGGCGCCGAAGTACGGCGCCAGCAGTCGCGCGGCTGCGATCTCCGCGCCAAGGCTGGCAGCGCCGACGGTAAATACGACCGCCCTCAGCGCGGCGACGGGCGTCGGCGGCCGCGGTGGCGCCGGGCCGGGCGACCCATGCAGCGACGCCGGAGCGGGCGAGCCCGACGGTACGGCTGCATCCGGCGTCGAGCTGGGTAGCGTCGTTCCCACTTTCACACCACGTGAAGCGTAGTGTCGATGCGGGGCATAAAACTGCGCTCTGCTGGGTATCCGTCTGCTCGCCCATGCCGAGCCGCCGCGCGTCCAGGACGCGGTAGGCACAACGACAATGGAGGTGGAAGTGACGAGCCATGGGTGGTCTGCGCGCAGCTCTCGGCCGGTCGGCTCCGGATGACCCTCGCACGCGGGAGGCCTGGAGCGGCGCAGCTTCGAGGCAGGCGCTCGCCGGCGATCGATCCAAGCGCCCACTGTCCGCTATCCGCACGCGAACTGGAAGTCCTGCGGCTGATGGCACTCGAAGGACTGCAGACTGCCGGCATCGCCGAGCGGCTCCGACTGAGCGCGTCGACCGTGCGCCAGCACTGCGTCAACGCGTACCGCAAGCTCGACGTCACCCACGCCGCTCAGGCGCTCGTGGTGTGCTTCAACGCCGGCTGGATCGATCCGCTGCAGACGCGGATTCAGCACCCCGCGCGGTTCTCGGACGATGGGACGTGGGAGCCGACGCCGGCGCAGCGCGTCTACCTTGAGGCCTTCGACGAGCACCTTCGCGCGGGCGATGATCGCGCATCGCTCGAGCGGGCGAAGCGCAAGACGGACGCGGCGCTCGTCGCATTGGAGCAACCCCCGCGATCGGTGTCGTCGCGCGACTGGATCGACCGGCTCGTCGCGACGATGCAGCAGCGATTCGAGCTCGGCGAGGTCGCGTAGCGACCGCGGCCGACACGTTGGGACACGCGCGCCGCAGCTCCCACGTCGCGCGGCTCCCTCGGACATATGCACGGGGGTTCCGATACAGGGTCGCTATCGTCAGAGGTCCGCGCGTCGCCCTTGCCCCCGCGCGGCGCGCACTGGTCCCCCCGGCGAAGGGATTCCGCCGGGGGGCCTCCTGTGCCGGCGTCACCCGCAATATCTCCGCCCCCGGAGCATGGGCGCCACCAGTTGATCGAAACGGACCGGCGGCGAAGAAGTTGCGCTGTTGGCATTCCGCGCACACTCGTTGCACGCCGGCAGGGCTCGGGCAGGGCTCGGGCAACGGCTGCACGGCGATGCGAGGGCGTTCGTGGTGACCGCCGGCGCGCTCGCCCCTGTGACAATCGCTGGGCCCGGATCGGGCGCGCCCGGCGCGCGGCCGGCACAATGTGCAAAAGTCCGCGCCGCGCGCGACGATTTGCCCCATAAGCACCCCCACGGTGCTTATCTGCAGAAACGCTCAGCGGAAGACGGATCGTTTCACGTTGTGCCGGGGCCGGCGCGTCTCCGTCGGGCCGGATTGGTGGACCGGCGCGCCTCCGTCGATCCGGAGCCGAGCCGGCGGGCCGGGTCTGGCTGAGGGTGGTGCGAGCCGTCCGCCAACCGCGGAGGTCAGGCGGTGATCGGGATGTGGCCGGGTTGTGCCGCGACGCGGCCCAACCACGCGCCGACCGCGCCGTAGCCGTCGAGTTCGAAGCCGCCCTCGTGTGCGACGTGCGTGTAGGCGTACAGCGTGATGTCGGCGATCGTGTACCGCTCGCCGACGAGAAACTGACGGGAGTCGAGGTAGCGGTCCATCGCCACCAGCGCCTTGTGACCGCCGCGGATCTTGCTCTCGAGCTCGGCTGCAGGCGGCGTGATCCCCGCGATCCGCCAGAACCGGGCAACCGCGATGTTGGGCTCGACGTCGTACTGCTCGAAGAATTGCCACTGGAGCACCTTCGCCCGCTCGAAGCGGTCATCTGGTAGGTAGTCGGTGCCCTCGGCGAAGTAGAACGTGATCGCGTTCGACTCGGCGAGCGTTCGACCGTCGTCGAGCACCAGCGTGGGCACGCGCAGCGCGGGGTTCTTGTCGCCGATCACCTCCGGCCTGTTCGACCGGTCGATGACGTCGAGGTCGCGGCGCTCGTAGCCGATGCCGAGGTGCGCGAACAGTTGCCTGACCTTCCAGCAGTTGCCCGACACCTTGGAGTCGTACAGGAGCATGGTGCTGCGGAATGATCGCAGCCGCGTACTACGCTGCAGAACGATGAACGTCGAAGACGCGATCCGCAGCCGCCGGACCCACAAGGCGTTTGCGCCAGAGCCCGTCGACCGCGAGACCCTTGACGAACTGCTCGACCTTGCGCGGTGGGCGCCCAACCACCATCTCACGAACCCGTGGCGCTTCCGCGTCCTCGGCCCCGAGGCGCTCGAGCGGCTCAAGCGCGCCGCCGGCTCGGAGACCGCGAGCAAGCTCGATCGCGCCCCGACGCTTGTCGCGGCGACGGCGACGACATCCGGCGACGCGGTCCAGGACGAGGAGGATCTGTGCGCGACGGCGTGCGCGACGTACGCCGTCCTGCTCGCCGCGCACGGGCGCGGTCTCGCCGGTTACTGGCGGACGCCGGGCGTCCTGCGAACCGACGCAGGCCGCGAGGCGCTCGGGATCCAGCCCGGCGAGCGCTTCGTCGCGCTGATCCACCTCGGCCGGCCGCGACAGGAGAAGGAAGCGCCCGAGCGCGCCCCGCACTCGTCCGTCGTCAGCTACCTCGACTGATGGGCGCGCTCGTCTATCGGGAGCGCCCCGCGACCGGCGACCCGGAGGGTCTGCTCGTGCTGCACCACGGTCGCGGCACGAGCGAGCAGGATCTGCTGCCACTCGCGGACGTGTTGGATCCCGACCGCCGGCTCCACGTCGTGACCCCGCGCGGGCCGCTCCAGTTCCCGGGCTCTCCCGGTTACCACTGGTACGCGGTGCCGCGCGTCGGCTATCCGGACCCGGACACGTTCACGGCCTCCGACCGCGCGCTCGGCGAGCTGCACGACGAGCTGTGGGAGCGGACCGGCATCACGCCCGAGCGCACCGTGCTCGGCGGCTTCTCGATGGGGACGGTGATGAGCTACGCCCTCGGGCTCGGCCCGGAGCGGCCGGCGCCCGCCGGCATCCTCGCGTTCTCCGGCTTCATCCCCACGCTCGACGCCTGGAGGCCCGACCTGAGCCGAGCGGGCAAGACGCGGGTCTTCATCGCCCACGGCCGGAACGACCCGGTGATCGGCGTCGAGTTTGCTCGGCGCGCGCGCGAGGTCCTGCAGGCCGCCGGGTTCGCGCTCGACTACCGTGAATCCGGCGCCGCGCACAACATCGACCCGCCCGATCTCGCTCGGGCGATGCAGTGGCTCGGCGAGGTCGTCCCGCGATGAGGGTTCAGGGGCGGCCGCACCGCCGCCCCTGAACGCCTGAGTTCGTCGATCGCTGTGCGTTACTTCCTGCGGCTGTCGCTCCAGAAGTGCCCGCCGATCGGCTGACCGGTGTTCGGATCGATGAACAGACGGCCGCCGTGATCGCCCTCGTGACGGAACGTGAACAGCCCCGCGAGGTCGAACGGCACGCCCTCGTGACGGTCGACCGTCGCCTCGATCTGGTCGGCCGAGCCGCTGATCGACGGCAGCCGCCAGTTGTACTCGATCAGGTTGATGACCGAGGCCTGGTTGGTCAGGTTGTGGTCGACGTAGTCGTGCTTGGCGAACGGCGAGACGACCAGCAGCGGCTGCCGCGGGCCGAAGCCACACCGAGCCTGCTCGCCGCCCAGCGGCGCCGAGACCTGCGGGTTCGGGCCGCACTGCCCCGACGTGCCGGTGGTGGACACCGCGAACGACGTGTTCGTGAGGTTGTCCGCCGGCGACAGCGATGGGTTCTGGACACCCGGGAACTGGTGGTCGTACCAGCCGTCGGAGTCGTCGTAGAGGATGATCACCGCGGTGCTCGACCAATCGGGGCTCTTCTCCAGAGCGTTGATCTCGTTTGCGACGAACTGCTGCTCGTCGGCGGGATCCGAGTACGCGGCGTGCGCGTCCTGGTATCCCGGCGCCTTCAGGAAGCTGACCGCGGGCAGCGCCGACTGCGGCAGCTCGTGGTTCGAGATCGCCGCCAGGAGCTGATCGAAATCGCTCATGTCGTACTGATGATTCGGTGTGTCGAACTGCGGCACGCCGCTGACGAACGACTGCGTGTCGTGTCCGACCGTCGCGAGCCCGGCGAGCGTGTCATTGCCGCTCGCGTCGGTCGGGATCGTCAGGTGGTGCGGGTTGGCCGTCGTGGCGTAGTAGTTGAACGGCTCGTGGTGCGGGATGTAATCGTCCTTGTAGCCCCACTGGCCGGTGCCGCCGAGCGCGACCCCGATCGGGTGAACCGAGGAGCAGAGCGCCTGGTTGGAGGAGTGCGCGGGCCGGTTGGCGGCAGTGGAGAAGTACGTCTTGAACTCATCCGGCTGGAACACGTTCGTGTTCTGAGAGCTGTTGCCGGTCGCCGACAGCGCCGCTTGGAAGCTCGCGCTTGGACGCTCGCCGCCCTGGAACCAGCCCCACGAGACCCCCTCCGAGTTGAGGACGTCGCCGATGTTCTTGCCCGACAACGCGACCGCGTCGCGGGTCGAGCAGTCATCCCAGTACGGTTGGGCGTCGCTGGTCAGCGAGTAGCCACCCTTGCCGTTCGGGGTGATGTCGTTGTCCGGGCTCGTCGAGGTGGAGATCGACGGGCTGTTCGCGGTGTGCGCGATGTCGACGTTGCCGGTGTCGCCGGCGACCAGGTTGATCGCGCCGGGCGACGACGGACCGTACGTCGTCGAGTATGAGTTGTCGCTCATCGCGAAGTGTTGCGCGTAGTTCCACAGCCCGGTGACGGTGTTGCCGTCGTAGTAGTCCATGACGGTCTTCGCAGTGCACGCCGTTCCGAACGGGCTCGTGCCGCTGCCTGTACCGACGCTCTGTACGAACTGATCCATCTTGCCGCCGTCGAACGACTGCTGCTCATCGCTGTAGTCGTGGTCCTGGTCGCACGTCAGCTGCCCGCCGGCGTTCCCGGCGAGTCCGATCGCGCTCGAGTCCAGGCGCTGGGGCAGCGCGCTGTTCGGATTGGTGGTGAGCAGGTTCGCGCTGTGCCGCAGGCTGGGCGGCAGCGACGGGCTCGTCGCCGGCAGCAGTCCGTCGACCGCGGGGGTGTGGTGCGCGGCCGTGAAGCTCTGGCCGTCCGTGCCAGCGGCGTTCGGGTAGGTCCCGAAGTAATGGTCGAACGAGATGTTCTCTCCGAAGATCACCACGAGGTGCCGGATCGGCGTTGCGGTCCGGTGCCCGTTGGCGACGTGCCCTCGGCCATGGCGACCGTGGTGCCAGGCGCCGGCGATCGCCGAACCGGCGATCATCACGCTCCCTCCAGCGACGGCAAGCGCCGCGAGCAGCAGGGAAACGACGCGCTTGCGCGACATCAATGTCTCCTCTTTCAGTTGGTGTGGGGGGCCTGCGGCGCACAGCGGGGCGCTCCGCGCCACGCCCGACACTCTCCCCACCCGGCCGCACCGCCGGGTTGCCCACCTGTAACGAAGGTGTTGTCGAATGGTGATCGCGCGCGCGATCAGCGGGTGATCAGCACGGTCCCTCCGATCACGAGCGCCAGCCCGAGCACCCGGCCGGGTCCGATCGCGACGACGGGGAGATCGAACCAGCCGAACCGATCGGCGAGCACCGAGACCACGAGCTGTGCCGCGACGAGCAACGCGATCAAGCCGCCGGCGCCGAGCGGGCGCACCGCGACGAGCGACACGCCGACGACCGCGGCCCCCGCGATCCCGCCGAGCAGGTATGCGAAGCGGAAGCCGCCGAACTGGGCGAGACGTCCCGGATGTCCGGCGACGAGCAAGAGGACGCCGATGATCACGAGCGAGATCGCGAGGCTGACGAAGGCCGCGCCGAGGTCGCTGACATGCCTGGCGAGCATCGCGTTGGCCGGCGGCTGGAGCGCGACGAGCCCCCCGGCTGCAAGCGCGCAGATGATCGCGACCCCGCGGCTCATGCGGGGTCGGTTCCCCGCCGGCGCCCGAATCCCTGCCCGCGGCCCGCGCCGCCCCCGCGGCTGACCCGCGCCCACCCTCCACGCGCGCCGGCGGCGCGCTGCCTACCATGGGGCTCTTGACCGCCGACGCGCAGACATCGTCGATCAGTGCCCGGGACGAGTCGACCCTCCGCGAGGTGATCGAGGCGCTCGCGCCGATCGAGCGCCGCGCGGGCTCGTCGGGCGAGCAGCGAGCCGCCCGCTGGATCGCCGATCGGCTCGAGCGCGCGGGCTGCGAGGTGACAGTCGACGAAGAGCGTTTCCACGACGGCTATGCCCGCGTGATCGGCAGCCTCGCCGCCGCCGGGGCCGTTGCCGGCGCCGCGGCGTTGCGCGAGCGCACTCGGGTGATCGGCGGCGCCGCCGCCGCACTCATCACGGCCGCGATCGCCGACGACATCTCGAACGGTCCCCGGCTGTACCGCCGCGCCACCGCGCCGCTGCATCCAACCTGGAACGTCGTCGCGCGGTGCGGCGATCCGACCGCCGTCAAGACGCTCGTCGTGCTCGCCCACCATGACGCGGCGCCGACGGGCGCGATCTTCGATGACCAGGCCCAGGCGTGGTTCGGCGAGTCGTTCCCCGGCGTGATCGAACGGATCGATACCTCGCTGCCGCTGTGGTGGGCGATGCTGGGCGCGCCGGCGCTGATCGCGCTGGGCGCCGCGCGGCGCCGCAAGGGCCCGATCCGCGCCGGCCTGCTCGGTTCGCTGCTCGGCGTCGCGGTGTTCGCCGACGTCGCCCGGCGGCCCGTGTGCCCCGGCGCCAACGACAACCTCAGCGCGGTCGCGGTGCTCGTGGCGCTGGCCGAGCGGCTGCACGAGCGGCCGGTCGACGGCCTGCGCGTGCTGCTCGTGTCATGCGGCGCCGAGGAGGTGCTGCAGGGCGGAATCCACGGCTTCGCCGACCGCCATTTCCCGGCGCTGGATCGCAACCGGACCTGGTTTCTCAACCTCGACACGGTCGGCTCGCCGCGCCTGATCATGCTCGAGGGCGAAGGCCCGGTCGTGATGGAGGACTACCACGACCGCAGCTTCCGCGACCTCGTCGTGCGGGCCGGCGATCGGGCGGGGGCGCACGTACGCCGCGGCATGCGCTCGCGCAACTCGACCGATGCCGTGATCCCGAGCAGAGCCGGCTACCCGACCGCGACGATCACTTCGATGGACCGCTACAAGGCGCTCTCCAACTACCACAAGATGTCCGACACTCCGGAGAACGTCGACTACCGCACCGTCTCCCGGGCGCTCGTCCTGGCCGAGGCCGTTGCGCACGAGCTCGTGCGCGACGGCTGGACGCACCGCTAAGCGATCTTCACAGGTTCCAGCCAGGCTCGCCGGCGTGCTTGACGAGCACCCTCGGCGTCCCGCCGGCAAACGGCAACGTCTCGACCGTGCCGGCCGAGGGCGGATTTTCAAATCCGCCGTAGTCGATCAGCACCGTCGTGCCGTCGGACGACAGACCGCCCGGCGTGACGTCGAGGTTGTGAACCGTGAGGTGCCGAGCCTTGTGCGTGCGCAGGTCGAGCGTCCAGGTCTCGTTCGTGTCCTGCCCCACGAAGGCCGCGAGCAGCCGTGTGCCGTCGCCGGAGAACTGCTTGGGAACCAGCCCGTCAAGCAGCGTGGGAACCTTCGTGTGGGTCACCTGGACCTGGTTGGTCCCATTCGGATTCACCAGCCAGATCTGGTAGATGGGAGCGTCGTTGTGGCGCAGCGTCTCGCGGTCAAACGCGATCGAGCTCGCGCCCCAGACGGGATTGAGGCTCCGCCCGCCGTGGGTGAGCTGCACACGCCCCGTCCCGTTCGCCGGGACCACGTAGATGTCGGACTTCAAGCAGAACGAGCTTGCCGGCCCGATTCCGTACACGAGCCGTTCCGGCGCGCCGGGGAAGAAGCTCGCCCCGCAGACGGCTCCGCTCGCGATCGTCTTGACGGTGCGCGTCTGCGTGTCGACGATCACGAGGCTGCCGCCGTTGCCGTTCACGTTCGAGAGGGCGACCGCGAGATATCGCGACGTCGACGACCATGACAGCGCGCTCGCGTTCGCCTTGCTGATGTCGAAGTACCTGCGGGTCGGCGACCCGGGGCTGTAGATCACGAGGGCGTTTCCCTTGCTGGAAAAGAGCGATGCCGCGACGTGCGCGCCGTCGGGCGAGATCAGCGGCTGCGTCCCCGCCCCCAGCTTCCGTGGGCTTTTACCGTCGACGTTCGCGATCCAGACCGTCCCGTTGTTACCGGTCACGTACGTGAGCTGCGCCGGTATTGCGGTCACGAGATCCGCCTGGACAGCCGTCGCGGCCCAGGCCAGGCAGGCGGCGAGGACCGCCCCCACAACTGCTACGCGTGCCCTCATCTGGGTTACACCCTATCCGGCCGACCGGCGTCAGCGCCAGGGCCGCGACGTTTGATCTTTGTTATGCACGTTTTCGCAGTAGGCTCGCCGGTCGATGCCGGTGATCACAGAGCTCGAGCTGCCGAGCCTCGACCACACCGACGCGGCGCTGCGTGGCCCCCGCTACCGTGCCGCGATGGCCGAGCTCCGCGGTCACGACGGCTGGCTCGCGTCCAACCCGTTTGGCGTCACCGTCCTCGACCGCGAGTCCGGCGAGTTCTTCCTGCGCACGAGGGACGCCGTGTTCCCAGGTCTGACGATCGGCGAGCTGTTCGGGATCAGCGACGGGCCGCTGCACGAGGAGATCGTGCGCAACATCATCAACATCAACGGCGATGATCACCGCCGGCTGCGCAACCTCGTCAACCCGGCGCTGGCGCCGCGCCGCGTCGATCGCTACCGCCCGGCGATGCGGCGGTTCCTGCAGCAGTTGATCGAGACGATCCCGGCCGACGGCCGCTGCGAGTTCATCGACGTGTTCGCCAAGCCGTACCCGTCGCTCGTGATCGCCGAAGTGATGGGCGCACCGCTGCGCGACGCGCCGCGGCTCCACCACTGGTCGAACTGGATCCAGCGGCAGTTCGACGCGGCCAGCCTGATCAGCGAGCGCGGGCTGATCGAGGAGGCGGTCGCCGAGTTCTACGTGTACGCGGACGCGCTGATCGCAGAGCGGCGCAAGCGGCCCGGCGAGGATCTCATCACCGACCTGATCACCGCCGAGGAACAGGGCGATCGCCTCAGCCACGTCGAGCTGTGCAACCTCGTGCTCAACATCCTCGTCGGCGGCGTCGACACGAGCCAGAGCCAGCTCGCGCACGCGGTCCGCCTGCTCGCGATGCACCCATCCCAGTGGGAGCTGCTGCGCCGCGACCCGCACGGACGAGCACTCGCCGCCGTCGATGAGGCGCTTCGATACGAGCCGATCACCCCGTTCACCGCGCGGATCATGGTCACCGACGTCGAGCACCGCGGGATCACGTTCCCCGCCGGCACGATCGTCCTCGTGTCCGCCTGGCACGCCAACCGCGACGGGATCGACCCCGACGCGTTCGACATCAGCGCCGACCGCGGCCGCGCCCGCGTTTTGACCTTCGGCGCCGGCATCCACTACTGCGTCGGCGCGAATCTCGCGCGCGCCGAGATGCAGGAGGGTTTGGCCTTCCTCGCCGAGCACGTGGGCGCGATCGAGCTCGACGGCGAGCCCGAGTTCGGGACGCCGTCGGGGATCTACGGCCTCGACGCGCTCCCGCTGAAGCTGACGCTGTAGGGATTTAGGCCGCGCGATGCAATGCCGCGGTCGCCGATGCCGCCGCCGGCGCCAGCCACAGCGCGTCGTCCCCGAGCGGGCGGCGGACGGCCTGCCCGTCGGCGACCAGCTCGATCAGCGCCGTCTCCGCGGCGACCCTGTCCGGGCGGTCGTTGCCCCGGGCGAGCAGCGCTGCGACCTCCTGGGTCGTGAGACCTTCGGCGAAGAACTCGAGCAGCGGCCCCGGCGTGTCGGGCACCGGGCGGCGCGCGATCAACGGATCGAGATTGGCGATCAGCACGTCGTAGGCCTCGACCGGCTGGAAGCCGCCGGCGACGAGCCGCTGCCCGCCCAGTTCGAACACCACCGACGGAGCGGTGAAGCGCACGCTTCCGTCGGTGTTGGCGGTCTTTCCCTGAAGCTCGGCGGGCGACCCGGCCGCCGTCCGCGCCTCGGCGCGATCACGTTCATAGGCTTCCGTCACCTCCGGGGCGTCGAGCATCCCGACGATCCGACTCGGGTCGACGCCGGGGACGCGCGCGAGCGCCTCGCCGAGTCCGGCGTCGTCGTCGAGCAGCAGCGGCGTCGTGAAGTTCGCAAGCTGGAGCGCGCGGAACACGATGAACTCACTGCCCGGCTCGAGCAGCCGCGCGGCGACGACCGCCCGGCAGGCACGTGCGGTCGCGGCGACCCGGCGTTTGGGAGCGGGCGCGAACGGCATCCCGTAACGGCGGAAGTTGACCTGGCTGAGCGCGCCGCGCAGCGGCGTATAGCCGCGCGCCTCGTACTGAGCCGCGCTCTCGGTCAGACCGATCAGCACGAGCCGCCACTCGAGCTGGGATCCGTAGCGCCATTCGAGCACGCGCAGCGCCGGACGCTCGGAGTACGCCCATGGACACGCGGGATCGTTGTAGAGCGTGAGGGAGATCACCTGGTTGATGCCTCAATTATATGCACAAGCTCACTCCCGGCTCCCTGGATCGTTGGGGCGAGCTCGGAAGCGTCGTGAATATGGGCCGACCTGAAGCCGGCGGCGTGTAGCGATGCCGTCGCATCCGCGCTGCTCCCGTAGTGCAGGGACACCCTCGAGCGGACGAACATCGACAGCAGTACCCGGAACCAGCGGACGTGAACCGACTGCGCACCGCCGATGTGCAGGTCGGAGATATAGCGGCCGTTGGAGAACCCGGACAGGACCGCCGCAAACCGCCGCCAGATGCGATTGACGGTGTCCGTCGGCAGATACCCCAGCAAGCCCTCGGTGATGATCGCGAGCCCCTCGTCGGCGTTCAGCTCCGCGGCGACGGCGGCGAGGCTGAGCGGACCGTCGTCCAGCAGCGCGTCGAGCGCGACGACGCGATGGTGCTCGCCGAGCGACCCCATCCGCGCGAGCGCCGCACGCTTGCGCTGCGCCATCGCGGGCAGGTCGGCTTCGATGTACGTGATCGCCTTGCCGTAGCGGTCGGAAAAGCGCCACCCGCGAGGCGAGAGCCCGCAGGCGACCTCGATCACCTGCGTGACGCCGTGCTCGTCGATGGCGGCATGCACGCGCGTGTCGATTGCGTGGTGGCGCGCGAGCAGGTACGTCTCCAGCGACGGCGCGCCGGCAAGGCCCGCGGCGATCTGGATCGGGCGAAACGACTCGAACAGGACGCGGCCCTCGCGCGTGACGAGTGCCGAATGCGACAGGTTGTTGTGCGCCCAGACGTAGCCGGTGTAGTGGGCGGTCGGGCTGATCGCCTCGGACGGGTTCACTGGGTGAGCACCTCGAGCCGGTCGAGCAGGGCCGACTGCGCCTGATTGAGCTTCTCGCGGGCGGCCTCGAGTCCGAACCACTCAGCCCGGTCGACCTCGGGGATCTCGATCCACCGTCCCGACCGCGGCGGCCACTGCAACGGGAGCGTGTTGCTCGTGATCTGTGTCTCGTCGAGGTCGCCCTCGATCGCCCAGGCCCGCACGTACTTGCCCGACTTCTGACGAATCTCCCCGAGCTCGCGCGCGTCGCCGGCCGGCGGGGGCGATCCAAGCTCCTCCTCGAATTCGCGCCGCGCGGCCTGGAGCGGGTCCTCGCCCGCTGCGTACTCCCCCTTCGGAATCGACCACGCACCGAGGTCGCGCTTGGCCCACAGCGGTCCGCCCGGATGGACGAGCAGGACCTGCCGCACGCCGCCGCGGCGTCGATGCAGGACGATCCCGGCGCTGCGCGCCTTCGATCGGGGGGTGGATGAGGGCACGCGGCCTCCATTCTGCTCAGTCGAGATCGAGCGCGTCGTGCTGTCAGCCCGCCGGACGGGCTCAGGCCGCGATCGCCTCGGCGTCCTCGACGGCGGCGACCTCGGCAGGCGCGGGCTCCGCCACGGCCTCGGCCGGCCGCGACCGCAGCCCGAGCGCCGCGATCGCCACCGCCGCCAGCAGGATCACGGCGCCCACCTCGAACGCCGCTGCGAACCCGTTCGTGAGCGCGGTTGACGCGCTCACCCCCGGACTCGGATGCGACTGCGACGCTGCGATCGTGCTGAGGACCGCGAGCCCGAGCGCGCCGCCGAACAGCCGTGACATGTTCAGCAGCCCCGAGGCCAGGCCAGACTGCGCGCGCGGCACGCCCTGCGTTGCCGCGATCGTCGAGCTGACGAGCGCGAGCCCCATCCCCAGTCCGGACAGGACGCCGCCCGGCAACACGGCGGTTGCGTAGCTCGCGCCCGGCCGGACCGCGGTCAGCAGCAGCGTCCCCGCCGCCGCCGACAGCAGCCCGAGCGTCACGACCGACCGAACGCCGAGGCGGCTGACGAGCCGCGGCGCCAGCGATGACCCGGTGAACACCGACAGCGTGATCGGCAGGAACGACAGCCCCGCCTGCAGCGCGTCGTCGCCGAGCACCTGCTGCAAGTACAGCGTGACGAAGAAGAACATCGAGAACAGCGCCGAGTACATGAGCACGACGACGGCGTTCGCGACCCGCAGCTGCGAGAGCCGGAAGATCGACAGCGGCACGAGCGGCGCGCGGGCGACGCGCGCCTCGACGAACAGGAACGCCCCAAGCAGCACGACCGCCGCCGCGAGCGGCGCCAGGACGCCGGTCGATCCCCAGCCGAGCGTGTCGGTCCGCACGATCCCGTACGTGAGCGCGACGAGCCCGCTCGTCACGAGCAGCGCGCCGCTCAGGTCGAAGTGGCGCGGTCCGACGACCCGCAGGTCGGCCGGGATCACGCGCAGGCCGAGCACGATCACGATCGCCCCGACGGGGAGGTTGATCGCAAATACCGCGGGCCATCCGAAGCCCTGGGTGAGCAGCCCGCCGAGCAGCGCTCCGGACGAGGCGCCGAGGCCGCCCATGGCCGCCCACAGACCGAGCCCGCGATTGCGCTCCGGGCCTTCGGGCAGCGATGCGGTGATGATCGAAAGGGTGGCGGGAGACACGATCCCGCCGCCGATGCCCTGCAGCGCGCGGACGCCGATCAGCACCCCGCGGGTGCTCGCGAGCGCGCACAGCAGCGATGAGACGGCGAACAGCGCCGTGCCGGTGAGGAACACCCGCCGCCGTCCGAGCAGGTCGGCTGCACGTGCCCCCAGCATCATGAAGCCGGCGAACGTGATCGTGTACGCGTTGACCACCCATTGCAGGCCCGTGGTTGAGAAGTGCAGGTCGCTGCGCATCGACGGCAGTGCCACGTTGACGACGGCGATGTCGAGGATGACCATGAACTGCGCCATGCAGACGACCAGCAAGAGTGCGCTATTGGAGCGCGTGCGATGAGAGTGAGCGGCTTTGATCGTGTTCACGTGGTGTATTCTCCGGTCGTGGTTATCCAGGTACAAGAGAGGGGTTTATCCTGGTAGTAGATGTGACACCCACGCCCTCGCGGCAGACCCGTACCAGTGAAACGAACGGCGCGCGCAGACGTGAGGAGCTCGCCGATTTCCTGCGCATGCGCCGGGCCGCGCTCACGCCTGAGGACGTCGGCTTGCCCCTCGGTGGCCGTCGCCGGACCCCGGGCCTGCGCCGCGAGGAGGTCGCGCAGCTCGCCGGTGTCGGCGCCACCTGGTACACGTGGCTCGAGCAGGGACGCGACGTGCGCGCCTCGCTCGACGTGCTCGAGGCGATCGCTCGCGCGCTGCGGTTGACGCCCGCCGAGCGCACGCACCTGATCCTGCTCGGGCGCGGCGAGGAGGCGCCGCCATGCAAGCCGCCGGCGGAGCGCGTCTCCCCCACGATCCGGCGACTGATCGAGAATCTCGAGCTTGCGCCGGCGCTCCTGCTCGGGCGTCGCTGGGACTATCTCGCCTGGAACCGGGCGGCCTGCGCGCTGTTCGGCGACTTCGACAAGGTCCCGCGGGCCGCGCGCAACCACCTGTGGCTGATGTTCATGGATCCCGCACGGCGCGAGATGTTCCCGGACTGGGAGCGTGGCTCGCGGATGGCGGTTGCGAAGTTCCGTGCGGACAGCGCGCGCCACATCGGAGACCCGTCGTTCGACGAGCTGATCCAGGCGCTGCGGCAGTCAAGCCCCGAGTTCTGCAAGGCGTGGAAGCGGCACGAGGTCGGACGCAGCGGCGAGGGCCGCAAGGAGCTCATCCACCCGCTCCTCGGCACGCTGATCTTCGAGCACGCCGTGTTCCACCCCAGCGAGGCCCCGCAGCAGCGGTTGATCCTGTACACGCCGGTCCCGGAGCTGGGCACGCCGGCGAGGATGGCTGAGCTGCTCGAGCGCGATCCCGCGCCCTTGGCGCTCGTGGCCGCACGCTAGTCTCGTGGCAGGGCGTCCAGGCCCTGTCAGACAACTGTCAAGGATCGCGGCCACAATCACGCCCTCATGAGAACGCTTGCGAGATGGTGCTTCGTGCACCGGCGGATCGTGCTGTTGGGATGGGTCCTCGCGCTGGTCGGGCTCACCGCCCTGCACTCGGCCGCGGGCAGCGCCTACACCGACAACTTCAGCCTGCCGCACACGCAGAGCTTCGACGCGGTCAACCTGCTCCAGCGCAACGCGCCGAAGGCGTCGGGCGACAGCGACCAGGTCGTGATCGCCGTCTCCCACGGCCGCGTCACCGATCCAGCGGTCCGCGCGCGCGTCCAGTCGGTGCTTTCGCAGGTTGCCTCGCAGCCGCACGTCAGCTCCGTGCAGTCGCCCTATGACCCCCGCGGCGTCTCGCAGATCTCGCCGTCCGGCCAGATCGCGTTCGCGAACATCACGTTCAACGCGCGCGCCGACACGCTCTCTCAAGCGGCGGCACGGTCGTTCGTCTCGAAGGTCACCTCCGCATCGGGCAACGGGCTCCAGTTCCAGGTCGAGGGGCAGGTCGCGCGCGCCGGCAACCGCAACAACGACTCGGCCGGGCTCGGCTTCGGTTTCCTCGCGGCCGCGGTCGTGCTGTTCATCGTGTTCGGCTCGCTGCTCGCGACGGCGCTGCCGCTCGTGACCGCCGGCATGTCGCTCGGGGCGGGGATCGCCGTCATCGGGCTGCTCTCGCACGTGATCAACATGGCCACGTTCTCGAGCGAGCTCTCACTGCTGATCGGCCTCGGCGTCGGCATCGATTACGCGCTGTTCATCGTCACCCGCTACCGCCAGGGCGTGCTGCGCGGTATGAGCGGCGAGGAGGCCGTCGTCGAGGCGCTCGACACGTCGGGGCGCGCGGTGCTGTTCGCGGGCATGATCGTCTGCATCGCGATGCTCGGGATGTTCGCGCTCGGCGTCAGCTTCCTGTACGGCGTCGCGATCGCCGCCACGATCGCCGTGTCGTTCACGGTCGTCGCGGCGCTGACGCTGCTGCCCGCGCTGCTCGGCTTCTTCGGTCGGTTCGTGCTGCGCCGCCGGGAGCGGCGCGCGCTCCGAGAGGGGCGGCTGCGCACGAGCGACGAGTCCGCGCTGTGGGCGCGGTGGACGGGCTGGATGAAGCAGCGGCCCGCCGTGTTCGCGGCGGTGGCGGCCGCCGTGATGGTGATCATCGCGATCCCGTTCTTCTCGATGCGGCTCGGATCGGCCGACGCCGGCAGCGATCCCGCGAGCTCGACGACCCGCAAGGCGTATGACCTGCTCGCGACGGGCTTCGGACCCGGCTACAACGGACCGCTGCAGCTCGTCGCGCAGGTCCGCACGCCGCAGCAGCGCGCAGCATTCATCCGCGTGCAGCAGGCGGTGGCGCACACGCCCGGGGTCGTCGGCGCGACCCGCCCGTCGTTCATCCCGGGCGTGGACGGGCGTCCCGCGGTCGCGATCGCCGATGTCTATCCGAAGGGTTCGCCGCAGGACGCGTCGACCGCGGACCTGCTCCACAAGGTCCGAAACAGCGTCGTCCCCGCCGCGGAACGTGGCACGGGGATCACCGTCCTGACGGGCGGACAGACCGCGATCTTCGACGATTTCGCGCACGTGCTCTCCGCCAAGCTGCCGCAGTTCATCGGGATCGTCGTGCTGCTCAGCTTCCTGCTGCTGATGGCGGTCTTCCGGAGCATCGCGATCCCGGCCACGGCGGCCGTGATGAACATGCTCTCGACCGGCGCCGCGCTCGGGATCGTCACCGCGATCTTCCAGCACGGCTGGGGAGCGTCGCTGCTCGGGATCGACAAGACCGGTCCGATCGAGGCGTTTCTCCCGGTGCTGCTGTTCCCGATCGTGTTCGGCCTGTCGATGGACTACGAGGTGTTTCTCGTCAGCCGGATCTACGAGGAGTGGCACCGTCGCCGCGACAACACGGCGGCGGTCACGCACGGACTCGCCGCCACCGGACGGACGATCACGGCCGCCGCGACGATCATGGTGCTCGTGTTCGGCGCGTTCGTGCTCGGCGGGGAGCGCATCATCGAGCTGTTCGGGATCGGGCTCGCGAGCGCGGTCCTGCTCGACGCAGTGATCGTGCGGTCGGTGCTCGTGCCCGCGGTGATGATCCTGCTCGGCGAGTACAACTGGAAGCTCCCCGCGTTCCTCGATCACCGCCTGCCGCACTTCCGGGTCGAGGGCGAGGCGGCGCGCGCGGGCGCCCGCGAGCTCGGCGTCGAGCCGCTGCCGGAGCCCGCTGCCGGCTGAGGTCGAGCCCGCCTGTCACAGGCTCGCGCACTCCCTCGTCTTCGGGGTAGAACGTAGAAAGGAGCCGCGATGAAGGTCTTGGTTGCAGGTGCCACGGGAGCGCTCGGCGCGCAGCTGGTCCCGCGTCTGGTCGCGCGCGGTCACGACGTCACCGGAACGACGCGCAGCGACGACAAGCGGACTGTGCTCTCGGGGATGGGCGCCACGCCGATCGTCGTCGATGCGCTCGTCGCCGAGCAGGTCGCCGCCGCGGTCGCGCAGGCGCAGCCCGACGTGATCGTCCACCAGCTGACGGCGCTGCCGCAGTCGCTTGACATCCGCCATTTCGACCGTGAATTTGCAGCAACGAACCGTCTGCGCACCGAGGGAACCGACCATCTGCTGTCCGCCGGCCGCGCGGTCGGGGTCACGCGATTCGTCGCCCAGAGCTACGCCGGCTGGCCGTTCGCCCGCACCGGCGCACGCGTGAAGACCGAGGATGACCCACTCGACCCGACCCCGCCGGACTCGATGCGCGAGACCTTCAACGCGATCTCGTACCTCGAGGATGCGGTCACGCGCGCCGACTGGACGGACGGCATCGTCCTGCGGTACGGAGGCTTCTACGGCCCCGGCACGTCGATGCGCCGAGGCGCGGAGCAACTCGAGATGATCCGCGCGCGCAAGTTCCCCGTCATCGGCAGCGGTGCCGGCGTCTGGTCGTTCGTCCACGTCGAGGACGCGGCCGACGCCACCGTCGCCGCGATCGAGCACGGTGAGCGCGGGATTTTCAACATCGTCGATGACGATCCCGCTCCGGTCGCGACGTGGCTGCCCGCGCTCGCGCGCACGATCGGCGCGCCGAAGCCGTGGCATGTCCCGCGGGTGGTCGGTCGGTTGATCGCCGGCGAGGCCGCGACGGTGATGATGACCGAGGTTCGCGGAGCGTCGAATGCCAAGGCCAAGCGCGTGCTCGGCTGGGAGCCACGGCATCCGAGCTGGCGCGAGGGCTTCACCCAGGAGGCCGCATGACCGCCTCGCGTGACGACGAACTGCTCGCGGAGCTCCGGCCTGTGGCGTTCGCGATCGCCTATCGGATGCTCGGCAGCATCTCCGAGGCCGCGGAGGACCCGGCGCGCCAGGCCGAGATGGCCGACTCGCTGTCACTGGCGATGCTTGTGCTGCTCGAGAGCCTCTCGCCCGAGCAGCGCGCGGTCCTTCTCCTGCGCGACGTGTTCGACTACGACTACGACGAGATTGCCGCGATCGTCGGCAAGAACGAGGCGAACGTGCGCGAGGTCAACGACCAGCCCGGCGCCCTGCTGCTCGACGGTGGCGGGAGGGTGATCGACGTTTGGGCGCTCGATGTGCTCGACGGACAGATCCAGGGCATCAGCTCGGTGGTCAACCCCGACAAGCTCCGCCACCTCGGGCCGGTCGCCGACTACTGGCAGCTGCTCAAGCGCAGCTGAGCGGTTTGCAGGACCGCTGGCAGCGGCGTCCCGTCGACAGGGATCGCGCGGAATCCGACGAACAGCCCTTCCGTTGGCACAGGCGGACGAAGGAGCCCCCATGACCGAGCGATTTGCCGGCCGACTGGCGCGAACATTCGGCGGATTTGACCGCACCCGCGACGAGCTCCCAGAGTGGGAAGAGCCCGGGGACGTCGAGTACGACAGTGCGGTGCAGACCGTCGAGCGCTGGGAGCAGGAGCCCGACCGGTTCCCGGTCACCCTGCACGGCTACGACCGCGACGCGGTCGATCAGCATCTCGACGCACTCGAGCGCGAGCTCGCCGAACTGCGCGAGCGCGCGCCGTCGGCCGAGACCATCTCCGAGGAGATCAAACGGATCGGCGAACAGACCGCCGCGATCCTCCAGGTCGCGCACGAGCAGGCACACATCACCCGGCGCGAGGCACAGGCCGAGGCGGACCGCTGCCTCGCGGATGCGGCCTCCCACGCGCTCACGATCACCGACGAGGCCCATCAGCGGGTGCGCCGGCTCGACAGCGATGCCGACACGGTATGGCGCGAGCGCGCACGGCTGATCGAGGACGTACGGGCGGTCGCAACCGCCCTCACCGCGGTCGCGGATGGCGCCGCAACGCGCTTCCCGGCCGAGTCCGAGAAGTTGGGCGGCGGCATGCCGATCCGCGCCGCACGGCCGGCGTTGGCTCAGGACGAGGTCACGGTTGACGATGCCCCCGAGGACGCCGACGGGTTCGCGGGCCTCGCGTAGCCGCTACCCCTCGACGGGCTCCTCGGTGACGTCGCGCGCCACGAGCGTTGCGTAGTAGGCGCCGCTCTCGAGCAGCTCCTCGTGCGTGCCGCGTTCGACGATCCGCCCGCGGTCGAGCACGACGATCTGGTCGGCGTCGCGCACGGTGGACAGGCGGTGGGCGATCGTGATCGTCGTGCGCCCCTGCGCGAGGCGCTCGAGCTCGGCCTGCACCGCCGCCTCGGTCTGGGTGTCGAGCGAGCTCGTGGCCTCGTCGAGCACGAGTACCGGGGGATTGCGCAGCACGGTCCGGGCGATCGCCATCCGCTGCTTCTCGCCGCCCGAGAACCGGTAGCCCCGCTCGCCGACGATCGTCTCGTAGCCATCGGGCAACGAGGCGATCAGGTCATGGATCCGCGCGGTGCGCGCCGCCTCCTCGATCTCCTCGTCGCCGGCGTCCGGACGCGCGAACCGGAGGTTCTCGCGCACGCTCGCGTGGAAGAGATACGTCTCCTGGGAGACGACGCCGACGGTCGCAGCCAGCGATGCGAGGCTCGCTTGGCGCACGTCGACGCCGTCGATCGTGACGCGCCCGGTTTGCGGCTCGTAGAGCCGCGCGACGAGGTATCCGAGCGTTGTCTTGCCGGCGCCCGTCTCGCCGACCACGGCCGTGCGCGTCCCCGCGGGCACGATCAGGCCGATGTCGTGGAGTGTCCACGGCGCGTCGTCGCCCGTGGCGTAACGGAACGAGACGCCCTCGAAACGGACCTCCCCGAGGACCTCGTCGGCGCGCAGCTGCACGGGTTGATCGGCCTCGACGATGTCGACGGGCAGGTCGAGGTACTCGAAGATCCGGTCGAACAGCGCCAGCGACGCCTCGACGTCCGCCCCCGTCGACAAGAGGCTCTGGATCGGGAACAGCAACCGCGTCTGCAGCTGTGTGAATGCGACGACCGTGCCGATCGAGATCGCCGTGCTCCCGTGAAGGAAGCTCTGTCCCGCGATCCAGTACACGAGCGCGGGCTGGATCGCGAACACCATCTGAATCGTCGACATCACCCAGCGGCCGGCCATCCGCGAACGCACCTCGATGTCCGCGATCTCGCTTGACTCCGTCGTGAACCGCTCGGCGAGGTCCTGACCGCGCCCCATCGTCTTGCCGAGCATGATCCCGGAGACCGAGAGCGACTCGGACACGAGCGCGGAGAGATCGGCGAGGCGGCGTTGCCGCTCGCTCGTAATCGTGCGCCGCACCTGGCCGACGCGCCGGGTCAGCCACACGAACGGTGGGACGAACACGAGCGAGATCGCCGCGAGCCGCCAGTCGAGCAGCACCATCGCGACGATCGTCGCGATCACGGTCGTCGCGTTCTGCGCGATCGAAGTCGCCGTCGTGGTCACGACGCTGTCGATCCCGCCGATGTCGTTGGCGATCCGCGACTGCACCTCCCCGGTCCGCGTGCGCGTGAAGAACGCCAGCGACATCCGCTGGAGGTGGCGATACACGGCGGCGCGCAGGTCGTGCATCACCTTCTGGCCGATCACGTTGGACATGTACGTCTGGACGACGCCGATCGCACCCGTCGCGATCGCGATCGCGATCATCCCAAGCACGAGCTCGGTCAGCAGCGCGCCGTTCCGGTCCGGCAGCGCGGTGTCGAGGACGCCACGCAGCAGAAACGGGGAGATCATGCCGAGCCCGGCGGAGAACACGATCAGGCCCATGACGGCGGCCAGGCGCCCGCGGTACCGCGCGAACAGCCTGAGCACCCTGCGGTTGTCGCGCTTACGCGCCGGATCCAGCAACTCGGGCGGCCGCTCGCGCGGCTGGCGCAGGCCGCGCATGGAGCCGGGCGAGGCACCGTGTGCCGCGCTCATTCCGTGTCCACCGAACGCACTCATGGATCACCATGATGACAAGCGCCCACCGACGGGCCTCGAGGCGGCGCCCGGGATGCGTCCGCGCGCGTCCGACCGGCGGCCCGAGACGCGCGCGCATCCGTCTCCCGCACTCCGGGCGGTCGAGCGGCCCCGTCGCGGTCATGTGACACGGATATTCACCGCGTGTTAAGCCGGGGAAGGATTGCGTTATGCACCGCGTCCTGCGCTGGTGACTCCACGTCCCGAATGACCTACTGACAGAGGGGTGAGCATGACCGTGCAGGATCTGCGCGCGACGACGCGTGCCAATGACGCTGGGCAAGAGCGAGGCAACGATGAGCTCCAGACGCTGTGGAGCAAAGTCGTCGGGCGCCGGTCGTTTCTCCGGCAGGCTGGCCTCGCCGGCGCGGCGGTGACGGGCGCCGGAGCGGTGACGGCTGCCGGGGCATCGGCCAAGGCACACCGGGCAAGTGCGGGCCCGACCGAGGGCGATTTCGCAATCCTGCGGTTCCTCGCGGCGGCCGAGTTGATCGAAAGCGATCTGTGGGAGCAGTACGCCGGGTTCGGCGGCGTCGACGGCGCCAACGATGCCTACATCGCGGCGCTCGAGAACCTCGACTCGGACATGCCGCAGTACATCTCGGACAACACCGACGACGAGGAGAGCCACGCCGCGTTCATCAACGCGTACCTCCGGTCCAAGGGCCAGCGCGAGGTCAATCTCGATGCGTTCCGGACGCTGCGTCCGAGCACAGCGACCGGGGGCGGCAACGCGAAGCGGCTGACGAACCTGAAGAGCCTCAACGTCGACACGAGTTGGTACTTGCGTTACCGCGCGACGACCAATCCCGATTTTGGCGCCACTTTTGGACAGGCGGTCACGATCAACAACCAGCCCGCGATCCCGCTCAGTGACACCGAGACGCCTCCGGGGGGAAGCGCACCGGTCCCGCCGACCACGCGGGCGCAGCAGCGCATGCAGGCGATCGCCAACACGGCGGGATTCCACTTCGCGATGATCGAGCAGGGTGGATCGAGCCTGTACACGACGATGGCCCTCAAGGTGACGAGCCTCGAGGTCCTGCGGATCGTCGTCGCGATCGGTGGGGTCGAGACGAACCACTTCTCGCTGTGGCACGACAAGGCGGGCAACGCGGTCGCGGACCCGCTCGCCGGCGTGACGGATCCGGTCACCGGCGTGTCCTTCCCGAACCTCAACAACTCCGGGGGCGAGGCGACGCAGACGAACCTGATCCTGCCCGAGCCCTGTGAGTTCATCCCCGGCCTCCCTGACTGCTCGGTCGTGCGGCCCACGATCGACTCGCTCGCGGGTGCGATGGCGGCCGTCAGAGGATTGACGGCCGACCGGCTGTTCGACGGTCAGTCAGCGACGTTCTTCAAGACGATCTCGCGGCTCGCCCGCGAGGCCGACGCCGCCGAGCGGGGGCTCTGACGCGGCGCCAGGCCCCGGCGTGGCCTGGACGTCCGACGGCTCGAGATCGGCGCCGCAGCGCACGCAGCGGCGCCGGTCGTCGAGCCCTCCGCCGCAGCCCTTGTGGGTGAGCACCATCGGCGGCCCGGCCGGAGCCGCGTAGCGGTCGCCCCACTTCAGCAGAGAGACGATCACGGGCCACAGGTCGACGCCCTTCTGGGTGAGGCGGTACTCGTAGCGCGTCGGGCGCTCCTGGTAGGGAGTGCGGCGCATGATCCCGGCCTCGACGAGCCGCTCGAGCCGTCCCTGCAGGACGTTGCGGGCGACCCCGAGCCGCTCCTGAAACTGATCGAAGCGGCGCGTCCCGAGGAACGCCTCGCGGATGATCAGGATCGTCCAGCGCTCGCCGACGAGCTCGAGGGAGCGAGCGATCGAGCAATTCTGTCCTGCGTAGTCGGCGGGGAGCATGGACTCAGTGTAGCCATTGAGTTGCGTGATGCAACTCATGTGATACAGTGGGTTGCGTCATGCAACGCACTTGCGCCGATCGGAGGATCTGATGTCGCGCCGCAGCAAGGTCACGCTGACTGTCTCGGTTGGCGTGTTCATGGCCTCGCTTGACCTGTTCATCGTCAACATCGCGTTTCCCGACATTCAGCGTGACTTCCACGGAGCCAGCCTGAGCGGGTTGTCATGGGTGCTCAACGCGTACGCGATCGCGTTTGCGGCGCTGCTCGTGCCCGCCGGGCGCTGGGCCGACCGTGCCGGCCGCAAGCGCGCGTTCCTCGGAGGACTCGCGGTCTTCAGCCTCGCGTCGGCGGCGTGCGCCGCCGCGCCGTCCGTGGGCGCACTGGTCGCGGCCCGGGTCGTGCAGGCGATCGGTGCCGCGTTCCTGCTCCCGACCTCGCTGGGCCTGCTCCTGCCGGAGTATCCGCCCGCGAAGCGCGGAGCCGCGGTGGGAATCTGGGCTGCCGTCGGCGGCGTCGCCGCCGCCTCGGGGCCCACGATCGGTGGCGCGCTCGTCCAGGCCGGATGGCGCTGGGTGTTCATCGTCAACGTGCCGATCGGCCTGCTCACGCTGGTCGCCGCCTCGGGCCTGCTCCGGGAGGTGCGCGACCGTTCCGGGTCACGCCCAGACGTGCTCGGCGCGATCCTGTTCAGCGCCGGGATCGCATCGCTGACGCTCGCGATCGTCAAGGGGCATCAATGGGGCTGGTCGAGCGCGCGCGTGCTCGGCTTGTTCGCCACCGCGGCCGTGCTCGTGCTCGCGGTCGCAATCCGCTCCACGCGCCATCCCGCGCCGCTGATCGAGCCCGTGATCGCCCGGACCCGCGCGATTGCCCTTGCCAACCTCGGCGCGCTGCTGTTCTTCTCGGCATTCGGGGCGCTGCTGCTCGGGAGCGTGCTGTTCCAGACGACCGTCTGGCACGACTCGGTGCTGCGCGCCGGTCTGCAGATCACGCCCGGGCCGGCGATGGCTGCGATCTTCGCGTTCCCGGGCGGCGTGCTCGGCCAGCGCATCGGCCAGCGGTACGTCGGAGCCGCCGGGGCGCTGCTGTTCGCCGCCGGCATGCTCTGGTTCCGCACCCACATGGGCACGACGCCGCACTACGCCTCCGAACTGCTGCCGGCCCAGGTGCTCGCCGGCACCGGCGTCGGGCTCGTGCTGCCGACGCTGTCGGCAGCCGCGACCGGTCCGCTGCCCCCGGCGCGGTTCGCGACCGGGACCGCGGTCCTCGGAATGTCGCGCCAGCTCGGGAGCGCACTCGGCGTAGCGATCCTCGTAGCGATCATCGGCACGCCGACGCCGGGCGATGTCCTGAGCGCTTTCCAGGGCGGTTGGACGTTCATGGTCGGCGCTGCGCTGGCGGCCGCGATCGTACTGCTGTCGGTGGGCCCCGTGCGGATCGGCTCCGCGGTGCCGGCGGGCGATCCGTCGGATGCGGGGGCGCCGGCCACGGTCGCGGAGGTCGCCGAAGCCGCATCCGTCCGGGTGTAGCGTGATCGCTCGGCCGTCGGGTAAAGGTCGGCGCGTGCTCGGATCTGCGGTGGTGCGTGCTCGGGTGGCGGTGGCGCGTGCTCGGGTGCGCGGTGAGGACCAGGCCCTGGCCCGATCCCACCGAGATCCCGCCCGGCCCGGCGTGATCCGACCGAGATCCCGCCCGGCCCGGCACAACGTGAAAACGATCGTCTTCGCCGCAACGTTTCGCCACATAAGCACCGGTGCGGTGCTTATGTGGCGAATCGTTCAGCGCGGCGGGGACTTTTTCACGTTGTGCCGGCGTGCGCGGGTGCCGCAGGCCAGCTGAACCCGGCACGATCACCAGCCCCCGTCACCAAGAGCGGGCCTGCGCACGAACGGCGGGCCCGAGCCCCACGCTGAGCGCCGGACCGAGACATGCCGTGGAAGCCCACTGGCGCCGGCGCGCCTCGCCGGCGGTCAGTCGAGACGTCGGTCAGCGGCGGCGCGCGCGGAGCCTGCGGTTCTTCAGACGATTCCCACAGACGGCCATGTCACACCAGTTGCCGTGCTGGTTGCGTGAGCGGTCGTAGAACACCCAGCCACAGTCCGGGTTGGCGCACGCCTTCAGCCGCGTCCAGCTGCCATCTTCCTGGGCGGCGCGAACGATCAGCAACAACTCGAACAGACCGTCTGTGAGGGTGTCGTGCTGCGGGTTCTCGAGCGAGATCAGGCCGCTCTGGTCAATTGCGAGCCGCGGTCGACGCGCCTGCGCGAGCTCTTGCAACGGTCCGATCGCGGTCGCGTCGGTGGCCTCGCCGGCGCCGCTGACGAGCAGGGCGCGCAGGCTTTCGCGGAGCCTGCCCGCGAGCCCGACCTCGGCCGAGCTGATCGAGGGGCGGCTGTCCAGCAGGCCGGCGTCCCCGAACCACTGACCGGCGGCACGCGGTTCGCCGAGCAGGTCTATCCGCGTGTCGGGATCCCGGGTGTTGAGGAACCCCTGTACGAGCAGCAGCGGCATCGGCGCAGGCTTGGCCTCGTTGGGATCCGGATACCACGCTGGCACAGCTGCCATTGGTAGTCAGAGGCGCGGTGCCCGCTCCTGGCGGGTCCGTTTCCTCATTCCCCTTTCAATCCGTGCGTGCGGTTTTCCCGCACACGGCTTGCCGATGATCTTCCTGGTGGTCACGACGCGTACCCCGGGTAGCGGACGGTGCCGCGCAAGCGGTAGAGGCCGTGGGCCTCGAAGAACTCGCGCGTCCAGGTCGACGGTTGGCCAGCCTTGAGATTGCGGCCATAGCGCGTGATCATCAGACCGCGGAGGCGGCCGAGAACGTAGCCGTCGATCTGGTTGAACTTCTTAGCGGCGTTACCGGTGCGAAAGTAGTTGCCCCAACCGCGCATCGGGTTCAGGTCCGCGATCACTTCGCGGATGTCCTGGCCCGCCCGCCCTTTGCCGGTCTGAGCTTTGATCTTGCCTCGGACGCGCTTCATCGCAAAGAGGCTCTCGACACCCCGCTCAGCCCTCGGAGTCTCCCCCTCAAGCCGGGGCCTGCTACCGGACGCTCCGGCGCTTACCCGGACCGGACTCTCACCGGCTGGCCTGACGCAGCTTCCAAGGCGCAACATG
>DATKOY010000015.1:0-60938 GCA_035524415.1 Solirubrobacteraceae bacterium | reverse complement strand
GCGGGCGGGGGCGCCGCCGCGACTACCAGAGGTTGATCGCGGCGGAGATCGCCACTGCCAGCGTCACGCCCGCGTAGCCGAAATAACCCTGGAGGACGAGGATCAGTACTGCGATCAGGCAGGCGACAACAGTCGCAAGCCAGCCGATGCGGGCGAGGTCCACGACCGTATTCTCACCCTCGGTGCCGACGCCCCGTGCCGGAGATGGATGACCGTCGGCGTCGGGCGTCTCCTCGCCGCTGTGTACGGCCGGCGGGGTCCGCGACTGGGCGGTCGCGGGCGCGGTCTGGCCCGTCGGTGGCTGCGCGTTTGGGGGCGTGGTCTGGCCCGTCTGTGGCTGTGCGTTTGACGGCACGGGCGGATTGGGGTCGGCGCCGCCCGGTTCGATCGTCTTGGTCGTGTCTGAGCGGGCTCTCACGGTCGGCTCACCGGGTCCCCGCCGGGCGCCCAGGCGATGATCTCGACGAGATTGCCGGCAGGGTCGCGGACGAACGCCCGCGGCGATCCCCAATGCTCGGCCCTCGGGTCGACTTGGTGTCCGGCCGCGCGGAGGCGTTCGACGACATTGTCATAAGGATCGACGATCACGCCGACGTGACCGGATTGCGCACGGGCGTCGTCCCGCGGCTGCAGATGAATCTGGGTGCCGTGGCGCTCGACCCAGACGACTGTACCGGCGAGACCGGCGGGCTCGGTCACCCGATTGAAGCCCAGCAGGCGGTAGAACGTGACACATGCATCAAGCCGTCGTGGCGGGACTTCCCGGGTGACGTGTTGAATCATTCGGGCCGAGATCTGTGGAATTTGCGACCAAACCGCGCCGGAGCTGTGTGCTGTGAATGTCGCTGAGTGGAGAGAATGGCTGATCCCGCGGCCTTTTCGCACGACAACCGTCCGCGGGGCCTGTTAGCGTCGATCATTCCTACCACCTCGAAGGAGGGAGCAAGTGACGAAGTCCGAATTCGTCGACCAGGTCGCCGAACGCGCCGGGTTGAGCAAGAAGGATGCCGGAGACGCCGTCGACGCGGTCCTGGAAACCATCGAAGACGCGCTCAAGCGCGGCAGCGATGTCACGTTCTCCGGCTTCGGCAAGTTCTCCGTCTCCGAGCGCAGCGCTCGGGAGGGACGAAACCCTGCGACCGGGGAGAAGATTCAGATCGCGGCCTCCCGCGTACCGAAGTTCACTGCTGGCGCCGCCCTCAAGAAAGCCATCAGGTAGCGCCGAGCGTGCATGCCGACGCTGCGATCGGCGGCGCGGACCGTGACCGCGATGAGCAGCGCAGAGGGGGCTACGCGTGCGGCGGCCGGCTTCGAGGAACCGCCGAGTTCTGGGCCGCGGTTGAACTCGGGTGCGCGGCTCAGTTCCGTGCCGCGTCTGAGTTCGGGTGCGCGGCTCAGTTCCGTGCCGCGGCTCCGTTCCGCTTCGCGTGCAGCGAGCCCGGCCGGAACCGCATCCCGCGCCGCCTCAGCATCGGCGACTGAGCTAGCGTCCGGGGTGATGCCCCGGACCTCGGAATCGCGCATTCTCAGCTTCGGGGATCGAGTTGCGAGCCGGGTGGCCGAGCGCGGCTCGCAGCTGGTCCTGGGGCTCGACCCCGATCCGGCCCGCCTGTGGCCGCGGGCCGTCGAGCTCGAGAGCGGGATCGGGGGCCCACCGGGCCAGCACGGCGCACCGGGCCAGCCCGCCCCGCCGACCCCGCCGGCCGTCCGCGCCGCACGAGCGGTCGCTGCGCACTGCCGGCTCGTGATGGACGCGGTCGCCGACGAATGCGTCGCCGTCAAGTTCCAGGTGGCGTGCTTCGAGCGGCTCGGGGCGCCTGGGTGGGATGCGCTGTCGCAGGCGATCCAGGCCGCGGCCGAGCGAGGCTTGCTCGTGATCGCCGATGCCAAGCGAGGCGATGTCGATGTCACTGCCAGGGCGTATGCCCAGGCGTTCCTGGGCGCGACGCCGACGGCGTTCGGAGAGGTGCCCGGACTCGGCGCCGACGCCCTCACGGTGAACCCGCTGCTCGGTGCGGACTCGCTGGCCCCGTTCGTCGCGAGCGCGCGCGAGTCGGGCGCGGGCGTGTTCATGCTCGTGCGCACGTCGAACCCGGGCGCCGCCGACGTGCAGGAGCTGCTGCTCGCCCAGTGGGGATCGGTGAGCGAGCGGCTCGCCGCGATGGCCGACGAGCTGGGCGCTCCATCGGTCGGGGACGCAGGCCTCGCGGATGTGGGAGCAGTCGTCGGCGCGACCGCGCCCGACCGGCTCGAACGGCTCCGGGACTTGATGCCGCACGCGATCTTCCTGCTCCCCGGGGTCGGCGCCCAGGGCGGAAAGGTCGAGGACCTGGCGGCGGCGTTCACGCCCGGACGGGCAGGCGGTTTGGTGTCCGCGTCCCGCGGCATCGTCGCGGCCCACGAGCGCAATGGCGGCGATCCGGCGACGGCCGCGCGGCGCGAAGCGTCGCGCCTGCGCGAAATCGCCTGGAAGCTCAGTGGCTGAGCACGAGGCAGGCAGCTCGGTCCTGCTGCGCGAACGCTTGTATGATCGCCGGGCGATGGCCCGTCGGAGTCGAGCGCGCTACCTGGCTCCGATCGCGCTCGCGGCGACGATCGCCGGCACCTACGTCGTCGTCCATCAGGGCTTGACCCACAAGAAGTCGGCCCCCCCTCATGCGGCGACGACCCACAAGGCGCGCCGCAAGGTCCGGGGGACGTTTTACCGCGTGCAGCCCGGTGACAACCTCACGAGCATCGCCGCCAAGACCGGCATCGCCGTGGCGACGCTCGAGGCGCTCAACCCGCACATCGATCCCAATGCCCTGCAGACCTCTCAACGGATAAGGCTCAGACGGTGAGACGGGCGGCGGTGCGCTGGGCTGTGGGGGCAGCCTGCGCACTGTGGATGATCATGGCGGCGGCGGGACCGCAGGCGGCTGTCGCAAGCGGGCCGCCGCAGCTCAGCGTGCGCGCAGCCGTCCTCGTCGAGCAGAGCACGTGGCGGCGCCTGGACGCGATCAACGCGGACGAGCCGCTTCCGATCGCGAGCACGACGAAGCTGATGACGGCGCTGATCACGCTCGAGCACGTCCATCACCTCAGCACGACCTTCACGCAGAACGACTACTACGCGGCGGCGGTCGACTCCCAGATCGGTCTCGTCCCCGGAGAGCGGATGAGCGTGCACGACCTGCTGCTCGCGCTGATGCTGCCGAGCGCCGACGACGCGGCCGAGGACCTCGCCTTCAACGTCGGGCACGGCTCGGTCGGGCGCTTCGTCAGCATGATGAACGCGCGCGCCCGCGCACTCGGATTGACGCACACGCACTACTCGACGCCGATCGGCCTCGACACGCCTGGCAACTACTCGAGCGCGGCGGATCTCGTCAAGCTCGCCGGCTACGTGCTGACCCACAGCAGCTACTTCGCCCGGATCGTCGCGCTGCCGCGCGCCGTGCTCTACACGGGCAACCACACGCGCGTGATTCTCAACCGGAACACCCTCGTGGGCCGCGTGCCGTGGATCAACGGGGTCAAGACCGGCCACACCTCGGGTGCCGGGTACGTGCTCGTCGCCTCGGGCACCAGAAACGGGATGACGCTGCTGAGCGCGGTCCTCGGGACCTCGAGCGAAGCCTCACGCGATGCCAGCACGCTCGCGCTGCTGAACTATGGCTTTGACAACTTCAGCCTGCGCACGCCCGTGCGCGCCGGCACCGTGCTCGCGCGGCCGGCCGTGAAGGACCGTCCGGGCGTCCGCGCCGACGTGATCGCCGCGGCCACATACACGCGCGTGCTGCCGCGGAGGGCGAAGGTCCGGCTGCGTGTCGAGGCGCCGAAGCAGCTCGCCGGCCCGCTCAAGGCGCGGACGGTCGTCGGGCGCGTCGTGGTGATCGCGAACGGGCGGCCGATCGCGCGCATCCGGCTGCTGCTTGCGCACCCGCTTGCAGCCGTGAGCCCGCTCACGCTCGCGTCCCGATTTCTGACCCGACCGTCTACGCTTGTTTCGGTCTTTGCGCTCCTCGGCTTGATCGTGGCGTTGGCTGTGGTTTGGCGCTCGCGAATGCGGGGAAGAGAGCCTGATCGTCCGAACGCAGCATGATCATTACCGTCACCCTCAATGCAGCGCTCGATAAGACGCTCGAGGTGCCCAACTTCACGCCCGGCCGACGGCACCGGACGGTCGACCAGACGACGATGGCCGGCGGAAAGGGCGTCAATGTCGCCCGGGCGATCAAGCGCCTCGGCCAGCCCGTGATCGCGACCGGCCTGACGGGCGGGTCAACCGGCAACCGGATCGTCGACTCGCTCAACGACGAGTCAGTCCTCAACGGCTTCGTCCGGATCCGCGAGGAGTCGCGCACGAATACCGCAGTGCTCGACCCCACCACCGGCCTGCACACTGAGGTCAACGAGCGCGGTCCTGCCGTGTCCGCGCACGAGCTCGAGCTGTTCCGCGAGAAGCTGCTGTACCTGGCGAAGGGCGCGAGCATCTGCGTGTTCGCCGGCAGCCTCCCGCGTGGCGTCGACCCCGACGTGTACTCCGGCCTGCTGCGCGACGTGCGCAAGCTCGGCGTGACAACGATGCTCGACACCGAAGGTGAGCCGCTGCGGCTCGCGATGCGCGGCGAGCCCGACGTCGTCACGCCGAACGAGCTCGAGGCCGAGGAGCTCGTCGGCCACGAGTTCAACGACGTCGCCGACCGGGCCCACGCCGTCGCCGAGATCACCCGGCTCGGGGCGGCCGAGGCGATCATGACCGTGCCCGACGGGTGCTACGCGCAGGTGATCGAGGACGGCCTCCCGACGATCTACCGCGTGCGGGTCGAGGAGCAGGAGGCGCGCTCGAGCATCGGTTCCGGCGATGCGTTCCTCGCCGGCTACGTCGCCGCTCGCTATGCGGGCAGTCCCCCGGTCGAGTGCCTGCGCTTCGGCGTCGCGTGCGGTGCGGAATCGACCCAGCATTTCGGTGCCGGGATCATCGATCCCGCGCGCGTCGAGCGCCTGCTCGGCGAGGTCGAGGCCGAGCGCCTCGAGATCGGCGCCGAGATCGGGTAAACCCCGCCCGCCCGCCCCCCAAACCGCCCCATATTGCGGCTATCAGCCGCAAAACAGGACACGAGCCCGATGCTACGATCGAGAGCGATGGTTGCCGCCGTCGATTCGCTCCATTCCGTCTCGTCGCTGCCGTCCGCGGCGATTTCTATGCTGCTGCGATGGAAGTAGAGATCGGACGCGGAAAGAAGGCCCGACGGGCCTACGGGTTCGACGACATCGCGATCGTCCCTTCCCGCCGCACGCGCGATCCGGACGATGTCGACATCAGCTGGACGCTCGGGCCTTACCGGTTCGATTTGCCTCTGCTTGCCGCCGCGCTCGACGGGGTCGTCTCTCCCGAGACCGCCCGTCTGATGGGCAAACTCGGCGGGCTGGCCGTTCTCAACCTCGAGGGCATCTACACGCGCTACGAGGATGCTGACGCCGAGCTCGAGCGGATCGCGAGCTTCTCTCGCGACATCGCGACCCGGGAGATGCAGGACATCTACCGCGAGCCGGTCAAGCCCGATCTGATCGCGCAGCGGATCCAGGAGATCAAGAAGGAGCCGGGCGTCGTCGCGGCGGCATCGCTGACGCCGCAGAAAGTGCGCAAGTACTTTGAGACCGCGCTCGAGGCGGGGCTCGACATCCTCGTGATCCAGGGCACGGTCGTGTCCGCCGAGCATGTCTCGCGCGACGAGACGCGGCCGCCGCTCAACCTCAAGGAGTTCATCCGCGAGCTCTCGCCGACGCCGGTCGTCGTCGGCGGCTGCGCCTCCTACCACACGGGACTTCACCTGATGCGCACCGGCGCGGCCGGCGTGCTGGTCGGGGTCGGTCCCGGTGCGATCTGCACGACCCGCGGCGTGCTCGGGATCGGCGTCCCGCAGGCGACGGCGATTGCGGACGTCGCCGCGGCTCGGTCGCAGCACATGCTCGAGACCGGCGATTACGTCAAGGTCATCGCCGACGGCGGGATGCGCAACGGCGGTGACATCGCCAAGGCGATCGCGTGCGGCGCGGACGCGGTGATGCTCGGATCGGCGCTCGCCCGCGCGTACGAGGCGCCCGGCCGCGGCTACAACTGGGGGATGGCGACATTCCATCCCACGCTTCCGCGTGGCACGCGGGTCGCGACGACGCCGAACGGCACGCTCGAGGAGATCATCACCGGTCCCGCGCGCGAGAACGACGGGACGTTCAACCTGATGGGAGCACTGCGGACCTCGATGGCCACCTGCGGCTACCGCGACATCGCGGAGTTCAACCGGGCGGAGTTGCTGGTGGCGCCCGCGCTCCAGACGGAGGGCAAGCACCTCCAACGGGAGCAGGGCGTGGGCATGGGCGCGAGCGGCAAGGCAGCAACGGTCGGTGTCGCCGACTAGCCCGCTGCCGGCGCAGGAGGTTCTCGCAACGACCGAGGCCGCACCTGCGGCCGCGACCGACGAAGTTGTCGTGCTCGACTACGGCGGCCAGTACTCGCAGCTGATCGCGCGACGGGTCCGCGAGTGCGGCGTGTTCTCGGAGCTGCTGCCGCACCACGTCGGCCCGCGAGAGGTCGCGCGCAGAAAGCCCAAGGGCGTGATCCTGTCAGGGGGCCCGGCGTCGGTGTACGCCGATGGTGCACCGCCGCTCGATCCCGAGCTGCTCGAGCTCGGAATCCCCGTACTCGGAATCTGTTACGGGATGCAGCTGATCGCGCGCGAGCTGGGGGGTCAAGTACAAGGTGCGGAGGTCGGCGAATTCGGACGTTCGCAATTGACGGTGCGCGACAGCGGGCGGCTCCTTGCCGGCACCCCGGGCGAGCAGACCTGCTGGATGTCCCATCGCGACACGGTGTTCGCCCCACCACCGGGATTCACGGCGCTCGCGTCCTCGACCGCCTCGCCGGTGGCGGCGTTCGAGTCCCCCGAACGCGGCATCTACGGCATCCAGTTTCACCCCGAGGTCGTCCACACGCCCTATGGCCAGCAGGTGCTCACGAACTTCCTCGACGACGTCTGCGGCTGCGAGCGGACGTGGAGCGCGCGGTCGGTGATCGACGAACAGATCGAGCGGATCCGCGCGCAGGTCGGAGATGGGCGTGCGATTTGCGGGCTGTCGGGCGGTGTCGATTCGAGCGTCGCGGCGCTGCTCGTGCACCGCGCGATCGGCGACAAGCTCACGTGCGTGTTCGTCGACCACGGGATGATGCGCAAGAACGAAGGCGCGCAAGTGATCGCGGCATTCCGCGACCATTTCCACGTCCCCCTGGTCGCCGTCGACGCCGCCGACCGGTTCCTCGCGCGGCTGCAGGGCGTGACCGATCCCGAGGAGAAGCGCAAGCGGATCGGCGCCGAGTTCATCCGCGTCTTCGAAGAGGAGGCGGCCAAGCTCCAGGACGCCAGGTTCCTCGTGCAGGGCACGCTGTATTCGGATGTGATCGAGTCGGGCGGCGGCACGGGGGCGGACACGATCAAGTCCCATCACAACGTCGGTGGTCTTCCCGATGACCTCGAGTTCGAGCTGGTCGAACCCCTGCGGGCGCTGTTCAAGGACGAGGTGCGGGCTGTCGGCGCCGAGCTCGGGCTGCCCGAGCGCCTCGTCTGGCGACAGCCGTTCCCGGGCCCGGGGCTCGCGATCCGGATCGTCGGCGGCGAGGCCACGCGCGAACGGCTCGAGACGCTGCGCGAGGCCGACGCGATCCTCCAGGACGAGATCCGCCAGGCGGGTCTGTACCATGAGCTGTGGCAGTCGTTCTGCGTGCTCCCCGACATCAGGACCGTCGGCGTGCAGGGCGACGTGCGCACCTACGGCAACGTGATCGTGATCCGCGCCGTCACGAGCGACGACGCGATGACGGCCGACTGGGCGCGGCTGCCATACGACCTGCTCGAGCAGATCGCCTCGCGGATGATCAACGAGATCAGACCGGTCGGGCGGGTCGTGCTCGACATCACGAGCAAGCCGCCCGGCACGATCGAGTGGGAGTAGGCGCGGCCCGGCTCAGTCCCCGGCGCTCGACCGGGGCAGCATCGCGAGGATCGGCTCCACGTAGACGCCGAGGTCGGCGGGAACCGCCGCGAGCGCAAACCACCGCGCGCCGACGAGCTCGCCGAGGTCAAGCGTCAGCGTCGGCTCGTGCAGCTCGGCGTGGAAGCAATGGACGACGTCGTGGCGGCTGTGCATGCGCCCCGTGTGCGTGCCGATCGACTCCCACGCGGTGATGTCGACGCCGAGCTCCTCGTGCATTTCCCGCCGTGCCGTCAGGCGCGGCTCCTCGCCGGACTTGAGCGCACCGCCGGGAAGGTCCCACTGCGCGGGCCCGTATGTGTGCCGGACGAGCAGCACGAGCTCCCCGTCGGTGAGCACGCATTTGACGCCGTGGCACTCCGGCCGGCGCACGAACCAATAGACGCACAGCAGCGCGTACGCAAGCCGGTAGCCGCGCCGTCGCAGGCTGACGGGAACTCGTGCGAGCAAGGCCATCATCTCAGCGTACGGCCTTGTGTGTGCGCATCGCCTATCATTGCTCCAGAGCCGCGCCAGCGAGGCGCGGCTTGTGCGTGCCATGAAGACCTATACAGCGACACCAGCAGACAGAGAACGTAACTGGCTCATCGTCGATGCCTCGGGGCAGACGCTCGGCCGACTCGCCACGCAGATCGCCGATGCGCTGCGCGGCAAGCGCAAGCCGACGTACACGCCCCACGTCGACACCGGCGACTTCGTGATCGTCGTCAATGCCGAAAAGATTGCGGTGACGGGCAACAAGCGGGCGGCCAAGATGTACTACCGCCACTCGGGCTATCCGGGTGGCCTTCGCTCCCGATCGCTCGCGCAGATGCTCGAGCGGCGCCCCGAAGAGGTCATTCGCCTCGCCGTCAAGGGGATGCTGCCGCGCAACCGTCTCGCCCGGAAGCAGCTGACCAAGCTCAAGGTGTACGCAGGGCCGGATCATCCACACGCAGCCCAGCAGCCGCAACCGATGGAGACCCAGCAGTGACCGACGTCGAGCATCCCGAGGACGAGCAGCGCAGCGACGAGCACGAGACCCCAGCGGCCGGCGAGCCGCCGGCGCTCCCTGAGGAGCTCGCCGCCGAGCCCGAGGCGACCGCCGTCGAGGAGCCCGAGCTGATCGTCGAGGAGCCCGAGCCGGCCGCCGTCGAGGAGCCCGAGCCGGCCGCCGTCGAGGAGCCCGAGCTGATCGCCGCGGACGTCGAGGTGGTCGCCGAGGCGGACGCCGAGGTGGACGCCGAGGTGATCCTCGAGGGAGAGCCGGTCAGCGAGGACGAAGAGGAGGAGCTCGAGGAGGTCGAGTTCACGCCGCGGGTCAAGCCGGAGATCCCCGGCGCCGATCTCGTGCCCGACATCGTCCCGGAGGGCGAGGAGTTCCTCGACGCCGAGGCCCAGGCCGCCGCGGAGGCGGAAGCCGAGGCCGCTGCCGCGCGTGAGGAGGAGTCGGACGAAGCGGAGGCGCAGCCGATCGCGAATGCCGCGATCGATCTTGCCGCGGGCGCGCGCTACACCGCGACCGGCAAGCGCAAGACCGCGGTCGCACGCGTGATCCTCAAACCCGGCACCGGCACCTACGCGATCAACGGCAAGCCGCTCGAGACGTTCTTCCCGCGTGAGACGCTGCAGCGGATGATCCGCCAGCCGCTCGAGACCGTCGGCTATGAGTCGCGGATGGACGTGGTCGCGCGGATGCACGGCGGCGGCGTCTCCGCCCAGGCGGGCGCGCTGCGTCACGGCATCTCGCGGGCGCTGATCGTGGCCGACCCGCACCTGCGCGGCGAGCTCAAGCGGCGTGGATTCCTGACGCGCGACCCGCGGGTCAAGGAGCGCAAGAAGGCCGGACTCAAGAAGGCGCGTAAGCGGCCGCAGTTCTCCAAGCGCTGACCGCGCCGCCACGGACGATGGCGCGCCAGCTCTTCGGCACGGACGGTGTCCGCGGCCGCGCAGGAGATTTCCTCACGGCCGAGCTGGCGCTCGGGCTGGCCCGGGCCGCGGTCGCGCACGCCAAGCAGGATCGGCCCCAGGTGCTGGTCGTCCGCGACACGCGGGAATCGGGCGAGATGCTCGAATCGGCAATCGCCGCCGGCGTCACCGCCGCCGGGGGCGACGCGCTGCTCGCAGGCGTGCTTCCCACGCCGGCGGCGCCGCTGCTCGTGCGCCGCCACAGCCTGCATCTCGCCGCGGTGATCTCCGCGTCGCACAACCCATACGAGGACAACGGGATCAAGCTGTTCGCGAGCGACGGCTTCAAGCTCCACGACGACGACGAGCACGCGATCGAAGCTGAGCTCGAGCGTCCGCTCACGTCACCCGCGCGGATCGGCCGGGTGCGGCGCTTGCACGGCGCCCTCGAGGACTATCTGCGCGAGCTCCACGTCCGCTTTGCCGGGCTTGACCTGAGCGGCCACCGGGTATTGCTCGACTGTGCGAACGGCGCCACGTACCGCGCGGCGCCCGAGATCTTCCGGCGCCTCGGCGCGAGCGTCGACGTGCTTGCCGACCAGCCCGACGGCCGCAACATCAACGACGGCTGCGGCTCCACCCACCTCGACGCCGTGATCGAGGCGATGGGGCGGGGGGATCACGACGTCGGGTTCGCATTTGACGGCGACGGCGATCGCGTGCTCGCCGTCGACCGCAACGGGCTCGTCGTCGACGGCGACGAGCTCGTCGCGCTCGCCGCGATCCACCTGCGGGAGCGAGGCACGCTCGCCGGTGACGGCGTCGCGGTCACGGTGATGACGAACTACGGCTTCCACACCGCGATGGCCGCCCACGGCGTCCAGGTCGCGACGACTGCCGTCGGCGACCGTTACGTGCTCGACGAGCTGCGCAAGCGCGGCTGGACGCTCGGCGGCGAGCAGTCCGGCCACATCATCGATCTCGGGTTTGGGCCCTCGGGCGACGGGATCGCGAGCGCGCTGCTGACGCTCGAGGCGCTCGGCCGCCGTGACCTCGCCGATCGCGACGCGATGCACAAGCTCCCGCAGCGCCTGCACAACATCCGCGCGGTCGACCGAGCATCGCTCACGGCCGCGATGGAGGACATCGCGGTCAAGACCGCGATCGACACCGAACACGCCGCACTCGCGGGGCGCGGCCGGGTGCTCGTTCGCGCCTCGGGCACCGAACCGCTGATCCGCGTGATGGTCGAGGCGCCGAGCAACGAGGAGACCGACGCGGTGTGCGGGCGGCTGGCCGCGGTCGTCGAGCAGGCGCTCGCGGACTGACGATTCTGGGGGCGTTGCCGCCCCCTGAAGCGATGCCTTAGCGGTCGTGACGAGGTTGCCCGACGGGATCAGGGCGGTCCGAACCGCCGGTCGTTCGACATCACGACGGGGGCCGTTGCCGTGCGCGTGCCCGAGCGCCCGGTCGAGCACAACCGTGCCGCGGCGGCGGATACACAGCTGTAGCGCCGGATGGACCCCGCTTCGATAAACGCTCTGTGCCGCTGTCCAGATCCGCTCGACGATCTGCTCGCCGAGGTCAGCCGCGTCCTCGACGCCGACCGTCGTGACGGCGTCGAGATCGTCGGCGACGCGCACGCGCCGCAGCGGGTCTCCGACGAGCGGGAGCCGTGGGATCGTCAGCATCGTGGATGGGACGGCCTGTGGATGGCGCCGGACATGTTCGCGCGTCCTCTACCATGGGAGCTCGTTCGGCGGCGGGAATGCTGCTGAACGCGGGTCGCCGATGCGACTCGACCACTCGGTACACCGATTCAGGAGCACCAGGGCATGTGCGGCATCGTCGGCTACGTTGGACCCAGAGAAGCTCGTCCGCTGCTGCTCGAGGGGCTCCAGAAGCTGGAGTACCGCGGATATGACAGCGCCGGCATCTCCATCCTCGACGACGGCCGGATCGAAGCGGTCCGGGCCGTTGGCAACCTGAGCGCGTTGCGCAGCGCGATCGATGCCGCGAGCGCGGTCGCGAACAGCGACCACGCTGAGGTGAGCGGCAACGGCTCGGTTGCGGTCGCCGAGCACAGCGAGCCGAGCACCGGGATCGGACATACGAGGTGGGCGACCCACGGCGGCGTCACCGAAGCGAACGCCCACCCCCACTTCGACACGACCGATCGCGTGCACGTCGTCGTCAACGGAATCGTCGAGAACTTCGTCGCCCTCAAGCGCCGACTGATCGACATGGGAGCGCGGTTCACCTCCGAGACCGACGCCGAGGTGATCGCGCACCTGATTTCCCACCATCTTGCCCAGGGGAACCTGGTCGAGGCGGTCCGTGCCGCATACGGCGAGCTCCGCGGCCATTATGCGTTCGTCGCGATGAGCGCGGACGAGCCGGGCGTACTCGTCGGAGCCCGTAAGGAATGCCCGCTCGTGATCGGCCGCGGCGACGGCGAGCAGTTCATCGGCTCGGCGATCCCTGCGTTCCTGCGCGAGACACGTCGGGTTCAGTACATCCACGACGACGAGATCGTCGTGCTGACACCCGATGGCGTGGAGTTTCAGACCGCGGAGGGCGAGCCGCTCGAGCGCGAGATCGCCGAGATCGACTGGGACGCCGACACTGCCGAGAAGCAGGGGTTCGAGACGTTCATGCTGAAAGAGATCCACGAGCAGGCTGATGCGCTCGCGGAGACGATCGGCGAGCGCGCCGCACGCGGCGTCGGGATCGACCTCGGCGACATGGGGGCGATCACGGACGATGTCTTGCGGATGACGCGGCGCGTCGTGATCGTGGCGTGCGGCACCTCGTACCACGCCGGGCTGATCGGCCGCTATGCGATCGAGGAATGGGCGCGGGTGCCGGTCGAGGTCGACATCGCCTCCGAGTTCCGCTACCGACATCCGCTCGTCGGCTCAGGCGATCTCGTGATCGGCATTTCGCAGTCCGGCGAGACGGCGGACACGCTCGCGGCGATGCGGATCGCCCGCGACGGCGGTGCCCGCGTGCTCGCGGTGACCAACATCATGGGGTCGCAGGCCACACGTGATGCCGACGGCGTGCTGTACACCCGGGCGGGGCTCGAGATCGGCGTGGCCGCGACCAAGACGTTCCTCGCCCAGGCGGTCGTGATGTACCTGCTCGCGCTGCGGTTCGCCGAACTGCGTGGCACCCTCGACCGCCAGCACCTGCGGTCGAGGATCTCATCCGTCAAGCACCTTCCGACCCTGATCGCAGAAATGCTCTCGAGCGGCATGCCGGAGGTGCAGAGGATCGCCGATCAGAAGTACGGTGCGGGCTTCTTCATGTACATCGGCAGGCATGTCGGCCTGCCGGCCGCGCTCGAGGGCGCGCTCAAGCTCAAGGAGATCTCCTACATCGCCACCGACGCGTATGCCGCCGGGGAGATGAAGCACGGCCCGATCGCGCTGCTCGACGAGAGCACCCCCGTCGTCGCGATCGCGACCGACTCGCCGGTCCTCGAGAAGGTGATTTCAAACATCCAGGAGGTCCGGGCGCGCGGCGCGCGCGTGATCGCGGTGGCGAGCGACGGCGACGATCAGATCGCCCAGCATGTCGACGAGGTGATCCGCGTTCCGCGCACGGACTGGATGCTGGCGCCGCTGCTCGCGGTCGTCCCGCTGCAGCTGCTCGCGTACCTCATCGCCCGGCACCGCGGGCTCAACGTCGACCAGCCCCGCAACCTCGCAAAGACCGTGACGGTCGAGTGACCCTTCCCGACTGGCTCGAGGCCCTGCCCGACGCGTCCGAGCAGCGCTCGCTCGACCAGTGGGCGATCGGCGAGCTCGGGATCCCGGGGCTCGATCTCATGGAGCGGGCGGGCGTGGGCCTGACGGCGCTCGTCGAGGAGCTCGCGCCGACGGGGCCGGTCGCGGTCGTCTGTGGACGCGGCAACAACGGCGGCGACGGCTTCGTCGCCGCGCGGCTGCTTCGGGACCGAGGTCGCGAGGTCCGTGTGCTGGCGCTCGCTCCGGTCGAGGAGCTCCAGGGCGACGCCCTGACGAACGCCCGGCGGCTGCCGGGGGCGGCGCCGGAGCCGTTCGGGGTCGCCGCGCTCGAGGGCGCCGCAGCGATCATCGACGCGATTCTCGGCACCGGCTTTGCCGGCGAGCCACGCGAGCCGGCTCGCGGGGCGATCGAGGCGATCAACGCATGCGGCAATCAGCCAGTCGTCGTCGCCTGCGACGTGCCGAGCGGGGTCAACGCGTCAACCGGGGAAGTCGACGCGGTCGCGGTCCACGCCCGCGCGACCGCCACCTTCCACGCCGCCAAGCCCGGCCTGTGGATCGCCCCGGGCAAGGCCCACGCGGGCATCGTGCGGGTGATCGACATCGGGATTCCGCCCGGCGGTCCCACGGATCCCGAGATCGGCCTGATCAGCGACCGCGTGACCGACGGAATACCGCGGCGCGGAGCCGAGTCGACGAAGTTCGCGGCCGGGTCCGTGCTCGTGTGTGGCGGGTCGCTCGGGCTGACCGGCGCACCGTGCATGGCGTCGGAGGCGGCGATGAGAGCCGGTGCCGGCTACGTCACGGCGTGCGTGCCGGCGTCGCTGAACCTCGTCTTCGAGACCCGCCTGCTCGAGGTGATGACCGTGCCGTTGCCGGATGTCAGCGGCGCGCTCGCCGCCGCCGGGGCCGAGGAGGCGCTGCGGCGCAGCGCGCGCGTGCAGTCGCTCGTGCTCGGCCCGGGAATCGGGCGCGAGCAGGAGGCCGTCAGCTTCGCTCGGCGCGTCGCGGCGGCTGCGACGGTCCCGCTGCTGCTCGACGCAGACGGGCTCGGCGCCCACGCCGGCGATCTGGCGGCGATCGCGCAGCGCGAGGCAGCGACCGTGCTCACACCCCACGCCGGCGAGCTCGGCCGGCTGCTCGACGAGGACAGCACGGTGGTGCAGTCGCACCGCCTGCGCAGCGCGCGTACCGCGGCGCGTGCCGGCAACGCGATCGTCGTCCTCAAGGGCGACGATACGCTCGTCGTCGATCCGAACGGGCGCGTCGCGGTCAGCCGGGGCGATGCCCCGGCGCTCGCGACCGCGGGTAGCGGCGACGTGCTCTCCGGCGTGGTCGGTGCGTATCTGGCGAAGGCGATGGACCCGTTCCATGCCGCCTGCGCGGGGGTGTACGTCCATGCAGCGGCCGGCCGCCTGGCGGCCGCGGAGATCGGCGCTGAGGGCGTGATCGCTGGCGATGTGATCGAGCTCGTGCCCCGTGCGCTGCCACCGCTGGGCGCCGCCCAGCGCGAACCGGGCGACCGGTAACCGCCCGAGCCACTACGCTGAGCGCCATCGCCACTGTGGCCGACATCATGCAGACCGACATCGTCTCTGTTCATCCAGAGGACGACGTCGAGAGCCTGCTGCGGATCATGCGCGAGCACGAGCTGCCGGGAGTCCCGGTCGTCGACCACTCAGACCGGGTGATCGGGATCGTCACCGATGACGATCTCGTGATCCGCGATGCTGCCGGCGACCTACGGCTGCCCCACCACATCGATCTGTGGGGTGGGGTCATCTATCTCGAGTCGACCAAGCACTACGAGGAGCGCCTGCGGCGCGCCTTCGCGGCAACGGTCGCGGACATGATGACCCGCGACCCGGTCACCGTCCATCCCGACGACTCGGCCGGTCATGCCGCACGGTTGATCTCCAAGCACGGTCACAACCGGCTGCCGGTCGTCGACGCGGACGGGAGGCTGGTGGGCGTGGTGACGCGCGTCGGCGTGCTCGAAGCGCTGACCAACCCCTAGCTAGGCGGAGGCCGGGAGCCATCATGCCGCTGCGTGCGATCGCACGCGTCAACCTTGCGGCGGTCGAGCGCAACGTCGGCCGGCTGCGAGCGGGGCTGCGCGGCGACGCGCTGTGCGCGGTCGTCAAGGCCGACGGCTACGGACACGGCGCGGTGCCGGTCGCGCGCGCGGCATTGGCCGGCGGCGCGCGGTGGCTCGCGGTCGCGACCGCCGAGGAGGCCGCCGAGCTCCGGGCCGCCGGAATCGACGCTCCGCTGATCGTGATCGGCGCGATCAGCGCCGACGAACTGCCGGTCGCTCTGGCCGCGCGGGCGGACCTCGTCGCGTGGAGCGATCAGTTCGTTACGGACCTTCTGCGTGCCGACCGGCACGGTCGCCAGGTCCGCGTCCACGTGAAGTTCGACACCGGGATGGGGCGGCTGGGCACGCGGGAGCTCGACGAGGCCTCCGCGATCGCCGCTCGTGTGCGAGCCAGCGCGCCGGCGCTGACGCTTGCGGGGGCGATGACGCACTTTGCGACCGCCGACGACGACCCCGACTTCCTCGTCGAGCAACTGCAGCGGTTCGAGCCGTTCGCTGAGCGGCTACGGGCGATCCAACCGGGGCTGATCGTCCACGCGGCCAACAGCGCCGCGGCACTGCGGCAGCCATCCTCGCACTTCGATCTCGTGCGGTGCGGGATCGCGATCTATGGCTGCGATCCGATGAACGAGGATCCCTCGCGCCACGGGCTCGAGCCGGCGCTCGCGCTGTGCTCGTACGTTGCGGCGGTCAAGCGTGCCCGGCCCGGAGACAGCGTCGGGTACGGACGCCGCTTCATCGCCGACCGCGAGACCTGGATCGCGACGCTGCCGATTGGCTACGGCGATGGGGTGCGCCGCGCGCTCACGAACAACTGCGACGTGCTCGTCTGTGGACGGCGCTACCCGCTCGTCGGCACGGTCAGCATGGACAACATCACGATCGACCTTGGGATCGAGACCTCGGTCCGCCACGGCGATCTTGCGACGCTGATCGGCCGCGACGGAACCGAGCGGCAGACCGCCGAGGACATCGCGCACCGCCTCGGCACGCTCAACTACGAGGTCGTGTGCGGGATCTCATCCCGCGTGCCACGGGTCTATCACCGCGACGGAGCGCCTGTGTGAGTGAGGCGCTCGCGGCGCTTGCGTCGATCGTCGAGGACGACGCGTGGCTCGTCGGCGGTGCGCTCCGTGACCGGCTGCTCGGACGGCCGACAGCGGACTATGACGTGGTCGTTCGGGGCGACCCGCGGGCGCTCGCGCGCGCGCTCGGACGCCGCGCCGGCGGGCATCCGTTTGCACTGTCGGAGGGGTTCGGCGCGTGGCGTGTGATCGCCCGCGATCGCAGCTGGCAGGTCGACCTGCTCCCGCTCGTCGGTGGCTCGATCACGACTGACCTGGCGGCCCGCGATCTCACGATCAACGCGATCGCCGAGCCGGTCGCGGGCGGGGACTACGTCGATCCGTTCGGCGGGCTGTCCGATCTCCAGGCGCGCCGGATCCGGATGGTGTCCGCGCATGCGTTCGAGGACGACCCCCTGCGCGCGATCCGCGTCGTCCGGCTCGCGTGCGAGCTCGGGTTCGAGATCGAGCCGAACACGGCTGCGGCCGCCCGCGCGAGTGCCCCGGGCCTGGCGCGCGTCGCAGTCGAACGAACCTTTGCCGAATTCAGGCGGATCATGGTCGCCGAGCGCGCGCTCAGCGGGCTCGAGCTGATGGACGAGCTCGGCATCACCGCGATCGTGCTCCCGGAGCTGAGCCGGCTGCGGGGCGTCGAGCAGAGCCCGTATCACCACCTCGACGTGCACGACCACACGCTCGCGGTCCTGGCGGAGACGATCGGGCTGGTTCGCGAGCCGGAGCGCTGGTTTCCTGAAGATGCCAGCGCTGTCAGTGCCGTGCTCGCCGAGCCGCTCGCCCAGGAGCTGACGCGTGGCCAGGCGTTGCGGTTCGGTGCGCTGTTTCACGACGTCGCCAAACCGCAGACCCGGAAGGTGACGGCGGAGGGGCGCGTGACGTTCATCGGCCACGATGAGACCGGCGCGGAGGTCACCGCGGCGGTGCTCGCGCGCATGCGCGCGGGCGAGCGGCTCTGTGAGCACGTCGCGGCGCTCGCGCGCCACCACCTCCGTCTCGGGTTTCTCGTTCACGAGATGCCGCTCAGCCGGCGGACCGTCTACAGGTACCTGCGCGCGTGTGAGCCGGTCGGAGTCGATGTCACGCTGCTGAGCGTGGCCGACCGGCTCGCGACCCGGGGGCGGGGCTCGGAGCAGGCGATCAGCCGCCACGTCGAGCTCGCGCGGCAGCTCCTCGGGGAGGCGCTCGCGTGGCGCGCGGAGCGCCCGCGTCCGCCGCTGCGGGGCGACCAGCTGGCACGGGCCGTCGGGTTGCGGCCCGGGCCCGAGATCGGGCGGCTGCTCGACGAGCTCGAGGAAGCGACGTTCGCCGGCGAGATCCACACGCCCGAGGAGGCGATCGAGCGGGCGCAGCGACTGCTGGGCTCGGAGCGGCCGGGCCCGCGATAGGCTCCCGGCCGTGAACGATCCACGCTGCGTCTTCTGCCAGATCATCGCCGGCGAGCTGCCGGGCCAGATCATCGACGAGGACGACCGCACGCTGTCGTTCATGGACATCAATCCCGCCACGCGCGGCCACGCCCTCGTGATTCCGCGCCGCCACGCGCGCGACCTGCTCGAGATCGATCCCGAGGACCTCGCCGCGACCGCGCTCGCCGCCCAGCGCCTCGCCCGGCGCATCCACGACCGCCTCGGTGCCGACGGCGTGAACCTGCTCAACGCGCGGGGCAGCGCCGCCTGGCAGACGGTCTTCCACTTCCACATTCACGTGATCCCGCGCTACACGGGAGACCCGCTGCGGCTGCCTTGGAAGCCCGCCCGGGGCGATCTCGAGGAGATCGCCGCGGTCGCGCAGCAGCTGCGCTGAGTCCGGTCCGGCGCGCGGCAGTGTTGCGCAACAACCATCGCGCATCGCACCACTAGTCGGCAAAGGCCCGGGCCTGGTACTTTTCCGGCGTTCGATCGGGCCTGCGGGCCCGATACATACGAGAGCGGAGAAGCTTCGAAGGGGAGTACATGGCAACGGGTACCGTCAAGTGGTTCAGCGACGACAAGGGATTCGGCTTCATCACGCCCGATGACGGCGGCCGCGATCTGTTCGTCCATTTCAGCGGCATCAACGGCGACGGCTACCGTTCGCTCGCTGAGGGCGCCAAGGTCTCCTACGAGGAGGAAGCCGGGCCGAAGGGTCCCAAGGCGGTCAACGTCACGAAGATCTAGCTCCCTCTGAGTGCCGCCGACAGGGCGGCGAAACCGCGGACGCGCCGCACATACTCCGGGCGGCCCACCGCAACTGCTGCCGGGCGTTCGTGTTCAATGAAGAACATGAAACGTACTTTCTTGGCCGGCATGGCCGTCGCTGGCCTCTCCGGGGCGCTGCTGACGGCGTCTGCCTCCGCCAAAATCATTGAGCTCGGCGCGACCACGTCGCCGCTGGTCGCGCCCACCTGTCCGGCCAACGCCGCGGGATCGGCCTGCAAGATCGTCCTGACAGAGGTGACGGCGCTCGAGACGATCCGAGACGGTCAGGTCTATCCGACGACGGTCACCAAAGCTGGGCAGATCGTCGCGTTCACCCTCGGGCTCTCGAGCCTTGATCCGAATCGCAAGACGGCAAAGTCGGACATCCACTTCCTCGACTCGACCTACGGCGGCGTGCCGCAGGCTGCGATCAGCGTGCTCAAGCCGGTCGGTAAGGCCTCACAGCGGCGCTGGCAGCTGACGGGCGAAAGCAGCCCGACGGTGCACCTGATTCCGTACCTCGGACAGGTCGTGCAGTTCCCGCTCGCCAAGCCGCTGGCGGTCCAGCCCGGCGACGCGGTCGCGCTGACGATCCCGACGTGGGCGCCCGTGCTGACGATCAACCAGACCGCTGCGAAGTTCGCCTACCGGCAGAGCCGCGCTACGAACTGCCCGAACCCTGCGATCACCCAGCAGGCCCAGCTGGTGATCGGAGCGACGGCCACGTACGGGTGCGACTACCCCGGGACCCGTGTCGAGTACTCGGCAACCGAGGTCACCAACCCGGTGCCGACCAAGAACTACGTCCACGCGCCCGACCTGCCGTCACGACGCTGACGCCGCCGGCGTGCCGGCGAGGGTGAGGGGACCCGAGCCGGCTCGCTCGCCGAGCGCGCTTCCGCGACGGCGCGCCGGCGATGGTCATCGTCGGCGATGACTATGCCTTGGGACAGCGTGTGCGCGCGCGTTCCTCGGCGATCGGCGGCTCGCGACGCGGTGGCCGGCCCGTGCGTTCGTCCGGCGCCCGTCGTCCTTCCGCCGGTCGTGCGGCGTCCGCCGGTTGTCGTTTGCCCGCCGGTCCGCTGCGTGTACTAGCAGGCGCCCGGGTTCTGCTGGCAGAAGGCGGAGCCCAGGCCGGCGCCGCCGCTGTTGCCGGACGAGCCGCCGGTGGTGCCGGTCCCACCTGTGCCACCTGTGCCGCCGGTGCCGCCGGTCGTGCCGGTGCCGCCGCCCGTGCCCGCGCCTCCCGAGCTCGATCCGCCCGAGGTGCTGGATCCGCCCGACCCCGACGAGCCTCCACCAGCGGTACTGGCCGAGCTGCCGACCGTGGATGTGCCGCCGCCAGAGCTGCTCGATGGCGTCGAGGTCGTGCTCGAGGACGTGGTTGTCGTTGCCGCGGCCGCGGCGCTTGCGATGGCACCCGTCGGGACAGTGAACTGGGGCGCGCCGGCGGTGTTGGTCGTGCTGCCGCCGCCGCTGCCACAGGCGGCGATGCCGGCTGACAGCAGGATGCCGGCGACAAAGGCGGCGATAAGGCGCGAGCTACCAGCCACGGCGCCGCCCCTCAGGAACCGAGCGGGTCCATACGCCTGCCACAGTTGGGGCAGTCGTTGAGGTCCTTCTGAGTGAGCTGATCGCACCAGTTGCAAAATCGGAGATTCTCGACCGCCCAGGGCAGCTCCGAGGCGGTCGGCGCGAGCGGCAGCAGCTGCGCCACGACCTCGAGGGGCTCACCCGTTTCGCGATCGACGTACTCGACATCGGGTTCGGCCTCGATGACGACTTCCCTGCCGGTCGAGGGCGTCCGCATGCGGTACTTCTGGCGCGTCCTCATTGCGTGCCATGCTAGCAGTGGCCTCGGTCGCCAGGGCGCCACCCTCCGGTGGTGCCCAGGTGGCCACCCTCCGGTGGTGCCCAGGTGGCCACTCTCCGGTGGTGCCCAGGGGGTCATCTCCCGCGGTTGCCAGGGGCCACCGGTCCGCGGAGCGGGGGCGGGATCGTCGCTCAGCATCATCGTGTGACGATCCGCACGATCTCCGGTTGGCCACCCGGACACCGGCCGGGCGGACCTCCGGCTCACGACGCCTCCGCGCCGTGCGCTCGGATAGAGTGCCGCCCTCACGGTCATGGCCAGCCTCGTCCGTATTCCCCGGCAGATCGCGGCGCTTGTTCCGGGCGCACTGCTCCTCGTGGTCCTCGGCGGTTGCTCGCTCAAGCACCCGACCCCGGACCTGGTCAACGGCAAGAAGCTGTTCGTCAGCAAGTGCGGGTCGTGCCACACGCTGAGCCATGCCAACACGAAGGGAACCGTCGGACCGAACCTCGACGATGCGTTCCGCCAGTCCCGCGCGGACAACCTGCGCAGCTCGGACATCCGCGGTCTCGTGGACTACTGGATCCAGTACCCGAACGTGCAGGGCGCGATGCCGGCGAACCTGGTCACCGGGCAGGCTGCGCAGGACGTCGCGGGCTACGTCGCGGCTGTCGCCGCGAAGCCCGGCCAGGACACGGGCGCGCTGGGATCGGCGGTGCAGCAGGTCCAGCAGACGACGGCCAAGGAGCAGAACGGCGTGCTGCAGATCGACGCTGATCCGACCGGGCAGCTGAAGTTCACGGCCTCGAACGCGGTCGCCACATCGGGCCAGGTCATGGTCAAGATGAAGAACGCGTCGGGCGTGCCGCACGACATCGGCATCAGGGGGAACGGCGTCAACCAGGTCGGACCCGTCGTCACGAATGGCGGCATCTCGACCGTCTCGTTGAACCTCAAGCCCGGCACCTACACGTTCTATTGCTCGGTCGACGGCCACGAGGCCGCCGGCATGAAGGGCACCCTCGTCGTCAAGTAGTTCGGCGGCCGGCCCGTCTCCTCGGCGGGACCGGCGGTGGCGCCCCGGCGTGACCGGCGGTGGCGCCCCGGCGTGACCAGCGGTGGCGCCCCGGAGGGGGACGCGGGATGGAGTGCGTCACGGCGGTGACGTCGCCAGCCAGTTGTCGTCGGCTCGCGGCCGGACGCGTGCGACCACACACGCCGCCAGACGCTCCACTTGACAACCGGCTCCCCATATCAGTTCAGCGACGCCTGTGCGCGGACGCGCTCGAGGAGCTCATCGCCGCGACCAGCCGCCACCGCCCGGGCGGCGCGACGCTCGTCCAGTTCGATCCCCTCGGCCGCGGCATAGTCCAGCAGCCGCTGGCGCTCGTCGGCCTCGCGCGCGACCTTCAGGAACAGCCAGCAGAACAGCCCGATCGTGAGCAGGCTCTCCTCGACCATCATCAGACCGGCCGCGGCGACCTGATCGGCGATCGGGCTGATGTGCCATTTCGCGTCGCCCACTCGGTAATACGGGTAGAAGACGGTGCCCGAGAAGATCATCGCGTTGGCGAGGACGGTTCCGATCAGCCGCACCGCGATGATGTAGACGAGCCGGGCGCCGTTGCCGAACCACTGCGGCTTGGGCAGCGGACCGAGCAGTGCCATCCAGACGGCGATCCCGAAGGCGAGGAAGCTCGCGTGCTCGAGCGCGTGCACGGCGTCGTGGCGCAAGGCCGCCTGGTAGAGCGCCGGCAGATGCCACGCATAGAAGTTGAGCGCCCACGCCGAGACCGCGACGACCGGGTGCGTGAACACCCGCAGCCGCGCGATCACCGGGTTGCGCAGCAGGGGCGCCAGCAGGGGCCCGGTGAAGCCGAGCACAATGAGCAGCGCCGCGACGTCGCCGATCAGCAGGTGCTCGGCCATGTGTGCCACGAGCAGCTGATCCGCGAGCGTGTCTACCGGTGGGCTGAGCGCGATTGCGAGCGTCAGGAGCCCGGTCGCGTAGCAGGCCTGGCGCCAGCCCGGCACCGGCCGGCCGTGCCGCCCCAGCGTGTTCGCACGATGGCGGTACGGGAGCCAGAACAGGAGGACCGTCAGGGGGGCGACGATGCTGCCGAACGGACCAACGGCAGCGGTGGGCAGGTACAGCGGCGTCACGACTCGCTTAATGGTGACGGGTCCGAGCGCGGTCGGGCTGGTCGGGGGTGGGTGTCCGATCGCGGACGTTAGGCAGCGGGCGCGGTGCCCCGCATCGGCCGATGGTCTCCGTCCGTACACAACCCGACACTCGTTCCCCTCCACTGAGTGAGTGCGGAATGGGGCCCCATAAGGGGGCGTGAATCCGCATTCACCTCGGCGTACGCAGCGAGTGTGGGGTTATGGACGCGTGCCGGAGTGGTCCGAGCCGGGCCGCGTCGGATCGCCGGCCGGGACCGCACCCGTCCGAAAACCGCCGCCGCCGCACCCTTACGCCAGGGCGCGGATCAGCAGGATGACCGCGACGATCGCTGCCACGACCACGACGACCCAGACCAGCACCCGAAACATGTCTGCCTCGGAGCGGAGTGGATTGAATGCCAACGCGGACGCGGCCTAGATCACGTACACGGTGGTGTACACGATGACCCACATGATGTCGACGAAGTGCCAGTAGATTCCGGGCACTTCCATACCGCGGTGCTCCTCGGGCGAGTAGTGGCCGCGGAAGGCGCGGATCGTGACCGTCAGCAGCAGGCACAGGCCGATGAAGACGTGCGCGCCGTGCAGCCCGGTCAGGGAGTAGAACACGGTCGCCTGGGCCGAATCATGCGGCGCGAAGCCGATGTGGACGTACTCGTTGATCTGGATCGTGAGGAACGTCAGGCCGAGCAGGAAGGTCGTGAGCATGCCGGCCTTGAGCGCGAACCGGTTCCCCGTCTTGACGCCGTGGAGCGCCCAGTGGATCGTCAGCGACGACGAGAGCAGGATCGCCGTGTTGACCCCTGCGACGGCCTCCGGGAGCGTGTTTCCGGCCGCCGGCCAGGGGTTGTGGTTGACGACGCGGATGAAGAAGTAGGCGGTAAAGAACGCCCCGAAGATCATCACCTCGGAGATGATGAAAAGGAGCATCCCGAGCGTCGCCGGCTCCGCTCGCGAGGAGCGGTGAGCGGGGGGTGGTCCGTGGTGGGCGTGGGCGATCGAGGCGGCTTCCACTGCGGCTTCTCCTAGGCGGCTGGGGCGACATCTTCGTGGATCACGTGCTCCACGGGCTTTCCGGTTGTGCGGCGCACGCGCTCGATCAGGTCGGCGCGCAGCCACCCCGACTTCGTCTCCGGGAAGGTGGAGATGACGACGTCATCAACCCGGAAGGATTGGAGTGCGTTCATGATCGCCGTGTACGGATCGGGATCACCGATCATGCCGGCGGCGTACATCCCCCGCACGTGCAGCCGGTCGAGCACGAGCTTGAGGCGCGTGCGGGCGCGACGCGCGGCGTGGCCCTCGCCGCCCTCCTGGGGCACCACGATGATGAACAGCTGGCGGCGCTCGGCATCGGTGAACTCCTCGGCGCGGCGCCGCAGCGCCTCGAGCAGCTCATCGCCGGAGGCGGTGCGATTGGCCACCGCGAGCGTGACGTGGAACGGCGGCCCGACCGCATCGATGTCGCTGACGATGTGCGTCACCGGCTGCCTGGTGGCCTCCCGCACCCGCTCGATCAGGTCACGGCGCAGCCAGCCCGAACGCGTCGCCGGATACGTCGAGATGATGATCTCCTCCGGACGGTATTCGCGGACGGCATCGAGCGTCGCGGTGTAGGGATCGGGATCGGCGACCTCGCCGATCGCGCGGACCCCCATGTCGCGGACGACGTCGAGCGCGAGATCGACGCGCACCTGGGCGGAATCGAAGACCGCATCGGCGTATACGACGAGGCCGGCGCGGGGCCGGGTCTGCGGCACGCACAGCACGAAGCGGACGTCGTCCGCGGCGCGCTCGCGGATCGCCTCGAGCAGGTCGCGGCCGGCGAGCGTCTCGTTGGCGACCACCAGGATCGTCCGAGTGGCCGGATCGGGAGCTCTCACTCGTGACTCTCCTGACTCGGTGTGCTGCCTAACGTCCTGGGCCCTGGCGTTCCGGCCGCGACGGTACGTGCAGCCTCCGCCGGCGACTTGAAGATGCCGTGGACCGCGCCGGGGACGCCGTACTCGTAGGGGCCGCCGACGACGGTCGGCACGGCGTCGAAGTTGAAGATCGGCGGCGGCGAGGCGACCTGCCACTCGAGCGTCAGCGCCCGCCACGGGTTGGCCGCGGCGCGCGGCCCGTGACGCCAGCTCGCGACGATGTTGTACACGAAGATGAGCGTCGATAGGCCGAGCCCGAAGCTCGCGAGCGAGATGATCAGGTTCCAGGCGGCGAACTGGTGCGAGTAGTCCGCGACACGCCGCGGCATCCCCTGGATCCCGATCAGGTGCATCGGCGCAAACGTGAGGTTGAAGAACACGAACGTCAGCCAGAAATGCCACTTGCCGAGCCGGTCGTCGAACATCCGCCCGGTCATCTTCGGGAACCAGTAGTAGACCCCGGCGAAGATCGTGAACAGCGAGCCGCCGAACAGCACATAGTGGATGTGGGCGACGATGAAGTACGTCTGCGAGACGTGGATGTCGAACGGGATCATCGACAGCATCACGCCGCTGATCCCGCCGAGCGTGAACATCGTCAGGAAGCCGAGGGCGAACAGCATCGGCGTGTCGAGGTGCAGCACTCCTCGCCACAGCGTCGCGAGCCAGGAGAAGATCTTGATCCCCGTGGGGATCGCGATGATCGCCGTCGTGATCATCATCGGGATCCGGATCCACGGCTGCATGCCGGAGACGAACATGTGGTGCGCCCACACGGTGAAGCCGAGCACGACGATCGCCAGCAGCGAGAACGCCATCATCCGGTAGCCGAAGATCGGCTTGCGGGACTTGACCGCCAGGACCTCCGAGATGATCCCGAACCCGGGCAGCATCATGATGTAGACGGCCGGGTGGGAGTAGAACCAGAAGACGTGCTGGTACATGATCACGTTGCCGTTCTTGCCGGCGCCCACGAACGCGTCGAAGAAGTGGAAGCCGAGCGAGCGGTCGAGCAGCACGAAGAACTGCGAGGCGGCGATGAATGGCGTCGCGATTACAACGAGCAACGACGTCGAGAAGTTCGCCCATACGAGCAGCGGCATCCGGAAGAAGCTCATTCCGGGAGCTCGCATTGTGATGATCGTCACGAGAAAGTTGAGCGCCGTGAAGATCGACGAGAAGCCGGCGAACTGCACGCCGAGGCTGAAGAACATCTGCCCGACCGGCATCGTCGTCGACAAGGGTGCGTAGGCGGTCCAGCCGGCGGCGAACGACCCGCCGGGGGCCAGAACGCTCATCAGCATCATGATCCCGCCGAGTGGCAGCAGCCAGAACGACAGCGCATTCAGCCGCGGGAACGCCATGTCCGGCGCGCCGATCATCAGCGGCAGCACGAAGTTCGCGAGGCCCGCGAACACCGGCACCGTGAACAGGAAGATGAGCAGCGTCGCGTGCATCGAGAAGAGCCCGTTGAACTCCTCGGGCGTGACGAACTGCATGCCGGGCTGCGCCAGTTCCGCGCGCATCAGCATTGCCAGCAGGCCCCCAACAAACAGGAAGAAGAACGACGTGACCGTGTACTGGATGCCGATCACCTTGTGGTCGGTGTTCACGCGGAAGTAGTCGCGCCACGTCCGGGCTCCGTGATCCGAGTGGTCCTCGGGCCGCGTCGGACGACCGCTTGCCCAGTACGCCCAGTAGTCGCAGGTACCGATCCCGACAAGGAAGAACAGCGGAACAGCGATCATCGCGACGATCGTGATCGCGTTCCCGTCGACGACGGGGTGCTCGTGCATCAGCGACCGGACGAGGCAGGTCACTCCGAAGGCGAGGCCAAAGCCGAGGATGTCGAACAGCGCCGCGCGGTACCAGCCGGGCCTGCGGAGCTTTGCCGGGAGTGGCATCAGCGAGTCTCCTTCCCTAACAACATCTTCAGGCTACCCCTCACTTTGTCACGCTTGCAATGAAGTTCACCAGCTGCTGGATCTGAGTGGGGGTCAGCGACTGGGAGAAGTTCTGGGGCATGATGTTCGGCTGGAAGCCGGGCGAGATGAACGCGTTTGGCTTCACGATCGATTCCTGGATGAACGCCTTCAGTGGCATCCCGGCCTTCTTCGCGTCGGGCACGACGGCCGTTCCGAGGTTGGGTCCGACCGTTCCGGTCGCGCCGGCGGCCGCAAGCGTGTGGCAGGTGCTGCAGCCCGCCGCGCCGGTGAAGATCGCCGTGCCGGCCGCCGCCGCCGGGCTTGTCGCCGGGCCAGTCGTCGAGCCGGCGGACGGGGTCGGTGCCGGCGCCGCGCCGGCGCCCGGAATGCCGGGCGCGGCCGCGTTTGCGGGCGGCGTCCCGACCGGCGGCGGTGCATTCGCCGGCTGCGACTGCAGCCACGCCTGGAATGCCTGCGGGGTGACCACATGGACCGGAGCGCGCATCAGCGCGTGACCGGCACCGCACAGCTCCGTGCACTCGGCGGGGTAATTGCCGATCCTCGTCGGCGTCACCCGCAGCGTCGTCGTGATGCCCGGGACGGCATCGAGCTTCTGGGAGAACTCGGGCACGAAGAAGCTGTGGATCACGTCGAGCGAGTGGATCTTGAACACGACCGGCTGTCCCTTGGCGAGGTACAGGGCCGGCGAGACCACGGTCTTGCCGCCGACTTGGTAGGAGAACTCGAACGCGAACTGGCGCTCGGTCACGTTGACGGTCAGCGCGTTCGGCTTGTTGTCCTCGTTCGAGCGCAGGACGGTGTAGGCGTAGGTGCACAGCCCGATGATGAGGACGGCGGGGACGGCGGTCCAGATCACCTCGAGCCGGGTGTTGCCGTGAATTGGCGGACCATCCTTGTTCTCCTCCCCGGGGCGCATCCGAAAGGCCCAGACGGAGTACAGGACCATCGTCAGCACGAGGACGAAGATCGGGACCGAGGCGATCAGCAGCACGTCGTAGAGCGTGCGGACGTTGTCGGCCTGATCGGACGCGTTCGCCGGGAACCACGGAATCACGAGCGCGATCGGGATTCCGATCACGACCGCGATCCCGCCAAACACGAGCATGCGCACCAGATGGCGTCTCTCCATCTAGTTCACCCTCGCCCTCAAGTGGAGCACCGAACCCTCAAGCATCACGCGCCCGGCATCCTATGCCTTCTGCGCGACGAACGGCATCGCCCCGGGCGATTCGGTCCTGACCGAGGACAGCACGCGGCTATGATTGCTGCAATCGTTGCAAACAATCTGGGGAGGCCCTATGCGCGTGCGCGAGGGGATGTCTGATGTCGTGCTCACGGTTGGCCCCGGGCACACACTCCGCGAGGCCGCCGCCTCGATGTGCCGGCGCAGCGTCGGTGCCGCAGTCGTCCTCGACCCTGACGCCCCCGGCCCCGGCGTGATCACGGAGCGCGACATCCTCCTCTCGCTCGGCAACCGTGAAGATCCGGACACCGAGCGCGTCGCCGACCACTTGACGTCCAACCTCACGTTCGCCTCGCCGGACTGGTCGCTCGAGCATGCGGCGGCAGCGATGGTCCGCGGGCGCTTCCGCCACCTCGTCGTGGTCGACGGCGGCGAACTGGTCGGCATCCTGTCGATGCGCGACATCGTGCGTTGCTGGACCGAGGAAGGCGCGAGCTGCGAAGTGCCCGCCGCGGCCGGCACGTAGCGCGATCGCGCCCGGCCCGGCACAGCCTCAAGACACTAGTGGTGGTGGTGCTCTTCGGGGAGCGCCTGCACGTCGTGGCGCGTGTCCCGGATCCAGCGGATCACGCTGAGCAGGAAGATGATCAGCCCGAGGATCGAGAACAGCCAGTTGATCGTGGTCCCGATCACCATCAGCGTGATCCCGACCGCGCACACGAGCGGGATCAGCGACGGTCCGGGGAGGTGGATCTCCTCGGAGACGGGCGGCGCGTCTTGTGGAATGTCGCTCACGCGTGGACGTAGATCGCGGCTGCCACGAACGTGATCCCGAACATGAAGAAGCAGATCGCGCCGGCGATCAATCCAGAGCGGATGTTCCTGCGTGCGAGCTTTCGATCCATGTTGCGACCTCCGAGAGCCTACAGCTTTGCGTCCGCCACCATCGCGCCGAACAGCAGCGCGAGATAGAGGAGCGAGAAGAGATACAGCTTCAGCGCCGCTCGTCGATCGGCCCGCCGGTACAGCCAGACGGCGCCGCCGATGAACGCCCAGCCGAGCACCATCGACGCGACCAGATAGATGCCGCCGAACTCGCCCGCGCAGAACGGCAGCTGCGATACCGCGTACAGCAGCAGCGTGTAGAGCAGGATCTGGCGACGGGTCTCGCGCTCGCCGCGCACAACCGGCATCATCGGGACCCCGACCTTCGCGTACTCATCCTTCATCAGCAGGCTCAGCGCCCAGAAGTGCGGCGGAGTCCAGTAGAACACGATCGCGAACAGGTAGACCGCCGTCCACGACAGCGAGCCGCGCGTGGCGGCCCAGCCGACGAGCGGCGGCATCGCCCCGGCGGCGCCGCCGATGACGATGTTCTGCGGTGTCCGGCGCTTGAGCAGCACCGTGTAGACGCCGACGTAGCCGACGAAACCGCCGAGCGCGAGCGAGGCGGCAAGCACGTTGACGGTCAGCGACAGCAGCACGAACGACAGCGTGGCGAGCACGCACCCGTACACGAGCGCCGCGCGCGGGGCGACGCGCCCGGCCGGGATCGGGCGCGTGGATGTGCGCTTCATTTGCGCATCGATGTCGCGGTCGTAGTAGTGGTTCACGGCACCGGCGCCGCCGGCCGACAGGTAGCCGCCGAGGCAGGTGAGGCCGATCTTCGAAAGCGATGGGCTGCCGGCGACCTCCATCGTCGTGACCGTTGTGAACAGCAGCAGCGACTGGACCTTCGGCTTGGTCAGCTCGACGTAGTCGCTGACGAGAAGGCGCGCGCCCGAGACCGCCGAGGCGGATGATCGGACGACGCTGGCGCTGGAAGCGCTCATGCCCACGCCCTCAGACCCGCGCGAACTGCTCGCTGCCGCCGGTCTTCTGCGTCACGCCGGTCTGACGCTCGATCTGCCGGCGGATGTCGCGCATCGGCTCGACGGATCGCACGCGCGGGACCTCGTCGAAGTTGTTCACCGGTGGCGGTGAGGTTGTGAACCACTCGAGCGTGTTGCCCTTCCACGGGTCGGGGCCGGCGACCTTGCCGTGGTGAAGACTGCGGACGACGTTGACAACCGTGATCAGGATGCCGACGGCAAGGATGAACGACCCGATCGTCGAGATCAAGTTGTATGTCGACCACCCGAGGTTCGGCGCGTACGTGTAGATCCGGCGCGGCATTCCCGAGAGGCCGAGTGCGTGTTGGACGAAGAACGTCATGTTGAAGCCGATGAACATGAACCAGAACGAGACCTTGCCGACGGTCTCGTTCATCATCCGGCCGGTGATCTTCGGGAACCAGTAGTAGATCCCGCAGAAGATCGTGAACACGGCGCCCCCGACGAGCGTGTAGTGGAAGTGGGCGACGACGAAGTACGTGTCGTTGAGCTGCCAGTCGACCGGGAATGTCGCGAGGAAGATGCCGGTGATGCCGCCGAGCACGAACAGGGCGATAAAGCCGAGCGCGAAATACAGCGCGGCCGTCATCTGAATCGACCCTCGCCACAGTGTCGCGATCCAGTTGAAGATCTTCACGCCGGTCGGCACGCCGATCAGGAACGAGCTCAGCATGAAGAAGCCGAGCACGACAATCGGCACCGGCGCGGCGAACATGTGGTGGGCCCACACGAGTGTCGCGAGAAACGCGATCACGGCCGTCGACGCGGCGATCGCCTTGTAGCCGAAGATCGGCTTGCGCGAGAACACGGGGATGACCTCGGAGATGATCCCGAACCCGGGCAAGATCATGATGTAGACCTCTGGATGGCCGAAGAACCAAAAGAGGTGCTGCCACAGGACCGGCGAGCCGTGCGCGGTGGGATCGAAGAAGTGGGTCCCGAAATGGCGGTCGGTCAGCAGCATCGTCACCGCCGCGGCAACGGGCGGCAGCGCGATGATCAGCAGGATCGCGTAGATCAGGATCGCCCACACGAACAGGGGCAGCCGGCCCCAGCTCATGCCCGGCGCTCGCATGTTGACGATCGTCGCGTAAAAGTTGATCGCGCCGACCAGCGAGGAGATGCCGGTGATGTGGATCAGGAAGATCCAGGCATCCTGGCCTCCGCTCGGCGAGTACGTGATGCTCGAGAGCGGCGGGTAGCTCCACCATCCGGCCTCCGGCGGGTGGAAGAACAGCGTCATGTAGAAGACGATCCCGCCGAGCAGCAGCAGCCAGAAGGACAGTGCGTTCAGCCGCGGGAACGCCATGTCCCGCGCGCCGATCATCAGCGGCACGAAGTAGTTGCCGAACCCAGCCATGATCGGGACGACGAACAGGAACACCATCGTTGTCCCGTGCATCGTCAGCAGCTCGTTGTAGTGCTCGGAGGAGAGCAAGGTGTTGTTCGGCACCCCGAGCTGCACGCGCATCAGCAGCGCCTCGACGCCGCCGAGCATGAAGAACACGAACGTCGTGACGAGATACAGGATCCCGATCTTCTTGTGATCGGTTGTCGTCAGCCAGTCGACCCAGCGCTTCGTCTCGCGTGGCACGATGACCTCGTGGGCGACCACCTGCGGTACCGGGCGGAGGGCGATTTCGGTCGTGGACATCGGCGCTTTCGGTCTCCTAGAGGTTTCCGTTCAGGATCAGGATCCGGCGAAGCTGGGTCACCTGAGCGTTCGCTGCCGAGATCAGCGCGCTCTGGTTGCTCAACCAGGCGGCGTACTCATCAGCGGGGATCGCGTGGACCAGCGCGGTCATCGCGGCATGGTTACGCCCGCACAGCTGCGCGCACTGGCCGTGCCACAGCCCGGTGTGGGGGATCTTGAACCAGGTGTACGTCGTGTAGCCGGGCACCGCGTCGACCTTCCCGCCGAGCGACGGCACCCACCACGAATGGACCACGTCGGTCGACTGGATCACGAGCTTGACCGTCGTCCCCACCGGGACCGTCATCTCCTGGTAGCTGTACGGCAGCCTGGAATTGAACGCGTTGTTGACGCACTGTGCGCCGTACGTGTAGCGCCAGATGTACTGGCGCCCGGTCACGCAGACGGTGAACTCCTTGCCGTTCGGAGGCTCCGGGGCGCTCAGCGAGGCAGCCAGATAGCCGTTGGCGTTCGAATTCGGCGGGTTGATGATGCCCGGCAGCTTGACGAACGTCACGACCGTCAGCACGACCAGGATCAGCGCCGCGGCGACGGTCCAGCCGATCTCGAGCCGCGTGTTGCCGTGGATCTGGGCAGCCACCGCGCTCTTCTTGGCGCGAAACCTGTAGATCGAGTAGATCAGCGCGCCCTCGACGATGACGAACACGACGGCCGCGACGTACAGGATGATCTTGTAGAGGCTGGCGATCTGGTCCGCGTTCGGGGAGCCGCCCGACTTCGGCGTGATGAAGTTCGCCAGCGCACTCGGCGCCAGGATCAGAGAGGCTGCGAGCACGAGCACGAGCCCGACAAGCAGGCGTCCTGCACGGCGTGGATGGGCGTCTCGGACGTCGTCTCGCAAGGCCGCGGCATTCTATCCACGGCGGCCCCGACAGGACCCGCCGGTCCCACTCACCGCCGTCCGAACGGCGGTTCACGTGCGGCTTATACTGGCCGTCCTTGCGCGTGTCGAGGGGCATCCGAACTGCGGCATGGGCCCTCGTCGCGGCGGGGGTCGCTGCGCCTGCTCTCCGCAAGCGGCTGGGGATACCACATGCGGCGGTGATCGCACCCTCGGCGCTGTCGCCGATCGCCCTGTGCGTCGCGGTTCCGCGCAGCCGCACACGTGACGCCGCGGTCTGCGTGCTCAACATGTGGGGCTACCTCGCAGCGTACGAGATGCCCAACGACGACCCCGAGCGGCTCGCGGCTCGCGTGCGCGTCCGCTACCCGATCGCGATCGACCGCGCCCTCGGTCTCGGCGTCCCGCCGACGCTCCGGCTGCAGGAGGCGTTCTCGACGCCCGGGAGGATCAACCGCTTCGAGCGGGTGCTCGTCTTCTGCCATTGGGCGTGGTTCATGGTCCCGCACGGAAGCGTCGCCTACGTGTTGATGCGCCACCGCGAGCAGTTCGGCCGCGCCGCCGCGCAGATGTACACCGTGTTCGACCTCGGGGCGCTGTTCTACTGGGTGATCCCGACCGCGCCTCCGTGGTGGGCGGCCGCGAGCGGACAGCTCGAGGGTCGCCACGCGGTTCAGCTGCGCCGGATGATGATCGAGTACGGCGAGCAGTTCTGGGGTGACCGGTGGGGCGCCCTCTACGATGTCCTTGGAGGAAATCCGCTGGCTGCCATGCCGTCGCTTCACTTCGCAACGTCTCTGATGGCCGCGCACGTACTCGCGGATATCGGCCCTGTCGCGGGCGCGGTGGGGTGGACGTACGCGCTCACGCTGGGGCTCGCGCTCGTGTACCTCGGCGAGCACTACGTGGCGGACCTGCTCGCGGGCGCGGTGCTCGCGGAGACGGTGCGGCGCGTGGCGCCGAAGCTGGCCGGGCCCGCCGGCAGGTTCTCACGAATGGTGCAGGCGCTCGAGGCCCGGGCGGCCGGGTAGAAGCGCGCCTATGGCAGACCAAGCCCCCCCCGAGCAGCGGGCGCCGACGACGCCGGACGCTGCGGAGATGGGGGAACCGGCGCGGGAGGAGATGCCGCGCGTGCGGTTGACGCGCGGGCGGCTGCTCGCGTCGATCATCTTCATCGTCTCGGCCGTTGCGTTCCTGTACTTCGTGTTGCCGAAGATCCTCGGCCTGCAGGAGACGTGGAACCGGATGAAACAGGGGAACGCGTGGTGGCTCGCCTTCGGGATCGTGCTCGAGATCGTGTCGTTCCTTTGTTACGTCGCGCTGTTCAGGGCCGTGTTCGTGCGCGGCGAGTCGCGGATCGGCTGGCGCGAGAGCTACCAGATCACGATGGCGGGACTGGCGGCAACCCGGCTGTTCTCGGCGGGCGGCGCGGGCGGGATCGCGCTGACGGCGTGGGCGCTGCGGCGCTCGGGGATGGAGGCGCGGATCGTCGCGTGCCGGATGATCGCGTTCACGGCGCTTCTGTACGGCGTCTATATGGCCGCCCTCGTGATCTGCGGCCTTGGCCTGTACACGGGCCTGTTTCCCGGTCCCGCACCGTTCGCGATCACGGTGGTCCCGGCGATCTTCGGTGGCGTCGTGATCGCGCTGTTCCTCGCAGTGTCGCTGCTTCCGGGGGACTTCGAGCGGCTCGTCGCGCGGTGGACGGGCGACTTCCTGCTCGGACGAGTGGCACGGCGGCTGGCGGCGGCGCCGGCGGCGGCGGCGACCGGCGTGCGGACCGCCTTGGCGCTCGTGCGCACGCGTGATCCAGCGCTGCTCGGGGCGATCGGGTGGTGGGGGTTCGACATCGCCGTGCTGTGGGCGTGCTTTCACGCATTCGGAGCAGCGCCACCGCAGGCAGTGATCGTGATGTCCTACTTCGTCGGGATGGTCGGCAACACGCTGCCGCTGCCGGGTGGCATCGGCGGGGTTGACGGCGGCATGATCGGCGCCTTTTCGGCGTTTGGAGTACCCGTCGAGATCTCAGTCGTCTCCGTGCTGGCGTATCGTGGGATCGCGTTCTGGCTGCCGACGATTCCGGGCGCGATCGCCTACCTGCAGCTGCGGAAGACCGTCCAGCGCTGGCGCACCGAGCGAGCCCCTAGCTACACTTAATGAAGTGACCGACCAGCGCATCGAAAACGTCATCATCGTCGGGAGCGGGCCGGCTGGATACACGGCCGCGCTGTACACGGCGCGGGCTAACCTCGCGCCGCTCGTGATCGAAGGATTCGCCTGGGGCGGTCTGCTGCAGCAGACGACCGACGTCGAGAACTACCCGGGCTTCCCCGAGGGGATCATGGGCCCCGAGATGATGCAGAAGTTCCGCGATCAGGCGGAGCGCTTCGGCGCCCGGCTTGAGACGGACGACGTCACGAAGCTCGAGCTCTCGGCGGATGGGAGCCCATCCGCCCTGCACAAGGTGTGGGTCGGCGATCAGGTTCATCTCGCCCGCGCCGTCGTGCTCGCGATGGGTGCGGAACACCGCAAGCTCGACGTCCCCGGGGAGCAGCAGCTCGCCGGCCGCGGCGTCAGTTACTGCGCGACCTGCGATGCAGCGTTCTTCCGGGACGTCCCGACGATCATCGTCGGCGGCGGCGATTCCGCGATGGAGGAGGCGATGTTCCTGTCGAAGTTCGCCTCCAAGGTCGTGATCGTGCATCGTCGCGACGAGTTCCGCGCGTCGAAGATCATGCTCGAGCGTGCCCGCGCGATCCCCAACATCGAATGGCTCACTCCCTACACGATCACCGAATTCGCGCCGGGCGGCGAGGGCTCACTCGCCGTCGCGCGGCTGCGCAACTCCGCCGATCGCAGCGAGCGGGAGCTCGAGATCGCCGGCGCGTTCATCGCGATCGGCCACGAGCCGCAGTCCCAGCTCGTCCAGGGCCAGGTGGAGACCAACCCCGAGGGCTACGTCGTCACGGAGGGCCGCTCGACGCTCACAAACGTCCGCGGCGTGTTCGCCGCAGGCGACCTCGTCGACCACACGTACCGCCAGGCGATCACGGCCGCCGGGTCCGGCTGCCAGGCCGCGCTCGACGCCGAGTGGTACCTGCGCGACACCCCTTTCCCAGTGGAGGGGACTGAGGACCTCGCCGCGGGGGCGACGACCAGCTGATCGGGATATCCCGATCAGATGTGGTATGGGCAACCGCGCTGGGGACCGTGGTTGTTTGACGGGGCCCGGTGGCCCATCCACAGGCCGAAGTCCTGGGTCCAGGTCGACGGACCGAAGTTGCCCAGCCGGTGGTTGTTGAGGCCGGTCCCGACGTCCGAATACGTCGGGTCGAGGATGTTCGTGCAGTGGTCGGGGCTCGCCATCCATGCCTTGACGACGTCCCACGGAGTCCGGAAGCCGGTCGCGATGTTCTCGCCCGCGGAGGACCACGTGTAGCCGGCGGCGGTCATCCGACCGGCGAAGTTCGCGCCGTGGGTGAACTGGCCGGTGTTGACCATCACGTCCGTCCAGCCCTGGGCCGAGCGGTTGAGGTCCTGCGCGACGTGCAGGGCGGGCAGGTGGTGCTTGGCTCGCTGCCGGTTGATCAGACAGACGACCGCGTCGCGCATCGCCTGGCGCGACGCCGCCGTCGCGGGGGTGTCCGCGTTCACGCAGCCATGCTGCGCCGCGTGGACGATATGCCGGGCACGGTGCGTCGTGGCCGTGCGGAAGCCGAATGCGGCGGCTGCCGAGATGGCCAGGATCAGGGTCGTGATCAGGAGCGCAGGAAGTGCGACTGTGCTGCGGCGGAGGAGCATGGTCTCTGCATCGGTCCGAGCCGGCCGATGCAAAGCAGCACCCCGATTTCCTACGACATTCGTTGAGGTGTCAGGGGTGTGACCTCAAATCCGGGCAGCAACGGCCGATTACAGACGCCTACGGTGAGAGCACGATCTTGAGCGCCTCCCGCCGGTCGTACACCGCGTAGCCCTCGGCCGCGTCGTCGAGCGACATGTGGTGCGTCACGAGCGGCGCGGGATCGACGGTGCCCGCCGCCAGCATCGCGAGCACCCGGTCGACGTGACCGATCACGTTGGCCTGGCCGCCCTTGAGCGTCAGCCCCTTGATCCAGACGAGGCCCATGTGGACCTCGCACGGTTCGGCGTAGACTCCGATCGCCACGACCGTCCCGGCTTTGCGCGCGAGCCGAATCGCGAGGTCGAGCGCTTCAGGGTGGCCGACGGCATCGATCGCGGCATCGACGCCGCGCCCGTCGGTTGCGGCCCGGATGACATCGCGCGGGCTCTCCTCGCGCAGATGAACCGCAGTCGCGCCGAAGCGCCTGGCCATCTCGAGCCGTTGCTCGACGGCGTCGATCGCGAACACGGGTGCCGCGCCCGCCGCGCGCGCCGCCTGGACGGCACACAGGCCGACGGGGCCGAGGCCAACCACGGCGACGCTGTCGCCCGGGCGCAACTCCGCCTCGGCGACCGCGTGGTAGCCGGTGCCCAGCACGTCGCCCGCGAACAGCGCGACGTCGTCCGACAGTCCCTCGGGGACCTTCCGCAGCGTCATGTTCGCCATCGGGACGAGCGCCCGCTCGGCCTGCGTGCCCGGCAGCGCGCCGAGCGTCGCCCCGTGACCGAACACCCGCGCCTGATCGCACTTCTGGTAGACGCCGCGCAGGCAGAAGAAGCACGCGCCGCAGGCCGTGTGGAAGCAGCCGAGCACGCGGTCCCCGACGGCGACGCGGGTCACGTCGTCGCCGGCCGCGAGCACCGTCCCGACGAACTCGTGGCCGATCGTGAAACCCGGCTCCATCTTCACCCGCCCATGGAAGATGTGCAGGTCCGAGCCGCAGATGCCGCTCGCCTCGATCGCGACGATCGCGTCCGTCCTCGCGCCGAGTTCCGGCTCGGGCACCTGCTCGACCCGCACCTGCCCCGGGGCCTGGAACGTGACGGCTCTCATCGTCCGGCCAGCATATGGAAGACGTCGCCGTCGGCGCGTCCCGGCCCCACGCTGGACGCAGGCCTACGCGTTGGCTCGGATGAGGGCGAACTGGGTGTCGTTGCCGTTGGCCGTGTAGCCGGCCGCGATGATCCTGCCTGCCGAATCGATGGCGACGGCTTGGCCGAACTCGCCGGCGCCGTGGAAATCCGCGGTGAGGATGCCCTGGTTGGCGAAGCCGGTGTCGAGCGTGCCGTCGGCGTTGTAGCGGGCGAGCGCCATGTCGAGCACCGTGGAACTCGTCGCGCGGCCGACGACGACGATCCGGCCGGCTGCGTCGATGACGAGGTCCTCGGCGAAGTCGGCACCGGCACCGAAGTCGGTCTTGACGATCCCCAGGGTGCCGAACCCCGTATCGAGAGTGCCGTCTGCGCGATAGCGAACGAGCAGGAAATCATTGTTCAGCTTGGCGCCAATCGTGTAGCCCGCGACGACGATCCCGCCGGCCGACGTCACCGCCACGCCATTCGCGACGTCCTCGAATCCGAGATTCGTAATCGTCCGGCCGGCGCTCCCGAAGGTGGGGTCGAGGCTGCCGTTCGGCATGTAGCGCGCAACGGCGATGTCCTCTCCTGCGGTGCCGGCCAGGATGATCCGGCCGTCGGGTTGGATCGCAAGCGCGCGGGCATCGTCGCTCTGGGTACCGAGGTCGGTGCTCACCAGTCCGCCGTTGCCGAAGCTCGTGTCGAGCGATCCGTCGGAGTTGTAGCGCGCGAGCGCGAAGTCGCTGTCGACCCCGGAAGCGGCGGTGGCGAACCCGGCGACCACGATCTTCCCGTCCGGCTGGACGGCGACCGCGTTGGCCTGGTCGCCTTTGCCGAAGAAGTCGGTTCTCACGATCCCGCCCGAGCCAAAACCAGCGTTGAGCGCGCCGCCGGGCGCATAGCGCGCGATGCCGAAGTCGAGCTTCAGAACGCCTGCTGCATCGGTCCGGCCGACGGCCACGACGCCGCCGTCCGGGAGCAGCGCCGCGTCGTACGCCTGATCGCCGGCGCCACCGAGATCGGTGGTTGCGATCCCGTTCGTTCCAAAGCTTGTGTCCAGGTTGCCGGACGCGTCGTTGCGCGTAAGGGCGAAGTCGGTACCCGCGCCGACCGTGCGCCACCCCGCCGTGATGATCCCGCCGCTTGGCTGGATCACGACGGCCTCGCCGTGCCCGAGTCCGCCCACTGGTGTCGAGACCCGGCCGCCGCTGCCGAAGGTCGTGTCGAGACCCGACGGCAGGGTGATCGCCGCGCAGTGAACGGCGATGTTCGTGACGTTCGTGGAACGCACCTGACCGCTGCCGTTCTGCACGGTGCAGACCTGATCGGGGTTGTGTGGCTGGGTCTTGACGGCGATCTCATAGGGCTGGCCGTCGGTGGCGGTGCCGGGGAATGTGAAGCTCCCGCTGCCGGCCACCGGCAGCTCCGCGCCGAGGTTCGAGAGCACCAGTCCCGAGCCCTGCAGCCCATCGACCGTGCCGCCGATCGTGAATGCACTCGGCGACCCGCCCGACGTCGGCGGCTGGGGGTCGTCGAAGATCGTGACGGTGGCGTTCTTCTGCGTGCCGAGCTTCCCACACTGCGGATGGGAGAGCGAGACCATGAATCGCTCCGGAGACTCGGCGGTGTGGTCCTCGCGGATCGGGATCTCGACCAACCGGGGCGAGGTATCCCCGTTGGCGAACGTAACCCGCGTCGCCGTTGACGTGAAGTCGCGTCCCGCGCGCGCGGTGCCCCCGCGCGTGGACACCGAGGCGCTGACGGCGCCGCGCGACCCACCCGTGCGGGTGACGAGCACGAACGGGCTCCGGGATGCCTCCTCGGCAGTGAACGCGGCACTGCTGAGCTGCACGAGCCCGGCTCCCTGTCGCGTTCCCGCGGGGCAGCGCGCGGCCGGCGGCAGCTTCACGGCCGGCTCCTTGAACTGCGGCTTGCCGCGCGGCGTCAGGCCGCGGGCGGTGAGCAGCCCCGGCCCGCCGTGCTGCGGGTCCTGGATGAAGGCTTGCGCGGCTGCCTCACCGCCGCGATCGTTGACCGCCTCGGCCTCGAGGCTGACATGGACTGCGAACAGCTCGCCGCGGCGGACCGCGCCCAGCGGAACGTTCAGGTGGCGCGGCTTGTCGAGCCACATGGCGCCGGCCGCGCCCGTGCCGCTGTCGTCGGCGTCGCCGTCGACGCCGAACTGCTTCTCCCCCCACAGCGGACCGGGTGAGTCCGCCGACGTCGCCGCGCCCGGCCTCCACGCATGCCGATGGCCTTCGAGGTAGGCGATGCCGCCGACGTCGAAGAAGTCACCGCCTGTCGACGCGGCGTACGCGCGGGCATGGAAGCGCACGATCGTGCGGATCGCCGCGCAGTTGCCCTGCGGCGGACACTCCCACGACAAGACCCGTGCGTTGGTGTCGACGGTCTGCAGGAGCAGGTCCGACAGCGTGATGCGGAGCGAAGCATCGCTGGCGGTCTTCTCGTACGCCTGGTACTCGTCGAGGTGCGAGATCGCGCCCTTCTGCGCGCCGGGCCGAATGGGGTTCGGCGATGGTGCCTGCGCCAGCACGGAGTACTGCGCGCCGTCGGCGCTCGAGAACAGGCTCCCGAACGCGCGGTCTCGTGGCAGGAAGTCCCAGTACGGCGCGTGCAACGGGAGGTTGAAGACCACGCGGCCGAGGTCGACCGACTGCTGGAGCTTGCCCCCCAGCTGGGCGCCGCGTGCGGCCGGCACCTCACCGGCACCCTGCACGACCCTGCTGACTGACCAGAGCCGCACCGGATCCCCGCTTGGTGCCGCGGCGGCGGCCGGGCTTGCGAGCAGCAGCAGCGTGGCGAGGGTTGCGGCGAGCCGGATGGCGTGGTGGCGTGTGTGCGGCGGCATTGGCCTGGTCACGGGTCGGATACTGGTGGGTACGGCGGCGCGGTCCCAACGGTTCGCGGGAGCTCCGCGCTATTTCGCTGACGTGGTTCCGAACTGCGCGATCAGCCGGCGGTAGGCGGAGAACGCCGGCTTGCGCCGGTAGCTGTCGGTCAGCAGCCCGGTGGTCTCGCCGAACGCGGAGCTTTCGGTCAGGTTGTCGCGCAGGTTGAACCAGCGATAATCGGTGACGCTGAACGAGCCGGCTGCGTCCCTGATCGCGGTGACGATCTGAATGAGCGCGTCGCGCTGCTGGGCGGCGCTGACGGCGCCGGGGTCGTGTCATACCCGTTCTCGGTGATCCAGATCGGGACGTGACGGCGTTCTGGGTCGCGCCGGCGCTCCCGGCGGGCTCCGGGTCGATTCCGAACCTGAGCGTTCGGGCGGACGTGAGCGGACCGCGTGCGTAGCTGCCCGAGCACGGAGCGCCCGAGCTGCCGGCGGTGCGCGCATCCGGCGCCGCCGTGGCGCCGGCACCGGCCAGGACCGCGATCGCGACCGTGATCAGGTTGCGCGTCATTGTGCCGACGGCACGACGACGCCCGCCTGGGGGTGTTCGCCGTCATATCGCGCGAGTGCCGGAAAGCCGAGCGCGACGACGATTCCGCCGACGATGCACGCGAGCCCGCCCGTGACGACGGCGGTCGTCGCCGATGTGAGGCCCGCGACGACCCCCGATTCGATATCGCCGAGCCGTGGCCCGCCGGTGACGACGACCATGTACAGCGAGCTCATCCGCCCGCGCAACTGATCCGGCGTGACGGTCTGGTTGATCGTCGATCGGCACACGGCGCTGACGCCGTCGGCGAATCCGGCGACGACGAGCAGCGCCATCCCGGCGGCGAGCGAACGGACGAGCCCGGCGCCGGTGATCGCCGCGCCCCAGATCAACACGACGGCGATCGTGATCCTCCCGAGCCAGCGGGCACGCTCGATCCAGCCGGCGGTCAGCACCGCCAGCGTGCCGCCCAACGCGAGCGAGGCGTACAGCAGGCCCGTCCCGCTCGTGCCGGCGTGGTAGACGCTGAGCGAGAGCACGGCGAACATCGCCCGTGGCCACCCGAACGTCATCGCGACGAGATCGATCGCGAAGCTGCCGCTGAGCGCCTGGTTGCGCAGGACGAATCGCAGGCCCTCTGCGATCGACCGCCGGATCGGCGGATGTTCGTGCCCGGTCTCGAGCGGCAACTGCGGCGACATCGCGAGCGCGGCGATGGCCATGACGACGCACGTTCCCGCGTCGATCAGATAACTGGCGCCGAGCCCGATCGCGGCGATCAGGATCCCGCCGAGCGCCGGCCCGATGATGCCGGTCAGCTGGTAGGCGCCGTAGCTGAACGCGAGCGCTGAACGCAGCCGGTGGGGCGAGACGACGCGCGGCACGATCGCGGCGCGGGTGACGCTGTCGAGCGAGACGCTGCCGGCGAGCAGGCCGCCGAGCACGAGGATGACGATCGCCGGGGCATGGGTCGTGAGCGTCACGACAGCAAGCGTCGACGCGGTCGCGATCACGCCGAGCTGAGCTGCGATCAGGACCGTGCGCCGGTCCACCCGATCGGCGACCGCCCCGCCCACCAAGCCGGCGAAGATCATCGGGCCGAGCTCGAAGGCGCCGAGCAGGCCGACGAGCGCGGCGGAGTGCGTGGTCAGGTAGATCTGAATCGGGAGCGCCACCAGCGCGATCTGGCCACCGAGGTTCGAGACCGCCTCGCCGCCCATCAGCAGGCGGAAGTCGCGCGAGTCGCGCAGCGGCGAGAAGTCGAGGGCGATCCGGGAGAGCCATCGCGGCAGCGCTCGGCGACGCTCGCGTGCCGCCCGCTCGGTCACTCGTCGTAGTCGAAGAAGCCGGCGCCGGTCTGGCGCCCGAGCCGACCGGACCAGACGAGCTTGGTCAGTGCCGGCGCCGGGCGGTAGCGCTCCTCGCGGCGCTCGTCGCACAGGGACTGCACGACGCCGAGCACGTGCTCGAGCCCGATCTCGTCGGCCCAGTGCAGAATCCCGCGCGGGTAGTTGAGCCCGTGGATCATGCCGGCGTCGATGTCCTCCGCAGTGCCGACGCCCTCTCCGAGCGCGAACGCGGCCTCGTTGACGACCTGGCACACGATCCGCCCGAGCACGAGCCCGGGGGCGTCCTGCACCCAGACCGTGTGCTTGGCGAGCGTGGCGAAGAAGTGGGTCGCCGCCTCGGCCGCGGAGCTCGCACTGTCAGGCCCGCGGGTCAACTCGACGAGATCCGACGCGTCGAACGGGGGCAACGCGTGGAACCCGACCGCTCCGCCTGCCGGGTCGAGCGCCGCGAGCGATCCGGCCGCGCAGCAGATCGCCTGCGGGGCTCCCTGCAGCGGTGCCGCCGGCTCCTCGCCGGGGAGGGTCAGGTCGAGGATCAGCCGCGGGGGCTCGCGGTCGAGCGCCTCCCCTGGGTCGGCGATCTCCCACCCGGCGTCCTGCGCGCTCGCGCGCAGCTCCGCGGCGAGCGGGGAGTCGCCCGAGATGACGACGACACCGTGCCCGGTCGCGGCGGCCGCGGTCGCAGCGGGCGGATCGGGATCGGGCGGGCGGTGCTCGCCGGTGCTGTAGTCGTAGTAGCCCCGCCCAGACTTGCGCCCCCGGCGGCCGGCCGCAACCGTCCGCACCGTGATCGGCGACGGTCGCCAGCGCGGCTCGCCGAAACTCTGCTCGTAGAACGACCGCGAGACGTCGAGCCCGGTATCCACGCCGACGAGATCCATCAGCTCGAACGGCCCCATCCTGAACCCGCCTCCCTGGCGGCAGATGCGGTCGATCAGCTCGAGCGGCGCGACCTGCTCCTGCAGCAGCCGGAGCGCCTCAAGCCCGAACGGCCGGTTGCAGCGGTTCACCAGAAAGCCCGGTCCGTCGACGGCGTCGATCACGTGCTTGCCCATCGCCTCGCCGGCCGCCCGGGCGGTGGCGAGCGCGTCGCTCGAGGACTCGACCCCGGCGACAACCTCGAGCAGCCGCATCACCGGAGCCGGGTTGAAGAAGTGCATGCCGACGACCCGGCCGGGGTGCGCCACCGCCGCGGCGATGGCGGTGACGAGCAGCGACGACGTGTTCGTCGCGAGCACGCACTCCGGGCCCACGACCTCGTCGGCGAGCCGCGCGAGCAGCTCCTGCTTGATCGGCAGCGACTCGGGCGCCGCCTCGATCACCAGCTCGCACGGACGCAGGTCCTCGAGCTCGGGCGCGGCGAACAGGCGCTCGGCCGCGGCCGCCGCCTGGGCCACGGTCAGGCGCCCGCGCTCGGCGCCGCGGGCAAGATGGCCCTTGATCGAGTCGATCCCGCGCGCGAGCGCGTCGGGCACCGGGTCGTGTAGCAGCGTCCGCGCACCGGACACGCACGCGAGCTGCGCGATCCCCGCGCCCATCGTCCCGGCGCCGGCGACGCCGATCGTGTGCGGCGGCGGGCTCACTTAGTTCGGCACGAGCGCGTTGATCCCCGTCAGGGCGCGGCCGATGATGAGCTTTTGGATCTGCGAGGTGCCCTCGTAGAGCGTCGTCACGCGGACGTCGCGGAAGTACCGCTCGACCGGGTGATCGTCGACGTACCCCGAGCCGCCATGGACCTGGATCGCGGTGTTCGCGCAGCGGACGGCGGCCTCGGTGGCGTACAGCTTCGCGATCGACGTCTCGGTCGTGCTCGGCCTGCCGGCGTCCTTGAGGTAGCCGGCGCGCCAGACGAGCATCCGTGACGCGTCGGTATCGACCTTCATGTCGGCGATCATCGCCTGAACGAGCTGGAAGCTCGCGATCGGCCGGCCGAACTGCTCGCGCTCCTTGGCGTAGGTGACCGACGCATCGACGCATCCCTGGCAGATCCCGACGCAGCCGGCGGCGACGCTGTAGCGGCCCGAGTCGAGCGCGCTCATCGCGACCTTGAAGCCGTCACCGACCTCGCCGAGCATCTGGTCATCGGAGACCTCGACGTCGTCGAGCGAGATCGCGGCGGTGTCGGAGCCGCGCAGGCCCATCTTGTGGTGGATCGCCTGCGGCTGGAACCCGGGCTGATCGGTGTCCACGAGGAAGCACGCGAGGCCCCGATGCCCCTTCTCGGGATCGGTCTGGGCGAAGATCAGAGCGACCTTCGCGTGGTTGGCCAGGGAGATCCACATCTTCGCGCCGTTGATCACCCAGCCGCTGTCGGTCTTGCGCGCGCGTGTGCGCTGGTTGGCAGCATCGGACCCGGTGTCTGGCTCGGTCAGCCCGAAGCAGCCGAGCCATTCGCCCGCGCACAGCTTCGGGAGGTAGCGCTGCTTCTGCTCCTCGGTGCCCCACCGCAGGATCGAGGAGCACACAAGCGAGGTGACGACCGAGATCACGGTGCGCATCGCCGAGTCGCCGCGCCCGATCTCCTCGACAACCAGGCCGTAGGTCACATAGTCGAGGCCCGCCCCGCCGTATTCACGCGGGACGATCGCGCCGAGGTATCCCTGGTCGGCGATCTTGCGGACGAGTTCGAGGTCGAAGTGCTCGTTACGGTCGTTCTCTCTCGCGCGCTCGACGATCTCGTTGTCGGTGAATGCGCGCGCCGTCTCGCGGATCAGCTGCTGCTCGTCTGTCAATGCGAAGTCCATGGGATGGACGCTATCCGAATGGTGGGCAGTACGCTGGCGGGCAATGGTCGCCGAAACCCGGTACGCGCGCAGTGGTGATGTGCACATCGCCTACCAGGTGATCGGTCCAACCCACTCGCCGCCCACCGGCGATGGACCGCTTGATCTCGTGTACGTGCCGACCTGGATCTCCCAGGTGGAGCACTACTGGGAGGAGCCGACGGTCGCTCGGTACTTCGAGCGAATCGCGTCGTTCTCTCGGCTGATCATGTTCGACCGCCGCGGGTCCGGCCTGTCCGATCCGATGCCGAGCGCGCCGACGCTCGAGGAGCAAATGGACGATGTCGTCGCGGTGATGGACGCTGCCGGCTCGGAGCGCGCGGCGGTGTACGCACAACTGGAGGGCGGGGCGATGGCGACCCTGTTTGCCGCGACGCATCCCGAGCGTACGACGGCGCTGATCCTGTATGAGGCGATGCCGCGGACGTCGTGGGCGCCCGACTACGACTGGGCACTGCGCCGCGAAGAGCGACTGGCGATGATCGGCGACAACTGGGGTGACGGCTCGCGGATCGTCGGGCTGGCGCCGAAGTCATCGGCGAACCCGCGTCTGCGGCAGTGGTTCGCGCGGCTCGAACGGCTCGCCGCGAGCCCGGCGACGGCACGCAAGTTCCTGATCATGAACGGGGAGGTCGACGTCCGGGCTGTGCTGCCGATGATCCAGGTGCCGACGCTGGTGATACACCGCAAGCACGATCGCTTCGTCGACATCCGCCACTCCCGCTATCTCGCCGAGCACATCCCCAACGCACGGTACGTCGAGCTCGAGGGGGAGGAGGCGGTGTCGTTCGGTCCCGACTCGGGCGGGCTCCTGGACGAGATCGAGGAGTTCCTGACCGGCGCGCGGAACGCCGCCCACTCGGAGCGGGTCCTCGCGACCGTGATGTTCTGCGACATCGTCGACTCGACCCAGCGAGCTGCCGAGATCGGCGACCGCCGCTGGCGCGACCTGCTTCAGTCGGTCGAGTCGGCCGTCGTGCGTGACTTGGAGCGCTTCCGCGGGCGCGCGGTCAAGACGATGGGCGACGGCTTCCTCGCGACGTTCGACGGCCCGGCGCGTGCGATCCGCTGCGCCACCGCGATTCGCGACGCCGCCCGAGACCAGTACGGCCTGGAGCTGCGCAGCGGCCTGCACACCGGTGAGATCGAGCTGATCGGCAAGGACGTCGGCGGGATCGCCGTGCACATCGGCGCGCGGGTCGGCGCGAGCGCGGGGCCCGGCGAGGTCCTCGTCTCGGGGACCGTCAAGGATCTGGTCGTCGGCTCCGGGATCTCGTTCGAGGATCGCGGCGAGCGCGAGCTCAGGGGGGTGCCCGGTGTGTGGCGCCTGTGGGCGGTGGCGGCGTAGGAGCGCCCAACAGAACGACGCGGCCGGCCCCCGCCGCACGGACGATGGCGGGGGCCGGGACGCGGCGATCGACCTACGACGCGGGCGGAAGCGACCCGATCGGTGCCAGCGCGGCCGACACCGTGATCGTCACCGGCGCCGAGTGCGCGCCGATGTTGTTCGGGTCACTGAAGATCCGCGCACGGAACTGCTCGGATCCGGCCTTCCCGAACCTCCAGCTGAACTGGAACGTCGAATTGGCACGCACGCGACTCGCTTCGACGAGGTGCCAGTCGCCGTCCGGGCCGAGCCGCTGCAGGTACACGAGGCGGCCGGGCTTGCCGGGCGTCACCGAGCCCGTGAACGTCACCTTGCCGCCCACGGTCGTGCTTGTCTGGTCGGCTGCGAGCTGGAGCACGTCCTGCACTCCCTCGAACAGCACCGCGGTGCGCCGCGGTGGTGCGAACGTGGTGCGCACCTGGTACACGGTGTTCACCGCCGGCTGCACGTTGAAGCTGTAGCTGCCGTCTGTGCCGGTGGTCGCGTCCAGGAGCTTGTGGAACTTGCTCTGACTGTGGGTGCGGCTCCACAGTGACACGCTCGTATTCGGCTCGGGTGTCGTCGTCGCGGGCTGGTCCAGCACGCCCGAGATCGTCGCGCTCGAACCCACGGGAATGATCGGATTCGAGCTGTTGATCGTGAAGTCCGCCGTCTGGGCCTGCTGGATCGACACGGTCACCGAATCCGACTCGCTGCGAATGTTGCGCGGGTCGTCGCGCAGGATCACGCGCACGTCACGATCACCCGGAACGGCCCACCGGTGGGCGATCGAGTAACTCGACGTGGCGTCCAGGACGCGGCTGTCGATCGTCCGCCAGTCATCGCTGGTGCCGACCTGCTCCTGCAGGAACACCCGCTGGCCCGCATGAGTGGGCGTGACCGTGCCCGTGAAGGTGATCGGTGTGCTCGTGTCGGCCGAGGTGCTGCTGGCGGCGATGCTGATGAGCGCAGCGACGCGCTCGTGCACGGTGCGGCTATGAGTCAACCCGGGACCGCGCACGAACCAACTGCGGTTCGTCATCACGACACCTTCGGCGCGCGTGAACTCGTAGAAGCCGAACGAGTTGGTCGTCGTCGTTCCGATCAGCGTGAAGAACGGCGACGGGTTGACGCGGTGATACAGCCTGATCGTCTGTCCCGCGAGCGGCGTGCCCTTGAGCTGACCGTAGATCAACACGCCCTGTCCCGCGTCAATCGGGTTCGGCGTGGCGTTGATCGTCAGGCCGTGGTTGTGCCTGGGTGCGGCTGCGGCGACGCTTGGGGAAACCGCGACCGCGAGCGTGGCAAGCACGGCTCCGAGCACGGCAAAGCGTAGGCGCATGAGGCCCTCCTTTTCCCAGCATTGGCAAGTGGTGCCTCCGCCGGATCGGCCCGGCTCCGTCCAGACGGTGGCTACGGACAGCTCTGAAAACACGGCGGTGACCGCGAAAGTTGCGGCCGGGGGATGCCGTGTGCCAGAAAGCAGACCGGCGCCCCACTCGAGCTCAGCGGCGAGGCGGTTTAGACTCAGGCGCCGTGGACCCGTTTGCGCTCGTGCTGCTGGGGGGGCTGGTCGCATTGATCCTCTGGGTCTGGCTGCTCGGCAAGCACTACCCGGGGTCGGGCCTCGAGCAGCTGGGACTGCGGACCGCGCGCGAGATCACCGAGAACCGCGAGGCGCTTGACGCCGAGGACCTCGACCAGATGCTCGCCGCGCACAACGCTCGGCGCCGGGCGCGTGGCGAGCAGGAGTTGACCGTTGCCGATCTCGAGCTGCGCGTGATGGAGGACATCTCCGACCAGCGCCGACGGCAAGGGGCGTACACAGCCGATCGTGAGCTCGACCAGCTGCTCGAGGCCACGAACGCACGGCGCCGGGCGCGCGGACTCCCCGAGCGGACGCGGGCGCAGGTCCGGGAGGAGTTCGGCCGCGGGTCCTCGCCGGACGCTTGAACCGCGACGCCTGTGGCTCGCTGCCTGATCATCGGGTGCGGCTGCCGCGGGCTCGCGCTCGCCGGCGAGCTGCGGGCCCGGGGCCACGCGGTCCGCGGCACCACGCGACGGCCCGAGCGACTCGCTGTGCTCGAGGCCGTGGGCGTCGAGCCGGTGCTCGGCGATCCCGACCGGGTCGCGACGATCGCGCCGTCGTTCGAGCACGTCGCGGTCGCCTGCGTGCTGCTCGGGTCTGCCGTTGGCGCTGCGGAGGATCTGCGGGCGCTGCACGAGACCCGGCTCGAGATGCTGCTGCTGCGCATGCTCGACACCACCATCCGTGGCGTTGTCTACGAGGCTGCCGGGTCGATCGATGGCGACGTGCTGGCCGCCGGCGCCGCACGTGTTCGTGACGCATGTACGGGATCGAGGATCCCGTATGCATTGCTCGCCGCGGATCCCGCCGATCTGGACGCGTGGCGGCGCGCGGCGCGCGACGCCGTCGAGGACATGCTCGGCGGTGGCTGAGGCGGGGTTCCCTACAGCCGATCGGGTGCGTCGTCGTCCAGCAGCGGCTCGATCCGGTCGAGCAGGTCAGCGAGGATCCGCGCCGTCGCACCCCAGATCAGATGCTCGCCGACGACGTAGGTATCCGTCCGGATCGGCAGCCCCCGTCGGATCAGGCGCCGGCGCGCATAGCCGTCCCGCAGGTCGGAGAGCGACAGCTCGAGAACCTCGGCGACCTCGCGCGCGCTCGGGGTCCAGACGCGTCCGGGCTCGATCACCCCGACGAACGGGTACACGGCATAGCCGGTCGCGATCGTCGGGGTGGGTTGCAGCGCGCCGACGATCTCCACCGCCTCCGGCGGAAGGCCGATTTCCTCATGCGCCTCCCTCAGCGCGGTCGCGCGCAGATCGGGCTCGCCCTCGTCATAACGCCCACCCGGGAACGAGATCTCGCCGGGGTGGCGGCGCAGATCCTCGCGTCGCTTCGTGAACACGGCGTGCAGCTCGCCGTCCTCGACATACAATGGCACGAGCACCCCCGCATCGGTCCGGCCGTGAACTTCCAGCGAGATCGCCTCCTCGGGCGAGAGCAGCACCCGCTGCAGGTCCTCCCGAATGCTGCTCAGGCGTAACGGCATCGTCGGACTATATTGATGGCGATGGAGGCCCTAATCATCGTCGACGTTCAGAACGACTTTTGTGCCGGGGGCGCTCTCGAAGTTCCTGACGGCAACGCGGTGATCGAGCCGATCAACCGCCTCGCACAGACGGTGCCGTACGTGGTCGCCACCCGCGACTGGCACCCGCCCGACCATCGTTCGTTCGCCGAGCAAGGCGGTCCGTGGCCGGTGCACTGCGTGCGTGACACCCCGGGCGCGCAGCTGCACCGGGAGCTCGATACGAGTCCGATCGACGCGATCGTCGACGCCGGACGGACGCCGGAGGCCGAGGGCTACTCCGGGTTTGAGGACACCGACCTCGAGCAGTTGCTCCGCGAGCACGACGTGGACACGGTGCACGTTGCGGGACTGGCGCTCGACTACTGCGTCAAGGCGACGGCGCTCGACGCCAAGCGCAGCGGCTTCGATGTGATCGTCCATCGCGAGGCGACTCGCGCGGTGGAGGTTCAGCCCGGAGACGGCGAGCGCGCGGTCGCTGAGCTCGAGGCCGCCGGCGTGCGCGTGGAGTGAGCGTTTCGAAGAACGCTGGTTCGATAAGAAACGCTGCGCGCGGCGGGTGATCCGAGCCGCCGTCGTCCGACGGCCGGGTCCTGCGGTTCTCGGCAGCCCGCCCGAGGCGAGAGCACTCCAGGCTCGGCTAGGTCGTCGCCGGCTCCAGCAGGTCGATCCGGTCCTCGAACATGACCTCGCCCTCGAGCGTGCGGTGCACGGGACACTTCGCCGCGATCACGCGCAGGCGTGCGATCTGGTCCTCGCTCACGGTGCTCGGCAGCCGCACCGCCAGCGTGAACTTGGTTGGACAGCCCCGCTCGGCCGGCGTGTACTGGACCTCGACCTCAACGGAACCGAGGTCCCAGCCCTTGCGCTTCGCGTACATCTCGATCGTGACGGCGGTGCATGAAGCGAGACTGGCCGCGAGCAACTCCTGCGGACTCGGACCCTCGTCGTCGCCGCCGTGCTCGGTCGGCTCGTCGGCGGTCAGATGGTGCTGACGGACGTCGATCCGGTGGGTGAAAGAGGCTGTTTCAATCCGGCGGGCGGTGGCCTTCATTGGCGAATCCTCATCAGTAGCGTTGCGCAGGGCCTACGAGCATCCTAGCGCCGGAAAACAGGTTCTACGACAGGGGGTTGAAGAGCAAGCCCGTCGGCACTTTTGGGAAGAAATAGGTCGATTTCGGCGGCATGCTCTCGCCAGCCGCCGCGACGGCCTGGACCCGCTCGACGGGGGTGGGCGCCATGAAGAACGCCGCGTCGTACTGACCGCTCTGCACGAGGTCGAGCGCCTGGTCGTGATCGCGTGCGTACCCCAGCCCGTTGAGGTGGTCGATGTCTTCGTCGCTCATCGCCAAGGCGCCCTTCAAGATCAGCGCCTCGAGCACCGCGGTGTCGAGCCGGCGGTACGGCTCGGCATGGCCCGGCAGCGCCCGATCGGCAATCTCCGGATCCTTCAGCGTCAACATGAACGGCCGCCGGAAGTGGGAGTCGATGTACCCGATTCGGACCCCGTCGCCGGCCGGCGGCGAGAGCTCCGCCGGACTCTCAAGCGGCGCGATGTCGAAGTCGCGGCGGAGTGCCTGTGCAAGCGTCTCGTGCTGGTCGGGCCGCAGGCCGCGCACCAGCCGGTGGGTCGGGAACACGGTCAGGCCAGGGTCCTCGAGCGCGACCAGACACATCAGCACGTACCGGTGAGGTCCCTCGCCGCCGACCTCCTCGGCATAGACCCGCGCCGTCTCGTACCGGTGGTGACCGTCGGCGATCAGGAGCTCTGCCGGAGCGACCGCTCCGCGAACCGCCTCGATCGCATCCTCGTCATCGACTCGCCAGAGCCTGTTGACGGTGCCGTCGTCGTCGCGCGTCTGGGCCCACGGCGCGTCCCGCGTCGCGGGGGCGAGCACTCGCCACGCCGCGCCCGCAGGGTCCGAGAACAGCGAGAAGATCGGCGAGAGGTTCGCCTTCGTGGCCCGTGTCAGCCGCAGGCGGTCCTCTCTCGGGCCGGGGTGTGTGCGCTCGTGCGCCCGGATCCGACCCGCCCCGTATTCATCCACGCGCACGCGCGCGAGGAAGCCGCGCCGCGTTCGCGCCCGACCGTCGGGGCCGGTGTAATCCTGCTCGAGCGGCCAGATCGCCGGCGACTCGTCATCCACGACCGCTCCATCCACGCGCCAGTCGGCGAGCAGGTGGGCGGCGTGCTCGTAGGGGTCGGCGCCCGCCTCGTCGGGCTGCGGCAGGTCGATCCGCACGACGTTGTACGGCGACCGTCGTGCGAGCGCGGCTCGCTGGTCCGCATCGATCACGTCGTACGGCGGAGCGACGACCGGTTGGAGCCCGCCGGTCTTGGCAGGGTCGTACCGCAGCGCGCGCAGGGGCTCGATCTGTGCCATCGCGGGGCGGGAGGCTACTGGTCCGGGCGTGCGAAGCGACGGACGACGCCGATCCGGGCACGTACATTCCGTCCGACGCGGGTGCGAACATACGTTCCGGTCAGCATGGCACACCCAGCGTATCTACGGCAACGAGCACGCGAGCTGCGATTGACGAAGACGTTCTCGGTTGACCAGATCGCGGAGCGGCTGGCCCTGCCGAAGACGACGGTGTATGAGTGGGTCGCCGACCTGCCCCTCGGGAGGCCGAAGCGTTGGTCGGTCGGTCAGCGCCGGGGCACCCAGGCGATGCAGGGGAAGTATCGGAGGCTCCGGGAACAAGCGTACGAACAAGGTTGGGCGGAATACGACGAGCTCGTTGTTCGGCCGACCTTCAGGGACTTCGTCGTGCTGTATATCGCCGAGGGATACAAACGAAGTCGGAACACCGCTTCGATGTGCAATTCGGATTCGGCGATCGTGGCGGTGGGGTCACGCTGGATGCATGAGCTTTCGGGCCACGTACCTGCAGTGCGAGTTCAGCACCACGCGGATCAGGATCCTGACGATCTTCGGTCGTACTGGGGCAAAGCCCTCGGCATCGACCCAGCCGCCGTCGTCCTTGTCCCGAAGAGCAACAGCGGGCAGATGCGCGGACGGTCGTGGCGCTGCGTACATGGCGTTGCCGAGGTTGCCGTTCATGACACGCTTTTCAGGGCTCGGTTGCAGGCCTGGATGGATCGGGTAAGTGAGGCCTGGAGGTAGACTGGGATGACGATCGCGGGGCGTGGCGCAGCCTGGTAGCGCGCCGCCTTTGGGTGGCGGAGGTCCCCGGTTCAAATCCGGGCGCCCCGATTTCTCCGCACGGTGCTCGCCGGTGCGAAGACCGCGCGGCCGCCGGTGCCGGGACCGGCGCATCCGGCCGGTGCCGGCGCCGGTGCATGGCCGGTGGAGTTACTGATGCCGGTGCCGGCGCGCGGCCCGGGGGAGCCCGCGGAGGAGCCGCTCGAAGATCCCCTTGAGCGTGTCCTTGCCGTAGTCGTGGGAGCCGTCGTACATCGTCAGGACGGCCATCGATACGCGGGCGCAGGCGCGCTTGAGCAGCACGACCTGGTTGTCGATCAGGCCGGTGCCGGAGCCCCAGCCGCCCTTGAAGTATGCGGTCCAGCCCTGTGGCGCGACCTCGCCGATCCCCCACCGCTGCGAAGGGGTGATCGAGGCGAGCAGGTGCATGCCCAGCGGGCGGTGGAGCGGGGCGATGTAGCTGTCGATCCTGTAGAAGAACTTCGTCTGGTCGGCGGGGGTGATCTGGGTCTCGCCCCAGATCGGCAGCACCGGCTGGAAGTTCGTCATCCCCACGCGTGCCGCGAGCGCCCGCAGCCCCGACAGGCCGACGATTCCGATGACGGTCGACGCCGCGTTGTTGTCAGACTGCGTGATCATCGGGATCAGCAGGGAGGCGTCGTAGCTGTTGATTGGCCGGTTCGCGACCGACGGCATGTCGAGATAGGCGACCATCAGCATCGCCTTGACGACGCTCGCCGACCACTCGACGTGGTTGGCCCGGTAGCCGTAGAAGCGGTGCTCGGTGCGCACCGCGAACGCGATGTCTCCGACCCGCGTGTGCGCATACGCGATCGCGGCCGCCATGTCCGGCCGCCAGAGATGATTGAGGTTCTTCGTGTAGCCCGGGACGACGCAGCCCACCGGATGCGCCTGCTTGCGCGCCGCAGCGCTCGCCACGGAGCCGCCACCGGCGGCGGCCCACGCGACCGCCGACATGGCGCACACCACAACGGCGGCCCGCGCCCCGGCCATCCCGCGTGCAACGCCCGAACCCCCGGCCCACCACAGTGCGAACGTGCCCCCGAACACCTCTACAGTCTTCCTGGCACAGAGCCCCTGTAGCTCAGCTGGATAGAGCAACGGCCTTCTAAGCCGTGGGTCGCAGGTTCGAGTCCTGCCGGGGGCGTTCGGAACGCGGATCGCCGTCTGGACATGCGCAGGCGCCAGTCTCGCAGGCCATCCGGCCATTTCCAACTTCCCCGGACCGGGAGCCACTGCTAGATTCAGTCGCTCCACGGTGGGCGTAGCTCAGCTGGTAGAGCTCCTGGTTGTGGTCCAGGCGGTCGTGGGTTCGAGTCCCATCGCTCACCCTCCGCGAAATGCACCGATGTGCCGGGCTTTTGTATTTGGGGCTCGTCGGGCGCCGGTCCCACAATGTGTCCGTTGTACCACTTCGTTGTACCGCTCGGCGGCAACTTGGGGCGGCTTGTCGCCCGCGCTAGGAGCAGTCATACGACCGCTCGCGACGACGCTGTTGGCCGCTGTCTCGGCGCCGAGGGTCCGTGCGGCCCGCCTCATTTGGGGGGATCACCGGACAGCCCCTGGGTTGGCTCGTCGAGCAGCAACACCTTCGGCGTGCGCTGAAGCCAGCGCGCGACGATCGTCTTCTGCTGGTTGCCGCCGGAGAGCATCGCGAGCGGCGCGGTCACCGCGGGCGTCCGGATCCCGAACTTGGCCACGACCCGCGACGCGCTGTCCCGCTCGGCGCGGTGGCGGAACAGCAGCCGACGTACGTACCGGCCGGGATCGGCCGCCGACAGGTTTTCGGAAACACCCAGCGACAGGAAGGCGCCCTGCGCAGCTCGGTCTTCCGGGACATAGCTGAGCCCCGCCTTGATCGCCGAGGTGATCGAGTGGTGCGCGACCTCGACGCCGTCGAGCAGCATCGTGCCGGCCCGGATCGGCACCGCGCCGTAGATCGCTTCGAGCAGCGACGTGCGACCGGACCCGACGAGCCCCGCGATCCCCAGCACCTCGCCTCCCCGGACCTCGAGGCTGATGTCGTGGACCGGTCCGGCGCTGACGCCGCGCAACTCGAGCACGGGCGTCCCCGTCCGCGGCCCGCTGGGGACCGGCGCCGTCTCCGACAGCGCCCGTCCGACGATCATCCGAACGAGCTGCTGCTCGTCGAGTCCAGCGAGCTCGCGCGAGGCGACGACGCGTCCGTCGCGCAGCACGGTCGCGCTGTGGGCGAGGGCGAACACCTCCTCGAGCCGGTGCGAGACGTACAGGATCGTCTGGCCCTGCTCGGCAAAGGACCGCAGGGCGCCGAGCAGCCAACTCGACCTCGGGCTCCGGCAGGCGGGCAGTCGGTTCGTCGAGCACGAGCACGCCGTCGTGGAACGACTCGCGTCCATGCAGGGCGCGTGCAATCGCGACCAGCGTGCGATCCGCGGGGCGAAGGCTGGCCAGCGGCGCGTCCGCCCGCACGTCGGTGCCGAGCTCGTCGAGCGTGGCCTGGGCGGCGCGGCGCATCGCCCGCCAGTCGATCGCGCCTCGCCGCCGCACGTATCCCCCGCCGGCGAACAGATTCTCCGCGACGGTCATGACGTCGAACAGGCCGAGATCCTGGTGGACGAAGCTCAGCCCAGCCGCGCGTGCCCACGCGGGCGTGACCTCCTCGGCCGCGATCTCGTTGGCGCCGACGGCGATCCGGCCGCCGCCCTCGCCGGCATGCACGCCGGCGAGGATCTTGATCAGCGTCGACTTGCCGGAACCGTTGCCACCGAGCAGCGCTCCGACTTCGCCCTTGGCCAGCTCGAGTGAGACGTGGTGAAGCGCCGTGTTGGCACCGAAGTGCTTGCTCAGGTCGCTGACCGTCAGGCCGGCGGTGGTGGCCACGTTCGCTACACGCCCCACAGCTTCAAGTAGGCGGCGCGGTAGCCCTGCGACTTCGCGTTCCCGTCGTAGTAGGGCGTCTTGGTTGGGAGGTTGTGGGTCTGATCGACGGCGCCGTTGCCGAGACCTTCGTCGACCTGGGGCTGTCCGTCGAGCATCCGGCTCACCCCGTCGATTGACGCCCAACCGACCCATCCGGTGGGAACGCCGGCAGCGAAGTCCTGGACCCCCTTCTTGATCAGCGCGATATTCGGTGCAAGTCCTTCACCGCCCGTGAGGATCAGCTTGCGACCGCTCGCCTTCGCCGCGGCGACCGCGGGGCCGATGCCGAGCAGGATCGTCGCGTCGTACGGGGCGGCGACCACGTTGGCGGTCGGGTAGCGCGTCAGCGCCGCTGACGCCTTCTCCTGGAGCTTGCCGCTGATCAGGTCGGCGCCGGTGAACGGGACCTTGTTGATCGTGCATGACGAGCACCACGTCTTGATCCAGCGGTCGTACCCGTCGCCGATGTGATGCGCGACCGCGACGTCGGTCTCGTAGAACTGGATGATGTTCGATGTGCCGCCCGTCTTGGCGACCGCGTACGCGGCTTGCGCCTTGGCGAACGTGTCCTCGACAAAGCTCGCGTAGTCAGAGCCGCCGACGTTCAGGGACGTACCGAACATGGGCTTGCCGCCCGTGTAGCGGTCGTTGCAGTCAAACGAGTAGAACCCGAAGATCTTGACCCCGGCCTGCTTGGCCGCGCCGAGCGAGGCCTGGGTCGCCGCGCAGTCCACGGCGTCGAGGATCAACGCGTTCGGGCTTGGCCGCGGCGGCGGAGCGGATGAGTGTGTTCCACGTGGCGGGATCGAATTTGCCGTCGAGCACTTTCATGTGCCAGCCGAGCGCGTCGCCGGCGGCGACGGCGGCCGCCGCAGGCACCGCGCAACCCGGCCCGGCCTGGCTGCACGACAGGATCCATACCGTCTTGCCTTTCGGCGGCTTGGGCGACGAGCTGGGCAGGGCACGATCGCTGCCCGCGTAGGCCTGGGCAAGTGCGGCCTGCGCGTCGCTGAGGCCGGACGAGGCTGCCGTCGAGGACGTCTGTGCCTCGACCGAGCTGTTGGCGGCGTTCGTCGTGGTCGGGCTGCCGCTGCTGCCACATCCGCTCAGCGCTGCTGCGCCGACTGCGGCCAGCGCAAGCCAGGGCTTCCGGCTCCTCGTCATCTCTCTCTTCCGTCCTGATGTTGGAACTTCGTGAGGAGATCCTGCTGACTGGTGGCGGGAGGGCCTACGGCGGTGCCGTCAAAGTTGGGCCCGCCCGCGTTGTCCCTATCTCCAAGTGATTACCGAAGCAGCACCGGATCGGGACGCTGAATGGGCTGCGGTGGTGGGGCGTTCAGTAATAGTTGCTCGACGAGTGCACCTGCTCCGGCAACACTGACACCTCGTGGTAACTCGGCGCTCGCTGCCGGCCGCCAACCGTCGGCGACGGCGATGACATCGCCACCGACCTCGAACACACGACCCGTGACGGCGCGTGCGGCGTCGCTCAACAGCCACGCGACAACCGGGGCAACGTGCGCCGGTGCATACGGATCGTCACTGTCCTTGCCGGGCCCGTCACCCATCCACGCCGTCATGCGCGTCCGCGCCGCGGGCGCGATCGCATTGACAGTAACTCCATAGCGCTCGAGCTCGGCCGCCGCGACGAGTGTCATTGCGGCGATCGCCGCCTTTGCTCCGCTGTAGGCGGTTTCACCAAGAAAGCCATAGAGGCCGGCGGACGATGTGGTGGTCACGGCAGCGGCCGCAACCTCCCGACCGGCTTTCGTCTCCGCCCGCCAGTGACGCGCCGCTGCCTGTAACAGCAAGAACGTGCCGCGGACATGCACGGCGTAGACGGTGTCGAGGTCCTCTGGCGCGACCTTGATCAAGGTGCCCGATCGCAACACGCCGGCATTGCAGACGATCGCGTCGAGCCGCCCGAAGCGCTGCCGCGCCGCCTGCACGAGTGCCGCCGACGTTTCGGGCCTGCTGATGTCTCCGGCGACGGCCGCGACCGGATCACGCCGTTCGGTCCAATCCGACAGCGCCTGCGCGTCGACGTCGTTCACCACGACCGCGGCGCCCTCCCCAACGATCGCTTCTGCGTATGCGTTGCCGAGGCCACGCGCGGCACCCGTGACGATCGCGACTCTGCCGGCGAGCGCATGCCGATCCTCGGACGGCCCCTGCGATGTGCGCGCCAGGCCCGCCCGCGCCCGCGCCACCAGCTCATCCATACGTGCGAGGATCGTCCGCTCATCGGCGTACGGCCCGAACGTGGCATCGACGCCCTGCGCCGCGAGCGCCTGCTCGTCGCCTTCGGTCAAGACCGAGCCGCCGACGGCGACCGCGGCGCCGGCGGCGTGGCACTCCCGCACGAGGTCCGACGCGTACGCGGCAAGCTCCCACGAGTGCACCGAGACGCCGACCACGTCGGCATCTTCCTGCTGCGCCACGACTGCGAGCTTGGCGGGTGTGTTGAACCGGCCCAGATAGATGACCTCGAACCCGCCTCGCGTGAGCAGCTGGGCGACCGCCATCGCCCCGACCTCGTGCTGATCGAGCCCGAGGGTGCCGATGACGATCCGTCCGCGCGTGCTCATGCCCCGACGAACGGCTCCGCCGGCAAGCCGTACCCGGTCCGCAGCGCACCCGCGATCTCGCCGATGCTGCACTCGTCGTCCAGCGCGGCGACGATCGGCCCCATCAGGTCGGCGTCGCTGTCGGCGGCGGCGATCCGCATGTTCTCGAGTGCCGCCTCCACGCGTGAGCCGTCGCGCTCGCGGCGCCAGCGCCTGATGCGCTCGACGTGCTCGAGGTCCGGCTCGAAGCGCTGCTCCGCGACATCGCGCAGCAGCGTGTCGGAATCGGGACCGATGACGTGTCGGTTGACCCCGACGATCGTCCGCTCGCCGCTCTGGACCTCCTGCGCGTGGCGATCCATCCCGTGCAGGAACAGCTGCCGGAAGAAGCCGGCTTGCACCAGCTCGCCGATGTCTCCGAGCGACTCGATCCGCCGGATCTCCCCGTCGATCCGCTGCTCGAGTTCGTCCGTCAGCGACTCGACGTACCACGACCCGCCGAGCGGGTCGGCGACTCGCGCCACCCCGGTCTCCTCCGCGATCACCTGCTGCGTGCGCATGGCGACCAGGTGAGCCGTCTTCGACGGCGTGCGGAATGCCTCGTCGAAGGTGGAGATCTCCAGGCCCTGGACGCCGGCCATCGCCATCGCCACCGCCTGGACGGCTCCGCGCACGACGTTGTTGATCGGCTGTGCGGCCGTCAGCGTCAGGCCGGAGGTGTGGACCGTGATCGCGGCGGAGAGCGAGCGCTCGTCGGCGGCACCGAACTCATCGCGCATCATCCGTGCGTACAGCCTGCGGGTCGCTCGGATCTTCGCGATCTCCTCGAACAGGTCCATGCGACAGTTGACGAGGATTGCGATCCGCGGCGCGAACGAATCGATCGGCAGGCCGCGGGCGAGCAACCGTCTCGTGATCTCCCGGATCTCGACGAATCCGAGCGCCATCTCCTCGACGACGTTCAGGCCGCCGTCGGAGATGAAGTACGTGTCCTCGAGGAAGGCGTGGAAGCGGGGCATCGTGCGCGTGGAGAAGACGATCGAGTCCGTGGCCAGCCGCATCCGCAGCGCGAACGGCATGAACGTCGCGTACGAGCAGTCCTCGCCGTACATCGGCGACTGGATCGCCGATCCGCGCAGCACCGCCGGGTCGACGCCGTTGGCCTTCGCCGCGAGGTACTGCCCGGCGAGCGCGAATGATGCCGGCAACGAGTGCGACGCGGTGATCTGGTGCAGCGGGATCCCCTCGAACAGCTCGACGAAGTCCTGCTTGCGACAGAGCGACACGCCCCCGGTGCCGACCGCCGGCGTGCACATCGGATGATCCGGATCGAGCGCGGCGACGGTCGGCGTGTCGCCGATCACGTCGACGCCGGTGGCACCGTGCGCGAGGAGCTCGCGGAACTGGGCGTTCGAGCGCGCCGGTGAGCCCTCGCCTGACAGCTCGCGCTGGATCCAGCTCGAGGTGACCCCTCCGCGCCGGGGGCCGCGCCGTCCGCGCGTGAACGGAAACTCGCCGGGGTCTCCGAGCTGATGCGCGTAGTCAACGCTCGGCGTGTCGCTCGGGCGGTAGACGGCCCGCAGCGGAATGCCGGCGTCGGTTGCCGCCGCCGCGAGGTCCTGATCGGAGGACGTCTCTGTCACGGACGCTCCGTCGGACGGATGCTCCGGCGCCGGAACGCCCACCACACCTGGACGAGGTCGTCGACGTGGCGGAGGTTCGTGCCCGTCAGCTCCTCGAAGCGGCGCAGCCGGTAGCGCACCGTGTTGACGTGCAGGAACATCTGCTCGGCGGTCAGCTCGAGACGGAGATCATTCTCGAGATAGCGCGCGACGGTCTCGAGCAGCGTCACGGCGGGCTTGCCCTGGGCGAGCACCGGATCGATGATCCGGCGGAGGATCTCGTCGCCGACGTCACGATCGGCGATGACCGCTGGCAGCAGGCCGAGCTCGTCGATCGCCACCGCTCCGGTCAACTCGGCCGCGGTCGCCACTTCGAGCGCGCGCGTCGCCAGGCGGAAGGAGTTCTCGAGGCCGTCGAGCGTGGCCGGCGGTCCGAGTCCGAGTGGCACGGCGACCGAGCCTCGCAGCGGGAAGAGCACGAAGCCGGCCAGATCGCCGTCGAGCAACGCCGCGAGCCCGCGCCGCGGCCCCGCCCCGTCGGCGACGCCGAGCTGGTATTCGAGCGCGCGGACGCTGATCTCGGGAGTCGGCCGAGCCCGGATTGCGCAGTACGTGCCGGGGGTGTCGAGGTCATAGGTCGCGGCCTGCACGCGGATCGCCGCCGGCGCAAGCGTTCCGAAGAGGATGCCGCGCACCAGGTTGGCGCGATGATGCTCCTCGTGGCGCGCCAGCTCGAGCTCGGTCTCGCGGTGCGCGGACGCCGACTCGAGCATGCCGACGTCGCCGGTGCAGAGCAGCGCTTCCACGAACTGCAGCACGACATCGTCGCCGATCCCGAGCTCGGCGGCGGTCGCGTACGCCTGCTCGCGTGTGACCTTCATCCCGATGCGCCAGGCGTGGAGCATCTCGTCGCTGGTGATCCCCATCCGAGCCCGCCGCTCACCGGATTCGCGGTAGAAGGCGAGATCCGTGGCGCTGTCGTGCTCGGGGTCGCGGATCGATTCGAGCAGGCTGATGGTGTTGCGCAGCACGACCGGGATGAGGGCGGCGCGGTCGTGATGCGCATACGAGGGGAACATCTCCTGAAATCCATCCACGGCCCGCTCCGCGAGCGACTCGGCGCGGGCGAGCAGCGCGCCCACC
>DATKOY010000014.1:0-10979 GCA_035524415.1 Solirubrobacteraceae bacterium | reverse complement strand
TTTGAAGCTGCATCGGCCGATCTATCAGAAGACCGCGGCGTACGGGCATTTCGGGCGCGAGGATCACGACTTCACGTGGGAGCGCACCGACAAGGCCGACGCGTTGCGCGCGGCCGCGGGGCTGCAGAGCAGCGTCGGCGCATAGCCGACGAGTGCTCTAGGTTGCCGTTGGCGATGGCTTATAAGACGCAGCCGGAGAAGTCGCGCGTCGATCGCGTGCTGCAGGCGTTTGCCGCGACGCGCGGCGGCGGGTCTTCACCCCTGGGCTCCAGGCCGGTCGATGAAGTCCGGACGCGCGTATGCCGGATCGGGATAGCGGTAGAAGCCCTTGCCGGTCTTCACGCCGAGCTCCCCGCGGTCGACATAGGCCTTGAGCCACTTGGCGTTCCGCCGCAACTGGCGGACGAAGAACAATCTGCGTGCCCAGTAGTCGGTGATCTTCCAGGCGGTGTCGATGCCGACGGCATCGAGGGCTCCGAACGGTCCGACCGGAGACTTGGTCACGCCCATCCAGGCTCGGTCGATGTCCTCGATCGACGCGATCCCCCGCTCCGCCATGGTGATCGCCTCCCGGTTCATCGCGGTGTACATCGCGTTGAACACATAGCCGTTGTGCTCCCGGCGCAGCTCGATCGGGACCTGACCGATGCGGCGCGCGAACGCCACGACGAGCTCGGTCACCTCCCGCTTGGTGCCCTTGTGCGGCATCACGTCGGCGACGTTGTTGGTCCACACCGGCAGATGGAAGTGGAGCGCCAGCACGCGGTCCGGTCGCCCTGTCGCCTCTGCGAACTGCGAGGGCAGCAGCGTCGAGGTGTTCGTCATGAAGATCGTCCGCGGCGGACAGAGCCCGTTGAACTCGGCCAGCACTCTGCCCTTCAGCTTGGGGTCCTCGGGGACGGCCTCGCTGATCAGGTCGGCATCGGCGGCCGCCGCCGATGGGCTCGACGCCGTCGTGATTCTCGCCTGCGCGCCGTCGCACAGCTCGGCGGTGATGACTCCGCCCGCCACGAGCTGCTCGGCGTAGGCCGCGAGCCGCTCCTGCGCCGACTCGAGCGCCGCCGCGGCGACGTCGTAGAGCACCACGTCGAATCCGTGCCCGGCGCACTGGAACGCGATCTGTTGGCCCATCGTCCCGGCGCCGACGATCACGACACGACGAACGTCATCGATCTGCATTGCGCGTCATCGTCGCATGCCCGCGGCATCGCGTGACGCCTCGGCCCGCGCGAGCGGTATAACGCAGGCATGCCCAAGACCGTTGTCGTGCTCGGCGCGCGCAATCTCGGCGGCGCAATCGTTGACCACTGTGTCGAACAGGGCTGGAACGCGGCCGCGGTGGCTCGCAGCGAGGACACCCTGGCGCGCGTTCGTGAACGGGGCGCGATGGCGATCGAGGCCGACGCGTCCGACGCAGACGCTCTGACCGAAGCCCTCGCCGATGCCCGTCGACAGTTCGGCTCTGTCGACGCGGTCGTGAACGCGGTCACCGCGAGCCGGCCGCCGAGCACCGGACCGTTCGGCGGAGGACCGCTCGACGCGGCCGACCTCGAGGCGTTCCGTGGCTGGACGGTTGCGGTCGCCGAGCAGGCGTTCGTGTTCCTGTCGACCGGCATCGTCGCGCTGCGTCAGTCCGGCGGCGGCACGCTGGTGCAGATCACGGGTGGCTCATCGCGCCGGGCGATGCCCGGACGCGGCCTGTGGGCGGCCGGCGCGTTCGCGACACGGGCGCTCGTCCAGGCGGCCGCACAGGAGCTGCGCGCGCAAGGAATCCACGTCGCGCTGCTTGCCGTCGACGCGACGATCGAGTCGCCGAAAACCGAGGCGTACACGCGTGACCTCGCGCGCGAGGCGCTCGCCGACATGCCGAGTGTCGCGCGCGCCGTGGGGTTCCTGATCGAGCAGGGACCGCGCGGGATGACGCATGACCTGGTGATCACTCCGGCGGGCGATCGCTGGGTGCCTTGACGATGACATAACCCCAAGCCCGCGCTCGTGTCCACGTCGGCGGCGCGGTTCTGATGCCGCCGCTGGACGTCAACGAGCGGCAAGCAGGGGCGGATGTCGTGAGGGCACGCGTCGGGATCTCGCGGGTGACAGTCGCCGCTGTCGTTGTGGGCACGGTCGGGGTCGCGGCGCTCGCGACGATCGCCGCGCCCGGGGCTGACGTGCGCGCGCGGAGTGCGCGACCGCTGAGCGCCCGACGACGAACACGTTCGCGCAGCTGCCGCCGGCGGCGCGCGCAGCGGTGGCCGCCACGCTCGGCGCCGGCGATCGCCTGTACTGGCTGCACGACCTCCGTGCATGGAACCCCGCGCAGAATCTGCACATGCGGTTCTCGCCGGGCGGCGTGAGCGTTCGCCGCGGCGACGGGGTCGCCCGTATCGCCCTGACGCGGCTCGGGCGCGAGGGGGCGCTGGTCTCGGCGCAACCGGCTGCACCGGAGGTCCACCTCAATCGCGCCGTGTACGACCGCGGCGGGGTGCCCGAGTGGTACGCGAACGGCCCGCTCGGCCTCGAGCAAGGCTTCGATCTCATCCAGCGGCCCGCCGGCGGGGCCGGCTCGGTCCAACTCGAGCAGTCGTTCGCGGGCAATCTGCGCGCACGCGAGGATGGTCCGCGTGTGGCTGTGTCCGATGGTGCCACCCGGCTTCGCTATGGCGGGCTGATCGCGACCGGTGCCCGCGGCCGGCGCCTGCCGGCGTCGATCAGCGTGCGCGGTGCGCTGGTCACGATCTCGCTGGACGATCGTGGCGCGCGCTATCCGGTGCGGGTCGATCCGTTCGTGCAGCAGGTCGAGCTGACCGGATCGGACGGGGTCAACTTTGCGCGGCTGGGGAGCGCGGTCGCGATCTCAGGGACGACGATTGCCGTCGGCGCGGTCAACCAGAGCGTCTCCGCGCACGCCGGCCAGGGCGCGGTGTACGTGTTCACGAAGGGAGCAGGGGGCCACAGCCAGATGCTGCCGACGCTCCGGCTTGGCGGCGCGACCGTGATCGACGTCGGCTTCGACGGCCCACGGATGATCGACACGCTCGCGGCCGAGCGCATCACCGCCTGTGTCGCGGTCCCCGCGATCTACTACTACGTCCTCAATCACCCGCAGTTCTCGTCCGAGATGGTGGCGGCCGTCCGATGGGCGTCGTACGGGGGCGCGCCGATCGCGCCCGCGCTCGTCCATCAGATCAAGCAGCGGTTTGATCGTGCGCGCGTCGGCAACGGGTTCGGCTTGACGGAGTGCACGTCGATCGCGACGTTCTTGCCCCATGAGTGGGCGGCGGACCACGCGGATTCGGTGGGGTTCGCGGCGCCGCACACCGAAGTCGCGGTCGATCAGCCCGATCCCGAGACCGGCATCGGCGAGATCCTGATCCGCGGCCCGGGCGTGTGCGCGGGCTACTGGAACAAGCCGGAGTCGACCGCGCAGACGTTCGTCGACGGCTGGCTGCACACCGGCGACGTCGGCCGTGTCGACGATGACGGGCTCGTCTACGTGATGGACAGGCTCAAGGACATGATCAATCGCGGCGGCGAGAACGTCTACTGCGTCGAGGGTGGAGAACCGGCTGATCGCCGCGCCGGGTGTCGGCGAGGTCGCGGTCGTGGGGGTCCCCGACTCGATGATGGGCGAGAAGGTCGGCGTAGTGATCGTCCCGTTGCCGGGAGCGACGGTCGATCCACACGCGGTGCTCGTCTACGCGCGGCAGGAGCTCGCCGACTTCAAGGTGCCCCCGTTCATCGCGGTCCGGGACGAGCCGCTGCCGCGCAACCCGAGCGGCAAGATCCTGAAATCCCGTCTGCGCGAGACGGAGTTCGGCGAGCCGATCTGCTGAACTGTGCCTCCGGGCATGAGCGACGCGACGGCGGCACCTGGCACGCAGGACCAAGCGGCGGCTCGGCACTCCCGTGCGCCGATCGCACTCGCGATCGTCCTCGCGCTCATTGTCCTGTGGGGCGGCTACATCGAGCACTGGAAGTGGACGGGGATCAACCGTCACACCGCGACGCTGTGGGATTGGCTGCACCTGCTGCTGCTCCCGGTCGTCGTCGCGATCCTGCCGATCTGGATGAGCCGCAAGACGCGGCTGACGAAGGGCAAGAAGCAGTGGAGCATGATCGCGCTCGGGGTGTTCGGGCTGATCGTCCTGTTCGGCTACGTCATCCCCTGGGCGTGGACGGGGTTCGTCGGTAACACTCTGTGGGACTGGCTTGGGCTGATCGCCCTTCCGCTCGCGCTCGCGCTCGCCCCCGTGTATGACGAGCTGCGGCGTACTTGGAGCCGCCGCCACACCGTGATCGCCGGCTGCGGGCTGGGCGTGTTCCTCGTGGTCGTCCTCGGGGGCTATCTCGCGAAGTGGTCGTGGACGGGCTTTCACGGCAACACGGTCTGGGACTGGCTGCACCTGCTGCTGCTCCCGCTATTGATCCCGATCATCGTGGTGCCCGCGCTCAAGCCGATCGCAATGTCCGGCGTGACCGTTCTCGGCGAGGGTCGGGAGGCCGGCGACCGGACCGCCGCCGAGGGCGAGGAGCCGCGCCGGCCGGCCCCCACCGGCGTGGGTGCGGAGTCATAACTCATGGCTCGGATCCCCTATCCAGATCCAGCCGAGTCCCCAGAGAGCGTCCGCGAGGCGCTCGCAGGTCTCCCGCCACTGAACATCTTCCGAATGCTCTCGCACGCCGAGACCGCGGTGCGGCCGTTCCTGCGCTTCGGAGGTGCCGTGCTGACGCGGCTCGAGCTCGACCCGCGGCTCCGCGAGCTCGCGATCCTCCAGGTCGCGATGCAGGCGCAGGCGCGGTACGAGTGGGTCCAGCACGCCGCGATCGCCGGAGAGGTCGGGGTCAGCGCCGAGCAGATCGCCGCCGTCGAGCGCGGTGAGATCGCGACCGCCGACTCCCTGAACGAGATCGAGCGGGCGGTGCTGCGGTTCACCTCCGAGGTCCTCGCCGGGCCGCGTGTGAGCGACGAGACCTTCGCCGCCGTGTCCGAGCGTCTGAGCCCGCGGGAGATCGTCGAGCTGCTGCTCACGGTCGGCGAGTACCTGATGCTCGCGCGCGTGATGACGACGCTCGAGCTCGAGCTCGACGACGCGGCCGGAGGCCGCCTCGTCAACGCATCGCATCCCGGCCAGGCCTGAAGCGCGAGCCGCCGGGCCGGTGGTGTCGTCTCTGTCGTCCGTCACATTCATCACTCCTCGTTCGTCACCCCTATGACTCTCGCGATCGAGGAGATGTGACAGTGACGACGAGCGACTGGCTCACCGAAGAGTTCGAACACCATCGCACGCGCCTGCATGCCGTTGCCTACCGGATGCTCGGCTCGATCAGCGAGGCGGATGACGCGGTCCAGGAGTGCTGGCTGCGGTGCAACCACAGCGACACGAGCGCGGTTGACAACCTGGCGCGCTGGCTGACGACCGTCGTCGGGCGGATCTCACTCGACATGCTGCGCGCTCGTGCCTCGCGCAGGGAGGAATACGTCGGCAGCTGGCTGCCGGAGCCGATCGTCTCCGCCGACCTCGATCGCGGCCCTGAGGAAGAGGCCGTCTTGGCCGACTCGGTCGGCCTCGCGCTACTCGTCGTGCTCGAGACACTGACGCCTGCCGCGCGCCTCGCCTACGTCCTGCACGACATGTTCGGGATCTCGTTTGAGGAGATCGCGCCGATCGTCGACCGCTCGCCCGCGGCGGCGCGCCAGCTCGCGAGCCGGGCGCGCCGCCGGATCCGCGGCGCGGAGCCCGAGCCGGACAGCGATCTGCGGACACAGCGAGAGCTGGTCGACGCGTTCCTCGCGGCGTCGCGCGCCGGCGATTTCGACGCGCTGATCGCCGTGCTCGACCCGCATGTCGTGTTCCGGATCGACGCCGGCGCGGACAGCCCGCTCGCCCGCCCGCCGCTGTCTGGCGCGGACGCCGTCGCGCGCGAGGTGCTCGCGCGCGGTGCCCCGTTCGCGCCGCAGGGCCATTCGGCGATCGTCAACGGCGGCGCCGGCGTGGTCGTCGGCCCACCCAGCAGCCCGTTCGCGATCGCCGGCTTCACGGTGCGCCGCGGGAGGATCGTCGAGCTGGACCTCGTCGTCGATCCGGCCAAGGTCCGGCGGGCGGTGCAGGCCTGAGCGCCGCCACTCGGTGCCTGGAGCCCGGATTTGTGCTGCCTCGCGGTTAGGGGCGCGGCGGAATCTGCTGCACCGCCCAGCCATTCCCGTCGGGATCGCTGAAGAAGACGAACCGGCCCCATGGGAAGTCCTGCACGTCGCTCACCGCGACGCCGCGCCCGCTCAGCTCGGCGTGGGCTGCCTCGATGTCCGTGACGACAAGCTGGAGACCCTTCGCGGATCCGGGCGCGCTGTCGACGATGCCCGTGCCGATCGCGATCGAGCAGGCCGAGCCCGGCGGCGTGAGCTGGACGAACCGCAACTCCTTGCTGACCTGGTGGTCGTGGTCGGCAATGAAGCCCGCCTTGCCCGTATAGAAGGCCTTGGCGCGGTCGACGTCTGCAACGGGCACTGCCACGAGTTCCAGCTTGAAGTCCATGGTGCTCCTCTGGGGTGGGATGACGGAGACGACCGGAACAGACTGATCCGTTCCGTTTCTCGCGGGAAGCATACCAGAGCGGAATGCTCCGTTCCGCTCTGGTATGAGGGACGCCGGGGGACCGCGGGCGTGGTGGGATCACAGTGTCGCTATCCGTTACTGAGATCCCACAAGCTGCTCGAGTCGATCCCTCTCGACCGTCTCCGCGGCGTGACCGTTTTGACGACGTCGGCTGTTTACGCCACGGCCCCTATTCGATAAGAACTGCGCGTGCGCCCACGAGCGAGAGGAGAGAGAGCGGTGGCGACCGTCGACACAGCCTGCGGCCCGGTCGATCTCGACGACCTCGGGCCGTCACTGATGCACGAGCACGTGTTCATCATGCAGCCGGAGGCGTGGCAGAACTGGGGCCATGCGTTCGGCCCCGGCTACTGGGACGAGCGCGAGCGGATCGACGACGCTGTGGCGAAGCTCACCCGCCTGCGCGACGGCGGGATCCGCACGATCGTCGATCCGACGGTGCCCGGTCTCGGCCGTTACATCCCGCGGATCACGGAGGTTGCGGAGCGGGCCGGGATCAACATCATCGTCGCGACCGGCGTCTACGCGTTCCTTGAGCTGCCGAACTTCCTGGCCTACCGCAGCACTCAGGCGATCGCACAGATCTTCATCGACGAGATCCGCGAGGGCATCAACGACACCGGCGTCAAGGCCGCGTTCCTGAAGTGCGCCGTCGAGCGGCACGGGCTCGTGGGCGACGTGCCGCGGATCCTCGAGGCGATCGCGATCGCCGGCATCGACACCGGCGCTCCGGTGATGGTCCACACCAACGCGGCCGCGCGCACGGGGCTGCTCGCGCTCACGACGCTCACCGACCACGGCGTCGACCCAAGGCGGATCGTGATCGCCCACGCCGGCGACAGCAACGATCTCGACTACCTGCACGCGATCGCTGATACGGGCGCGTCGCTCGGCTGCGACCGCTTCGGGATCGAGCACTTCAACCCGATGGCCGACCGGATTGAAACGCTGTCGACGCTCGTCGCGCAGGGATATGGCGACCGCGTGCACCTCGGTCACGACGCGGCGTGCTTCTACGACTTCATGGTGGGCGACCCGTTGTTCGCCGGCGAGAAGCCGGACTACCTGCTGATCTGCAACCACGTCCTCCCCTCCCTGCTCGACGCCGGCGTCACCCAGGAGCAGATCGATCAGATGCTCATCGCCAACCCGCGGGCGTTCTTCAGCGAAGCCGGCACGGCGCCGGACCCCGCCCCGAGCACGTCCGGAGCCGCCGCCGCCGGGCCGTAAACGCGCGAGCCGGTACGGTGAGTGGTTGTGGCTGGCCACAACCACTCCTCGGGAGAACGCAGCCGCTCACGGATGCCCCGATCGCTGGTCGCGTTGCTGGCGCTGACGACCGGAACCGCCGTCGCCAACCTCTACTACATCCAGCCGCTGCTCGGCCACGTCGGCCAGGAGTTCCACGTCTCGGACGGGACTGCCGGACTGCTCGTGACGTTCACGCAGATCGGGTACCTCATCGGGCTCGTGCTGCTCGTGCCGCTCGGTGACCTGCTCGAGCGCCGCCGGCTGCTCACGATTCTGCTGCTCGGCGCGGCGGTCGTTGCCGCGGGCTGCGCGGGCGCGCCCAGCTTCGCGCTGCTCGCGCTCGGGCTCGCCGTGCTCGCGGGTCTGTCAGCACTCGCGCAGATCGTCGTCCCGCTCGCGTCGGCGCTCGCGGCACCGCACGAGCGCGGCCAGGTCGTGGGCATCGTGATGAGCGGATTGCTGCTCGGGATCCTGCTGGCGCGGACCCTCAGCGGCGCCGTCGCCGAGATCGGCGGCTGGCGGCTGAGCATCAGCCTGGCGGCCGTGTCGATGCTCGTCATGTGCGTGCTGCTGCACCGTGCGCTGCCCCCATCGCCGCCGACGGAGGAGATTCGGTACCGCACCGCGCTCGCATCGGTGCTCGCGCTGATCCGGGAGGAGCCCGTGCTCCGTCAGCGGATGGTGCTGACCGCCTGCGGGTTCGGGGGTTTCTCGGTGCTGTGGACCTCGGCGGCGTTCCTGCTGAGCGGGTCGCCGTACCAGTACAGCGAGGGCGTGATCGGCCTGTTCGGCCTGGCCGGCGCGGCGGGTGCGCTGGCCGCCCCCGTCGCGGGCCGGATCGCGGACCGGGGCTACGGGCGGATCGGGATGAGCGCGTTCCTCGTGGCCGTGCTCGCCTCCTGGGCATTGCTCGCCCTCGGGAGCTCGTCGGTGATCGCCCTGATCGCCGGGATCGCGTTGCTCGACCTCGGCGTGCAGGGAGCGCACATCTCCAACCAGGCGACGGTCTACCTGCTGCGGCCCGAGGCGCGCAGCCGCCTGACGACCGCGTACATCGTCGCGATGTTCCTGGGCGGGATCGCCGGCTCGCTGCTGTCCGCGACGATCTACAGCGCCTCCGGGTGGAGCGCGGTCTGCGTCCTCGGGGCGGCGATCGCGCTGATGGCGATCGTCGTCTGGGCCGCGACGTGGCGCGTCGGGACGGTGCAGTCTGCCGCTGCGCAGCCCGCGCGTGCCGGTGACGGGGTCGAGCACGACCACGCCCGCGAACCCGCCGGCGCGACGCCGAGATAATTCCGTAACAGATAGTCGGTAGCCTTACCTAACCCTGCTAGGATCGGTCGTGTTATGGCTGTCCAGGCTCCCGTCTCCGAGACCCCGTCGGCATTGGCCGACTGCGGCTGCCTGGCGACGAATCTGGGGTGGCTGCTCTCTCAGGTCGCCCACGCGTACGCGACCGAGATGGCCGCGGCGCTCGCGCCGCTCGGCCTCGGCTCGCGCGGGTACTGCGTGCTCGCATCAGCCATCGGTCAGGAGCTGACGCAGACTCAGCTCGCGAGCCTTGTCGGCGTCGACAAGACGACGATGGTCGTGACGGTCGACGAACTCGAGCGGCAAGGCCTCGCCGAGCGCCGTCCGTCGCCGACTGACCGTCGTGCCCACGTGATCGCCGTGACAGCGGCGGGCGGACAGAAGGTCGCCGCAGGCCAGGAGATCATCGACCGGGTGCAGGAGGAGATCCTCGGCGCACTGCCGGCGGCCGAGCGCACGGCGCTGCTGTCGGCGCTGACCCGGCTCCTCACCGGGCGCCTGTCCGAGCCGGCCGAGTGCAGTCCGCCGCTGCGGCGCCGCGAGCCCCGCTAGCGGGACCCACCGTCCCGCGGGCGCTCTGCCACGCTCGCTCCTGAGACGGACACGATCTCCCTCAGTCGCCCTCGGCCTCGCGGGTGGGGGCGATCGCGACGCCCCAACAGCCACACGCTCCCGGGCTCCCCCCAATCCGCGGGAGTGCGGGAGATCGCTTCCGTTGCGGCCCAACGCGACGGCACACCCGCACTCGCAATCAACGTCACCCCAGCGACTGCCCACCTGTGTCGCATCCTCACCCCCAGGTCGTCGAACGAGATCGTCAGCGATGTCATCTCGTTTGGGTGATGCGTCGCGGGTCCCTGCCCGCGATTGTTCCGTCCTGGCCTGCCCACAACCGAAAGGACCACCGATGGCCGACGCATCGTCCGACACTCCCCTCCTTGACACGCTTGCCGGCATGACCGCGGAGTCGGTCGCGCGCTGCGAGCTCGATCCCAACGCGCTGCTCGCCGCGCGGATCGCCGCCCTGGCGGCCGTCGACGCGCCGCCTGCCTCGTATCTCATGCACATCGGCGCCGCCACGGAAGCCGGCGTCACGCTCGATCAGGTCCAGAACATCCTGATTGGGATCGCGCCGGTGATCGGCACGCCGCGGACGGTGGCCGCCGCCCTGAACATCTCGCAGGCGCTCGGAATCGCGATCGTCGCAATCGAGGCCGAGGTCGAGGCCGAGCTCGAGGCCGAGGAAGAGGCCGAGGAAGAGGCCGAGTAGGCGTGCTCATGCGCGTCAACCAACGATCAGGTCGAGCACCCCCGGCTTGACGACGATGTAGACCCCGAGCGCCATCAGCACCACCGGGATCGCGTACTCCCCGGCCCAATCGACAACCCGCACGACTCCACGGTGCGAGCCGATCAGGCGGCCGGCGAGGCACCACACCGCGACCAGGACGCCGAACACGACGAGCGTGGTCGCGAAGCCCTCGAACCCGATCGTCGCGAACAGGGGGGCGTACACGGCGATGTTGTCGCCGCCGTTGGCCACGGTGATCGAGGCAACGCCGAGCGTGGTCATCGCTCCCCTCTGACGCGGGTCAGCCTCGGGCACGGAGGTCTGCTCACCACGGCGCGCGCGGCGCAGCCCGCGAACCCCGAGGCCGAACGGGATCACGCCGAGCAGGCCCGTCACCGCGACGGGCAGGGCGAGCAGCCCGGCGCTGACCGCGACGCTGACGGCGACAAGCACGGTGAAGCCGAGGTACTGGCCCGCGACGATCTGGCGGCCGTGAAAGTGCTCGTCGCGCC
>DATKOY010000013.1:0-6740 GCA_035524415.1 Solirubrobacteraceae bacterium | reverse complement strand
ACATGAAGTGGCGGCTCTGGATCACCATCCCGCCGCGCTTCACATTCTCTTGGACCTCCGCCTCGGATGCCATCGTGACCAGCGACGCACCGCGGGCGGCGGCGACGGCGATCGCGACGGCCAGATACACGAACGTGTCCGTGACCTCGTTGATGCTGATGGCGTAGCGCTCTCCGGCAAACCCGTTCGACCACGTGCTGCGCACGTCGGAGGCGACCTCGACCACCTCGAGCGAGCGCCGCCGCGCCATTTCTGCACGCACGACTCGGCGCCTCGGGGTGTCGTGCTCGTTGCTCCAGCTCACCGGGGAGGTGACGGTGAGGAGCGTCGGCGTCTCGCCGAGCTCGGTCAGCATCGCGGCCTGCGCGGTGCTGTCCCGGCCGCCGCTGAAGCAGGTGACGATGCCGCCGTCGGGGCCGGCGACCGGCGTCAGCGGCGCCGGTGGTCCGGAGCAGGCGATCGCGATCGAGCGCTCGCAGTCGCCGCCGCCGGCGTGCGCCTCGAGCGTCGCAACCGCAGCATCGGTCAGCCGCAGCCACAGCTCGATCTCGCCGGCCGGAAGCTCGACCGGCAGCACGACACGGCACGGCCGCAGCAGCGGCCAGTGCGGATGCAGGATCAGCAGCGCCACCCGCCACCAGATCGCCTCCGGGACGGCGGCGAGATCAAGGCTGTCCGGGAACCGCAGCTCAAAGTGCGAGCGCTCGTACACCGCGCTCTCGGGCGTCACCGTCCAGGCGAATGACACGTCGTGGCCGCTGACGCGGGGTGGAGCGAGTTCGATCAGATTCATGGCTGACCGCCACGCAGCAGCGTCCGAGCGCGAGATACGACACTCAGCACGGGGAGCAGCCGCCCGCGCAACCGCCACCACCCTCCCTGCTCGACCCTCACCAGTGTCTCGTGCCGCTGGTGGAGGAACGTCAGGAGCTGAGCCTGCTCGGCGAGCACCCGCTCGCGAGCGGCGAGCTCCTGCTCCTGCGAGGTGATCAGCTCGGCCTGTGTGCGCAGCCGTCCGCCGGAGCTGAGCACGGCGTCGAGGCCCCCGTTCATCCACTCCATGAACGTCCAATCCTCGCCGCGCGCGAGCAGCAGCTCCATCAGCAGCCGTGCGGCCGCGATCTCGCAAACGCCGTCCGGACCGCGCAACTCGGGCACGAGCTCGAGCAGGGCAGTGCCGAGCAGGACACCGTGACGCTCGTAGAAGCGCGCGTGCGCGGCGAGCAGCCCGACCGCGTCCGAGCGTGTGTCGAAGTCGATCCCCGGCCGGTAGGCGGTCGTCAGGCGGTGCACGGCCTCCGCCTCGCGCGAGCGCCGGAAGCAGCCCGGGAGTGAGCGACCGACGCGGTAGCACCACTCGTTGTCCTCGAAGTATGTGGACATGCGGGTGTCGAGCGGGAACCGCTCGAAGATCTCGCGGCGCACCAGTGCCGCCGTGCCGGGAACCCAGCCGGCGGGTCCACTCGGCCCAAGCGACCGCGGATCCTGGCCGGCGCCGATCCCGGTGAAGTCGGCGACGCCGTCCCGGACCTCGAGCAGGCCACCAGAATGCTGGATCGATCCATCTGGCAGCACGACCGTCGCGCTGACGGCAACCGTCTCGGGATGAGCGTCGAGGTCGGCCACGAGCGCGTCGAGCGCTCCCGGTGCGAGCACGGCATCGTCGTCGAGGAACAGCACGAATTCGCTGTCAGTGAACTCGAGGGCGAACGCTCGGCCGCCGGCGCAGCCGAGGTTGCGGTCTGACCGCCGCAGCGCTGCGTCCCGTGTCGCGACGCCGTGCGCCAGGACGGCCGCCGCCTGCGGGGCGCTGTTGTTGTCGAGCACGAGCGTGCGCGCGGGCTGCCCGCTCGTGCGCACGGAATCGATCGCGTCCAGCGCCCGCGCCGGGCGGTCACGCGTGAGGATGATCGCCGTCACTCGTGTCCCGCGCCCGGTCTCGCGCCAGCTCCGCTGCCCGCGAGCAGCGCCCGACTGCCTGGGCGACCGGGGCGACCGGGGCGGCGGGGGCGACGGGGGCGACGGGGGCGACGGGGGCGACGTCAGCCTCGTCACCGGGTGGCCCGCGAGGGCGAACCGGGCGATCCCGTCGAGCTTGTGGTAGGCGCTGGGCAGGTACTCCACGCGCTTGCCGAGCAGGGCGCCCGCGATCATCACGTGGGCTCGGTCGGTGCGGACGAGCTCGTGCTCAGCGATCATCTGCAGCCACTGTTCGAGGCCCGCGGCAGTGCGCGAGATGTCCTCGTTGTCCGCCGGCACCAGCCGGCCCGGGATCGCCTCGGCGTCCGTGCGGAATGCGTTCAACGTCCCGCGTCCCGGGCGTCGGTACGGCGCGTAGTCGAAGAAGAAGGCGCAGTCGTGCGCGAGCCGTGCGTCGCACAGCGCCGCGATTCGCCGGTAGGACTCCGCCTCGCGGGCGAACACGACCGCACGGCTGGCGCTCAGTGCATCGCGGATGCGGTCCTCGGAGGGATCGAAGCTCGACGGCAACACGATCACGCGCTCGAACCGCAGGCCGGCGACCGCGAGCGCTCGCGGCATCAGCTCGTGATAGGGACGGCAGAAGGCACCGCCGCCCGGCAGCAGCACCGTGTGACCGCCGGCGCGTGGCAGCGCGTCGATCGTGATCTCGCGGTAGATCAAGTCGGCGAGCAGCGCGGCTGTACCGGCGGTGATGAGCTCATCGCCGAGGTTTCCGACGGCATGGACGACCGTGAGGTCGGCCGGGTCCCCGATCTCGTGAAGGATCGCGTCGCGACTCGCGCAGACCGGGTCTGCCGCGAGCGCCGTTGTGGTCATCACTGCCCCTTCACCGTTGCCGTGCCCGTCCGATTACTGTGGATCCACGTCGACGCTCACGCTAACACGCCGTGCCGATGCGGCGCGGGCACGCTCATCGACGGCGGCGCTCACGGTGGCGATCGCGGCGGCGCGATCCGTCGCCTTGATCACGATCTGGCTCCGCTCGCGGTCGCGCAGCCGGAACAAAGGAGCCGGGCCGAGCACCGTGGCGCCGGGGGCCTGCACGCGCGCGTGGAGGTCGCGTGCGATCGCGTGGGCAGCGGCGCCGTCGGCGGCCGCGCAGACGATCCGGATCAGCGACGCGTACGGCGGATACCGCAGTGCCTCGCGCCGGATCAGTTCGTCGGCGATGAATCCGTCGGAGTCGTGGTGGGCGGCGAACGCGATCGAACGGGCCTCCGGAGCAAGGGTCTGGACGAGCACGCGTCCGGCGCGCGTGCCGCGGCCGGCGCGGCCGGCAAGCTGGGTGATCAGCGCAAACGTCCGTTCCTCGGCGCGGAAGTCCGGGAAGCGCAGCGTCTGATCGGCGTCGAGCACGATCCCGAGCGCCACGTCGGGGAAGTCGTGACCCTTGGCAACCATCTGCGTTCCGACGAGCAACCCGCCGGCCGCCGCCTGGAAGCGCTCGAGCGTGCGCGCGCGCTCGTGCAGACCGCTTGAATCGGCGTCGAGACGGAGCACCGGGAAGTCGGGAGCGCCGAGCGCGTCGGTGAGCTCGCGTTCGATCCGCTCGGTGCCGGCGCCATGGCGGGCGACGGCGACCGAGGCACATTTCGGGCAGCGGCTCGGGACGCGCTCGCGGTGTCCGCAGTGGTGGCAGGCGACGAACCCGCCGGCGCGGTGCAGCACGAGCGCGACCTCGCAGTGGGGACACATCCACACACGCCCGCAGGACCGGCACGAGAGGAAGTTCGACCACCCGCGCCGGTTGAGCAACACGATCGCCTTGCCGCCCTCGCGGCGCAGATCGGCGAGCGCGTGCCGGGTGACCGGATGCAGCGGGTGATGCTGGCCGCGCATGTCGAGGACCTCGACGGGCGGCAGCGCCCGGCCGTCGATGCGGCGCGGGAGCCGGAGGTGGCGGCAGCTGCTGACGGTCTCGGGGCGCGGCGTCGCGGTCCCGAGCAGCAGCACGGCGGCGTGGTCCCGGGCGCGGCGGGCCGCGACGGTGCGGGCGTCGTAGCGCGGGTCGCCCTCGTGCTTGTAGGAGCCCTCGTGCTCCTCGTCGATGATCACGAGGCCGATATCCGAAAGCGGCGCGAAGACGGCCGAGCGCGGGCCGACAGCGACGCGGGCATCGCCACTGGCAAGCCGCAGCCACTCGTCGTAGCGCTCGCCCTGGCTCATCCCCGAGTGCATCACCGCGACGATGTCGCCGAAGCGCGTCTGGAAACGGTGTAGCGCCTGCGGGGTGAGCGCGATCTCCGGGACGAGCACGATCGCACTGCGGCCGACCGCGAGCGTCGCCTGCACGGCCTGCAGGTAGACCTCGGTCTTGCCCGAGCCGGTCACACCGTGCAGCAGCAGCTCCTTGCGATCCGAGCCGGGCCGCGACAGCGCCACGAGGATCTCGGCAAGGGCTCGCTCCTGGTCGGGCGTGAGCGGCGGCGGGGTCGCGCTCGCCGAGCCGACGCTGTGCCGGGCGGGACGCCGCGCGATCTCGCGTTGCGCGATCGCGACCAGTCCCCGCGCCTGAAGTCGTTTGAGCGCCTCGGTGCCGAGCTCGGAGGCGACCGTCGGGCCCCGGCTGCGCAGCTGGGCGAGCAGCGCGCGCTGGCGGTCGGTCAACGCGCGCGTGCCGGGAGGCTCCTCGAGCGTCCCATCGAGCGCCCGCTCGCCGGAGCGGCTCAGTTCCGCGATCAGCGCCCGCTTGCGGCGCTGACCGGCCGTCGCGCCGGGCGCGAGCACGAGACCGAGCGCGCGCGCCGGCGTCGAGCAGTACTCGCCGGCCATCCATTCGGCGAGCCTCACGAGGTCAGGCGGGACCCCGACCGGCAGGACGCCGTCGGGCTCGGCCAGGCGGTCCGGCTCGAGCTCGGACGTGCCGGCGAGGCCCACGACGACGCCGAGTGACGGCCGTCCGCCGAACGGAACGCGCAGCAGCGAGCCGACCGCCACCTCGGACTGGTCGGGACGGAGCCGATAGTCGAACGGGCCGCGGACCGCCCGCGTGCGGGTCAACGGCTGCACCCGCGCGATCACGGGCCGGAGTTCGATCGGATCATCAGGCTTGGTGAGGGTAGAGTCCGCCCAGGATGGTCTCCGACCATGAGGACCGGTCGTTGGATCTGCTCGACACGCACGCGATCGTCTCGTTGTGTGACCGGGTGATCGGCGAGGCGGGGCGGCGCCGCCACATGTTCAGCTGGTTGCGGACGCCCGGTTCGGAGACAGGTCAGTGGCTCGCCGTCGACGCGTACTACCCGGGCAACCGGCTCGTCGTCGTGTGCGGCGAGCATTCCGCCGAAGACGACGATCTGTACGCCGAACTCGTGCCGGCGCACGGGCTGCGGCTGCTGCGCACCGACGAGGCCGAGCTCGGTGCCGACCCGGTGGCCGCGGAAGGCGTGCTCCGGCGCCGGATCGCGGATCTCGCCCTGCCGCCGCGGCCCACCGGGTCCGTGGCCGGGTCCTCGGACCGCGAGCGCCACGCGGGGCCCGGGACGCTCGCGCGGATGGCGATGGCGTTCGCGCAGGGCGGTGCCGGGTCGGGCGGTCGCGCGCAGCCCGCAGTCGGCGCCCGGCGTCCCGGTCCTCCGCGTCCCGGTCCTCCGCGTCCCGGTCCTCGGCGTCCGGGCCCGCGGCCCACCACGCACTCTCCGCAGGTCGAGGCGGCCGGGGTCGCCGCCGGCCTCGCCCTCGCCGTGATCGTGTGCGCGGAGCTGTACGTGGGCGTCGGCCTGGTCGCGCTCGAGGGCGGTCATTGGCTGCTCGCGTTCGGGATCGCGATGGATGCGTGCGCGCGCGTGCTCGGCGCGATCGCCGCCGGCCGCTCCGGCCGCACGGAGTGGGTCTGGTGGTGCGTCATCATCGGCAGCCCCGCGGTCGTGCGCTGCGTGCTCTACGACGAGGACGGCCCGCTCACGACCGAGCCGGCACCGCTCGCGGCCGTGCTGGCGATCCTGGCGCTGTCTGCCGTCGCGGTCGCCGTCGGCGCGGCGATTCTCGGGCTCTGAGCGAAGCCGCAACCCGTGGGCTCGGTCGTTAGGCTGAGGAGCGTGGACGATCCCGAGCCCGGCGAGCAGGTCTTCTTCCATGGGCACCCGTCGTGGCGCTCGATTCTCAGCTTCTACCTCAAGGGCGTGATCATCGCGATCGTGGCCGGCGCGCTCGCCGGCGTGATCTCGCGCCTGACGGGCAAGAGCGTGAGCGTCCCGGCGGTCGTCGTCGTCGTGCTCGTCGCGTTCGCGCTCATGGTTCTCGTCGGCCTGCTCAAGCGGATCGCGACCGTGTACACGATCTCGAACCAGCGCCTGACGATCCGGACCGGCATCCTCTCCCGCGAGTTGCACGAGACGCGCCTGGAGCGCGTCCAGAACGTCAACTACCAGCAGAGTGTGATCGAGCGGCTCCTGAGCGTCGGCGATGTCACCTTCGACACCGCCGGCGAGGCGGGCTACAACTTCGCGTTCCGCGGGGTCGCCGATCCCCACGACATCGTGCGGACGGTCGACCGGGCGATCCGCGAGATGCAGCAGCGCACGCACGCGCAGCCGGGGCCGGGCGAGATCGGCGGGGTGTAGGTCGGAGCAGGCGACGTTTGTAGCGCTATGCGCTGAGAACGTTGCGTCGGCTACGCGCCGACGCTGCTCTGCAGCCCCGCGGCCGCGCGCAACGCGTCGGCCTTGTCGGTGCGCTCCCACGTGAAGTCGTGATCCTCGCGCCCGAAATGCCCGTACGCCGCGGTCTTCTGATAGATCGGCCGATGCAGCTTCAAA
>DATKOY010000012.1:0-3781 GCA_035524415.1 Solirubrobacteraceae bacterium | reverse complement strand
CCTTCAGGCCTTCCCGCCGCATAGAACGCCCCCAGATCGAGCCGACCAACGCTCTCGATCACAAACCACGCCAAACGATCCGCCGGCAGCCACTCCGGCAACGACGGCGGCATCAAAAACACCTGCTCACGATCACAATCGATGAAGTTCTGCGGCACACCCGGAATCCCATCGCGCCGCCCGGACAGAAACGTTTACGCGACAGCCACCGCGGATGGCAGGTCTCCGTCGCACAAGCCGATCGCTCACCGAAGACGCGCGATCGTGGATGGGACTCCTCGCTTTCTGAAGGGCAGGGTCTCATTTGACCCGCCCGTTGATTCGTCTCGCTCACCCGGGCTATCCGCGCGGTCGTCGATGCCGGATCTGTGGCGTCGTCCACGATCGCGCTATACGACACGTGACCCATTCCAGCGATCGCCACGGCTTCCTTGCTTCGCCACCAACGAAGGCGTCGCGCGAGATGGCTATGCCGGCTGGTGCGTCGCCGCGGAAGGCGCGTCCTCCGATCGACGGCCGTACAGCACATCGGGGTCAAGGTCGAACCCGTTCGGCCAGACGACCGTCCGGAGCTCCGGTTCGACGCGGATCTGTCGGAAGTAACCTGGATCCTTGAGGGGATCGCCCATCGCAGCCCAGAGTTCGTCGGCGAGCGCCACCACCCGCTCGCTTGCCGTCATCGAAGGTCAGACGGAGTGTGTAGTCAGCGAGCGGATCGACAGCGGTGACGGCCCCGTGGGCCAGATGCTACGCAGCGGGTCGATCCCGACCTGCTGTTCGCGGGCCCGAGCGCGGCCGCGTTTGGCGCGGAACTCGACTTGATGCTCGCCGGCCCATTCAAGGACGAGCCGCAGCGCGCGGTGGGACCCGCCGTCGATCAGCTCCAGCGTGTCAATCGAGATTTCGGCGAGGTGCTCGCCGTAGCGCACGTGGAAGTGCGGCGGCGGGCGGTCGCGGAAGTCTATCGTGATCACGATGCCGTAGAAGGCATGTGAGGGATCCACGCATTGTGCGTGAACGCCCCGGCGGACGGCTCGGAGCTACAGACAAAACTACAGACAAAACTACAGAGTGGAATTCTGTAGTTGAGCCCCCGAATAGCCCCGCCGCACCTGGGTTTTCTGCTCGCTCACGTGCCCGACTACCCGCCCCCCACGTAACAACAGGGAGGGGTTCGGGTAGTCGGGCACGTGCCATCAGCAAGACAGGCGGCGGGGGTCACCGGGGGCCGAGAGGACGCAGGCACTTGTGGGCCGGGTCGGATAAGTCAGTCGCAACAGAGCAGGATGCAGCTTGACTCGGTGACATCCTGTGTGAGGTGGAGATCCACAGGCGTGTGCTGAAGAGCGGAACGGTGCGGTGGAGGGTCCGGTGGAGGCAGGGCAACCGGTATCGATCACAGACCTTCGACCGCAAGGGCGACGCTGTCACATTCGCTGCCGAGATCAGGAGAAGGCAGCAGCTCGGGACCCTGGTTTCGATGGACAGCGGGCGCGTCACACTCGCCGACTACATCATCAATACGTGGGCGCCGGCCTACGGCTCCAACCTCGCGAGGAAGACGCAGCTTCACTACGAGCAACTGCTCAACAAGCACGTGCTGCCCGAGCTCGGTCCGCTCGAGCTCCGCGCGATCACGCCGGAGACGATTGCCCGTTGGCAGGCAGAGCGTCTCGCCGCCGGCTACGGCCGCGTCGCGATCCGTCACGCCTTTGACTTGCTCGGCTCGATCCTCCAGCGGGCCTTCGAGGGCGGCCAGATTCAGACCAACCCGGCACGTGCAGTCCGTAAAGCGCCGCGGCCGCGGCGCGCGGAAGTCAGACCCCTTCCGCCGGTGACCATCGAGCGGATGCGGGCCGCCAGCACCGCACGCAACGCGGCGCTGATCAGCGTCCTCGCCTACGCCGGCCTCAGACCGGGTGAAGCACCCGCCTTGCAATGGCGCGACATACGCGAACAAACGATCCTCGTCGAGCGAGCTGTGTCGCTCGGCGAGGAGAAGGACACGCAGACCGCTGCGCATCGGACCGTTCGGCTGCTGCCGCCGCTCGCCGCTGACCTTCGTGAGTGGCGGCTGCGAAGCGGGCGGCCGGGAGCCAAGGCGCTCATCTTCCCGTCGACAGCCGGGACCGTCTAGAGCCAACCGGCGTATCAATCGTGGAGGCGCCGCGCATTCAAGCGCTCACTCGACGGCGCTGGCGTTGAACACCCGCGCCCGCACGACCTCCGCCACTCGTTCGCCTCGCTGTTGCTCCACGAAGGCCGATCCGTGATCTACGTCGCGCGCCAACTCGGCCACGACGCGCGACTCACACTCACCACGTACGGCCACGTGATGGACGAGTTCGAGGACGCTCCGCAGCTCGACGCGCATACCGCGATCGCCGACGCGAGGGGCGCGCTGGCGAACGATGATCCGAAGCGCGAGCGCAAGTAGAGACATTGAACATGCCACGCGTTCTCCTCACGGACATCCCCGAACACATCTACGTCGCGCTGCAGAGGCGCGCCGAGCAGCGTGGGCAGGGACTCGAGCAGTGCCTCGTAGGAGAACTGTGCCGGATCGCGGAGCGGCCAACTGTTGACGACACGCTTGACCGGATCGAACGGCGGCGGGGCGGACAGAGCGGCCTTGCGCCAGCGGCCGAGGACCTGCGCAACGCGCGTCGTTGACCCCAGCCCGGCTCCCCGGGGCCGTCGACTCCCGGGCGGCCCCGCGGCCCGCAGCCGGACTCACCGAACGAACTACGGCACGAGCGTCAGCGTCGGCACGTGGTGTGGTCGCACGACGCTGAAGTGCCGGTGATCCAACGTGACGAGCTTTGTGACGCCGAGGCGCTCGGCGATTGCCACGAGGCAGGCGTCGGTCGTGCCCAACGGCAAATCCGCGTACTGCTCCACGAGATCGGCAGCTCGATTGAGATCACCGACGGTCGAGTCGACGACCGTAAGGAAGTCAGCCCCGAAGGAGCGTAGGAAGGCCGCCTCGACCGACGCGCCGGCGTCGCGTGCTAGGAGGTAGGCCACCTCCGCGATCACCACGCCCGGCACCAGGCGCTGCGGATGAGCGTCCGCGAGAGCCTTAATGCACGCGTCGTGGTCAGCGTCCGTCCGGTTGGCGGCGGCCACGAGCGGGCCGGTGTCCACCAGGATCATCGACCGCCGGGGAACTCCGCACGGAGAATCTCGCCGGAGCGCGCAGCCAAGTCTGGCGGCCCGTCGAAGCTCGAGAAGAACGACGGCACGGCCGCGTCGTCCGCAGACGCCTCAGCGCCGTCGACGACGGCCACGTGAACGCGTTGGCCCGGTTTGATGCCGTGCCGGCGAAACTCGGCGACGAGCGCGGCATCGTCGTCGGGAACAATCAGCTCCCACTCGTTCGCTGCGTTTGCCGAGCTCATGAGATGAAGTCTAGCCCCGGGTTCCATAGGCGAACCGGCCACCGCCGGGGCCCCGCCGCCCGATCCGATCGCACCCAGGAGGTCGCCGCTTCGAGTCCGGCTAGTATTCTGCGCCTTAAGTTCGTGGCTTAAGTGTGCGATGCTGTGGCATGGCACGAACTGGACGTCCCAAACAGGTGTTGGAGTTGAGTGACACCGAGCGTGAGCAGCTTGTTCGCTGGGAGCGGCGGCGTAAGTCGTCCCAGGCGTTGGCGTTGCGTTCGCGGATCGTGTTGGGTTGCGCGAGCGGTCGCTCGAACACGGAGGTCGCCGCGCACTGCGGGGTCTCGCCGGCGACGGTTGGAAAGTGGCGCCGGCGGTTCTGCGAGTTGCGGGTGGAC
>DATKOY010000011.1:0-4138 GCA_035524415.1 Solirubrobacteraceae bacterium | reverse complement strand
CCTGACCTGGCCTTCCGTGGCCCAGACGCCCGCCGAGGACCGCCGAACATGGCACTAAGTCCGGCCAAAGTGCTACGTTCGGCGGAGTTAGTGCCACGTTCGATTCGGCGGCCGCATGCACACGTTCAGGACGCTTCAGCGACAGATCGGGATGGTCCCCGCGCCGATGACGGTCGCGTTGCGGGCGATCGACCAGAGCCAGGGGAGCGAGCGCGCGTTCAGCCTTCAGCACCCGGAGGCGCTGAAGACGCTCATCCAGATCGCGCGGATCCAAGAGCGGGCGCGCGCGGCTGGCGGCCAACGCGATCCGGTCCGATCAGGCGCCCTGGCTGCGGCGGATCGTCGAGGACCTCGCCCACCGGGCCGAGGTGCCGGTGCCGCGGCTGTATCTGATCCGCTCCGAGCAGCCGAACGCGTTCGCCACAGGGCGTAACCCGCAGCACGCGGCGGTCTCGGTGACCGAGGGCCTGCTCGAGCAGCTTCCGGCCGATCAGGTCAGGGGCGTGCTCGCGCACGAGTTCGCCCACATCAAGAACCACGACATCCTGATCTCCTCGATTGCGGCGATGGTCGCCGGGGCGATCTCGGCGATCGCGACCGTCCTGCAGTTCTCGATGCTGTTCGGCGGCTCTGACGAGGAGGACTCACCGCTCGGCCTGATCGGGACGCTGGGGGCGATCATCGTCGCGCCGATCGCGGCGATGCTGCTCCAGCTCGCCGTCTCTCGCCAGCGCGAGTACCTGGCTGACGCGACCGGCGCGCAGTTGCTCGGTCGGGCGACGCCGCTCGCGGACGCGCTGGAGAGCCTCGAGCGCGGGGCGCAGCGGCTCCCGATGACTGTCAACTCCGCGCAGGCGTCGCTGTATGCGGTCAACCCGCTCCCCCGCAAGGGACTCGCGACGCTGTTCATTACCCACCCCCCGATCGCCGAGCGGGTCCGGCGGCTGCGTGCGCTTGACGGCGGCCGCGTCGTCGCCCTCGCCGCATAACCCGCACACGACCAGGCCAGGCACGGCTCCCCGAGCCGTGCCTGGCGTCGGTCCCCGGAGCAGAATGACTTCGAAGGCACAGCCCACCCCCAGACGACGGCTTCGAACCATGCGGGCAAGCGCACACTCCGAACCGCTCGCGCTGAGCGCTCAGCTCGAGCGTTGGCTGACCGGCGAGGGAGACAGGACGCTCGGGAGCCTGGTTCACGTGTTCGGCGACAAGAGCTTTGTGATCCTGCTCGTGCTGCTGCTCGGGGTGCCCGCCCTGCCGCCGCCGACCGGTGGGGTCACGCACGTCTTCGAGCTGATCGCGGCGCTGATCGCGCTGGAGCTGATCGCCGGCCGGCATGAGGTCTGGCTGCCGGAGCGGTGGCGGGCGCTGGAGCTCGCCGGCCCGCGCCCAGCAGCGGTTCGTCGCCGGCCTGATGCGGCTGATCCGCCGGCTCGAGCGCTACTCGCGCCCCCGGATGAGGTTCCTGTTCGAGCAGCGCTTCACCGACATCGTGTTCGGCCTGCTGGCATTTGTCGGGACGGCGGGTGCGTTCCTCCTGGCGCCGCCGTTCAGCGGGCTGGACACGCTCCCGGCCCTCGGCGCGGTCGTGCTATCGCTGGGCGTGCTCCTCGAAGATGCCTTGATCGCGCTGGTCGGGGCGCTCCTCGGAACGGTGGGAATCACGCTCGAGCTCGTGCTCGGGGTCGCCGCCTTCCACGGCATCTCCTCGATCCTCTAAGAGGGGAAGCGCGACGTGCATTTCAGCGCTGCGGTCTGAGTCCTCACGCTGGCGCTGATCGCCGGACTGCTCGCGCTCGACTGGTTGCTGCTCGCGCGTCGATCACGAAGGTTTCGCTCGGTGAGGCGCTCCGGTGGTCGCTCTTCTACATCGCGGTCGCTGTGCTGTTCGGCGTCGGGATCGGCGTGATCGCCGGCTGGGAGCTCGGGAGCCAGTACTTCGCCGGCTACCTGGTCTAGAAAAGTCTGTCGGTCGACAACCTGTTCGTGTTCGTGATCATCATCGGCGCGTTCGCCGTCCCAGCCGAGCAGCAGCCCAAGGTGCTGACGATCGGGATCGTCATCGCGCTCGCGCTGCGCGTGGTGTTCATCGCGCTCGGCGCCGCGCTGCTGGTCACCTTCTCTTTCATGTTCCTGATCTTCGGCCTGACGCTGCTCGCGACCGCCGTCCAGCTCTACCGCCACCGTAACGAAGACCCGACCGTCGAGGACAACGCGCTCGTCGCAGCCGCCCGGAGGAAGCTGCCGATCACCGACACCTACGACGACGGTCGAATCATCACCCGCCTCCACGGCCGCCGGGCGTTCTACTTCCTCATCGCCGGCCTGCTGCGCCGGCTCGTCTACCTCTCAACCGGCCTCGCGGCGATCCTCGCCTTCATCGGCGCCAAGCTCGTCCTCGAGTTCGCCCACCAGCACCATCACTCCATCCCCGAGATACCCACCGGACCGTCGCTCGCGGTGCTCGCGGCGACCACCGTCGCCAGCCTGATCAAGGCCCGACGCGATCCGAGCGCCCACGCCCACGCGGGAGCGCTACGACAGCACCACCACGACGCCAGCCAAAAACCCTCCTGCCAGACCGGGACCGCGCCCCTCGTCACCCCGGCGAGACTCTCGCGGCAGGTTCCTCGGACGAGCGACCGATCTCCGACGAAGCGGTACCGCGGCAACTTCAACCGCTTGGTCGGGAGGCCACGGATTGGCCGGACTCCGGGCGGCCGGGATCGAGTGCACAACCGGCACAAACCTTGAACAGAACCTTGACAAAGATGGATTCAGGTCGCTAGACTCGTTCGAGGTTTGTCGAAGTTCTGTAGAGAGTGTGACCGATGCAAGAGGTTCGTATGGTCGTTAGCGTCGTTGCGGTAGGTGGGGCATGAAGATCGCTGTAGTTGGCGCAGGTGTTTCCGGATTGGTGGTCGCCCATCTGCTGCACCCGGCGCACGAGGTCACGGTGTTCGAGGCCAACGGCTATGCCGGCGGTCACACGAACACGATCCGGGTCGACACGCCGAACGAGACGCACGAGGTCGACACGGGGTTCATCGTGTTCAACGATCGGAACTATCCGAACTTCGAGCTGCTGCTCCGGCGCGTGGGCGTCGCGTGGCAGCCGTCGACGATGAGCTTCAGCGTCAGCGACGGCATCGGCGATTTCGAGTACAGCAGCGCGTCCCCGAACGGGCTGTTCGCCAAGCGGGCGCATCTCCTGAGCCCGTGGTTTCATCGCATGATCGCCGACCTGGCGAGGTTCAACCGCGCGGCGCGCGAGCTGCTCGATGATCGTGCGCCTGATGTGTCGCTGCGCGCGTGGCTTGAGCACCATCGGTTCTCGCGCGCGTTTGTCGAGCGGCTGATCGTGCCGCAGGCCTCGGCGGTGTGGTCGGCCGCTCCGCGGCAGATGTGGAGCTTCCCGGCTCGCTTCTTGGCCGAGTTCTTCGACAACCACGGGATGCTGTCGTTCCGCGGCCGGCCGCGCTGGCGGACCGTTCGCGGAGGCTCGGCGCGGTACGTCGAGGCGCTGACGCGAGCCTTCTCCCACCGGCTGCGGCTGCGCACTCGGGTGCAGGCGGTGACCCGCCATGGCGATCACGTGCTGGTGAAGCCGCGGGGCGGCGAGGCGGAGCGGTTCGACGAGGTCGTGCTGGCGACCCATTCCGATCAGGCCCTGGCATTGCTGGCCGACGCCAGCGATCGCGAGCACGAGATCCTGGGCGCAATCCCGTATCAGCCCAACGAGGCCGTGCTGCACACGGATGCGCGGATGCTGCCGCGGCGCCGGCGCGCGTGGGCGAGCTGGAACTACCACCTGCTGCCCGAGCCGAAGCCGATGACGACGGTCACCTACCACATGAACCGCCTGCAATCGCTCAATGCAGGGCAGGAGTTCTGCGTGACGCTCAACCACAGCGAGCGGATCGACCCCGCGCGGGTCATCCGCCGGATCTCCTACGCCCACCCGGTATACACGGAGGCCGGGGTCAGAGCTCAGACCCGGGTGGGGGAGATCGACGGGCGCAACCGCACGCACTTCTGCGGCGCGTACTGGGGCTGGGGCTTTCATGAGGATGGCGTGGTCAGCGCGCTGCGCGTAGGGGAGCGGTTCGGAGCGAGGTTGTGAGTTCGAGCTGCATCT
>DATKOY010000010.1:0-46121 GCA_035524415.1 Solirubrobacteraceae bacterium | reverse complement strand
AAGGACCGCGCCAAGGTCTGCGTCGCGCGTTAGCAGAATGTTGCTGCACACGTTTGCTGTTGACAGCTCCAGCCCGCCGCACTATGGTCCTGCAAACGATTGCAACCGCCGTGGCTCGGCCGCTCGGCCGCCGCGCCGGTACCGGACGTCGGACCGGAGGGAGAGACGGAGATGAGGATCATGCGCAATGGCGCGTGGGGCGGGCTCGCCCTCGTCGCAGCGGTCGTGCTCGCAGCGGTCGCGCTCGCAGCGTGCGGCGGTAGCAGCAGCAGTGTCAGTGCCGGCAGCGCGAGCAGCACAAGCGGCAGCGCCCGCAGCACGAGCGGCGGCGCCAGCAGCAACGCCAGCCCGATCACGATCGGCGCGTCGCTGTCGCTCTCGGGCGACTTTGCATCGGACGGGCAGGCGTTCCAGCGCGGCTACCAGCTGTGGGCCGAGGACCAGAACAAGAAGGGCGGGCTGATGGGTCACCCGATCAAGCTGGAGATCCTCAACGACGCCTCGAATCCCGCGCAGGCGGTCAGCAACTACCAGAAGCTGATCGGCTCGGACAAGGTGCCGCTCGTGTTCGGACCGTTCTCGACGCTGCTGACGCTGCCGTCGGCGCGCGTGGCGGCCCGGTACGGGTACGCCTTCGTCGAGGGTGCCGGTGGCGGGCCGGCGGTGTTTGGCGCCGGCTTGCACAATGTGTTCGACGTGTCGGTGCCGGTCAAGGACAACCTCGTCACATGGGCGCAGTGGGTCGCCGCGCTACCGACGAGCGAACGCCCGAAGACGGCGGCGTACGCAACCACGAACGACCCGTTCACCCAGCCGCAGATCCCGGTCGCGCAGAACATCCTGCAGGGCGCCGGCGTCAAGACCGTGTCCTCGAAGGTGTTCCCGGCCGAGGTGACGGACTTCACGCCGATCGCGACCCAGGTCGCATCGACGAAGGCCGACGCGTTCGTGCTCGGCTCGGTCGACGTCCCGACCGTCTCGGCGTTCGTGCACACCTTCATCCAGCAGCACTACAACCCCAAGCAGTTCATCGCCACGGCGGGACCCGATCAGGGCGCCGCGTTCGTCAAGGCCGTCGGCGCCGGCAACGAGGATGGGATCTTCGTCCCCAACGGCTGGTACGGCGGCTTCCATAAGGCCGACAGCCAGGCGATGGTTCAGGAGTACATCGCCAAGTACGGCGGCACTCCCTCGGACGTCAACGCCGACGTCGCCGAGGCGTACTCGGTCGGCCAGGTGATGACTCAGGCCGTCGCCGCGACGAACGGCACCGATAACTCGAAGATCATCAACTACCTGCACAGCGGCGTGACGCTCGACAGCGTTCAGGGCCCGGTCAAGTTCGATGCGACGGGTCAGAACACGGCCGCCACGACGCTCACGTTCCAGTGGCAGCAGGCGGCGCTCGTGCAGTCGCTGCCGACGACGACGGCGGGGTCCAAGCCGCCGGTGAACCCGAAGCCCAACTGGAAGGGCTGAGCGCGGTTGTCGTTCACCTCGCTCCTTCAGGCGGTCATTGACGGAATCCTCACCGGCGGCGTGTACGCGCTCATGGCCGCCGGTCTGACCCTGATCTTCGGGGTCATGAACATCATCAACATCGCGCAGGGAGTGATGGTCGTCCTCGGTGCATACCTCAGCTACGCGCTGTCGGTCCACCTCGGGATCGGCCTGCTGCCGGGCCTGCTGCTCACCGTGCCGGCGATGTTCGTGCTCGGCGTCGCGATCGAGTTCGTGTTCATGCGCCGGCTGCGGGAATCGGATCGGACTGGAATGTCGATCCTCGTGACGTTCGCGGTGGCGATCGTGATCGAGGGCATCCTCACCGAGATCTTCGGCGTGGACTACGTGCAGCTGCACGCCGCCTACGTCGACAAGTCGGTCTACGTGTTCGGCTTCTACCTCCCGTACATCTACCTGATCGGGTTCGGGCTCGCGGTCGTGCTGCTGATCGCCCTCTATTGGCTGCTGTACCGCACGAAGTTTGGCCGCGCGGTGCGCGCATCGCTGCAGAACCGCACCGCCGCCGACTTGATCGGGATCAACGTCGACCGCACCCGCACGATCTCGGTCGGGATCGGCGTCGCGGTCACCGCCGTCGGCGGGATGGTGTTCGGTGCGACCAACGCGTTCAATCCGGGCAGCGGTTACGACCTGATCTCCCGGCTGCTCGCGATCGTGATTCTGGGCGGCATGGGCAGCATCGGCGGCGCGATGGCGGCAGCGGTCTTCATGCTCGTGATCAACGACGTCGTTGCCGTCGCGTGGTCGCCCACATGGGCGCCGCTCGTGTTCTTCGCGGCGCTCGTGATCGTGCTGTCGTTCCGCCCGCAGGGGCTGTTCGGGTCCGCGGCGGCGCGGGCGCAATGAGCACCGCCGAATCCGGGCGCGCTCGGCGCTGGTTGATCCTCGCCGGCGTCGCGGGCGCACTCGCAGTGCTGGCGGCGTTCCCGCTCGCCGTCACCGACCCGGCCGCGACCTCGATCGCGGTGTTCACGCTCGTGTTCATGGTCTCGACCGCGGCCTGGAACATCTTCAGCGGCTACTCCGGCTACCTCGCGCTCGGCCACGCGGTGTTCTTCGGCAGCGGCGGCTACGCGGTGGCGCTCGCCGCGCGCGACTGGCACTTCAAGGGCGGCTGGGACGTGTTCGCGTTGCTGCCGTTCGGCGGGCTCGTCGCGGCAGCGATCGCGGTCCCGATCGGCGTGATCGCGCTGCGAACCCGCCGGCACACGTTCGTTGTCGTGACGATCGCAATCTTCTTCATCTTCCAGCTCGCCGCGTTCAACCTGAGCTTCACGGGCGGCACGTCGGGCATCGAGTTGCCGATCGCGCCGTTCCCGGTCGCTACCTACAACAACCCGTTCTATTACGTCGGGCTCGTGATCCTCGTGATGACGATCGCGATGTCGTGGGCGGTCCGCCGCTCGCGATTCGGCTTGCAGCTGCTCGCGATCCGCGACGACGAGGCCCGCGCCCGCGGCCTCGGAGTCAAGACCGGCCGGATCAAGCTCGCCGCGTTCGTGCTGTCGGCGTTTCCGATCGGGATGGTCGGCGGTCTGTACTTCTACTTCCTCGGGCAGATCTTTCCCCAGTTCGCCTACGACCCGCTGTTCGACATCTCGCTCGCGCTGATGGCGTTCCTCGGCGGGATCGGCACGCTCGTCGGTCCGGTGCTCGGCGCCGCGGTGCTGGAGGCACTCCAGCAATACCTCACGCAGTCGGTGTCGGGCTCGGGGACGTACCTGATCGTCTATGGGGTGCTGTTCCTCGCCGTGATCCTGCTGCTTCCGCGCGGGGTCGTCCCCACGCTCACGGAGCTCGTGAAAAGCCGGCGGGCGCGTGCTGCGGACAGCAGCACAATCGAGGAGCCGCGCGACCAGGCCGTTCGCAGCGTCGCCGGAGCGATCCGATGAGCGGGCTGCTGGAAGTCACCGAGGTGTCGAAGTCGTTCGGCGGCGTCCGGGCGCTGACGGCCTGCCACATCGACGTGGCGAAGGGCTCGATCCACGGGCTGATCGGGCCGAACGGCTCCGGCAAGACAACCCTGTTCAACGTGATCACCGGGTATGAGCGCATCCAGCAGGGCGAGGTCCGCTTCGACGGGATCGAGATCACGAACGCGCCGCCGGACCAGGTGTTCGGGCTGGGGATCGGCCGCACGTTCCAGCTCACGCGGATCTTCTCGCGGTTGACCGTGCTCGAGAACATGCTCGTGGCCACCCAGCGCCGGGAGGGCTGGCTGCGCGGCCTGCTGCACCGGGCCGGCTCCTCGTCCGAGAAGCACCGCGCGACCGAACTGCTCGAGTTCGTCGGGATCGCGCGCCTGGCGAACGAGCCCGCCGGCAACCTGTCGTTCGGGCAGCGCAAGCTGCTCGAGCTCGCCTCGCTGCTGGTCGCCGATCCCGACGTGCTGCTGCTCGACGAACCCGCCGGCGGCGTCAACCCGACCCTGATCACGCACCTCGCCGATCGCATCAACGAGCTCAACAAGGCCGGCAAGACGTTTCTGGTGGTGGAGCACAACATGGAGTTCGTGATGAGCCTCTGTCATGAGGTCACGGTGCTCAGCCAGGGCAGGCCGCTCGTCTCCGGCGCCCCCGATGAGGTCCGCGCGAATCCGGCGGTCCTCGACGCCTATCTCGGCGGCGAGGACGACGCGGCCACCCAACTCGAGCTCGTCAGCGAGGACCCGGCGCGCCGTCCGCGGGCGCCTGTCGCCCCGAGCCGGACCGTCTCGTTGATCCAACCGCGCGCGAAGCTGGGCGGTCCCGAGCCGCTATTGAGCGTGCGCGGCGTGAGCGCCGGCTACGGCGGCGGTGACATCCTCAAGGAGGTCACGTTCGACGTGCCGGAGGGCGAGATCACGTGCATCGTCGGACCGAACGGCGCCGGCAAGTCGACGCTGCTGGCGACGATCAGCGGGCTGCTGCGACCCCGCCAGGGCGAGATCCGGTTCGGCGGTCGAGTCATCTCCGGACTCGCGCCCCGGGAGATCCTCGCGCGCGGCATCGCCCACGTGCCGCAAGTGCACAGCCTGTTCAACGAGATGACGGTACGCGAGAACGTCGAGATGGGCGCGTTCACCGTCGACGACCGGGCGCTCGTCGCGCAGCGGCTGGGGACCGTCGGGGAGCTATATCCGATCGTCCGCGAGCGCGCCGACGAGAAGGCCGGCAGCCTGTCCGGCGGCCAGCAGCGCCTCGTCGAGTTCGCGCGGTCGCTGATGCTCGACCCCACGATGATCGTGCTCGACGAGCCATCGATGGGGCTCGATCCGCAGACACGGCGGATCGTGTTCGACATGATCGAGCTGATGAACCGGCAGGGAAAGACGATTCTGCTCGTCGAGCAGAACGCCCGTGCCGGCCTGCGGCTCAGCTCGCGGGGGGTCGTGCTCGAAAACGGCATCGTGCGCCTGCTCGGCACCGGCCGCGAGGTGCTCGAGCATCCGGAGATCGGAGCGCTGTACCTCGGCGGCACTGTCTCGACCGGCGGTGCGCCGAGCGCGGTCGGATAATGGCCGGCGTGCGCAGCGCGGTGACGATCAGGGACGTCGCGCGGGTCGCGAGAGTCCACCCGGGCACGGTCTCGCGCGCGCTGAACGAGGAGACCCGGGTGCTCGTCAACGAAGAGACCGCCGAGCGGGTGCTGCGTGCGGCCGAGCAGCTCGGCTACCGCCCCAACCGGATCGCGCGTGGGCTGAAGACGAACCGCTCCTACACCGTCGGGGTCCTGATTCCGGACATCACGAACCCGCTGTTCCCGCCGATCCTGCGGGGCATCGAGGATCGTCTCGACGAAGCCGGCTACACCTCGCTGATCGTCAACACCGACAACGACGGCGAGCGCGAGCGCAGCCACCTCGAGGCAATGCGCGCCCGCCAGGTCGACGGCTTCATCTCCGCCACCGCCCGACTCGATCGCGAGCTGCTGGCCGACGTCGCGGCGGGCGGGACGCCGCTCGTCCTCGTCAACCGCAGCATGGAGGACGGATCGGTTCCGGCGGTCACAGTCAACGATCGAGAGGGCATCCGGCTCGCGGTCGAGCATGTGGCCGGCCTGGGGCACACGCGCATCGGCCACGTCGCCGGGCCGCAGAACACCTCGACCGGGCACCGCCGCAACCTCGGGTTCGTCGAGGGAATGCGCGCGGCGGGGCTGCGCGCGCCGAAGGCGCACATCCGCGTCAGTGACTGGTTCACCGAGGAGGAGGGCGCGCGCGTGTGTGCCGCGCTGCTCGAGGCGGCGCCGGATCTGACCGCGATCGTGGCAGGCAACGACCTGCTCGCGATCGGCTGCTACGACGCGCTCGAGTCACGCGGCCTGCGCTGCCCCGAGGACCTCTCGATCGTCGGCTTCAACGACATGCCGTTCGTCGCTCGGCTGCGGCCGCCGCTGACCTCGGTGCGCGTCCCGCAGCGCGAGATCGGGACCGTGGCCGCGGACATGCTGCTCGAGCTGCTCGCCGACGGGTCCGGGGCGCCCCGCGAGATTCTGCTCGAGCCGACGCTCGTCGTGCGCGGCTCGACGGCGGTGCCGAGGGCCGGCGCCGGCGCGGCATCACAGCCGGTCCGCGGGCGCCGACGCGTCACCGCGTCGTGACGCCGGCACCGAACGCGCGCATGTGGGCGGCGACCGACAAACGGCCGCCGCGGGATGTGAATACCAATTCACACCCGCCATATCGCACTCCGCTGCCAACCGTCAGCCGTGGACGATCTCGGAGCCGGCCGACGGCTGGTTGGAGTTGGTCGACGGCCGCGGCGTCGCCTCGTGGGTCTCGGCGTCGAGCTCGGTGTTGCGGTTGGACTGCGGGTCGCGCTCGAGCGGGAGATAGCCGCCGGGGGTGAAGTACGGCTTGCCGGCGATGATGAGGTCCTCGGCAGGGAAGCGCGTGATCACCTCGCAGCCGTCCGCCGTGACGACGAGCTGCTCCTCGATGCGCGCGGCCGACCACCCGTCGCTCGAGGGCCAGAACGTCTCGAGCGCGAACACCATGCCCGCCTTGATCTCCTCGGGATGGTCGAGCGAGACGAGGCGGCTGAAGACCGGCTTTTCCCAGATCGAGAGGCCGACGCCGTGGCCGAACTGGAGCGCGAACGCCGCCTCCTCGTCGGGGAAGCCGAAGTCCTGCGCGCGCGGCCAGATCGCCGCGACCTCGCCCGTCGTCGCGCCCGGGCGGATCATGTCGATCGCCGCGTCGAGGTAGTAGCGGCAGCGTCTGTAGGCGTCGCGCAGTGCGCGCGAGCCGCTGGCGATCGCAAACGTGCGGTAGTAACACGTGCGGTAGCCCATGTAGCTGTGCAAGATGTCGAAGTACGCAGGGTCGCCTGGGCGTAGCGCGCGGTCGGTGAACACGTGGGGGTGCGGGCAGCAGCGCTCGCCGGAGATGGCGTTGACGCCCTCGACGAACTCCGAGCCCATCTCGTAGAGCACCTTGTTGACGAGCGCCACGCACTCGTTCTCGCGAATGCCGGCGCGCATCGTCCGGTACAGCTCCTCGTACGCGGCGTCGACCATCGAGCACGCGATGTTCAGCAGGGTGATCTCGTCCTGGGTCTTGAGCACGCGGGCCCGCTGCATCAACTGCTGGCCGTCCGCGACCTGGATCCCCTCGCGCTGGAGCGCGAACAGCACCTGCGGCTCGATCGCATCGATCCCGACCGGCTCGTTCAGCAGACCCCGCTGCTCGAGCTCGACCTTGATCTTGCGTGCAACGTCCTCGGCCCGGCCCGACTCCGGCGACATCGCCCCTCTCAGCGTCGAGATCCCCGCCCTCGAGCGCCGCTCCCCGTCGAGCCACGGGTTGTAGAGCTGATGGTGGCGAGCCGCCGACCCGAAGTCCCACATGATCGGCTCGTCATGCTGCGCAAGCAGGCAGAAGCGGTTGAGCTTGTCCTGCGCCCAGGTCCCGATGTGCGTCGCGGTGATGTAGCGGATGTTCGTCATGTCGAAGCACAGCAGCGCCCCCAGCTCCGACTCCGCGAGCAGCCCCTTGATCCGCGCGAGCCGCTCATCCCGAAGCCGGTCGTAGCGGACACGCTCCTCCCAGTCGACGCCCATCACTCCGTAGCTGTGAACTCCCATCGTGTCCTCGCCCTTCTGATCTCGGTCGGTGCGCACCCGGCGGGTGTCGCCTCGTCGTCGCATTGCCTGCTGTTGCGTGCGACGTATGGTGCCCATCGTCGTGGTTCGGCCGACCCGCTGCTGACTGGCTGGTGGCTGCAAACGTTTGCAGGAGCATACTCCTCTGCGGCGTCGCCTTGACCCTCTCGTGACCGTCGGATACCCTCATGCAAACGATTGCAGGAGGGAGCGCAGCGATGAGCGTCGACCAAGGCACGCGGCTTGGCTGGATTGGAGTCGGCCGCATGGGCCTGGCCCTCGCGAAGCGATTGCTCGAAGCCGGACACGACGTCACCGTCTACAACCGCACGCGGGAAAAGGCGGAGCCGTTGGCCGCGCTTGGTGCGACGATCGTCGACTCGCCCGCGGACCTGGCGGACCGCGACATCGTGTTCACGATGGTGGCGGGCTCGGCCGACGTCGAGGAGGTCGTGAGCGGCCCGCGCGGGCTGCTCTCGAGGCCCGATACCGCGCCGGGTGTGATCGTGGACTCCACGACGATCTCGCCGGCCGCCGCCGAGGAGATCCGTGCGACGGCAGCGCGGCGCGGGACGGCGATGCTCGCAGCCCCGGTGAGCGGGAACCCGAAGGTCGCGGCCAGCGGTCGTCTCACGATCGTCGCCTCGGGCCCGCGCGAGGCATGGCTGAGCGCCCGGCCGTTCCTCGAACACCTGGCGCGGAGCGTGACCTATGTCGGCGACGGCGAGCGCGCGAGGCTCGTGAAGATCTGCCACAACCTGATGCTCGGCGTGGTGGCGCAGTGCATGGCCGAGATCACGGTGCTCGCCGAGAAGGGCGGTGTCGCCCGCGCCGACTTCCTCGAGTTCCTCAACGACAGCGTGATGGGCTCGACCTTCACCCGATACAAATCACCCGCGTACGTCAACCTCGACTTCACGCCGACGTTCACGCCGACGCTGCTGCTGAAGGACTTCCAGCTCGGCTTTGAGGCGGCGCGTCAGTTCGGGGTGCCGATGCCGGTCGCGGCCACGACCGAACAGATCGTGCAGGGCATGGTCGCGCTCAGCGGCGACGAGGTCGACTTCGCCGCGCTGCTCGAGCTCGCGGCGCGCGCCTCCGGCCTCGAACTCGAGCCCGAGAACGTCGATGTCGACGACGGCTTGAGCCCGATCGACCCGAGCGCCAACGGGGGCGAGGCGAGCGCATCGGACGCGGGTACCAGCCGTCCGCATCGGCCGAACGACTGATCCAACCGCGCGTCCGGTGCGAACAAGGCCCGACAGCGCGCATTGGGCGCGACAGCGTTCACACCGAGGGGTGGCAACATGGCAAACCTGCAGGAAGTGCTCGAGATGGAGCAGCTTGGGATTCGGGTCGAGATCCTGCGGACCGGGGCCGAGACCGGGGGAGAGCTGTTCGAGATGGACGTGATCGGGCGTCCTGCGGGGTTCTTCAAGCAGCGGCACGTGCACACGACCCAGGTGGAGCGCATCGAGGTCGTGTCGGGCGCGATGAAAGTCGCGATCGACGGCGAGGAACACGTGCTCGGCGAGGGCCAGTCGATCGAGATCCCGCCGGGTACTCCGCACACGCAGGTCCCGCTCGGCGACGGCCCCGGGCGCATCCGGATCCAGGTCCGCCCGGCCGATCGGACCGAGGCGTTCCTCAGGGACCTCGCGCGGCTCTGCCGCGGAGGCAAGGTGACCCGGTCAGGCTTTCCGAAGCCGCTGGCGGCGGCCGAGCTGATCCTCGAGCACGCGGAAGCCGGCCACGCGAGCAGCCCCCCGCTGCGAGTGCAGCGGGCGATCGCCAACCTCATCCTCGGCGTTGCCCGTCCCTACCGCCCGTACGTGTTCGTCGACGAATGGGATGTCGCGGCGCCGGCGCGCGCCGTGTTCGAGGCGCTTGCCGACGCCAACTCGTACCCCGTGTGGTGGCGACCGGTCTACCTCGACGTTGAGTGCGACGGACCACCCGTGGTCGGCGCCGAGTCGCGACAGCATTTCAAGGGACGCCTTCCGTACCACCTGCGGACCCGGTCGGTGATCACGGCGCTTGATACGCCGCGCAGCATCAGCGCCGATGTCGAGGGCGATCTGCGCGGCCGCGGCACCTGGACGCTCACTCCCACCGCGACCGGAACGCACGTCCGGTTCGACTGGCAGGTGCACGCCGATCGCAGGCTGCTGCGGATCCTCACGCCAGTGCTGCGCCCGGCGCTGCGCTGGAACCACAATTGGGCAATCGCGCGCGCGATGGAGGGACTCGAGCCGTACGCGCAACGGCAGGCCGAGCGACTGCTCACGGCCGTGTAGCCCGAACGAGTGCATCCAGCGCGACGCGCTCGCCATCATCGGTCGCGACGGGCCGCTGCACGCGCTCGGCACGCTCGATCAGCAGCCCGGTCGGCTCCAGGTCGGCGACGATGTCCGCTGCGGTGTACAGCACGTCGGGATGGCGCGGTCCGCCGTAGCCGTGTTCGATGTTCTCGAGGTCGTGCCCGACGAGCAGCAGGGTGCCGCCTGCCGCAACCGCGCCTGCGGCGGCTCGGATGATGTGGCGGCGCTCGGCCGCCGGCACCTGGAGATAGAGAATCGCGACGAGATCGAACGCGCCGGCCGGCGGCTCATAGGCGAGCAGGTCGGCGGCGACCCACTCGACTTCGACGCCACGGGACTCCGCCAGCCGGCGGGCCTTCTCGAGACCCACCTCGGCGAAATCAACGCCCGTGACCCTCCATCCCTGCTGTGCGAGCCAGACCGCGTTGCGCCCCTCCCCGCAGGCGAGGTCGAGCGCGCGACCGGGTGCAAGCGCGCTCGTTTCGGCGACGAGGAAACGGTTCGGCTCAGCGGTCCAGATCAGCTCGCGCTCGGCGTAGCGGCTGTTCCAGACGTCGCGATCCATCCAGACCGAGCAGGCTACCGGCGGACGGTCACGCGCCGCCGGCCGGCGTCACGACGCGCATGCGCCGGGCCCGCAGGTCGCCGATCGGGACAACCGTGACCGCGAGCGAGCTGCAGTCCTCGAGCTCCACCATCTCGCCGAAGCCGCCCGCGGCGGCCCCGAGGAAGCGGTAGAGCGACACGCCATCCGTGAGGTAGAGGCTCGGATCATCCACCTCTTCGATCGTCCGGGTAGGAGCCGCCGGCCGCGTCAGCGGCGGGGAATCAGCGCGAGAACGAGACAGAATCGACATGGTTGGCTCCTTTCCAGCCGTCGTGCGGCGTCTGGAACGCTACGCGCCGAGGGCCCTCAGATCATCGGCAATCCTCCACCTCGTACTGCGGGAAGTTGCTGAGAGCGGTTGCGGTCTCGCCCCCCTTGGAGCCCCACGACGTACGGATCGTCCACCGATCAGGACCCGACGATAGGGTCTGTCGAGATGGAGATGATCCACGAATCGTCGTGGCTCAATCTGATGCTGTATCCGGCCGAGCTCGACTACGCGCGCAGCAGGTGGCTCGCCCCAACCTTGTACAACCTCGAGACGAGCGTGCGCGCGACCGATGAGCCGCGGGCGCCTCCGGGCGACGGGGAGCGGCTCATCTACGTCAGCCTGGGATCGCTCGGTTCGGCCGACGTGCCGCTGATGGAGCGGCTCGTCGAGGTGCTCGCGCAGACGCCGTACCGCTACGTCGTCAGCACGGGCCCGCAGCACACCGAGTACGCGCTCGCGGACAACATGGTCGGAGCCGAGTTCCTGCCGCGGGTGTCGGTGCTGCCACACGTCGCGGCCGTGATCACGCACGGCGGCAACAACACGACCACCGAGTGCATGTGGTTCGGAAAGCCGATGCTGATGCTGCCGATCTTCTGGGATCAGCACGACAATGCCCAGCGGGTGCACGAGACCGGCTACGGCGTGCGGCTCGCGACGTACGGATTCGAGCCGGATGACCTCACCGCCGCCCTGAGCCTCCTGCTCACTGACGAGCAGCTCCGAGCGCGCGCCGCGGCGGCCGGCGAGCGACTGCGCCGCCGCCCCGGCACGGAGCTCGCCGCCGACCTGATCGAACGCGTGGCAACGACCGGAGAACCGGTCATGCGCGATGCGTGAGGACCGCACCATGAGCAACCCGACCACCCGAGCCAACCCCAACCCCAACCCCAACCCCAACTCCCACGGCTACGAGCACCTGTCGCACTGGTTTGAACAGCTTGCGCCGCTCGGACCGCCGCGGCCGGCGCTCGAGCGCTCGCGCGATGCGGACGTCTGCATCGTCGGCGGTGGGTTCACGGGGTTGTGGACTGCGTACGAGCTCAAGCGAGCCGACCCGTCGCTCGACGTCGTCGTGCTCGAGGCCGAGATCGCCGGCTTCGGTGCATCCGGCCGCAACGGCGGCTGGGTGCTCGGCGAGCTCGCGGGCTCGCCTGAGCGGTGGGCGGCGCGCAGCGGCCGCGACGCGACCGTCGCGCTCGGGCGCGCGATCGCGGACACGGTCGCGGAGGTCGGGCACGTGGTCGAGCGAGAGGGGATCGGCTGCGACTTCGTCCGCGGCGGCACGCTGCAAGTCGCGCAGACGCCGCTGCAACTCGAGCGGGTGCGCGCGGTCGTCGACCACGACCGAGCGTGGGGGATGGGACCGCAGGACAGCGTGCTGCTCGGTGCGCAGGATGCGGCGGGCAGGGTCGCGGTCGACGGCGTGCTGGGGGCGCGGTACTTCGCGCACTGTGCCCGCGTGCAGCCGGCGGCGCTCGCGCGCGGGCTCGCGGAGGCGGTCGAGCGCTCGGGTGTGGTCATCCACGAGCACACGCCGGTGTCCCGGATCGAGCCGGGTGCAGCGTACCCGAGCGGCAGCATCGTCCGCTCGCGCTTCATCGTCCGCGCGACCGAGGGATACACCGCGCGGCTCGCCGGTCTCAAGCGCGCGTTGCTGCCGATGAACAGCTCGATGATCGTCACCGAGCCGCTCGGCGAGAGCGCATGGTCCGAGCTGCGCTGGGATGGCTGCGAGACGCTGCACGACGGCCACCACCGCTACGTGTACCTTCAGCGCACGGCCGACGGGAGAATCGCGATCGGCGGCCGCGGCAACCCGTACCGCTACAGCTCCGCGTCCGACCGCGAGGGACCGCTCCCGCGACAGACCATCGACGCGCTCAAGGCGCGCCTCGTGCGCCTCTTCCCGTCGCTCGACGGCGTCGCCGTCGGCGGCGCGTGGCACGGAGTGCTCGGAGTGCCGCGAGACTGGTCGCCCGTCGTCGGACTCGACCGCTCAACGGGCCTGGCCTGGGCGGGCGGCTATGTCGGCGAGGGCGTTGCCGCCGCCAACCTCGCGGGGCGGACGCTGTGCGATCTCCTGCTCGGCCGCGACACGGAGCTGGCGCGGCTGCCGTGGGTGGGACGGCCCGCGCGCGGCTGGGAGCCCGAGCCGCTGCGCTTCCTCGGGGTCCACAGCGTCAACGCTCTGCTCGCCGCCGCCGACCGCCGCGAGGACGCGTCGGGGCGCCCCGCGGTGACGGCACGGCTCGCGCGGATCATCTCCGGCCGCGACTTCTGACGCTCCGCGCGCGACGATCACCGCGACCGGCAGCGAGAACGAGCCCGAGCGCAGCCCGAGCACGATCCGCACAGCCTGCGGCCCGGGCGCACCGCCAGCCGCCGCGCGTGACTTTCGTCTCTCGCGGCGTGTCCCGGAGAGTGAAAGCAAACCGCCGGTCGGCTGCGGCACGCGCCGCACGGCCTGAACGGCACACAAGAGAGGAACGCATGGCACACACGCTCCCCAAGGCGGTGGCCGGCGCGGCACTCGCGGCCACGCTTGCCCTCGGCAGCGCGGCCCCGGCGCTGGCGGCCCGGCACCACCATCACCGGCACGGCACGAACAGCGCGAGCAGCTCGTCGTCGTCGGGCGAGACGGCGCTGACCGGCACAACGCTGTCCTCAGCGTCGGCCGCGGCGCTCGCGGCGGTTCCGGGTGGAACCGTCACCTCGGCGACGACCGAGACCGACAGCACCATCAGCGGCGCCGCCTACGAGGTCCACGTGACGAAGTCCGACGGCACGAGGGTGCTCGTGATCGAAGACGCGAGCTTCGACGTGCTGAGCACGACGACCGGTCACGCGTGCGGCGGCGCCGACAGCGGCTCGAGCAGCAGCTCGAGCAGCACCACCAGCGCGACGGTGAGGCGCAGTCACCGGGCCGCCGCGTAGCGGGCAATCGCCTCTCGCCGGGCCGTGGCGTGGTCGACGATCGGGGCCGGGTAATCGCGACCGATGATGCAGCGGGCCGCGTCTTGGACGGCCCGCGGCATCGTCCACGGCTCGGCGAGAAAGTCCGCCGGCACGCCCGCGAGCTCGGGCACGTGCCGGCGGACGAATGCGCCGTCGGGATCAAGCCGGGCCTGCTGCAGCGCCGGGTTATAGATCCGGCGGCCCGGCGACTGCGGATCGACCCCGACGGAGGCGATCCACTGCCAGTTGCCGTTGTTGTTCGCCTCGTCGCCGTCAATCAGCATCTGCATGAACCACCGCTCACCCCAGCGCCAGTCGATCCCGAGGTCTTTCGTCAGGAACGACCCGACGACGAGGCGGCAGCGGTTGTGGATCCAACCCTCTCGCTGCAGCTGACGCATCGACGCGTCGACGAGCGGATAGCCGGTGCGGCCCTCGCACCAGGCGTCAAAGCGACGCCGCGCGCGGCTCCAGCGGATCGTGCCCCGGTAGCGACGCTGGTATTCCGAACGGACGTTCGCGGGGAACGCGCGCAGGACCTGGGCGTAGAAGTCGCGCCAGCAGAGCTGGCGGCGGAGCTCCTCGGCTGCCGCATCGTGTCCGAGCCGGGCCTCGAGCTCACGCGGCGAGATGCAGCCGAGGTGCAGGTACGGCGACAGCCGCGAGGTCGGGCCGGCGTCGAGCAGATCTCGGCGTGCGCCGTACTCACGTAGGCCATCGGAGAGAAACGCCTCGACGCGTGCACGTGCCGCGCGCTCACCGCCCCGGACAGCGGATTTGCCGGCCAGCGGGGCACACGCCAGCCCGATCCGCTCGAGCGCGGGGATCCGGCCCTTACGCCGGCGCACCCGGGAGGGGAGCGCCGGCAGCCGGTCCGGGGCCGGGATCACCTCCCGGCGCGGCGCGCGCAGCCATGAGCGGTAGTAGGGGGTGAATACCGTGTACGGGCGCCCGGCGCCCGTCAGGATCGACGCCGGATCGTCGACCGCGAACAGCCCGGGGTGCAGCACCAGCTCCGCACCCGCGTCCCCGACGGCTCCCCGCACGCGCTCGTCGCGGCGGCGCGCGAACGGCCCGACGTCCCCGCTGGCGTGGACGGAGCGCGCGCCGAGCTCCCGCGCGAGCTGCGCAAGCTCGCGTTCCGGCAGGCCCTCCCGCATCACCAACCCGCTGCCGCGATCGCGCAGCGACCGGTCGAGGTCCCGCAGGCAGTCGAGCAGGAACCGCGTGCGAGCGGCGGACGCATGCCGCCCGGTGAGCAGACGCCGGTCGAGGCAGAACGCCGGCACGACCGGATCGCCCTCCGAGAGCGCCGCCGCCAGCGCCGGATTGTCGGCCAGCCGGAGGTCGCGCCGCAGCCACAGGATCGTCACGGTCACGATCGACACGCTAGCGGCGGGCGGTTCGGCCCGCAGGACGTGAAGAAGTCCACATACCGGAGCGTGGGGCGGTGATGGCGCCGTTTGGTGCGGGTGCGGTGGTGGGGGAGGTCATGGCTGGGTTCGGGCTGCCGCGTCGTGCGGCGGGTGGGTCAGCGCTCGTGCCCACGAAAGCGGGCGTGTGACGGAAGCGATCTTCCCCCACCTCGCGATGATCACGAGGGTGTGGGGGTCTGTGTCCGCTGGCGGTGAGCGATCGCGCACGGTCCGCCGACCCGGCGCGACTGTGGCTGATTGTGTGCGCGTGGATGGCCCGCCGCAGCGCCGAGCGCCCCGCCGACGGGTGACCCGGACTCGACCACGAGCCGCAGCCCGATGCTCCGGCGAACAGTTAAGTGATCGCTTAGGTCAAGTGGCGCCACTGCAAACGACTGCGCGATAGTTCCCGCCCGAGGAGAGGAACCGGTAGCTACGTGCAAGTTCCAGCACCGTTTGAGTACGAGCGGGCGACGAGCGTTGAGCATGCGCTCGATCTTCTGCGACGGCTCGGACCCGAGGCGCGCCTGCTGGCCGGCGGGCACAGCCTGCTGCCGATGATGAAGCTCCGCCTTGCGACGCCGGAGTACCTCGTCGACATCGACGGCCTCGCCGACGAGCTCGGCTACATCACGGAGGCAGAGGGCCACATCCGGATCGGCGCGATGACCCGGCACCGCGCGCTGCTCGAATCAGAGCTCCTCGGCACCCGGCTGGCGATCTTCACCGACGCCGAGCGGGTGATTGCGGATCCGCTCGTGCGTAACCGCGGGACGATCGGCGGCGCGCTGTGCCAGGCCGACCCGTCGGAGGATCTGTGCGCGGTGTGCGCCGCGGTCAGGGCACGCATGGTGATTCGCGGTCCCGACGGCGAGCGCGTGCTGACGATGCCCGAGTTCTACCGAGGCCCGTACCGAACCGCCGTCGGCGACGGCGAGATGCTCGTCGAGATCAGGGTCCCGCTGGAGCGCGCCTGCGGCAGCGCATACGAGAAGGTCGACCGCCGCACCGGGGACTGGGCCGTCGTGGCCGCCGGCGCGTCGGTCACGCTCGACGCGGCCACCGGCAGGACGATCGAGCGCGCCGGGATCGCGCTCGCCGCGGTCGGTGCCGAGGTCACGTGCGCACACGCCGAGCGGATGCTCGTGGGTGAGGCCCCGTCCGAGGCCCTGTTTGCGGAGGCGGCCCGCGCCGCGGCAGCCGACACGGCGCCCGTCAGCGACCAGCGGGGAACGAGGGAATACAAGCGGCACGCCGCCGGCGTGCTGACCAGGCGCGCGCTGCTCCGTGCGGCGGAGCGAGCGCGCGCAGACCACATTCGACACGGACACAGCAAGGAGGGAGGTTGATGAGATGCCTGTCTTGATCGGTGCCTCCACCGGTTGGGATGTCGGGCTGGTACTCGGCATCATCGTCGTGCTGGTGGCGGCGGCGATCGTGATCACGATCGTGGCGCTCGCGGCGAAGATCGCCACACAGGCTCACACGGCGGTCGGCGGGGTCGAGAAGGTCCGCGAGCAGACCGACGCGCTGAGCGGGATCGAGCGGATCAACGACTCGGGCGTCCGGATCCTGCACTCCGCACGCGCGCTCAGAAAGGTGGCGGTCGGAAAATGATGCTCGTTCCCGCCGCACTGTCGAATCACGGCGCGTGGTGGATCGCGCTCGCGATCGCGTTGGTCGCGGCGCTGATCGTCGTGGCGCTGCTTGCGATGCTGATCCGCTCCGTGCTCGACATCGAGAAATCCTCGGGCGCGCTGCTCGAGGTCGCCGGCAAGGTCGCCGGCAACACCGCACACATTCCCCAGTTACAGGCCACGGCGCCTGTGCTCGCACAGATCGTGGACGAGGCCGTGGTTCAAGACGGCTACATGAACGCCCTCACCGACGGGTACGGTGGCAAATGACCGGACTGACCATTCTCAGCGTCCTGCTCGCGATCGTGATCATCGCGGTGCTCGCCGGCGCGCTGATCCGCATCCGCGCGAGCCTTGAGAAGACCTCGGCAAACCTGAAGACGCTCGCCGGCGCGCTGCAAACTGTCGAGTCCGAGCACCTCAAGCCGCTCGAGCCCGCGGTCACGGCGATCAACGACCAGTTCGACATCATCCTCGGCGCGATGCCGGGGATCGCCGCGAAGGCAGCCGTCGTCGCCGAGAGGAGGCCGAGGTGATCCTCGAATGGATCGGAGCCATCGTGCTGCTCGTCGTCGTGCTGCCGGTCGTCGTCTACCTGCTCCACGGCGTCTGGCGCTCGGCGCGCAGCATCGTCCCCAGCGTCCAGCTGATCGCCGCTACTGCCCAGGCGGGATCGACGGACCTGGACGCCACCGCGATGCTGCTCCGGACCCAGGAGCAGGTCAAGCAAACGGTCGAGGTCGTCGCCGGCTACGGCGGCTCGCTCGACACGATCGTCGACGACGCATAAAGGAGCCTGACCGATGCCAGCAGCTGGTGTTGTGATGATCATCGCGGTCGTCCTGATCGTGGTCGCGATCGTCGTGTACCTCGTCGGGACGATCATCGAGTTGCAGAAGATCACGAAAGCGCTCGACGAGGCGATCGCCGGGGTCACCGGGATCATCGAGAAGAGCGCGCCCGTCGCCGACGTCGTGGCGGACATCAACAAGAACCTCGATGCGGGCGTCGACCTGCTCGAGGGCCTGCTCGTCAAGAAGGCCGGGCTCGAGGACGCGGTCGGCCTGATCGACGGCCTGTACCCGGGCGCCGCCGAAGCAGGCCTGCGCAACTTCCCGGACAGCACGCACGTCACGGCGCCTCGGATCGCCGAGGTCTACACGAAGGGAACGCTGACACTCGCCCGCCTCGGCCGGGAGGCGCCGATCGCGGCCGCGAGTCCGAACGGCCCGGCGCTGCGCAACGTCGAGCGCGGCAGCCTGATGGCGCGCCTGCTCTACCCGGAGGGCCGGCAGTCACGGCCGGCCGAGATGCCGCGCTCGCCGATCATCGGCACGGACTCGCCTGTGCAGTACGAGCCGAGCGAGGAGCCGGGAGTGCGCCGCCGGATGCCGGCGTCCGCCGGAGCGTCCACAGGATCGCCGACAGGAGGAAACAGCTGATGCAGACACCAGCGCCGTGCGACTACGAGCGGGCGACGAGCGTCGAGGGCGCAATCGCCTCGCTGCAGCGCGTCGGCTCGAGCGCTCGGATCATCGCCGGGGGTCACAGCCTCATTCCGATGATGAAGCTGCGGCTCGCGACGCCCGAGCATCTGATCGACATCAACGACCTGCACGAGCTCTCCTACATCACCGATCACGGAACCGAGATCCGGATCGGGGCGCTCACCCGCCACGTCGAGCTGCTCACATCCGAGCTGCTCAAATCCAAGCTTCCGGTGTTCGCGGACGCCGAGGAGGTCATCGCCGACCCGGTCGTCCGCAACCGCGGCACGATCGGCGGCTCCCTGTGCCAGGCCGACCCGGCGGAGGACCTCAGCTCGGTGTGCTCGGCGCTGAAGGCCACCGTGGTCCTGAAAGGTCCCGACGGCGAGCGCACGGTCCCGCTCTCCGAGTTCCACGTCGGACCGTTCATGACCGTCGTTGCCGACGCGGAGATCCTCACGGAGGTCCGGATCCCGGTGAAGCCGGGCGCCGGCAGCGCCCACGAGAAGGTCGAGCGCCGTGCGGGCGACTTCGCGATCGCGGCCGCGTCCGCGGCGGTGTGGATCGACGGCGGCACGATCGCCGACGCCGGGATCGCGCTCAGCGCTGTCGGTCCGAAGCCGATCGAGGTCACGCGCGCCGAGGAACTGCTCAAGGGCAAATCTCCATCCGAGGAGCTGTTCGAGCAGGCGGGCCAGATCGCCTCCGAGGACTGCATGCCCGCGGCCGATGGCCGCGGCCCGATCGACTACAAGCGCCACCTCGCCGCCGTACTCACCAAACGCGCCCTGCGACGCGCATGTGCCCGCGCGCTTCATCAGGAGGCCTAACGACAACCATGGAACTGACGATCACGATCAACGGCCAGCCGGTGACGCGCGACGTGGAGCCGCGGCAGCTGCTTGTTCACTACATCCGCGACACGCCGGGGCTCACCGGGACCCACTGGGGCTGCGACACCTCGAATTGCGGCGCCTGCGTCGTGCTGATGGACGGTCAGCCGGTGAAGTCGTGCACGACGCTCGCGGCGATGGCCGTGGGCCACGAGATCGAGACGGTCGAGTCGCTCGAACAGGACGGCCGGCTCGACCCGATCCAGCAGGGCTTCCACGAGCTGCACGCGCTGCACTGCGGCTTCTGCACGCCCGGGATGCTGATGACGACAAGAGCGCTGCTGAACGAGAACCCGAACCCGACCGAGGCGGAGATCCGCACCGCGATCTCCGGCGGGATCTGCAGATGCACCGGGTACAAGAACATCGTCGCCGCGGTCCGCTGGGCGGCAGAGCACCAGCCCGCGACCACCACCCAGGAGGTCTGAACAACGCCATGGCCGTCACGGAACAGAACCTCCCCAGCCCCAGCCAGGAGCGCCCCATTGGCTTCGGGCGTCTGAAGCGCAAGGAGGACGCCCGCTTCATCCGCGGCAAGGGCAACTACCTCGATGACATCCGCCTGCCGGGAATGGTCCACGGCGTGATGCTCCGCAGCCCCTACGCTCACGCGAAGATCGTCTCGATCGACACCTCGAAGGCGCTCGCGCATCCCGGCGTCGCGGCGGTGATCACCGCCAAGGACCTCGAGACGCTCGGCCTCGCCTGGATGCCGACGATCTCCTACGACACGCAGGCCGTGCTCGCGGGCGACAAGGTCCGCTTCCAGGGCCAGGAGGTCGCGTTCGTGATCGCCACCGACGAGTACGTCGCCCGCGACGCGCTCCCGCTGATCGACGTCGAGTACGAGCCGTTGCCGGCGATCGTCAACGCGCGTAAGGCGCTTGACCCCGATGCGCCGCTGATCCGCGACGACAAGGAGGGCCAGACCGACAACCTCGCCAGCCCGCTGTGGGAGGCCGGCGACGAGGAGGCGACCGATCGCGTGTTCGCGGAGGCGGACGTCGTCGTCAAGCGCGACATCATCTACCCCCGCTGCCACCCAGCGCCGCTCGAGACGTGCGGCATGATCGCCGACTTCAATCCGAAGACCGGGCAGCTCGACATCTACAACGGCAACCAGGCGCCACACGCGCACCGGACGGTGTACGCGCACGTCGCCGGACTCGCCGAGCACATGATCCGGATCCGCTGCAACGACATCGGCGGCGGCTTCGGCAACAAGGTGCCGATCTATCCCGGCTACGTGTGCGCGATCGCCGGCTCGATCGTCGCCGGCGTGCCGGTCAAGTGGATCGAGGACCGCTCCGAGAACCTGATGTCGACCGGGTTCGCCCGCGACTACGTGATGTCGGCGGAGATGTGCGCCAAGGACGGCCGGATCACCGGTCTGCGGGTCGACGTGATCGCCGACCACGGCGCGTTTGACTCGACCGCCCAGCCGACGAAGTTCCCGGCCGGCTTCTTCCACATCGTCTGCGGGTCCTACGACCTGCAGGCCTCGCACGTGAAGGTGAAGGCCGTCTACACGAACAAGGCGCCCGGCGGCGTCGCGTACCGGTGCTCGTTTCGGATCACCGAGGCGGTCTATCTCGTCGAGCGAATGGTCAACGCGCTTGCGCTCGAGATGGGCGTCGATCAGGTCGAGCTGCGGATGCGCTCGTTCATCGCACCGGAGCAGTTCCCGTACGAGACGACGACCGGCTGGACGTATGACTCGGGCAACTACGCGACGACGATGAAGGTCGCGATGGACATGGCGGGCTACGAGGACCTGCTCTCCGAGCAGGCGGAGAAGCGCGCCAAAGGGGAATTGATGGGGATCGGCGTGTCGTTCTTCACGGAGGGCGTCGGTGCCGGGCCGCGCAAGCACATGGACATCCTCGGGCTCGCGATGAACGACGGGGCGGACCTGCGCGTCCACCCGTCGGGCAAGGCGGTCGTCAGCATCTCCGCCCAGACCCAGGGTCAGGGGCACGAGACGACGTTCGCGCAGATCGTCGCCGAGGAGCTCGGGATCCCGCCGGAGAACGTCGAGGTCCGCCACGGCGACACCGACAAGTCCCCCTATGGTCTGGGAACGTACGGCAGCCGGTCAACCCCGGTGTCGGGCGCCGCCGTCGCGGTCGTCTCACGCAAGGTCCGCGACAAGGCGCGCCAGATCGCCGCGACGATGCTCGAGACGCGCCCCGAGGACCTCGCCTGGGAGAAGGGCCGCTGGTACGTGAAGGGCGACCGGGAGAAGGGTGTGCTGATCGAGGAGATCGTCGAGCGCGCGTATAGCGGCGAGCCGATGCCGACCGGCATGGAAGGCGGGCTCGACGCGCAGGTCATCTACGACCCGCCGAATCTGACCTACCCCTACGGTGCGTACATCGCCGTCGTCGACATCGACCCCGAGACCGCGTACGTGAGGGTCAGGCGGTTCATCGCGGTCGACGACTGCGGCGTGCGGATCAACCCGATGATCGTCGAAGGCCAGATCCACGGAGGCCTGGCCGAGGGCGTCGGGATCGCGCTGATGGAGGTGATCACGTTCGACGAGGAGGGCAACTGCCTGAACGGGTCGTTCATGGACTACCTGATCCCGACCGCGCTCGAGTGCCCGGACTTCGAGCTCGGGGAGACGGTGACGCCGTGCCCCCACCACCCGCTCGGCGCCAAGGGCGTCGGCGAGTCCCCGAACGTGGGTTCGCCCCCAGCTATCGTCAATGCGGTGATCGACGCGCTGCACAAGACCCACGGCGTCACCCACATCGACATGCCCTGCTCGCCCGCGCGGGTGTGGGCGGCGATGCAGGGCCGCCCCGAGCCACCGCAATGATCTCGGGGGCGCTCACCCGGACCGCCAGGGAGCTCACGGAGGAGGGCTCCCCGTTCGTGATCGCGACCGTCGTGCGCGTGCAGCGCCCGACGAGCGTCGAGCCCGGCGACGGCGCGCTCGTGCGCAACGACGGCACGATCGACGGGTTCGTGGGGGGCGTCTGCGCTCAGCACAGCGTCCGCCTGTACGCGTTGCAGGCGATCGCGAGCGGCAAACCCGTGTTGCTCCGGATCCTCCCCGACGGCCCCGGCCTGGGCGCGGACGGGGACGCGGAGGAGGATCCGGAGCGCACCGAAGAGGTCTCCAACGCGGACGGGACGGTCACGGTCAAGAACCCGTGCCTGTCGGGCGGCGCGATCGAGGTGTTCCTCGAGCCGGTGCTGCCGGCGCCGCGCGTGCTCGTCGCCGGCGACTCGCCGATCGTGGCGGCGCTCCGGCGGCTCGGACCCGAGCTCGGGCTCGCGATCGTCGCCGGCGATGCGCCTGCACCCGGCGACCTCGCGCTCGTGGTCGCCGCCCACGGGCGCGATGAACTCGGCGTGCTCCGCGCCGGGCTCGAGGCCGGCGTGCCGTACGTCGGGCTCGTCGCCTCGCGCAGACGCGGCAGCGCGGTGGTCGACCAGCTGCGCGACCTCGGGCTCTCCGACGACGAGATCGCGCGCGTGGAGACGCCGGCCGGGCTCGACATCTCCGCGCGCACGGCGGCGGAGATCGGGCTCTCGATCCTCGCGCGGATCGTCGAGGTGCGACGGAGCACGGCGGCGCCGAGCGCTGCGATCGAGCGTCCGAACACCGCGCTGGACCCCGTGTGCGGGATGACCGTGGTCGTCGGCGCCGACACCCCGTCGCTGCGTCACGCCGGGCAGACGATCTACTTCTGCTGCCTTGGCTGCAAGCTGAAGTTCGAGGAACAGCACGGTGACGCCGCAATCGCTGGATGAGATCCGGCATCTCGCGCCGGACGTCGAGACCCTCGGGCAGCGGCTCGGGAGCGTTGACTACCTTGTCGACGAGGGCCTCGCGACCTCGATGTTCCTCGCGCTCAACCTCCCGCAGCCGCTGCTGCTCGAGGGCGAGGCCGGCGTCGGCAAGACCGAGGCGGCCAAGGCGCTCGCACTGATCCTCGACACTCCGCTGATCCGGCTGCAGTGCTACGAGGGCATCGACGCCGCCGAGGCCCTGTACGAGTGGAACTACCCGCGCCAGCTGCTCAGCATCCGGCTGGCCGAGGCGAGCGGCACGCATCTGAGCGAGTCCGCTCTGTTCGGACCCGAGTACTTGATCCGCCGGCCGCTGCTGCGCGCGCTCGAGCACCCCGGACCGCGGCCGGCGGTGCTCCTGATCGACGAGATCGACCGCGCCGACGACGACTTCGAGGCGTTCCTGCTCGAGCTGCTCGCCGAGGCGGCGGTCACGATCCCCGAGCTCGGCACGGTGCGGGCCACGCACCCACCGGTGATCGTGCTGACGTCGAACCGCACCCGGGATCTCCACGATGCGGTCAAGCGCCGCTGCCTGTATCACTGGATCGACTACCCGAGCCCGCAGCGCGAGGTCGAGATCGTCCGGCGGCGCGTGAAAGGCGCGTCGGAGACACTCGCCGTCCAGGTCGCCGACGCGGTCTCGCGGATGCGTGACTCCGACGTCCAGAAGCCACCCGGCATCGCCGAGGCGATCGACTGGCTCGCCGCGCTGTCGCTGCTCGGAGTGCAGCGGCTCGACGAGCGCGCGATCGACCGCACGCTCGGAACGGTGCTCAAGTACAACGAGGATCAGGACGTGATCCGGGCGGCGGGGCTCGGGCAGTTGGTGAGCAGCCATGGCTGAGCACCTGTTCGGCGTCGAGACCGTGTGGCTCGACCTGCCGGCGCTCGCCGGCGCCTTCAGCCGCCGGCTCCACGACGCGGGCGTGCCGAGCGTTCCCGAGCGCTCCGCGGCGTTCGCGCAGGCCTTGACGCTGGTCCGACCCGTCTCGCGCCGGCGGCTGTACTGGACCGCGCGAGCTGTGTTCGTGACGGACTCCGCCCAGGTGAAGACGTTCGATGCGGTGTATGCCGACGTCTTCGGATCCTCCCCGCGCGAGGATGCGCTCGCACCGGATGAGGTCCGCACCGTCCCGGTGGCGCCCGACGAGCGTCCGCAGTCCGACCGTGAGAGTGCTGTTCGGTCCGAACAGCATCAAGCGGCACTCGCGTCTGCCTCCTCGGCTCGGCAATCGGAGCGTGGGAAGGACGACGGCGAGGAGATCCCCGTTCCGATCGCGCCGAGCGACGAAGAGGTGCTCCGCGACAAGCGGTTCGACGCGCTCGAGCCGGCCGAGCTCGCCCAGCTCTACCGGTTGATGTCGAGGCTCGAGGTCGCCCCGCCCACGCGGCGCACCCGCCGCGCGCGACGCGACCAGCACGGCGAGCGGATCGACCTGCGGCGCACGCTGCGGGGGAGCCTGCGCACCGGGGGCGATCCGGTGCGGATCGCCCGCAGGCGGCGGCGGATCGTCCGCCGCCGGCTCGTGCTGCTGTGCGACATCTCGGGCTCGATGGAGCCGTACGCGCGCGCGTACCTGCAGTTCCTCTCGTGCGCGGCAGGCCCCGGGCGCGACGCGGAGGCATTCGTGTTCGCGACGCGCCTGACGCGGGTGACGCGGGCGCTTGCGTCGCGCAGTCCGGACCGCGCGATCCAGCGCGCCGCCGCCGCCGCGCCCGACTGGTCGAGCGGCACCCGGATCGGCGATGCGCTGAAGGCGTTCAACGACCGCCACGGACGCCGGGGGATGGCCCGGGGCGCCGTGATCGTGATCCTCTCCGACGGCTGGGAACGTGGCGATCCGGCGCTCGTCGGCCGCGAGATGGAGCGTCTCGCGCGGCTCGCGCACCGGATCGTGTGGGTCAACCCGCGCGCGTCGGCCACGGGGTTCGCGCCCCGCACCGGAGGGATGGCCGCGGCGCTGCCACACTGCGACGCGCTCGTGAGCGGGCACAGCCTCGCCACGCTCGACGACGTGATCGCGGCGATCGGCGCGAGCGAGGCACGTGACCCGAGCCTGGCTCCGGCGCCGCCGGAACCCGAGCCCGAGGAGGAGCCCTGGGGGAGCGCGACGCCGGTCCCCGGCAGCTCGGTCGCGATGCCGAGCGGCTACAGCCCGAGCAGGGGTCGGACGACGCCCGGGTGGGAGGTGCGGCCGGGATGAGCGAGCCCGCCGTCAAGACCTGCATCTACCCCGGTTGCGAGCGGCCCGCGGTGCCGCCGCATCCGCTCGGAGGTCCACAACCTGCGTTCTGCGATCTCGAGGAGCACAACGCGTTGAGCGCCCACCAGGAACGCCAGCGGCTCGAGCGCGAGCGTTCCGCCGCCAATCAGGAGGATCAGTGAATGGCTAACGAGGCGTACCGCGCAGTCTTCCTGCGCGTTCATCCGACGGGCAAGATGGTGCTCAGCCTGACGACCGAGTCCGATGGCAAGGAGGCTCAGTACGCGCAACAGGTCGCCGACGAGCTCGGCGTCCCCGCGCTCGACGTCAAGGTCGTGCCGGCCGACGAGAACCGGTTCGGCTCCGGTCACGGCTTCAACACGACCCCGTCCGGCGGGACGGCGGCGGCGATCAGCAGCGCGACCAGCAAGATCCGCGCGAAAGCCCAGCTGCTCGCCGGCGTCGATCTCTCGACGAACGCCGACGAGCTGAACTGGGACAACGGCGCGTTCGTGACCGCCACCGAGCCCGCGCAGTCGCGCACGATCGCCGACATCGCGCTGTACGCCCACGGGAGCGGCGAGCTGCCCCCGGGCGTCGAGGGCGGCCTTGACGCGCAGACCGTCTACAGCGACTAGCGCCGATGCCGTTCGCTCCCGGTCACCACACGCTCGGCCCCGACAACGGCACGCTGTCGGTTCGCACCAGGAAGGCGGGCGCGGCGTCGAAGGCGGGTCACAACCTCCTGATCGAGGTGCAGGCGTGGAGTGCGACGCTCGATCTCAGTGAGGATGGGGCGGGGGGGGTCGTGGCGCTGACCGCCGACCCACGCTCGCTGAAGGTCGTCGAAGGAACCGGCGGGATCAGCGCGCTCGACGATGACGACAAGGCGGGCATCGCCCAGACGATCGACGAGGAGGTGCTCAAGGGCACCGCGATCGCCTTCCGCTCGACGAGCCTCGAGGGTGGCGCCGGGAGCGACTCGCTCCGCGTCGGCGGTGATCTCGAGCTTGCCGGCCGCAGCCACCCGATCGCTTTCGAGTTGACATCCGACGCCGCAGGCACGCTCACCGGCGCCGCAGTGCTCAAGCAAACCGACTGGGGCATGAAGCCCTACTCGGCGCTGTTCGGCACGCTCAAGGTCGTCGATGAGGTGACCGTCGAGGTGACCGCGCAGTTGCCCGCTGATCCATAGACAAGGAGAACTGAGCAGCAATGATTGAGCTGGACCATCCCTTCTCGACCACGAAGCCGATCGACGAGGCGTTCACGGCGATTGTCGATCTCGAGCGCCTGATCCCCTGCGTCGAGGGAGGGCGCGTGATCGAGCGGACCGGGCCCGACTCCGTGAAGGCGGAGATCAAGGTGAAGATGGGCGCGATGTCGCTGACGTTCGCCGGCACCGTCGAGGTCGCCCAGCAGGACGCCGCCGCCCACTCGGCGCTGTTGAAGGTGAAGTCGCGCGAGGCCGGCGGACAGGGGTACGCGAACGCCGATGTCGCGTTCTCGCTGAACAACGGCGGTGGCACGATCCATACGGCGGCGCAGATCACCGGCAAGGCTGCATCGATGGGCGAGGGCGTGATGGTGACCGTGCTCGATGCCCTGATCAAGGACTTCACCGGCAAGCTCGCGAATTTGTGAGCGCCGACGCGGTCAAGACGATGCGCCGCCCGCGCGAGGGCGAGATTCCGAGGGACGGCGGGACGGCCGTGCAGGAATCCGTCGATCGGCCCGTGTTCCGCGGCAACGGACCGTATGACTACGTGTGCGTGCAGTGCGGCAACGTGCTGGCGGCGTCGATGCCGGCGGAGTGGATGAACCGCAAGGTCAGGGTGCGCTGCGCCCGCTGCCGGACCGTCAACGTCGCCGTCGAGGAGGAGGGCGTCGACTACAGCAAAGGCTTCGGACGCCGCCCGACGTGATGGCGGACGTCGAGGACCGGCCGATCGGCTTCGGCTCGCTTCTGCGCAAGGAGGACGCGCGGTTCATCCGCGGCGAGGGGCGGTTCGTCGACGACGTCCAACTGCCGGGGATGCTGCACGGCGCGATCCTGCGCAGCCCGTTTGCCCACGCCCGGATCATCTCGATCGACGCGTCGGCCGCGCTGTCGCATCCGAGGGTTCACGCGGTCATCACCGGCTCCGATCTCGAAGCGCGCGGGCTCGCCTGGATGCCGACCCTGTCCGACGACACGCAGGCCGTGCTCGCGACCGACAAGGTGCGCTTTCAGGGGCAGGAGGTCGCGTTCGTCGTCGCCGACGACCACTACTCGGCCCGAGACGCGCTCGATCTGATCGTGGTCGAGTACGAGGAGCTGCCCGTCGTGGTCGATGCGCGCAGAGCCCTCGATCCCGGTGCTGTGGTGATCCGCGACGAGCTCCCCGGCCGGTCGGACAACCACGTGTTCGACTGGGAGGCCGGCGACCGTGATGCGACCGACCGGGCGTTCGCGCGCGCGGACGTCGTCGTCGAGCAGGAGATGCTCTACCCGCGCTCGCACCCGGCGCCGATGGAGACGTGCGCGGCGATCGCCGAGCTCGACAGGGTGAGCGGCAAGCTGACCGTGTGGTGCACGACGCAGGCGCCGCACGCGCATCGAACGTTTTACGCGCTGCTGACCGGGATCCCGGAGCACCGAATCCGCGTGATCTCACCCGACGTGGGGGGCGGCTTTGGCAACAAGGTGCCCGTGTACCCCGGCTATGTCTGCGCGATCGTCGGCTCGATCGTGACCGGCCGGCCGGTCAAGTGGGTCGAGGACCGCTCCGAGAACCTGATGGCATCGGGCTTTGCGCGCGACTACGTGATGCACGGGGAGATCGCCGCGACGCGTGAGGGCACGATCCTCGCCGTACGGGTTCGGGTGATCGCCGATCACGGCGCGTTCAACGCCGCCGCCCAGCCGACGAGGTTCCCCGCCGGGTTCTTCGGGGTGTTCACCGGCTCATACGAAATCGAGGCGGCGCACTGCCAGGTCACCGGCGTGTACACGAACAAGGCTCCAGGCGGCGTCGGCTATTCGTGCTCGTTCCGGGTGACCGAGGCCGTGTACCTGATCGAACGGCTCGTCGACTGCCTCGCCGACGAGCTCGACCTCGACCCGGCCGAGCTGCGGTTGGCGAACCTGATCGCCGCCGAGCGGTTCCCGTTTGAGTCACGAACCGGCTGGACGTACGACTCAGGCGACTACGAGCGGACTCTGGTCAAGGCTTTGGACCGGGCGGGCTATGAGGAACTGCGGCGCGCGCAGGCCGAGGCCCGCGAGCGGGGAGAGCTGATGGGGATCGGGCTCTCGTTCTTCACCGAGGCGGTCGGCGCCGGGCCGCGCAAGCACATGGACATCCTCGGGCTCGCGATGAACGACGGCGCGTCGCTGCGGCTGTCCCCGACCGGCACGGCGCAGCTTGCGATCAGCGTCCAGACCCAGGGGCAGGGGCACGAGACGACGTTTGCGCAGATCGTCGCCGAGGAGCTCGGGATCCCGCCTGAGGACGTGGATGTTGTCCACGGCGACACGGACACGACGCCCTACGGGCTGGGCACCTACGGCTCGCGCTCGACGCCCGTGAGCGGCGCTGCGACCGCCCTCGCCGCGCGCAAGGTCCGGGACCGCGCGCGGATCGCAGCGGCGGCGATGCTCGAGCTCGCGCCGGAGGACCTCGCGTGGGAAATCGGCCCGCCCGCCCGGTGGTTCGTGCGCGGGGATCCGGAACAGGGCGTGACGATCGCCGAGATCGCGATGGCCGCGCGCGGGTCGATCGACCTTCCGGCCGGCGTCGAGAGCGGCCTCGACGCCGAGGCCGTGTACGACCCGCCGAACCTCACGTTCCCGTTCGGGGCGTACGTGTGCGTCGTCGATGTCGATCCCGAGCTCGGAAAGGTGACCGTGCGACGGTTCGTGGCGGTGGATGACTGCGGCACGCGGATCAACCCAATGATCGTCGAGGGCCAGATCCACCGGGGTCTCACCGACGGGGTCGGCATCGCCTTGATGGAGCTGATTGCGTTCGACGAGGAGGGCAACTGCCTCGGGGCCTCGCTGATGGACTATCTGATCCCGACCGCCCTCGAGGTCCCCGACTGGGAGACCGACTACACGGTCACGCCCTCGCCCCATCACCCGCTCGGCGCCAAGGGGGTCGGCGAGTCCGCGACCGTCGGCTCGCCTCCGGCGATCGTCAACGCGATCTGCGATGCGCTGCGGCCGCTCGGCGTCAGGCATGTCGACATGCCGTGCACGCCCGCGCGCGTCTGGGAAGCGATGCAGGGACGGGCGGTGCCGCCGCAATGACCGCCGTGACGGGATTGGTCCTCGCTGCGGGTGGGTCGTCGCGGCTCGGCGCTCCGAAGCAGCTGTTGCCGTACGGCTCGGGCACGCTGCTCGGGCACGTGCTCGACGTGGCGCGGACGTGTGCGCTCGACCAGTTGCTGTCCGTCGTCGGCGGGGGCGCGTCCGCGGTGCGCGCGGCCGTGGATTTCAGCGGGGTCGAGGTCGTCGAGAACGTGCAGTTCGGCTCGGGCTGCTCGTCGTCGATCGCGGCCGCGCTGGCGGCGGTCGACGTTCGCTGTGATGTCCTCGTGCTGATGCTCGGGGATCAGCCGGGAGTGACCGCGTCGACAGTCCGGACGCTGCTGGACGGTCGGGGCGATGCTGCCTTGGCCGCGTGCGCATACGCGGACGGGCGCGGGCATCCGCTCGCGTTCGCGCGCTCGGTGTTCCCGGAGTTAGCCGCGAGCTAGACCCGATGGCGGGGGTGTCCCGTTGCATTTTGTGACCGACGCACGGCGGACCCCGCCGGCGCGTGCGTTGTGGTCGCTCTCGATGTACAACGCCAGCCAGTACTTCGTCGATAACCCGCTCGACCGCTACGCCATCGGCGACCGCGACCCGCTCGTCCACAACCCGGACAGATCGCTCGACCTGTGGCTCCAGCACGAATCGCCGGGAGCGGAGCGCGAGCCGAACTGGCTGCCCGCGCCGAGCGGCCCGTTCAACGTCGTGCTGCGGATCTACTGGCCCGCGGACGAGGTCCTCGACGGGCAGTGGATGCCCCCCGGGATCGAGCGGCTGGGCTGAGATCAGGCGGCAACGGTGGCGAGCTCGAGGCGGCGGTCTCGGGCGATCTCCTGAAAGCAGATGTAGCTCGAGCCGCGCCCGATCCCGGACCCGGAGTGAAGGTTCGCCGAACAGTCGTAGACGTTCTCGAGCAGCATGCGATGCCCGGTGATCTCCGGGACGGGCCGAAAGCGTCCGAGCTGCGAGGCGATCGTGCTGCCCGTCGAGTAGCCGCCCTCGATCATGTTCGGCCGCTCGCGCTGCAGGTCCTCGGGGGTGTACACGCGCGCGGCGATGATGTTCTCGCGAGTCATGTTGGGTGCGTACAGCACCCAATCACTCAGCAGATTCTCGATGAACTCCTCGCGGACCGCCCGCCACTCGTCGCGGGTGAACCGGCGGCGGGGAGCGGTGAACTCCTCCACGCCGACGATGTGGCTGCCGGCCGGAGCACGGGTCTCATCCCACAAGCTGTCGACCGAGCTGAGCGTATACGGGCGCCGCGCGAACCCGCGGGTGAAGATCTCGGGCTGGTAGCGCAGATGCAGGTAGTCGAGGTCCTTCGCGCCCCAGTACAGGCGCGGCTGCGAACCGACGCCGGGGTTCTCGCGCTCCGCCACGTACTGCGGCGGCTCGTGGATCGCGAAGTTCGCCCACAGCAGCTGTCCGCGGTCGTAGTGGATGTTCTCGATCCGGCGGCGCACCCGTTTGTCGACGGGGACGTCGCGGAGCAACCGCAGCACGGTCTGTGACAGGCCCAGGTCGCTGACGACGAGGTCGGTCTCGATCTCCGACCCGTCGGCGAGCTGCACCGCACTCGCGCGTCCGTGCCGGACCGCGAGCCGGTCGACCTCGCACGCGGTCTGGTACTCGACGCCGAGCTTGCGCCCAGCGGAGACGAGCGCGTCGGTGATCGCCTGGCTCCCGCCGACCGCGATTGCGGCCGGCTCGAACGACAGCGTCAGGGGCAGGCAGTGGATCAGCCCCTGGAGTCCCGGGACGTCATCGGGGAAGCAGCCGGTCGACGTTGTCGTCGCCCGCATGAACAGGATCTGGAGCTCGGGGCTCTCGAAGAAATCCTGCGCGAGCTGCCTGAGCGTCATGAACTGATGGACCGGCTCGAGCATGCTGCCCGGGATCTCGAGCAGCTGCTCGAGTGGGTCGGGCGTGCCCCACGGCGGCGGGACGGTGAAGCGGTGGCGGCGGAAGGCCTGCTTCCAATGCCGCTCGTAGGCCTCGAGCAGCGCAAGGTACGTCTCGGCGTCGTGTGCAGAGAACCGCGCGATCTGCTCGAACGTGCGCCGCACGTTCTCCTCGGAGCGCTCGGTCCGTCCGCTGCGCGGATCGACGACGCGCGAGGCTGAGAATCCGACGAACGACGAGCCGTCGTCGAAGATCATCCCCTCGTTCTGCTCGGGGAAGACGTACTGCAGCCCTTCGTCGTGGAGCTCGAAGTCCCGGTACGCCGGGTGGGCATAGAAGCGCGTCCAGTGGCTGCAGTGATTCATCACGAACCCGGGAGCCGGACCCTCGCTCGCGCACGCCCCGCCGCCCAGGTGCGGGCTGCGCTCGAGCACGAGCACCGACAGCCCGGCCCGCGCCAGGTACGGCGCGATGATCGTTCCGTGGTGGCCGCCGCCGACGACGACCGCGTCGTAGCGCGCGTCGCTCATGTCGCGGAGGAGAGGATCGTGACCATGCCCGTGTTGCCGTCCACGCGGACGCGGTCACCGGTCTTGATCCGCCTCGTCGCGTTGCCGGTGCCGACGACGGCGGGCAGCCCGTACTCGCGGGAGACGATCGCGGCGTGCGACATGATCCCGCCGATGTCCGAGACCGCGCCGGCGATCTTGCCGAACACCGGCGTCCAGCTCGGCGAGGTGACCGGCGCGACGAGGACCTCACCCGCTTCGAGGTCCCCGAGGTGCTCGACGTCGAGGACGAGGCGGGCGGTCCCCTCGGCCGTTCCGGGCGAGCCGGCAAAGCCCTTCAGCGTCGACGCGTCGTCGCGGTCGGCGGCGGCCCATTCCTTGACGCGCTCGGTCGTGATTCCCCACAGCATGATCGTCATCGGCTCGGTGATCGTCTCCGGGACGGCACCGAGCGCCGGCGGCGGCGTGAACGATCGCATCGCGTCCATGATCCGCTTGCGCCGGGCCACGATCGGGGGCCAGTAGCGGGTGCCGCGCCCCTCCGAGCCGGCCGCCCATGCGAGCCGCAGGTCGACGAGCGCATCGGAGACCTCGTGACGCTGGAGGTAGAAGATGTCCTCGCTCTCCTCGAGGAAGCCGTGGCGGGCCAGCAGCGAGCCGAACAGGCGGACCTTGTTCCAGAACACCGTGTGGTACCAGTGCTCGACGTAGAAGTTGTGGCTCTCGACGTACGGGAAGACCGTGCGCGCGAGGCCGAGGTTCTGGTCGAAGGCGCCGAGCGCCTCCGGGTCTGTGAGCAGCGCCCGGTACTCGCCGGTGATCCGATCCCGCTCCGCGCGCACCTCCGCGAGCGGCCGCGTCACGTCGTCCCCGGCGCGCATGCGCTCGACGTAGTTGCGCAGGTGCGCCAGCGGGACCGACGGATCATCGCTCCAGGAACGATGATGGTGGTAGAAGCCGTTGCCGTTGGAGTAGTGAAACCACGGCGTCTTCGTCGCATTCCAGTCCGTCAGCCACTCGCGGCCGGCGTCGGAGCCGGACAGCGCCTCGTGCAGCGCGTCGTCGGTTGAGGCGGACAGCACAGCGTCGGCGAGCCCGTCATCCAGGGCGCGCTGGGCGAGCCGCTTGAGCTCCGTGTCGGGGCGGAACAGGACGACGTCGATGCCGCTGACCATCTTCGCGATCGTCTGGTCGGAGATGTCCGGGAAGCTCTGCTTGCACAGCTCGTAGAAGACGAGATACGCCGCATACCCGAGGTTGAGGAACTCGAAGTGGTACTGCCAGATGCGGTCGATGCTCTCAAGCAGGCGGTCGTAGGCGATCAGCAGCGTGTGCGCCGACCCGATCCCGCGCGCCTCGGTCACGACGGCCTCGTCCTCGATGTCCGGCAGGTCGGGCACCTCGAGCGCCTCGAGCTCGTCGATCGTTTCCTGGACCTTCGTGCGCCAGCGCCCGTACAACTCGTCCCAGTTCTGGAAGTAGTAGCCCGCGCGGCGGCCGAACAGTTCGGCGCGGCGGCCGATCTCCTCCGGATCGGTGACGGGGTTGGCGCTCATGTAGACCCAGCCGTACAGAACGCGGTGATCGATCCCGAGCGCCGGCGGGACCGCGAAGATGCGCGAGTTCGCCTGACCGAGGCACATGTACGGCGAGTCCGCCGTGACGAAGTCGAACGGGAACATCGGCTCGGGGAAGTGCATGCCGTCGCGGAACCATCCGCGAGCCTCCTCGGACTCACGCCGGTCCTCGCTGAAGACCGCGTAGTACGGATACATCGTCTCCCAGCCCTCGGATCCCTCCGGCGCCGGGACCTCAAACGGGCTCATGAAGCCCCGGATCCCCGATTCACTCGTTGCCATCTGCCTCTCCTCTCGTTCCCATCTCCGCGGAGCATCACGTTAAAGCGGCGCGTCTGCGTCGATCAAGTCCGAAAGACCATTTCTCTGAGAGGCAGGGCCTATCATGGGACGATGGAGCTGCGGCAGTTACGCTCATTCGTCGCGGTCGCGGAGGAGCTGCATTTCCGGCGGGCGGCCGACCGGCTACACCTCGCGCAGCCGAGCGTCAGCCAGCAGATCCGCACGCTCGAGGCGGAGCTGGGCGTCACGCTGTTCGAGCGCAACCGGCGGGGCGCGTCGCTCACGCCGGCGGGAGCCGCACTCTTGACCGAGGCGCGCGAGCTGCTCGGTCGCGCCGAGCGCGCGGCGGCGATCGTCCGGGCCACCGGCACCGGCGAGCGCGGCCGGTTGCGGATGAGCCTGACGCGGTCGCTCACCGGCGGGATCGCCGGCGCGATCGTCGCTGCGTACCGGCAGCGCTATCCCGGCGTCGACCTCCAACTCGGGCTCGGGAACACCATGCTGAACGTCGAGCAGCTGCTCGCGGGGGAGATCGACGTGGGGTTCGTCCGCCCCCCGCTTGAAGAGCCGGCACTCGAGGAGCTGCTGCTCGGGCGCGAGCCGATGGTGTGCGTGCTCCCCGCCGGGCACAGGCTGACGAAGCGCACGACGGTCCGTCCGCGCGACATCGAGGGCGAGCCGCTCGTGTGGTGGCCCGAGGAGCACGGGCCCGGGGCCTGGCGCGAGGTGCGCCGCGAGGTCTGCGGAGACCCGCCGTGGCCGCCGCTCGCTCGCACCGAACCGGAGGAAGAGCGGATCGTCTCCGCCGTCGCCGAGGGGGCCGGGATCTCGTTCATCATGCTCGAACGCTCGCGCAGCCTGCGGATTCCCGGAGCCGTCTACCGAAGGTTCGCGTCCCCTGAGCCGACGATGGGGATCGCGCTCGCGTGGCGCCGCGGCGAGGACCTGCCGACGCTGCACCGCCTGCGGGAGCTCGCGCTCGGGATCGTCGGCTGACCGTGCGGGCGCTGGATCGTCGGCTGACTGTGCGGGCGCTACCTCCAGGACACCGCCTCGCGGGCGCGGGGAGTGCGCAGGCGGCGCAGCGTCACGGGCGCGCCGATCTGGAGGATCGCGCGCTCGTAGATCCGCGCGGCGAGCAGGATCATCGCGATCGTCGCGACCACGTCGACGGCGATCGCGGCGATCAGCCCGAGCGCGCCCATGTCCCCCAGTACGACCCGCGCCGGGACGACCATCGGCGCCAGCGGGGGCACGAACGCGGCGATCCGGGCGAGCGTTCCGTTCGGATCCTGGAGTGCGACCATCGCCACGATCCACGAGGCGACGAGCACGACCGTCACCGGCGCGGATGCGCTCGCGAGGTCCTCCTGTCGCGACACGAGCGCGCCGACGCCCGCGAACGCGACGCTGTAGAAGATGTAGCCGAGGGCGAACCACAAGAGCACGAGCGCGACCGCGCCCGGAGCCCCGGACGGCAGCCCCGCGCCACCCGCGAGGCGCCCGGCGATCAGCGCCGCCGTCCCCGCGAGTAGTAGCTGCGCGAGCCCGAGCAGGCCGATCCCGGTCACCTTGCCGGCCAGCAGACGCCGGGGCGACACCGTCGTCAGCAGCAGCTCGACGACGCGCGACGATTTCTCCTCCGTGACGCCCTGAGCGACCGCGTTGCCGAAGCCGACCAGGGCGATGTAGAGGACGATCATCCCGACGTACAGCAGACCGCGGGTTCGCTCCACGCTCTTCGCGGTCGGCTCGAGCACGTCCACCGGGAGCGCGGGTGGCGTCAGCGCGGTGAGCGCCTGCGCATCGGTGAGCCCGAAGCTGCGCAGGCGCTCGCGCGCGGTCTGAGCCGCGACCGCGGCCCGCACGTCACGGGCGGCCGCGCTCGAGCTCGAACGCTTGACCAGCAGGCGCTGTCCATCGAGCACGGCAACGTCAATCGTCCCGTCCCGGACCGCCTGGACGGCGGCGGCGCGGTTCGCCAACTCGTGCAGCGAGACGCGGCGCCCGGCGGCCCTCGCCTCCAGGCGGATCGCGGGCTCCAATGCGACGGAGCGTGCTCCGACGATCCCGACGTGATCCGTGGGCGTGCCGCCGGTCAGGCGCGCGGCGGCGATCGCGCCGCCGACGCTGAGGATCAGCAGCAGCGCGAGCGAGACTCGCGTGACGCGTGAGCGCGACCGCTCGACCAGCTCGCGCCGGGCGACTTCGCAGATGCTCCGCCGAGCGCTCATGACGACACCAGCTCGCGGAACAGCTCGGCCAGCGTCGGCCGGAGCTCGGCGAAGTGGCTCACCGATCCGGACTGCCGGGCCGCGTCGAGGATCTGCTGGGTGTCGGCCCGCGGGCCGAGCGCGAACACGGTCCGCGCGCCGACGCACTCGGCGATCTCGACGCCCTCGAGCGCATCGGCCCAGTCTGGCCGCGCCCCGCGCACGTCGACCCTGACGAGCCGCGGTCCCTTCGCCCGCAGCTCGTCGACGGCGCCGCAGGCGACGATCCGGCCACGGTCGATGATCGCGACCGACTCGCAGATGTGCTCCACGAGCTCGAGCTGATGCGAGGAGAAGAGCACCGGGACGCCTCGCGCCGCTTGCTCGTGCAGCACCTCGGACAGCAGATCGGTGACGATCGGGTCGAGTCCCGCGAACGGCTCGTCAAGGATCAGCAGATCGGGACTGTGCACGAGTGCGGCGGCGAGCTGGACGCGTTGCTGGTTGCCTTGCGAGAGCTCCTCGACGCGTGCGCCGATGCGGTCGTGCAGGCCGAGCCGGTCAAGCCACGCGTGGGCGGCGGCTCGTGCCTGGGCGTGGGACGCGCCGTGCAGGACGGCGAAGTACTCGAGCTGGTCGCCCAGGCGCATCTTTGGATACAGGCCGCGCTCCTCCGGCATATAGCCGATCCGCTCGCGAGCCGTCACGTCGATCGGCATGCCGCGCCAGCTCACGCTGCCGCGGTCCGGTGCGAGCAGCCCGCAGATGATCCGCATCGTCGTCGTCTTGCCGGCACCGTTGCGACCAACGAACCCGAACATGCGCCCGGCGGGCACCGTGAGGCTGATCCCGTCGACTGCGGTCAGATCGCCGAAGGCGCGATGCAAATCCCGCAGCTCGAGGCTCGCATCGACCATGCAGCCAGTGTCCGCCGCACCGAGGACCGTGGCATCCGGGATGCCGCGCAGACCCCATGCGGGCGAACTACCGCTTACGATCCGCCTGACAGGCAGCCCACGAAAGGAGGACGAGATGGCGCGTACCCCGCAGGAGGTCTTTCAGCACCACGGCGAGGCGCTGATGGCGGAGGATCTCGATGGCATCGTCAGCGATTACTCGGACGACGCGATCTTCATCACGCCGGACGGCGTGCTGAACGGGAAGGACGGTGTCCGGCAGGGCTTCGTCAAGTTGCTCGGCGACGTCCCGGGTGCCACATGGGAGCTTCCGACGATGCTGTTCGAGGACGACATCCTGCTGCTCGAGTGGAAGGCCGAATCAGAGAAGGTCAAGGTCGAGGACGGGATCGACACGTTCGTGTTCCGCGACGGCCTGATCCGCGTGCAGACCGTCCGCTACACGCTGACGCCGACGTAGCCGTCACAGCTCGCAGCGCGCAAGCCGGTCGCGGAGCGCTGCGAGGAACAGTGCCGCCGGCTGCCCGTCGACGGCGCGGTGGTCGAACACGAGGGTCAACGTCATCGCCGGGGCGACGACGGCGACGCCGTCGCGCGCGATCACGCGTTCGGTGAGCCGGCCGACTCCGAGGATCGCGATCTGCGGCGTGTTGAGCACGGGCGTGAACCAATCGATCCCGGTGGCACCCAGCGTCGACACCGTGAACGTCCCGTCACGCACCGCCGCTCCCGGGAGCGATCCGTCTCGTGCTGCCGCCGCGAGCTCGCGCGCCTCGGCGGCGAGCTCGGACAACGATTTCTCGTCGGCGCCGCGGATCACCGGGACGATCACCCCTTCGTCGAGGCTGACCGCGAGCCCGACGTTGACCTCGCGCGCGAGCTCGACCGCATCGTCGCCGAGCACCCCGTTGAGGCGGGGGTGCTCGCGCAGGGTCAGCGCGACGGCTCGCAGCACCGCGTGCGTGGGCGAGAGGTCGCGTTCCTCGAGCAATCCGACGGCCGCGCTCATGTCGACGTCGACGCCGATCGCGACCCGCGGCTGCTGCCACGCGAGCGTCATCTCGCGGGCGACGGCGCCGCGGATCCCGGTCAGCGGGAGCCGCTGCGGCTCCGACCGGGCGGAGGGCGCCGCGCCGCCGCCGGGTGCGCCCTCGCCAGGCTCCAGTCGCGCGAGCACCGCCCCGGAGGCGAACGTGTCGCCTTGTCGCACGACGATTTCGGCCAGCGTGCCGTCGCACGGCGTCGAGATCTGAAACGAGGTCTTCACGACGATCGCGTCGGCCACCGGCTGGCCGGCGAGGACGCGATCGTCCTCGCCGACGAGCCAGGTCTCGAGCAGGCCCTCAACGCCCTCACCGGCGTCCGCGAACGGCTCCGCCGGTGCCGTGATGTCGATCACGTGCCGGGTCTGACCAGCTCGCGCACCGCGGACGCGATCCCGTCCACCTGGGGGATCACGTGGCGCTCGAGCGGGCGGCTGTATGGGATCGGCACGTCCGGCACCGCCAGCCGCTTGACCGGAGCCTTCAGCGTGATCGTGTCGAGTCGCTCGGCGACGATCGCGCAGATCTCGCCGCTGAGGCCGAAGCTGCGGTAGTCCTCATCGGCGATCAGCAGCCGGCCCGTCTTGGCGATCGATGCGGCCACTGCGTCGCGGTCGAGTGGGACGAGCGTTCGCAGGTCGAGCACCTCGACGCTGATCCCGTCAGCGGCGAGTTGCTCAGCGGCGACCAGCGCCTTCTGGACCATCTGGCTGAGCGTGACGATCGTGACATCACCACCCTCGCGTGCGACGGCGGCCTGGCCGAACGGAATCGTGTACTCGTCATCTGGGACGGCTGTCGTCGACCCCTCGAAGTACGACATCCACGGCAGGCCCATGATCCCCTTGTGGAAGAAGAACATCACCGGGTTGTCATCGCGGATCGCCTCGATCATCAACCCCTTGGCGTCATACGCGTTCGACGGTACGACGATCTTGAGACCGGGCACGTGCGCGAACGTGCCGTACAGGCACTGCGAATGCTGCGCCGCGTCGCTATAGCCGCCGCCGATCGCGGTCGTGATCACGACCGGCAGCTTCACGTTGCCGTCCGACATGTACGTGTTCTTCGCAAGGTGGTTGTAGATCTGGTCCATGCACACGCCGAAGAAGTCGACGAACATCAGCTCGGCGATCGGCCGCATGCCCTGGGCGGCAGCGCCGATCGCGGCACCGATGAATCCGGCTTCGGAAATCGGGGTGTCCATGATCCGGTCTGGGCCGAAGCGGTCGAGCAGACCACTGGTGGCGCTGAAGATGCCGCCGTAGGCGCCGATGTCCTCGCCCATCACGAACACGCGCTCGTCGCGCTCCATCTCCTGGCCGATCGCCTCGGAGATTGCCTGGGCCATCGTCAGGGTGCGTTCTTTGGTGGCAACAGCCATGTTTCTCTCCTCTCCTCGTCAGACGAAGACGTGCTCGAGTGCCTCGGCCGGATCGGGTAGCGGGCTCTCCCGCGCGAACTGGTACGCATCGGTCACGCGCTGCGCCGCGCGCCTCGTGATCTCTTCGTCGAGTGCGTCGTCGAGGACGCCGACGCTGCGCATCTGCGCCGCGAGCTTCGGGATCGGGTCGTTCTGGCGCAGCTCGCTCGCTTCCTCCTTGGGCCGGTACACCTCCGCGTCGCCTTGGAAGTGGCCGAGGTAGCGGTCGGTCTGCACCTCGATCAGCGTCGGCCCGCCGCCGCCGCGCGCCCGCGCAATCGCCTCGCCGGCAGCCTCGAACATCTCGACCGCGTCGTTGTGCTCGACCTCGACACCCGGCATGCCGTACGCAGCGGCGCGATCGGCGTTCGACGCGATCGCAGTCGACTTGGACTTCGGGACCGAGATCGCCCAGCGGTTGTCCTCGCAGATGAACACCGTCGGCAGCTGCCACAGCCCCGCCAGGTTGAGCGCCTCGTGGAAGGTCCCCTGGTTGGCCGCGCCCTCGCCGAAGAACGCGATCGCGACCGCGTCACGGCCGAGCTTCTTGTACGCAAGTGCCGCCCCCGTCGCCGGGGGCATGCTCGCACCCTCGATCCCGCTGCACGAGAAGTTGTGCTCCGGGTCGAAGATGTGCATGTGGCCGCCCTTGCCGCGGCTCAGCCCGGTCGCCTTGCCGAACAGCTCGGCCGCGAGCTTGTCCAGCGGCACGCCCTTGGCGATCGCGAAGTGGTGCGGTCGGTGCGTGCCGACGACGGTGTCCTCGTCGCGCAGGTGCGCGCACGTTCCGACCGCGACCGGCTCCTGGCCGGCCGCCAGGTGCATCTCGCCCGGCACCGGTCCGCCGCCGATGTCAAACGCGAGTCCGTGCTGGATGGCAGGGGGCAGCTTGCCCTCCAGATAGACGTCGACCATCCTCTCCTCGAAGTCGCGGATCACGAGCATCGTCTCGTACATCCAGAGGAGCTGATCCTGGTTGGGGTCCACGGCGCGATCCTCTCCTTCCGGGGCCCCCCGCGGGGCCCCCTCGCGGGTGTCCGGGCCAGTCTATGGCCGGCGCCGGGGCGAGTCCAGGCGACCTACGCGGTCGTGTCCGTGCCGGCCGCGGCCGCGATGTGCTTGGCCGTGTCGGTGTAGTGGCGCATGCGAAGTCGTGGATCTCGAGCGCGGCCACCGCTGGGCGTCGGCCGAATGACCCAATCCGGTCCGGTTGGGGGCGCTGCCTCAAGGGCCGACGCGGGTGGCGCACTGTCTTGCCGGGTGCGGTTCGGTCTGGGATCGGCTGGCGCCGAGCCTGGGCCTTCGGCCCGGCCTGGGTGGGAGGTCTGCCCGGTAGACGGCGCTTTCGAACGCGTGGGTGCGGTTGGCCCGGGCGGCATAACGTGAAAAAGTTCGCGCCGCGTTCGACGCTTTTCACAAGAGGCACCGCCACGGTGCTTATCTGGCAAAACGTTGCGGCGCCGGTGAGCTTTTTCACGTTTTGCAGGGCCGGTGGCGCCCCGCACCCACCCCTTCCCCAGCCCCAGTACCGAGCAGTCCTCCCAGGAAGGCCGGGCCGAAGGCCCAGGTTCGGCGCCAGCCGACAACAGGCCGACACGCACAGACGGCACGCACAGACGGCACGCCAACCCCGTCCGCGGTTCCCGCCACGCCTGACGCACACTCATCAGTGCGCGACGAACACCTCGACCGCGACGATTGACAGGCCGAACACGAGGTTCAGGGCGACCGTGATGGCGGTCTCGGTCCTGCTCAGCCGCTCGAGCCGCGCATAGCGGACGCCCTGGGCGGCGAGCGTCGTGACCCCGATCGCGAACGCCAGCCGGAGCGCAAACGCGCCCTTGACGACGCCGGCGGCGCCGAGCGTGATCGCGGCGACGGGACCGACCGCGGCCAGCACGATCGAATATTCGCGGCGGGCGATCGCGCGGAACTCAGCCAGGTTCAGGCGCCGCCCGACCTTGAGGCTTTCGCCCAGTCCGTGCGAGTAGACGTGGGCGATCCAGAACACGACGGCGCTCGTCGCGGCAAGCGCGTCGAGCCGCCACAGATGATGCTCGAAGGACCGCGCCCCGGCGGCGATCACCGACAGGACGAGGATCGTCCCGTAGACCGTGCCGGCGATCGTCTGGCGATCCCCGAGGATGTACCGCTTGAGCCCGAGCCGCATGTGCGTGATCAGGAATGCAACAGCATCGGCGGCGCGGGATCGATCTCGGCCGACGGACGGCCAAGGCCGTAGCCCTGACCGCCCCTGATGATCGTCTCCGCCGCCTGGCTGAGTCCCGTCACGAACCGCAGCGTCTCCTGGTCCTCGATGCCCTCGGCAATCACGTAGGCGCCGGTCCCGCTCCCGAACGTCGCCATCGCCATCAGGACCGCTCGGGCGGTCGGCTCGGTGGTCGCGGCGGTGACGACGCTGCGGTCGATCTTCACGAAGTCGGCATCGAGAGCGCGCAGCATCTCGAGTCCCGCGTTGCCGGTGCCGACGTCGTCGAGCGCGAGCTTGAACCCCGCCGCCCGCAGGCGGTGCAGCGTCGAGACCACCGCGTCGGTGCGCCCACCGAACCGCTCGGTAACCTCGATCACGACTCGGCCCGGCTCCAACCGTGCTCGTTCCACGGCGACGCTGAACCAGTCGTCGCCGTCGGTGTCGAGATCGAGCGTTTGCGGTGAGAGGTTGATGAACAGCAGAGCGCCGGGCGGAAGATCCGGACCGATTGCGAGCGCCCGGGTTGCGCACAGCACGTCGAGTGCGTGGACCCGACCGATCTGCTCGGCGACATCGAATGCATCGGCCGGGCCGGCGAAGCCGAACGATTGATCCGGGCGCCCCAGCGCCTCGATGCCGAGCAACGTACGATGTTCGAGATCCCAGATCGGCTGGTAGCACGCGGTCAGTGCGCCGAGGTCGAGCATCCGGACCAGTGCCTGCTGCTTGTCGGGGCTGACGAGCGTCACCGCGTTGCCGATCTCGTGGAAGTGGACGACGTCGCTGCCGCCGTGACGTCGCGCTTGCGTCAGGGCAGCCCCGGCCTGCGCACGCAGCACCTCGCCGGCGATCTCGCGCGCGGTTCCACTGATGCCGATACTCGCGCGGACCGGGAGGTCGGCCAGGGCGCGCAGCAGACGACGCGCCCGGACACACGCCCCCGCCGCGTCGGTGTGGGGCAGGAGCAGGCCGAACTCGTCCGAGCCGATGCGGAACACCCGGTCGCTCGGCCGTCCGTCGCGAAGCACGGTGGCAACGTCGATCAGCAGCTGATCCCCGCGCGAATGACCGTACCGGTCGTTGAACAGGGTGAAGTCGTCGAGGTCGAGGAGCAGCAAGCTGAGCGGCTCCTCGTACCTCGCGGCCTGCGCGATTGCGGTCGCGAGTTCATCCCTGAACGCACCGTGGTTGTGCAGATCGGTCAGCCCGTCCCGCGTCGCGCGCCGTAGCGCGATCTGATGGCTGCGCATCAGCGACCGGCCGCCGACGCAATGGAAGACGAGTCCGCCGGCGACGAGTGCGAGCAGCCAGATCAGCCCGACCGACTGGCGGAGATCGCCGAGTGTGCGGTCGAGCGTGCGGTGGTCGAACGAGGTCTGAAACGCATAGCGGCCGCCGGGCAGGCTGACCGGGGCGACGAACTCGTAATCGCGTGTGCGGCCTGGATCGTCGTCGTGACCGCCGTACGACGTGCCGTGGGAGAGCGCGCTCAGGAGCCTCGGATCGGGGTCGGTCGTGCCCTCGGCGGCGGCGTATTTCGAAGCGACGACCGCGTCGTGGGGATTGATCAGGATCGTCTCGGTGACGCCGGGCCGCTGGCCCATCGAGGTGACGAGCTCCTGGAACACCGGGTCGGTGGCTGAGACATTGGGCACCGAGCGCCCGGCCGCCTCGAGGATCAACGCGTCGTTGCGCTGCGTGCGCTCGTATTCCTTGATCTGGTCGGCACGCAGCTGCCCCGCGAGCAACACGTAGCCGAGCACGCCGATCGCTCCGAGCGTCGCGCCGAGCGTGAGCAGCAACCGCAGGCGGAACCCGAGTCCCTGCGTCCAGCTCGCGCGCTGTCCGATCCCGCGGCCACGCTCCGCGCACCGGCCGATCAAGGCCGCAAGCGGCGCAACGCCCCGGGCGGGGGACGCGTCGCCGGCCGCCTCGACATCGTAGTTCGCCACCTCTTTGTGATCGGCCAAAATGCCCTGCTACTGCTCAGTAGTGGACCGCAAACCGACGCGTCCCGTCGATGCCGGCACCCGGCCTGACCGGACGCCACGAGCGATGTCATCCGAAACGGACGATGAGGACGTCTGCGCCACCGCGTAGGGTCACGCTCGTGAATAGCTGCGCGACGAGAACGAGGTGATCGGACGATGAAGACAGTGGTCGTGGCCTACGATCAGACCGAGGCGGCGGACCGAGCGCTGGACCGGGCGGCGACGTTCAGCGAGACGTTCGGAAGCCGACTGATCGTGCTCAGCGTGGCGCCGGTAGTGATGTCGGCGGCGCGCGGCGGCGGCGGTCTCGACAACATCGACTCACCGGATCGGCACCGCAAGGAACTCGAGAACGCTCGGACCCAGCTCGAATCGCGGGGCGCCACGGCCGAGTACAAGGAGGCGGTCGGTGAGCCGGCCGACGCGATCGTGCAGATCGCCGACGAGAACCACGCCGACCTGATCGTCCTCGGCACCCGCGAACCCGGAGTGCTCGACCGTGTGCTGCGCGGCAGCGTGAGCCAGGATGTGTCCCGGCATGCCCACTGCGACGTCCTGATCGTGCACTGACGACGGCGGACCCGACGCGGTCCGCGCTCCCCCCGGCGCGGACCGCGCGGCGCGACCGCCGTCAACCGCGCGCCATCTCGTCGATGCAGACGGTGACGGCCAGCAGCAGCGAATCGTTTTGGTCCGGTGCGATCTCGATCCCGTAGGTATCTCTGACGCGGAACCACCGCTTTGAGATCTCCGCGACCTTGTCGCCGTCGCGCTCGATCTCGTACTCGTGGTCGACGATGTTGCCTTTCGCGGTGAGCTCACCGCCGCCTTCGAGGTCGATCGAGAAGCGGTCGCGCAGCGGGGTGATCAGCGCCTTCTTGACGGTCGCGACCGTGTCGCCGTCGCACTCGATCTTCATCGTGTCGCGGATCGTCAGCTTACGCTCCTGGATCTTCAGCAGCTCCTCGCCCGACGGGCCCTCGAGGATGAACGTCTCGCGGACGCGCATCGCCTTGCCGTTGACCTTGAAGGCGCGGGTGCCGTCCTCGGTCTCGATCCAGTAGTCGTCGCCGATGGCGAACAGCTTCTCCCGCATCTGATACCGCGTGCCACCGCCGGCATCGTCGTGTCTGTGCAGAAAGCCCATCTGCCTCTCCTTTCATTGACTGGCGTGCATCGAAGTCACGAGTGGGCGGCCGCGCGGGCGGTGCTCGGGTGCGTGCACGCTCTCCATCGCCGGGAGGTCGGTGCGCGCATGCGACCCGTACCAGTTGGCGTACCACGTGGCGAGCGGCGCGGCGGTCAGCCCGTGCGCGAACACCGACAGCCCGATCGTCAGGTACGTCGCGAACAGGATCGTGTCGGTGTGCGTGAGGTTTGCCTCCTGCACGACGATCACCGCGAACACAATCGAGGCGAGTCCGCGCGGTCCGAACCAGCCGAGGAACGCGACCGTCCGCCATCTCGCTCCGGTGCCGAGCATCGCGATCGCGACCGGGAGCATCCGAACGAGCGTCAGGCTGAGCACGGCATAGAGCGCGATCAGCCAGCTCACGTGCTTGAGGGTCGGTCCGAGCAGAACCGCGCCGAACACGAGGAACGTCACGCCGCCGAGGAGGCCGCCGATCTCCTCGCTCAGCCGAGAGGCCTCGTCGGACTCGGCGCTGACCAGCGCACCGAAGATCGCTCCCGCGACGAATGCGGCGATGAACCCTGAGCCCCCGAGCGGCACGGCGACGCCGTAGGCGAGTGCCGCCCCGGCGACCGGGACGACCTGAAGCCATGCGGGGTTGATGAGGTTCCGGCGCGACGCGATCGCGACGAGCGCCGCGGTCAGCAGCCCGGCGGCGACGCCGCCGAGGATCCCGTAGCCGATCTCTTCGGCGACGATCGTAATCGCGTGGGAGCCGCTCGCCGTCTTGTCCTCGACGTCCGCTGCGGCGAGCGCGATCAGCAGCAGCGGGACGCAGATGCCATCGTTGAGCCCGCTCTCGACGTTGAGTCCCTGCCTGATCCGCGACGGAAGACGCGGCTCGGTCACGACCGCCTGGCCGAGCGCGGCGTCGGTCGGCGCGAGCAGGACCGCGAGCACGATCGCCTCAGCGAGATTGAGGGAGCTGAACACGCCGGCGGCGAGCGCCGCGCCAAGCACGATCGTCAGCGGCAGGCCGATCGCCAGCAGCCGCAGAGGAACCGCGAACTCGCGCCGGAGCGCCCGCATCTTGATGCGCGACGCGTCTGCGAACAGGACCACGGTGAGGGTCGCCTCGGCGAGCGTGCGCACGGTGTCGCCCGACGCGGCCGGACTGACCTGATCGATGACCAACGGACCGACGATCACGCCGATGGCGACGAATGCCATCGCCGCCGTGAACGGCGTACCGACCAGACGACGAGAGATCGTCGCCACTGCGAGGACCGCGGCCGCGGTGATCGCGAGCTCCCATGTCACACTCTCAGCATCTCTCACCTCCGGACAAAGCCCTCATCCGATCCGGGTGATGCCGCATCCCTCGATCGACGCGAATCTGAAATGCCGGAGCA
>DATKOY010000009.1:0-2695 GCA_035524415.1 Solirubrobacteraceae bacterium | reverse complement strand
GCCGCCGCCGACAAGTTGCTCCACGGAGAGAAGGTGCGCGATGCCGCGTGACTCAGAGGCCGCGAAGGATCCGAACGTCGGCTGGTATGAGTACCGCGGCGCGCGATTCCGGGTCACGCGACACGGCTGGACCTACGTCGTCAGCGAGATCACGCTTCCGTGGCTCAGGGGCTCGATGCTCGCACTGACCCGTGACACCGGCTGGTCGGCGCTCACGTTCAGAGCGGTCACGCGCCGTGTCAAGCGCGCGATCAACGCCGAGATCCGCGAGCGACAACGGAACGGCGAGCCGATCGACAGCGAGGCGTATGCCCGCAAATGTCGCGGCATGGGTTTCAAGCCGATCCCTGAGCGCGAGCGCGACTACCGGGTGCTGGCATGACCGACAAGCCCTTGGCCGCGACAAGTTCGGGGCGGGGTCACGGCTTGGGCACAGCCGAAGGGGATCCTGACGCGGCCAAGACCACAGCCGCCCGTCCCGATTCACATTGGATTATCCGAGTCGGTGGGATTGCATTGGTCGCGCTGGCGATGTTTCACATCTTGCCGTGGTGGGTGTCGCTCATCGCGGTCGCCCTCATCATCGACGGCTTGGTGCAACTTGAGAGGAGCTTGAGATGAGTGGTGCTGAGCCGTCTCGCACATCAGGGGCCGCAAATGATCCTGTCGAGTGGGTAGTCTATCTCACGGTCAACTTCGAGGCCGACAACGCCGAAGATGCCGAGGCTGTCTGCCAACGGCTCATGGATCGCGTCCTCGATCATCCGATGGTCATCGAGGCCGAGGCGAGTTGCGAGCGAGCGGCGGTGATGCGTCGTGGAGCGTAACGACAAGGCCGCTACGAAGCGCAAGAAGACGATCGAGGTCTCGGCGCACGTTCACAGGGACATGCCCGCGTGCTGCCGTTCGGCTGTGCTCAAGTTCGCTGCCGTTGATCGCTATCGAGGCGGCGGCGAGCCCGGAGACAAGATCACCTGCGGGTGCGGCAACTGGATCGTGTTCAACGGCCGAGGTTGGAAGGTGCTCGATGCCGCCGCGTGAATCAGAGGCCGCTACGGAGCGCAAGCTCGGGTCGTATCGCTGCGACGTGATCGAGGCGACCGGCGTCTACGTGTCCACGATCTACCGAGAGTCGAGCGCGATCGAGTACGCCTCACCGTACTTCGAGACGATGGCGTTCTGGCTGCCCGACCGCGCGCCGGAGAACGGCCCGGTGATCCTCTGGCAGTCGGCGGGGCGCTTCGAGCGTGAGGCCGACCGCCAGCACGACCTCGCAGTTCGCTGGTTCTCGCGTGAGGGAGTGAGGTTCCTGTGAGCGCATCCGACCGCTCGGCCGCGACGATGCTCGACTTCCGCCGCGGCGTCGTCCGCCAGGTCACATGGCGAGACCGGCTGCGGTCGTGGAGGTTCCACCGCCGGCAGCGGAGGATCGCTGAACGCCGAGCCGTCAGGCTCGAGGACGTGTCCCCGTCGGGCTGGGCGGAGGGCTGAAGTGGCTGCCGCTCGTCGCCGTCCTCTGTCTGCTGTTGACCGCCTCGGCCGAGGCACGCCCGGACTACCCGACGCCCGCGTGGTTCGTGCCGCAGGCGTTGTGCGTCCACTCCGGCTGGCGCTACAGCTCGCAGCGGCCGACGCCGCACGCGCGGCCGGAGTATCGGCTGGCGGGCCGCTGGTGGTGGCGGACGGTCCGCGTCGGATCGGGCGAGGCGGCCTGGGACGAGGTCAACGCGTACGGCGGCGGGATGCAGATGCTCGTCTCGACATTCAACCGTGCCGCCGCGCTCTCGCACGGCCGGCTGCGGGCGGCGAGGTCGAACGCGGACATCGCCTCACGGTCGGCCGGGGAGCAGGTTTACGCGGCGTTCTTGATCGTGCGGGCCGACGGCGACTGGCGGGAATGGCCCAATACGAGCAGGGCGTGCGGGCTCAGGTGACCGCGTGAGCCGCTACGCCGAACGCACGACGGTCAGCGTCGAGAAGTCCCGGAACGAGATCGAGCAGACGCTCGCCCGCTACGGCGCCAAGCAGTTCATGTACGGCTGGAGCAGCACCGGCGCGATCATCGCTTTCGTCGTCGAGGTCGCGTCCGGCCAGCACCGTCAGGTCCGGTTCGAGCTTCCGCTGCCGTCGCGGGACGAGCGCGAGTTCCAGTACCACTCGCGCGGCAAGCGGACGCCCGCTCAGGCCGAGGCGCTGTGGGAGCAGGCGTGCCGCCAGAAGTGGCGCGCGCTGGCGCTCGTCGTGAAGTCGAAGTTGGAGGCGATCGCTTCCGGGATCGCGACGTTCGAGGACGAGTTCCTCGCCTACACGATGCTGCCGAGCGGCGAGACGGTCAGCCAGTGGATCAGCCCACAGATGGAGGCGGCCTACGATCCTGATCGTGGCGTGATGCCGACATCGCTGCGGCTCGCGCTGCCGGCGGGTGAGCCGTGATTCCGACGGATTGCTGGGTGCTGCCGCGGCCGCGCCCCGACTGCTACGTCGGCTCGTTTCCGCTCCATTTCGAGCAGCGGCTCTGGCGCACCCTCGGCAAACCCGAGAAGGTGCTGCACCCGTTCGGCGGCCTCGCCGAGATCGGCGACACCGTCGACCTGAACGCGACCACCACCCCGACCTGGGTCGGCGACGCGCACGACCTCCACTGGATCGAAGACGGCAGCTACGACCTGGTCATCCTCGACCCGCCCTACTCGAC
>DATKOY010000008.1:0-16400 GCA_035524415.1 Solirubrobacteraceae bacterium | reverse complement strand
CTCCTGCACCGACCAGTCGAAGCGCTCCGCCCAGTAGGCGACGAGCTCGCGGAGGTACGCGAGGTCGGTCCCGAGCGACCACCCAGCGTCCTCGGGCGAGTCCGGCCAGCGTGTCGCGCGCAGCCGCGCTCGTCCGACAATTCCATCATGAGCACCGTCACCCGCAGGGCCCTCACCGCCTGGCTCATCGATCACGGCTTTACCGAACTCGGCGGCAAGGCTACGAGCCATCGTCGCTTCCGCCACGAATCCGGCGTCGTCATCACTGTTCCCGGTCACGGGAGACAGAACCTCAGCCAGAAACACGTCGGCATGATCGTGCGCCAACTCGAGGCGTTGGGCTTCGACCGCGACACGGTGCGCCGTGATCTCAACGCGCGATAGTCGCGGGGGCCTGCGGGCGCCCGATGGCGCCTGCAATGCGCAACCAGTGTCCCGAGCAGGGCGACTACTGACGCGGCGATGCCACGTGAGGATCAGGATGTGGCCGATGTCGCGAGTGTCCCTCGCGCGAGGCAGGGCTATTCCAACGCAGCATCGGAGGTGCGAGTGAACGCCGTACTTGATCGTGACGCCGACATCCGGGCGCGGATCCAGCAGCACTGGGACGCCTCCGAACGCGGAGACGTCGACGCCGAGCATGCGATCTACGCTGCGGACGCGATCCTGGACTACCCCCAGTCCGGCGAGCGCTTCAGCGGCCGCTCACGGATCCAAGCGCAACGCGGTGGGCATCCGGCCGAACGCCATTTCACGGTCCGCCGGATCCTGGGGCGCGGCGAGGTGTGGGTGAGCGAGTGCGTGATCACCTATGACGGCGTGCCCAGCTATTCGGTCAGCGTCATGGAGATCACCGACGGTCTGGTCACCCACGAGACCCAGTACTTCGCCGACCCCTTCCCCGCGCCTCCCGCGCGCGCTGCGCTAGCCGAACCGATTCCGGCTGATGGGCAATAAGCCGATGCAGTTGTCGGGTCGATGGATGACGGTGACCGGGGCATCCCGCTCCTCATCCTCCGGAGTTGTCGACGATCTGAGCGATCTCCACGAAGTCGATCGTGGGTGCGACGCCGTACAGGCCGGTCACCCGCTCGCGCATCTCTTCCGAGAAGAAACGCGTGGCAGCCTCCGCCGATTCCCAGACGTAGAAATTCATCGCGCGCCGCCCCGTGTCGTCGACGGTGAAGACCTTCGACCGCAATCCGGGCATGCCCTCAAACGTCTTGCGGGCGCTCTCCGCAATGGAGATCACGCGGGCTCGATCGAAGTCCTCGTCGTATTGGAAGGTGACGCTCACGCCGATCACTGTGGTTCCTCCCGTATGTCTTGGCGGGCCGCGAATGTCGGCAAGCAGCTCGCGCAGTTGGGTGTGACCGCGACCCTATACCGCTTGAAGGGCCCGGTCTACGGCCGGGCTGGACTGCCGCTGTCGTCGGATCCGGCGGGAGCTTCTGGTCTGCGTGCCGCCCGCGCGAGAACCGCTCGGACGCGTCCGGTGTCGGCGCGCCTCAACCCACCCGGTGTCGGCCGAGGGCGTTGCTTCAGTCGGTCGGCAGCGGATCCGCAGGTTCCCTCTCGGCATGAGCCGGTAAGCGAGCGTCGACCAGGTCGCTGATGATCTGGAAGTCAACGAGGTTCTCGGTCAGCAGCGGAACCTGGTGGACGTTCGCGGTCGCAGCGATCGCCAGGTCCATCGTCCGCTTCCGGGGCCGGCCGCCGCGCGTGCTCACCGCGGCGGCGAGTCGCCCCCACTCGCGCGCGACCTGGGCGGTGATCGGCAGCGGATCGACGGCCGCTTCGATCGCGCCGAGCCGCTGCGTTCGCAGCGCCCGCTCATCGTCATCGCTCGCGACCAGCACCCCGAAGTGCAGCTCCGCGATCGAGGCCACGCTGACGGCAGCCTCGACTCCTTCGGGCGCGGTGTCGCCGATCAGTACTGAGGTGTCCAGTAGTGCCCGCACCGGTCAGTTGGACGGATCGGTGAGCGCGGCCGGGAATCGCTCGAGATCGCCGGCGAGAGCACGCGGTGCCGGCGTCTGCCAGATCGCGCGAAGCGTGGACCCGCCGACCCAATGACGTCGGCCGGTCGGACCGAGGCGAGCGACTTCGCGTCCGGCGACCGTGATCGTGATCTCCTCGCCGGCCTCGGCGCGACGCAAGACCTCACCGACGTTGTTCCGGAGTTCCTTTTGAGGGATCGTCGCCATATATGGCCGATGGTAGCAGAACTGCTACCCCGCGCGTGCATGTGCAGTTGCGGCAACCTGAGGCACGTCGACCGTGAAGTCTGAGAGGTGCCCGCGGGTGTCCGCGACGATGTACGAGGGCGTGCCGGCGTCGAGCGTGACGTTCGTGATGATCAGGTCGGCGCCATGCCGCGGGGGCTTCGGCTTGGCCTTGGCGAGGGCGGCAGGCGCGAGGACCGGCGCCACGACGATTGCCGCACTGACGACGGCGACCCGTCGCGCGTCGGCGGCTCGCCGTCGCGCTCCCGGTCCGGTCCCGGTGCGTGCCATCGAGGGGCAGCATACGTCGCGACACGGGTCGCGTGGGGCGCTTCAGGGTCAGCGATCTCGTTGGCTTCGCGGCGAGCAGGTCAGCGGCTCTCTCAACGCCGGCCGACGATCAGCGAGCCGCCAGACGCGATGAGCAGGCACAGGCGGGTTGAGGGGCAGGACGCATCGACCGCGCGGCTGGTGATCGGAGCGAACTTCCAGGCCGACGGCGGGCCAGCCGGATCCGTTGAGACCTGCACGCGGCCGTCCTCGCCGAGTCCGACGCACAGCGACTGAGAAGCGCAGTGGATCGAGAACATGCTGTGGCCGGGACCGAGCCGGACGAGGTGCCAGGCCTTGCGACCGCCGGTCGGGTTGTGGGTGGTGAGCACCTGCCGGTGATCGTCGACCGCGACGCAGAACCGCTTGGTCGGACAGGAGACGCCGTTGACGCTCGGCGTGAGGCTTCCGTTCAGCTCGCTGTTCGGCAGGACGGTCGTGAGCTTCCAGTGCGCTCCCGCGTCTGTTGAAGTTGCGACCTTGCCGAACTGAGGGTCGGCGGCGACGCACAGCGAGCGCGAAGGACAGGAGATCTGCCGGAAGAAGTCGACGTCGATCTCTCCGACTCGTCGCGTGCCCCACTGCGGCATCGCCGCCGCTGGATTGAGCGAGACCTCGAGATCGGTGTTATTGAACGAGGCGCGCGGGGCAACACAGAACGTACTCGACGCGCACGACACTCCACTCAGACCGTCGAGCTGAGGAGAACCGTTGTTGTCCAGCGAGGACCTGTCGAGGTCGATCAGGTTCCAGGCCGGTACGGAGCTGAGTGGCCGTGCCGATGCCGCGACATAGCCGCCGGCGCCGCCCACAGCCACGCACAGGCCGCTGACGCACGAGATGCCGTTGATGTCCAGACCCGGATTGATGGACCTCAGCCGCCAACTCGCGGGCGGCCCCGCCGGATGGGCGCTGCTCAGAGCATTGCCGAGGTCGTCGACCATCACGCACATCTGCGCGGACGCACACGAGACGCCCGTCAGCGCGGCCGGCCGCACCGCTCCGCTCCCGAGCTGGGGTGTCAGCTTCCACGCGGGATCGCTTGAGGTCGGCGCAGTCGACGTGGCCACGCTGCCCTCGTCGCCTCCTGCGAGGCACAGCGACGCCGACGCGCATCCCACCGAGCGAAAGCCGCTCGGGTCGACACCCTTGGTCTTGACCCATGCCCCGATGCCGCCGCCGGGGTTGGTCGATGCGAACAGGCTTCCATTGTCGTCGGCTGCTACGCACACGCCGGACGACGTGCAGGAAACGGCTCGAAGAGAGTTGGTGCCGTCGATCCGCACAGCCGCCCACACCGGAGTCGCGCCGAATGCGTTCGATGAGGTGACCACCTCTCCGAGGTCGTCGACCACGACGCATGAGCTGCTCGAGACGCAGGCGATCGCGTTGAGCGGAGCGCCGCTGTCGACTGCGGGGGTCGTGCCGGTCCATGCGGACGCGTTCCCCGTCGGGTCGCTCGAGGCGAACACCTGTCCATCGAAGTCCAGGACCAGACACTGCGTCGAGGTGGGGCATGACACGCCGCCGAGCTGATGCTGGCCGCTCAGAGTGACATGCGTCCAGATCGGACTGGCGCCTCCCGGATTCACCGACGTGGCCACGTCGCTGGTTCCGTTGACCGCGACGCACAACGTCGTTGACGGGCACGCGACGGCGCCCAGACCGGTTCCAGGGTTGCCTAGCACGTCGCGCTGCTTCTGCCAGGCCGCCTGGCCGCCAGCCGGATTCGCGCTGCTGTAAACGTCGCCCAAGTCTGAGACCGCCACGCACAACGACGCCGACGGGCACGAGACGCCCTCGAGGTAGACCCCGCGGTTCAGCGAGAACCCCTGCCACGAACCAGGTGAGGTCGGGATCGTTGATGTCTCCACCGACCCAAACGAGCCCACTCCGACGCACAGGCCTCCCGGCGCACAAGAGATGCCGCCAAGCTTCGCGGGCTTCAGGAACTCGCTGGCGCTGTCGATCCGCCTCGGCGCGGACCACTTGAGCGAACCATCCGCCGCCGCCGCCACCGACGCGGAGCACGCGAAGGCCACTATCGTCACACACACAGTGAAACGTGGCCGCGAACCCAGGTACCACCGGACTCTCGCTGCTCGACTCAACACGTCGTCCCTTCTTTCCAGCGTCGTGCGGTCAAACAGCGTAATCGATCGCGGACTCTTGAAGGCGACGGCGTGAACGTGCCGGTCGGTCAGGGATCGGCGAGCGAGACGAGCAGGACGTCAATGGAGCGTCGCGCTACGGTGTTGGCTCGTTCCGGGCGAGCGGTCCGGCGTCGTTGTCTGCGCCTTGGGGCTTGTCGATCACGAGGCTGCGACCGGTGAGTTCGGCGACCGTTCGGAAGAACCGCGGCGCGCCGGTGGCGACGATCAGACGCTCGGCGACTCGCGGCGCGAGTTCCTGGATCGCGAGCAGTGGCCGCATCGGCCAGCCGGTCGTGAGCATGTCCGGCCGGTCACGGGTGATCGCTTGCACGACCGCGTCCGCGACGCGGTCGGGGTCGACCGCGCGCAGCGCGATCGGGGCGTTGACCCCGAACTCGCGCTGGATGTCCGCGTACATCCCGTCGTTGGCGATGAACCCTGGGCAGATCACGCTTGCGCTCACGGGCGTGCCCTCGAGTTCGGCTCGCAGTGACCGTGCGCAGCCGACCAGCCCGGCCTTGGTCGTGGCGTACGGGACGTTGAAGGCGTTGCCGCCGCGGCCCGCGAGCGAGGAGATCATCACGATGTGTCCGCGGCCGCGTGCGAGCATTCCCGGTACCACGTGCCGGGTGAGCAGCATCGGGGCCAGCAGGTTGATTTGGGCGATCTCGAGCAGCTCCGCGTCGGTGAACGCCGTGTACGCGCCGGGCGGCTCGAGCCCGGCGTTGTTGATCAGCAGGTCGAGAGGGCCGACGATCGCTTCCGCGCGTTCCACGAGTCCTGCCGTCTGCTCGCGGTCGGAGAGGTCGGCGATCACGGGCTCGATAACCGCGCCGCTGCGGCGCAGGTCGCGGCAGAGCTGCTCGAGCCGTTCGATCCGGCGGCCGGAGGCGGCGATCCGGACGCCCCGGGTCGCAAGCGCGCGCGCGATGTGCCCGCCGAGTCCACCGGCTGCGCCCGTCAGCAGTGCGTTCGCTCCGCGTAGATCCACACGTCGACGCTAGTTGAACGCCGGGCTGCGCGCGCCCGTAATCGCCGCTGGTCCCGATCAGTAGTTCGGGGCAGCGAGTCTGCAGCGTTCCACGCTGCCGGCGGCAGGTCGGTTCGCCGTAGTGTCCCGATATGCAGCAGAGCGACGAGCGGCTGAGTTCGCTGGACGCAACCTTCCTCGAGCTCGAGCAGCACGAGGACGGCGCGACGATGCACATCGGAGGCGCGTTGATCTTCGAGCCGTTGCCGGAGACCGGTGGCCCCCCGTCGCGCGACGCGCTGCTGGAGCTGCTCGGCGAGCGACTCGGCCAGCTTCCCCGCTTCCGCATGCGGCTCTCGCAGGAGCGGGTGCACGGCCTGCAGCGGCCGGCCTGGGTCCTCGACCCGACGTTCGACGTGTGCGCCCACGTCCGCCGCGCGGCGCTCCCGGCCCCCGGTGGCGACGCGGAGGTCGATGACTGGCTGGGCGACTTCTGGTCGCACCGCCTGGACCGCTCGCGGCCGCTATGGGAGATGACGCTCGTCGACGGGCTGTTAGACGGGCGCTGGATGCTTGCGACCAAGACCCACCACGCGATGGTCGATGGCGTCGGCTCGGTCGATATCGGCCACATCCTGCTTGACGGCGAGCCGCGCCCGGCCCCGCGCGAAGCGCTGGAGGATGCCGTGTCGGACGGGGCCGAGGACCGCCGCTCGCGCCTGCCGGGGTGGCTGCCGTCAGCGCTGTCCGCCGCCCACGACGTGCTCGACGCGACCGTCGGCACCGCGCTGCACCCGCGTCGGCTGCTGAAAGCCGGGCAGGCCACGGCCGCGATGGGCGAGGTGCTGTGGAAGGACGAGGTGCTCGGCGCACGTCCCTCGACGATGAACGTTCCGATCGGGTCGACCAGGCGGTTCGTGTCGGTGCCGTTCGCGCTCTCCGAGGTCAAGCAGGTCAAGCAGGGCCTCGGCGGGACGGTCAACGACGTCGTGCTCGCGACCTGCGCCGGGGGGCTGCGAACGCTGCTCGAACACCGCGGCGAGCAGCTCGACCGGCCACTGCGGGCGATGGTGCCGGTCAACCTCCGCGGCGAGGACCATGAGAGCCTCGGCAACAAGGTGAGTTCGCTGTTCGTCGAGCTGCCGATCGGCGAGTCCGATCGCCGCCGCCGCTATGACGCGACCCGGGCCGCTGCCGGCGAGCTCAAGTCCGGAACCGCCGCGCTCGGAGCGTCGACGATCATCAGCGTCAGCGGCGTCTTGCCGCCCGCGGTCCATGGTGCGATCGCGGAGATGCTCTACTCGACGAGGCTCTGCAACCTCACGATCACGAACGTCCCGGGGCCGCAGATCGAGCTGTACGCGCTCGGCTCGCGGCTGCGTAGGATCGTGCCGCTGGTGCCGCTGTTCAAGGACCACGCGATCGGCATCGCGATCATCTCCTACGCCGGCGAGCTCGTGTTCGGGGTCAACGTCGACCGGGCCTCCAACCCCGACCTCGACGTGCTCAAGCGCGGCCTTCGCGACGAGTTCGCAGCGCTGCTGGCGCTCGCACGCGCCTGAGTCTCGCTTCACCCCCAGCGGATCGTGGCTGCCAATGGCCGAGCCCGACGCGTCACCCCGCATCGGCTCGGCGCACGCCCACCGTGAGCCACGGCGTCCCGGTCTGTTCGAGCCTGCCGACGGGCCCGATCGCATCGGCGCTCGACTCGTTCCCGCCGGAGCTCAAGCACGTGGTCGCCGGCGAATGCGACTACCACGGCAAGCGCGCGCATCGCTATGACGACGTCGTCGCGGTCAAGCCGACCATCGGCATCCCGTTCGTCTACCAAGCAGCACAGCAGCAGGCAAACCGCACCTGGAAGGGCATGTCGGTGCGCTGAGGACCCGCGGCTACCCGTGGAGCAAGGGCTTCGTCGCCTCAGCGACCGTGAACGGCCCGGGACAGTGCGGGGCCGGCCATGTGATGTCGACAGATGGACCGCACTGCGACACGGATCCTCCACAGGTCAAGTTCGAGGTCGTCGTCCTCGCGCGCTATGGCCCGACGCACTCGCCGATGATGCTCGCGATCACCGAGACCGCGCAGCAGGGAGAGGCCCACCTCTCACACGTCGTGCACCTCGCCAAGCAGATCATGCTCGGCAGGATCTGATCGATCCCGCCAGCCGCGTCTGGCGGGCTCAGCTCAGTTTCCTTAACGGAGGGACGAGCACGTCACACCCGACGACGACTGCCCGTATGATCCCGGCCCGAGGATGAGCTGGGGGCGAGGATGGATGCGGCGTGGAGCCACCGCGCTGGCTGTGGCGGCGCTGTCGCCGTCGACGTCACACGCGAGCATCGCCACGACGGCAGGCGGGTCGCGCAGCGGCGCGATTTACGTTGCACTCGGAGACTCGTATGCAGCCGGAGAGGGACTCGGTCCGTTCGAGGCGGGGACCGACGTCAAGAAGGGCTCGCACCGCAATCAGTGTCATCGGTCTGCTCGCTACGCCTACGCAGATCTTTCTCCGGCCGTTGTCCTGCCGGCCGTTACTAGCCGCGCCTTCTGGGCCTGCTCGGGGGCGACGACCAGCGAGATGCAGAGCGTGCCGCCGCAGAACGGCAAGGCCGAGCAGTACGGGCAGCCGGACCAGACTCAGATGGTCGGTCCGGCCACGCAGTGGATCACCGTCCAGGTCGGCGGTGACGACACCGGGTTCGGTGCCATCGGAATGGCGTGCGGCGGTGCTGAGCTCGCGCATCGCACGTTCGTCCGGATCCCGCGGGAGCCGTCGTGCACGAAGGTTCTCGGCGATCAGACTGCCAAGCTTGGGAAGCTCGAAGGAGCGCTCGTGTCGCTGTACGACTCGTTGCTCGTGCGGGCGCCGTCGGCGAAGCTCGTTGTGGTCGGCTATCCCCGCGTGTTCCCCTCCTCGTACAAGGGTGTGCCGATCTACCAGAAGCATCCGTTCTGCGTGCTCAACAACTACGGCCCGGTTGCGATCGGCATGCCGGTCACTGACGCCCAAGCAGTCGATCGCTTCGAGCAGGCGCTCAACGCCACGATCCGCAACGCGGCCGCCGGCAACGCCCGGATCCGTTTCGCGGATGCCTTCGGCGCGTCGACCCCCATCAACTGCAAAGGAACGACCCGGCACGCGAGCGTCGCCGGACTCGAGCTCTCGCCCGGGTTCAACGGCATCGGCCCGTGGTGGAAGTCGTTCATCGCGTCGGGCACATTCCATCCGACGCGCGCTGGCCAGGTCGCGATCGCGAAGGTCGTCCAGGCATCGTTCCTGAGCTTCCCCCTCACGTTGCCAGCGAACGTCACGCTTGAGTCTTCGCCCCTTCCGGACCAGCCGTTGAACGTCGGCCACGGAGCCAGCCGCGCCGCGTTCGACTCCTCCGGAACGTTGTGGGTCACAGTCGACGAGGGGCTCGAGCGGGTAGATCCCAGTACTGGTCAGGCTGACTACTGGGCCGTTGAGGGCGAGCAGGACGACGGCTCGGGAGACATCGCCCTGGGACCGGACGGGAACGTTTGGTTCACCAGCCTCGAGCAGGTCGGCACCACCGACGACCAGGGCGACTTCAGCACCTTCGACAACTTCGGCCCAAACCGCATCCAGGCGATCGGGCTGCCCGACGCTATCGCCGCGGGTCCCGACGGCGGCGTCTGGTTCGCCGACGAGTCGATCCCCGCCGCAATCAGCGAGATCGATGCCTTCGGTGATGTCACGAGTCATCTCATCCCCACCGACAGCGCCGGCTGGCGGATCCCAGGTCTCGTCACCGGGCCAGACGGAGCGCTGTGGTTCACCGAAGCAGCCGTCGCGGGCACGAGCGCGATCGGCCGGATGACGACCGACGGGACAATGACGAGCTACTCGCTCCCGCGTTCGGCGAGCCCGGACGACATCACTGTAGGGCCCGACGGAGCGCTTTGGTTCACCGACCTCGGCACCGACGCGATCGGCCGGATCACGACATCGGGCCAGATCACCGAGTACCCACTCGGCGGCTTCGACAGGTGGGGCCCGTTCGACATCGCCGCGGCCGACGGCGCACTCTGGTTCACAACCGAGACCCACGTCGGCGAGGTCACGACCGATGGGCAGATCAAGGTGTGGCCCGTCAGCGGCGCTCAGCAGCTCGCCGGCGTCACCCCCGCGGCCGACGGCAGCCTCTGGGTGATGGATCTCTACGCCGGCCTCGCCCACCGCCTCACGCCCTGAGCCCCGGCAGTAGCGCTGGCCGCTGACCTCCGGTGGCGCCGGCCCGACAGCTCGTCTCCTGTGCGGGGACGCCGAAACGCTATGGCTGCCACCTGCGCAACAGCCGAAACGGCACGATTGGGCTAGCGGCGCCTCCTCACGCCGCCCACCGGGTCGATCAGCGGCTTACTCCACGCGGTCGATGACCGGGTCCGGGTGTTCGCCGAGATACTCGACCCACTTGGTCTTGACGCACGGGTAGTGCTTGGACGCCTCGACCAGATCCATGAACGCGACGATGTTATGCAGGAACCGTTCCGAAAGGCTCGAGTCGACCAGCCGACCGTCCTCGTCAAACGCCAGGTGGGCGCGCGCCAACGAGAACATGTCCGGGTACACGCGGGCGCCGAGGTGCTCGAGCGGAACCCGGAGCGCCCACAGCCCGCGGTTTCCGCCGGCCATCGATGGTGACGCGGACATCAGCAGACCGTGCCGCTCGTTGAACGGCTGCGGGCTGAAGCGCGAGACCCAGTCGATCGAGTTCTTCAGCGCTCCGGGCATCGAGAAGTTGTATTCCGGGCTCGCGATCACGAACGCGTCGCTCGCCACGATCCGCTCCCGAAACGTCTCGGCGGCCTTTGGAAATCCCTCGACCGCCTGCACGTCCGCGTCGTACGAAGGAGCATCAAAGTCCTCCATCACCGCGAGATCGACATCGCCCCCACTCGCCCGGATCGTCTCTGCGGCCAGCCGAGCCAAGCGACCATTGAGCGATCCGGCGCGAAGCGATGCCGAGAACACCAGAAACCTAATCGGCTCGCGTGCCGCGGCGGTCGGATCGGCGCCCTCAGTCGCCACCGTCACTCGTCTCCGCAATCGATCCGAGTCGTTGCACAGGCGGACCAGCCTCGAACGCCTGCCACGACGCCGGCCCATCTCTCAGAAATCCCCTCATGACTCTGCGAGTGTAGTTTGGTTCTCGCGGCGCCTTAGCAGCGCCGGAGCGCTTGCCGCAGCCGATCGAACACCGCACGCTGCGAGGCACGAGTCGTCCCGCCGCCGATCAGGCTGGCGCAGGGCGGCTGACGGTCTCGCCTGGATCCGGCGCCTCGGGCTCGACGGCTCGCGAACGTGCGAGCACGCGCGCCGCGACCAGCCCGAACGCGAACCCTCCCACGAGGGCGAAGAACGCGGTTCCGCCACCCCCTGCGCGGGCGGAAAACAGACCGAAGTTGGCCTCGACCAACTGATATAGGAACCAGAGGCCGAGGAACACCCACGCGTAAATCCGGGCCGGGGCCACGAGCACGAGCGTCACTACCCGCGAATCGGGATACAGCACGAAGTACGCGCCGAGCACGGCTGCGATCGCCCCGCTGGCGCCCAGCATCGGCGCGGCCGCGTCGGCGGCCGATCCGGCGATCAGCGTCAGCGCCCCACTTCGCAGTGGGGCCGCCGCGATGATGCTCCTGTTCGTCGCCAACGCCCGGCTGACCGTCAGCGAGTTCGCGGGTATCGGCGGCGCGATGGAGATCTTCGGCGTGTCGCGCTACATCGCGGTGCCGATCGCGCTCGCCGGCATCTGGGCCGTGACGGTCCTCGGCAACTACTCGCGCGCGGAACGTGTCTTCCTGGTCATGGGCCTCGTGTTTCTGACCTACCCGATCGCCGCATTACTCGGCCAGCCGAATCTGGGCGATGTGGTCAGCAACTTGCTGTGGCCGCACTTTGTGCACTCGCAGGCGTTCCTGTTCCTCGCGGTCGCCCTCATCGGCACCACGATCACGCTCTACATGCAGTTCTACCTGACGTCTGCGGTCCTCGACAGGGGAGTTACCCCGACGACGTACAGAGGCGAGCGAATCGGCACCGTCAACGGGACGATCCTCGGCAACATCGTCTCGGTCTTTCATCATCATCGCCACCGCAACGGCAATCGGCGGCAGCGGGCAGCTCACTTCGGTCGGGCAGGCCGCCGCAGCGCTCAAACCCGTCGCGGGCGCCGCCGCATCACAGCTGTTCGCGATCGGTTTGCTCGGAGCCTCGCTGCTCGCAGCCACCGTCGTCGCGCCCTCGACTGCCTACGCCATCTTCGAGACCGCCGAAGTGGAGCGATCGTTGTCGCGAAAGCTCCGCGGTTGTGACTGGATTCCAAGGGATGATTGGTGGTCTGCCGATTCGACCCCCGGGTCGCTTCCGCTCCTCGATCAGAGCAACAGCGTTGGCGCGCGGTCAGGGACGGTTCAGCGCGTACGCGCCGACGACTGTCCGGTTCTCGATCAAGAGGACACGGCTGACGGTCGGCACTCGGTCGACATCGTCGACCATGCCCGACGCGGCACATCATCCATTGTGATCGTCGTTGCGGCCTCGACCGCCTGACCGGTCTTCGACTGATGGCGTGACTACCACTGGCCGCTGCGGTGCGCAGCCCCTAGCGGTTCCCCGAAGCCCGTGCGGCCCGGCTCACGGGTGGACGGATCACGCTCATATGATACTGCTCGATCGCATATGAATCACGCTTGGGTGGCTCGGGCACGCAGCGCATGAGCGCATCGTGCGTCAGCAGCCGGCCGCGGTTTCGGACCAGAGCCGACATGTGCGCCTGGAGCCGGGCGACGAGCTCGCGCGGCCGGAGAGGCTTGATGATGTCGTCGTCGGCGCCGGCGCGAAACGCATCGACCACCCGGTCCTCGTCCGTTTCGCGGGACACGATGATGACCGCCATCGAACTCCACTGCCGCAACCGCGTGCACACGTCGATCCCGGTCGAGTCGACCAGATCCATCCCGACGATCGCGGCGTCCGGAACGCACAGCGCGGCATGTGTCAGCGCGTCCTCGCCCGTCTGTACGGCGCTCGCGTTAGGCCGGCGGCGCGCAGCACCGTCTTGAGCGCACGGATGCTCTGCAGCTCGCTGTCGCACACGAGCACCGTACCTCTCCGGGGATTGCGAAAGCTCATGCTGTCGATGAACCGCCATCTGCGAGTTGGGCCAACACGTCCTCCTGCCGCACCCATATGCGTTTGTTATGTGGATCGAGGGGCTCGTGCACGGGGGTGGTCGCGGCCGGCAGAGCTGACCGACGCGGACGTTCTACCCTCGGGGTATGACGATCATCAGCTGCCAGTCGTGTGGTGTGCGCAATCGGGTTGGCCCGATCGACCGTGGTGTCCCGCGCTGTCCGAAGTGCAAGTCGGAGCTGGCGTGGCTTGTCGACGCCGACGGCGACACGTTCGCAGCAGAGACGAGTGCCTCGGTGCCGGTGGTGGTTGACTTCTGGGCATCCTGGTGTGGACCGTGTCGGATGATCTCGCCCGTTCTCGAGGAGCTCGCACGGAAGCACGCAGGGCGGCTCAAGGTGGTCAAGGTCGACGTTGACGCGAACCCCGGGCTCGCGAGCCGGTTTGGCGCCCGCTCGATCCCGCTGTTGGTTGTGATCCGTGATGGGCACGAGGTCGACCGGATCGTCGGCGCACTTCCGCGCGCGGCCCTGGAGCAGCGGCTTGGACCCGTCCTCATGGCGTGAGATCCGGTCAGGAGGCGCTGATGGCGGTCGAGTACAAGGACTATTACGCGGTTTTGGGAGTTCCTCGGGACGCCGGCCAGGACGACATCCGCCGGGCGTACCGCAAGCTGGCGCGCGAGTACCACCCCGACCTCAACCAGGAGAGCGACGCCGAGGAGCGGTTCAAGGAAGTGGGGGAGGCCTACGAGGTGCTCTCCGATCCGGACAAACGCGATCGCTATGACGAGCTGGGCGCACAGTGGCGCGCGCGGGAGCGAGCCTCGGGTGGCGGCAACTTCGAGGAGTTCTTTGACCGGCAGGATTTCGGCGATGACGTGCGCGTCGAGTTCGGCGACGGGGGCTTCTCGGAGTTCTTCGAGCGGTTGTTCGGCGACGGTCCCCCTGGCCGGACGTCGGGGCCTCTGCGCGGACTGGATCGTGAGGCCGTGCTCGAGTTTTCGCTCGAGGATGCGCTCGCCGGCGGCAGGCGACGGTTGTCGCTCGAGGACGGCCGCAGCATTGAGGTCAATATTCCGGCCGGCGTCAGGGAAGGACAACGCATCCGTCTCGCGGGCCAAGGTGCGGACGGGCGTGACGGCGGCCCCGCCGGCGATCTGTATCTGCGGGTGCGGTTGGGGCCCCACCCGACCTTTCGCCGCCGCGGCGAGGATCTCGATCTTGACCTGCCGGTGGCCCCGTGGGAAGCGGCGCTTGGGGCCACCGTGCCGGTGCCAACGCTGACGGGCACCGCCCAAGTGCGGGTGCCCGCTGGGTCCTCGAGCGGCAGGCGCCTTCGGCTCCGCGGCCGCGGCCTGCCGAAGCAGGGCGGCGGGCACGGCGATCTGCACGCGATCGTGAGAATCACGATCCCGAAGCACCCGTCCGCACAGGAGCGAGAGCTGTTCGAGAAGCTTGGCGAGGTGTCCGAATTTGACCCGCGAAAGAGCCGAGCATGAGCGTACGGAGACCAGGATCCCGGAACCCCGTGCCGGCCGATGCCGACGAGCAGCCCGTCGAGCTCGCCGTGATCGCGCGCCAAGCGGGAGTCCGCGTCACGCTCGTGCGCCGCTACCTCGAATTCGGCCTGTTCGAGCCATGTTCCAGGGCGAGCCATCCGCCGCTGTTTGAACCGAGCTGCGCGAGCCGTCTGGCCAAAGCCGAGCGCCTGCGACGCGATCTTGGCCTCAATTTTCCGGGGGCCGTACTCGCCTGCGAACTCCTCGACCGCATCCGCGAGCTAGAAGAGCAGACACATTGAGTGCCTGACCAGCCCGCTCAAGCAACAACCCTCTGGATAAGCCGTTCGGCTCACGAGGGCCACCGTCATACGCCCACAGGAATGGCGGAGCATGGCCGGCGTCTGGCACGGAAGGCCGTCTCGTCCCAGTCTGATGACGTCAGCGGTTACAACACACGCTTCACCTGGAGGATCCCCATGTTCGCTGCCCCGGGCACATTGCCTGACTTCGTCGATTCGCTGCCGCGCGCAGCCGCGGAGCGCATCGCCCGCAACAGAGAGCACACCGTTCAGTAGCAACATCCAGGACTGGGCACCCGCAGCCTCGCCACAGTATGACCCGCACCGGGAATCATCGCCGTGGCGATCTTCCTCGGCGCTTGGCTGATCGTGATGGGAACGATGGCCGTCTCCGGTTCCCTCGCTGCAGGGGTCATGTCTGACTGGTGGCTGCTGCTCCTGATGGGGCTGTGAGGCCCCAGTTCGGCGAGCTGAGCTCCTGGGGATTCCTGCAGTTCTCGAGGGCCGCGGCGTGCGCCTTCTCGTAGCGACCTGGTCTGAACCCTGGCGAGCGCCCAGCGCGCGCGAATTCCTCCCGACGCTCGCGCAGGACCAGTGCATTCACCAGGGCGCAGACGGGCGCGACGGTTCGCTGAGGGCGCAACCCTGTCGCCTCCGTCCACGCGTAAGGAGGAGAGATGAGCACCGCAACCACCACGGCACCCGTTACTCGCGAGCCTGAGCTGCTCGGACAGACCGTCGTCTTGATCGGCGGCAGCGCCGGAATCGGCCTCGAGACGGCGCGCCGGGCTCGTGCCGAGGGCGCTGACGTCGTTCTCACGGGCCGTAACGCCGAGCGGCTCGAGCAAGCGGCGCGAGACGTCGGCGCACGGAGCACTGCCACGTTCGACGTCAATGACGCACCGGCGATGAAGCAATTCTTCGATGGGCTGCCCGAACCGATTGACCACGTCCTGATCACTGGCCCCGGGCCGAGCTACGTGCCCCTGCTCGAGATGACCGCGGATGACGTACGCCGGGCGGTTGGCGACCACCTGGCGCTCGGGCTAGAGGTCGCGCGTCATGCCGCCCCCAAGATGAGGGCCGGAGGCACGCTGTTGCTCATGGGCGGCACCGGCGGCCGTAAGATCAGCCGCGCACTGGGCATTGCATCGGCTGCCACCGCGGCGATCCCACCGTTCACCGCGGCGCTCGCGCTCGAGCTCGCCCCGATCCGCGTGAACCTGATCGCCGCCGGCTTCGTCGACACGCCGCTGTCGGCCTCGTACTTCTCCGCCGAAGGACTCGAGGCCAGACGCGAAGAACTGCGCCGGACACTCCCGATCAGGCGCGTCGTTGGACCAGCCGACGTCGCCGCGCTCGCGGTTCACATCATGACCAATACCGCGCTCACCGGCGCCACATACGACATCGACGGCGGGCAGCAGCTCGTGGCCTGATGACCAGGGACTAACCCCGGTGTCGCACAGGTGCGACCGGACGCGATCTGAGCGACCTTGTCATCAGCAACCAGCCTCCTACCCCGCAGGAGTGACCGTCATGAATTCCTCAGATCAACAGTCATCACAGCTCGCGACCCTTCCAGGAACCAGCCTAGGCGACTCGGTCCCGCTCGGTCGCGACAACACACGCACCGTGTTCGGCCAAGTGATGGGGTTAGTGGCGCTCACGCTCGGCTTCCTCGCGCTCGGCGCGTTCATCGGCCGCAACCTCAGCGGTGGACTCGGGATCGTCTTCTTCCTCGGCGCGTTCGCAGC
>DATKOY010000007.1:0-28559 GCA_035524415.1 Solirubrobacteraceae bacterium | reverse complement strand
GAAGTCCGGTTATGCTCGAGTGCTCGATCCTCCGCCGCGTTCAGTCCTGCACTGCGCCGCGTCCGAGGGCGAGGATCTGCTCGAGCGCGGCCGTGTCGAGCCTGTCGATCAGCACGTCCGCGATGCCGCTCGCGGGCTCGTAGCCAAGCCCGCGAATCGCGGCGACCCGCCAGGTGCACTCGGCGCGCGGCGGCGCGCACGAACGCAAGCGCATGCTCAGCGATCGGAGAATCGCCCGCGACCGCGGCAAGATATCCGTCCCCGTGCACCCCGTCCGGGTCATGCAGGACGTCGCGCTCGATCCGTGCCGACATGCGCACAGGATAGGTCCGGAGTTGCTCATCACGCCGAGCGAGCCCGTGTTCAGGCTGAAGTCATAGGCTGTCGGAGCGACAGCGCCCATTGGCGGCTGACGAATCACGGAAGGAGAGCACACGTGGCCGACACATCCCATCTACTGACCCGCTCCGCCGGCGAGCTCGCCGGCCTGATCCGTGACGGGCAGATCAGCTCGCGCGAGCTCACCGAGGCCGCCCTCGAGCGGATCGACGCGGTCAATCCAAGCGTCAACGCGTTCACCGCACTGGACGCCGACCGCGCGCTCGAAACCGCCGGCGCGATCGGCGCCGATGACCCGCGGCCGTTCGCGGGCGTTCCGATCGCGATCAAGGACCTGTTCACGCCGATCGCGGGCTTCCGGCAGACGAACTGCTCCGCGCTGCTCGCCGACGGGGCGATCGCCGAGTATGACCACAACGTCGTTGCGCGCGTGCGCGCCGCCGGGTTCGTGATCGTGGGCGTGACCAATTCGCCTGAGTTCGGGATCCTCCCGGTGACCGAGCCGCGGCTCAACGGACCGACCCGCAATCCGTGGAATCTTGACCGGACGTCGGGTGGCTCGTCCGGAGGTGCCGGCGCGGCGGTCGCCGCAGGGCTGGTGCCCCTCGCTCATGGCTCGGACGGAGGGGGGTCGATCCGGATCCCTGCCGCGTGTTGCGGGCTGTTCGGGCTCAAGCCCAGTCGCGGACGGATCTCGCTCGCGCCGGCGCTCGGCGACAACTTCCTCGTGACCGACGGAGCGCTCACGCGCACGGTCGCCGACAGCGCCGCGATGCTCGACCTGCTCGCGGGGTACGTGACCGGCGACGCGACGTGGGCCCAGCCGCCCGACGAGGCGTTCTCGGCGGCCGCCGGCCGCGAGCCCGGGCGGCTGCGCGTCGGGCTCCTGACCGACTCCCCGATCGGCTCGGCGATCGATCCGGTCTGCACCCAGGCGGCCGTCGACGCCGCGAAGCTGCTCGAGTCGCTCGGACACGAGATCGTCGAGGCACGATCGCTGCAGATGCCCGAGCTGCTGCCGACGTTTACGGTCGTGTGGGCGGCGACCGTCGCGGGCTCGGTGGTGCTGAGCGCGATGCTGGCGGGCCGGGAGCCGACCGAAGCCGACCTCGAGCCGCTGAGCTGGACGCTGTACCAGCAGGGGTTGCAGTGCAACGCCGTCCAGCTGATGGGCGCGACCGTCGCGCTCCAGGCCGCCGCGCGCCAGATCGTCGCGCAGTTCGACGACTTCGACGTGATGCTGACCCCGGCGCTCGGTCAGCGCCCGGTCGCGATCGGGCAGATCAACGCGTGCTCGGATGACCCGATGGCCGACTTCGCCGCGTCCGCCGAGTTCACGCCGTTCACGGCGTTGTGGAACGTCACCGGGCAACCCGCGATGAGCGTGCCGCTCGCTCACGGCGAGGACGGGCTGCCGCTCGCGGTGCAGATCGTCGGCCGGCCGGTGGCCGAGACGACGCTGTATTCGCTCGCGGCGCAGCTCGAGGCCGCGCAGCCGTGGGCTGATCGGCTCGCGCCGCTCGCGGCGCAGCCGGCCACCGCGTAACGGAACCGTGGCGCGCTCGCGACGGGCTCAGGCCGCGCGCCGGTGTGAACGGCCCCGGCGCCGTTCGCGCTTGGTCTTCAGCAGCCGCTGATCGGCCTCGTGCAGGAGGGCGTCGGCAGCGACGCCGTCGTCCGGGTACAGCGCGATGCCGCCGCTCGCCCGCAGCGCCTCCACGCCGGCCGTGACCTCACCCACCGCCTGCGCGATCCGCGCCGCCAGCTGCCGCGCGCCGGCTGGATCGGTCTCGGGCGCGAGCACGCAGAACTCGTCGCCGCCGACCCGTGCGGCCGTGTCCTGGCGGCGGATCGACCGCTTCATCGCGCCCGCGACGTCCTTCAGCAGGTCATCGCCCGCCGCGTGGCCGAAGCGGTCGTTGAGTTCCTTGAATCCGTCGAGGTCGAGCATCAGCAGCGCGAAGCTTCGTTGCGCGCGGGCGTGCCGGGCGATCTCGTACTCGATCTGGGCGAGGAGCGAGCGGCGGTTGGCGATGCCGGTCAGCGGGTCGCTGAGCGCGAAGTGCTCCATCGCGTCGCGTTCGCGCTCGAGCCGCTCGCGGACTGCGATCAGCACGGCGGCGCTCGCGGCCGGAACCGCGAGCGCGAGCAGCGGCGAGGGAAGTGGCCGCGCGTGGGGCGCGATCACGGCCGCCGCCGACGCCGCTACGACGACGGTCGCGGCGGCGAGGATCGCCCCCACCCGCGAACGGGCCCACGCGCACACCGCGAGCACGGCGGGCACGCACAGCCAGTAGGCCTCACCGACTCCGTCGAGCGCGACTGCCGCAGCGGTGAGCAGCGCGATCAGCGCTACGCGCAGCAGGACCGGGCGCGCGCCCGGCTCGGGGTCCCATGTCTTCATCTGGTCACAGTGTCGCCACGGAGCCGGACGATCCGCAGCGCGAGCGCCTCCCCCAGCGCGAAGACCGCCGCAAATAGCGCTGAGAATCGAGGTCAGCGGACGGCCCGCACCGACGCGAGCACGCCGAAGCGCGTGCAGCGCAGCGGCTCGAGCTCGGGCGGGCGGCGCCCGCTCAGGACGAAGCTCGCGAGGCTCTCCCCCGCCGGCGCGGCCAGCGTCATCCCAAGCATCGAGTACGCGCCGGCGATGAAGACGTTGCCCAGCCGCGGATGGCGGTCGACGATCGGCAGCCCGTCGGGCGCGATCGGTCGCAGGCCTGACCAGACGCTGTCCTCGTCAAGCGAGCGCCATGCGCCGATCATCCGTTCGGCTCCATCGACGATCGACCTGATCCGGCGCCGGTTCAGGCGTCCGTTGACGCCGCTGAACTCCATCGTGCCGGCGACGCGCAGCCGCCCGCCGATCGGCGAGCACCCGACGTGCGGGTCGAGCAGCAGCAACGCATGCCTCGGCATCTGCGCCGGCCGGACCTCGAAGCTGTACCCCTTTCCCGCTGCGACCGGCAGGCGGACGCCGAACGTGCGGCCGAGTGCCGCCAGCCAGGCGCCGGCCGCGAGCACGATGGTGTCGCAGCGACGCACGCCCGCCGACGTGCGCAGCGCGATCACCCGGGCACCGTCCGTGTCGATCTCGCGAACCTCGACGCCCTCGAGTACCTCGGCGCCAAGCGCCAGCACCCGCGCGTGGAGCGCGCTCATCAGCGCCGGTGGGTCGACGTACCGATGCTGCTCGATCACGAATCCCGCGTTCACCGCGTCCGTGAGCGCAGGCTCGAGCGCGCGCACCGCCGCGGCTCCGAGGACGGACTCGGGGATCCGGAAGCCGAGACCCGCGAGCGGCTCGAGTTGCGCTCGGAAGCTCTCGGCGTCCGCGGCGGAGCCCCCCGCAACGAGCAGCGGCGTGCGGTGCGGCTCGACGTCGACCCCGTCGGCGACCATCTCGTCCAGCAGCGTGAACGCACGCTGACCGAGCTGCGCGAGCGCCAGGCGGCCCCGCTCGTTGTCGGACGCGTTGCAGCGCCTCGCGAAGCGCAGCAGCCACGGGACCATCCGGACGAGCTCGCGCGGGTCGAAGTACAGCGCCGAGCCGGGATCGAGCAGTGACCGCATCCCGTAGCCGAGCAGCCCGGGCTCAGGAAGCGGTCCCGCCTGCGCCGGGGTCACCCAACCGGCGTTGCCCGACGAGGCGCCACTGCCCACCCGGCGCGTCTCGAGCACGGTGACCGCGGCGCCGGCTCGGCACAGGTAATAGGCCGCGCACAACCCCGCGACTCCTCCGCCGACGACCGTGACATGCGGCATGCGCGCAGACCGCCAGACCGGATCGCAGGTCGACCTGCTCGAGTGCCTCGATCAGCTCATCCCTCGTAGAGCGAGTTGAACGTCCCGGCGAACTTGTCGTAGACGATCGCGCGCTTGACCTTCAGCGTCGGCGTCAGCTCGCCGTCGTCCTGCGAGAGCTCGCGGTCGAGGATCGCGAAGCGCTTGATCTGCTCGATCCGGGCGAACCGCTGGTTGACAGCATCGACCGCTCCCTGGAGCTCCGCGCGAACGCGTGCGTCCGATGCAAAGGTCGCGGCGTCGTACGGGATTCCGAGCTGCTCGGCGAGCTTCGGCGCCTCGTCGCTGTCGAGCGTCAACAGCGCGACGAGATACGGCCGCCGGTCGCCAAACGCGACCGCCTCAGAGATCCAGCGCGTCTGCCGCAGGGCGTTTTCGATGTTCGCGGCGGTGATGTTCTTGCCGCTCGAGGTGATGATGATGTCCTTCTTGCGTCCGGTGATCGTGATGAAGCCGTCGTCGTCGATCGAGGCCAGATCGCCGGTCGCAAGCCATCCATCCGGCAGCGCCTCGCGCGTCGCCTCCTCGTCCTTGAAGTAGCCGGCGAAGATGTTCGGCCCTCTCGCGAGCAGCTCGCCGTCGGGCGCGATCCTCATCTCGAGTGTCGAGACCGGACGCCCAACCGTCCCGATCTTCATCTCCCGCTCGGTGTTGATCGCACCGGCGGCGCAGGTCTCGGTCATGCCCCAGGCCTCGACCAGCAGGATTCCGCACGCGTCGAAGAACTGGACGACCTCGTCGGCGATCGGCGCCGCCGCGGTGACGGCGAGCTCGAGGCGCCCGCCGAACAGGTCCCGCACCTTCGAGAGCACGAGCCGGTCCGCGACGCGGTGCTGCATCTGCAGGAAGCGGTCGGGCGTGCGGCCGGCACGCTCGAGCTCGCGCGTGCGGCGCCCGACGCCGAGCCCCCATGTGAAGATCGTTCGCTTCAGCGCCGGCTGCTTGGCCACACCGCTCGTGGCGGCGGTGTAGATCTTCTCCCACACGCGCGGCACCGACGGGAAGAACGTCGGCCGTGCCTCGCGGATGTCGTCGAGCAGGCGCGTGGGATCGCGCTGCCAGTAGATGAGCGCCCCGTGGAGATCGAGCGTGAACATTTGCGTGATCCGCGCGAACACGTGCGCGAGCGGCAGGAACAGGAAGAACTCCATCGACGAGCGCATCTGCGTCAGGTCGAGTCGCTCTTCGAGCGTATGAACCGCCTCGGTGAAGTTACGGTGCGTGAGAATGCAAGCCTTCGGCGGCCCGGTCGTCCCCGATGTGTAGACGAGGCTGGCCATGTCATCCGGCGCGACCGCGGCAACGCGCTCGTCGACACGCCGCTCCGCGATCTCCCGCCCCCGGTCGATCAGCTCGTCGAGCGAGATCGAACCCGCGCCTTCACCCGCAAACGCCACCACATGCTCGAGCGCCGGGCAGTGCGCGCGAATCTCCGCGATCTTCGCGAGCTGAGCCGCATCCTCGCAGAACACCACGCGCGCCTCCGAGTGCCGCAGGACGTACTCGCACTCCTCGGGGGAGTTGGTCTGGTAGATCGGAGCGACGACGGTGCCGGCGCAGAAGCTGCCGGCGTCCGCCAGCGTCCACTCCGGACGCGTCTCGGCGAGGATTGAGACCCTGTCGCCGGCGTTGATCCCAAGGGCGATCAGGCCCTTCGCGATGTCGCGGGCGACGCGCACAAGCTCTGGGTAGGAAATCTCCTGCCACGCGCCGGCGACCTTGTACCGCAGTGCGACACCGTCCTCACGGCCTGACCGCAGGATCATCGCGCCGACCGTCGCGGCACCGGTGGACAATTCGAGCGCCGAGCGCTCGGCCTGCGCCGGCGGGACCGCTGCCGGCGTCGCAGCAGGAGCCGTGGGCGTGGCCATGCTGGTGATCAATCCATCGATCATGATCCGCTCCTCTCTCGCAGAACATGCCGAAATCGTCGTGGTGCGTATGCAGCAGCAACACTCGTCGAGCGGCGAGCACTTGGTACCTTCGCGCATAGACCCGGATCGCGCATCGGTGCTAGGCCGTACATGGACTACGGGGTTTGCCGCGCGATCCCCGACAATCAACTCGTGCCGATCACGCCACGCATGTTCCGCGAGCGCGGACGACGCCGCGCCGCCGCACTCGGGATCGATCCGAGCCGCCTGCCGCCCGGTCAGTCGCCGACGGTGAAGTGGCCGGTGCTGACGGTCGGATCCGCGCCCCGGATCGAGCGCGACGCGTGGCTGCTGTCGATCGACGGCGCAGTCGAGCAGCCGTACGTGCTCGACTGGCAGGGTCTGCTGGCTGCGCCCCAGACCGACTGGACGGGCGACATCCATTGCGTGACGCGGTGGTCGAAGTTCGGGATGAACTGGCGCGGGGTCAACGTCCGCGACCTCCTCGAGCGGGCACGACCGAGGGCGACGGCGTCGCACGTGCTCGCGCACTGCTACGGCGGCTACACGACGAACATGCCGTTGAGCGACGTGACCGAGCACCCTGCACTGATCGCCCACCAGGTCGACGGCGGGCCGCTCCCGCGCGACCACGGCGGGCCCGCGCGCCTGCTCGTCCCCCACCTCTACCTGTGGAAGTCGGCCAAGTGGATCCACCGGCTCGAGATCCTCGAGCGGGATCGGCTCGGGTTCTGGGAGGACAACGGCTATCACCATCGCGGGGATCCGTGGCACGAGGAGCGCTACAGCGTCGACGAGTACGTCGCGCGCGCACGCCGGCGCGAGGTGCGCCAGAGCAACTAGCTCCCACGATCGGGGGTCACGGTCGGCGCATCCTCGGTCCGGCGGGTCACGGTCGGCGCATCCCCGGTCCGGCGGGTCACGGTCGGCGCATCCCCAGGTCGGCGGTCAGCCGTGATGGCTGCACAACGTGAAAACAGTCGTCTTCGCTGGGGCGGCGGCGAGTGCTGCTGGCGGCGCGGGTGGGCGCGAGCTCCGGCGCCGCGCACGAAACGGCCCTGCCCGTCCACGAGAGCGGCCCTGTCGCGGAAACGATCTGCCACACCTCGCCGCGATGGTGGGAGTGTGGGCGTCTGTGTCCGCTGGCGGTGAGCGATCGCGCACGGTCCGCCGAGCCGGCACGACCGTGGCAGATTGTGTCCGCGTCATCTGGCAAATCCCTGAGAGCGGCGCGGACTTATGCACGTGCAGGCCGGGCGGGTGGCGCACCCGCACCCACCCCTTCGAAAGCGCCGTTTCCGGGCAGACCTTCCCACCCAGGCCGGGCCGAAGGCCCCTACTCGGCGCCATCCGACAGCGAACCCAGACGCGCGACATCGAACCCAGACGCACGCCGGGCGCCCCTCGGAATCAACCGTTTGAGCCGCGCGACCTCGCTCGGCGACAGCGAACCCAACACACGTGCGCCGCCGCCCCCCGAATCAACCATCTGAGCGCGCCACCGCGCCTCGGTGACACCGCGTCACGGAATACGTAGTTCCTACTGGTGGAGGGATGAGGGTGTCGTGCCGACTGTATGAGTGATGGGTACGCGAGGCGACGGCGCTACGCATACGGGGGACACGGACGCGGCGCTTGCCGTTCTGAGAAGCGTGCCGGCTGCCGCGATCATCGCCTTCGCCGGTGACCTCCGCGGGTTGCTGCTCGCCGGGGAGGCGCTCGCCGACCTCGGCCTGAGCGCCGATCCCACCCCCGGGGGCGACCTGCGCGAGCTGATGCCGGGCGAGCGATGGGAGGTGTGGGAGCCCCTGTGCACGCGCGCGCTGCGGGGCAACCTCGCGTCGATCGACCTCGACGGGACGCTCGACCCCTCGCGCCTGTACCGCGTCCAGGTCGGTCCGTGGCGCGATCAGCACGGCGCGATCACGGGCGCGGTCGCGATCGCGACCGACATCACCGACCGGCGGCAGGCCACCGAGGCGCTGGCCGCTGAGCTCGAGGCGTTCAACTACTCGGTCTCCCATGATCTGCGCGCTCCGCTGCGGGCGATCGACGGCTTCAGCGCCGCCGTCGGACGACGGCACGCGGACGCGCTCGACGAGACGGGCCGCGAACTGCTCGCGCGTATCCGCAGAGCCGTCGCACAGATGGGCACGTTGATCGACGCGCTGCTCGACCTCTCGCGGCTCTCGCGCCGGGAGATGAGCCGGGACCGCGTCGACCTCAGCGCGATCACACGGGAGACCATCGACGAGCTGCGCGCGCGGGACACCGACCGCATGGTTGAGCTCGTCGTGGAGGACGGCCTGACCGCCGTCGGCGACCGGGACCTGCTCCGGATCGCGCTCGAGAACCTGCTCGCGAACGCATGGAAGTTCACGGCGGGTCGCGAGCGCGCGGTCATCGAGTTCGCGGGTGAGAGCGCGGGCGCGACGACGACGTTCACCGTACGCGACAACGGCGTGGGCTTCGACATGACCGGCGCCGAGCGACTGTTCGCGCCGTTCCAGCGACTGCACAGCGACGAGCAGTTCCCCGGGCTGGGCATTGGCTTGGCGACCGTCCAGCGGATCATTCGCCGCCACGGCGGCACGATCGATGCCGAAAGCTGCGGTGGCGACGGCGCAACATTCCGGTTCGACCTCCCGAGCGCACCGGAGGAGACCCGATGACCGCGTTCGCAGGCGAACTGCACACGTACGCCTCGCCGAGAACCCTGCCGGCCTTCGCCTGGAGGCGCAGCGCGACGATTCTCGGCTGCGCCGCGCTGACGGTTGCGCTGATCGGACTGCTCGGCTGGGTGCTCGGCGCGCCGGCGCTGCGCTCGTTTGCCGACGGCCAAGCGGAAATGAAGGCGAATACCGCGATCGTGGGGGTGCTCGCCGCGATCGCGGTCTTGATCGAGGCGTCGGCAAGCGCGCGACGCCCCGCGCGCAGCGTCGCGGCCGCGCTCGGGATCGCGGTGGCCGCGATCAGCGTCGCGTCGCTGATCGAGGCGCTGGCGGGGATCGATTTCGGCATCGACCGCCTGCTGTTCAACGATGTGGCGCACCCGGGCGCCCCGCACCCAGGACAGATGGCGCCGAGCAGCGCCGTCGCGTTCATGCTCATCGGCATTGCGATCGTGCTCACGGTGCAGGGGCGGCGCCCGCTGCTGCGGCAGTTCTCGTCGCTGTGCGCGGCGGTGATCGCGCTGATCGCGCTGCTCGGCTACGCGAGCGATCTGCCCGCTCTGTACGGGTTTGCGGCGGACACACGGATGGCGCTCCCGACCGCGCTGCTGCTGATGTTGCTCGCGCTCGGCTTGCTCGCAACACAACCCGGTAGCGGGCCGATGGCCTACCTCTCAGAGCTCTCTCCGGGCGCCAGGATGGGAATCCGCCTACTGCCGGCGGTGATCCTGATTCCGACAATCCTGGCACTGCTCAGGCTCGCGGGAACCAGGCTCGGCCTGTTCGGCACGGCGACCGGCTCCTGGCTCGTGTACGTCGCAACGATCGGCCTGTTCTGCGGCGTGATCGTGCTCTCCGCACGCAGTCTCGACACCGCCGACGAGCAGCGCCGCGGCGAGGTTGCCGATCAGCAACAGCAGGTGCATGAGCTGAACGCGACGCTCGAGCAACGGGTGCAGCAGCGCACCTCGGAGCTCGAGGCGGCAAACCACGAGCTCGAGGCGTTCGCCTATTCGCTTGCCCACGACCTCCGTGCACCGCTGCGCGCAATCGCCGGGTTCGGTGCCACGCTCGAGCGTCGTCACGGCGAGGAGCTCGGCGACGACGGCCGCCAGCTGCTGTCCCGGATCCGTCGCGCGAGCGGCAGGATGGGCGACCTGATCGACGCGATGCTCGTGCTCTCCGAGGTCACGCGGCGCCAGTTGTCATTCGAGCTCGTCGACCTCGGGGAGATCGCGGGCGAGGTCGCCGACGAGCTCCGCGCGGAGGACGAGACGCGCAGCGTCCAGTTCGAGATTCGCGAGGGCCTGTACGTGCTCGGAGACGAGCAACTGCTCCGCGTCCTGATGCGCAACCTGCTCGAGAACTCCTGGAAGTTCACCGAGCACCGCGACGACGCACGGATCACGGTCACGCGCGCGGACCGCGGCGTGTTTGCGATCGGCGACAACGGCGCCGGCTTCAACATGGACTTCGCGGACCTGCTGTTCAAGCCATTTGCGCGGCTGCACCGCGAGGACGAGTTCCCCGGCACGGGAATCGGCCTGACGACGGCCGAGCGGATCGCGCTGCGCCACGGCGGCGCGCTGTGGGGCGAGGGCGCGCCCGGCGACGGCGCGACGTTCTTCCTGAAGCTCGACGCACTCGGGGAGGCGTTGGAGCTGTGAACGCAGTCGCCCCCATCCTCCTCGTCGACGACAACCCCGACGACCGCGATCTCACGATCATGGCGCTGCGGGAGAGCAACGTCGCCAACGCGATCGAGATTGCGCGCGACGGCGAGGAGGCACTCCGGTACTTCGAGGATCCCGCGCACCCGCTGCCCGCGCTCGTCTTGCTCGACCTCAAGCTGCCGAAGATCATGGGCCTCGAGGTCCTCAAACGCCTCCGTGCCGACGCGCGCACGCGAACTGTGCCGGTCGTTGTCCTGACGAGCTCGCGCGAGGAGCGCGACCGTCATGCGAGCTACGCCAACGGCGTCAACGCCTACGTCCAGAAGCCGGTCGACTTCGACGCGTTCGCCGAGGCCGTGCGGCACCTCGGGTTGTTCTGGCTCGTGATCAACGAGCCGCCGCCGCTCAATCGCGGTGACCGCGTATGAGCGAGCGGGGGCACGGAGCCGGCCGGCGCATGCGCCTGCGGCTGCTGATCGTGGAGGACTCCGACGACGACGCGCTGCTCGACGCGCTCGTCCTCGAGGACGCGGGCTATGACGTCGACTGGCAGCGCGTGCAGGACGGAGCGGGGCTGACGGCGGCGCTCGAGCGGCGGCGCTGGGACCTTGTGCTGTGCGATCACGCGCTGCCGCAGTTCGACTCGTTCGGCGCGCTGCGCGTCCTCGCCGGCGCCGGCAAGGCCGCGCTCCCGCTGGTCGTCGTCTCGGGCGCGATCGGCGAAGAGACCGCGGCCGCGGTGATCCGCGAGGGGGCGGCCGACTTCGTCAACAAGAGCAACCTCACACGCCTGCCGACGGTGGCGGCGACGGTCTTGCGAGACGCCCGCGCGCACAGGGCCGCGGCGCGCACCGAGGCCCGCTTCCGCAGCGCCTTCGACGACGCCGCCTGCGGCAGCGCACTGGTCGACCTCGGTGGCCGGCCGGGCAAGCTCCTGCGGGTCAACGACGCGCTCTGCGAGGCCGTCCGGATGACCGCGGCAGAGCTCAAGCGCGTGCGCCTGCAGAAGCTCGTCCACGAGGCCGAGCGTGACGAGCTCGACGCGGCGCTGCGCGCCGCCGCCGGGCCATCCAGATCGGCCTTCCAGACGGAGCTTCGGCTGCTCGATGCCGTCGGGAAGCCGCGCTGGTCGCTCGTCAGCCTGGCGCCGGTCCACGACAGCGGCGACGAGCGGCCCTGTGCGATCGCCCAGTTCATCGACATCAATGCCCGCAAGCGGACCGAGGAGGCATTGCAGCTGGCCCATCAGCAGGCGCTGTCGGCCTCGCGGATGAAGTCTGAGTTCATGGCGAACGTCAGTCACGAGATCCGGACGCCGTTGAACGGGGTCCTCGGGCTCACCGACCTGCTCGCTGACACCGAGCTCTCGGACGACCAGCGCGATTATGTGAGCGGGCTGCGGACCTCCGGCCAGGCGCTGATGGCGGTGATCGAGCAGGTGCTCGACTTCTCCAAGATCGAGGCAGGCAAGGTCGAGCTCGCCAGCGAGCCGTTCACCCCGTCCGCGCTCGTGCAGCGCGCGCTGACGATCGTCGCGCCGGCCGCAGCGGACAAGTCCCTGTCGCTGTCGAGCGCGATCGAGCGCGAGGTCCCGCTGCTCGTGCGCGGCGATCCGGCGCGAATTCTCGGCGTGCTCACGAACCTGCTCGGCAACGCGGTCAAGTTCACGGGCGCCGGCGGCACCGTCGCGCTCGAGCTCAGCGCCGACGCCGCCCGCCCCGCGCTGCTGCGCTTTTCCGTGCGCGACACCGGCATCGGGATCGCTCCGGGCATGTGCGAACAGATCTTCCAGCCGTTCTCGCAGGGCGACGCATCGACGAGCAGGCGCTTCGGCGGGACCGGCCTCGGTCTCACGATCTCCAAGCAGCTCGTCGAGCTGATGGGCGGCACGATCGGCGTGCGGAGTGCGCCCGGGGTTGGCAGCACGTTCGCCTTCCAGATCCCGTGCGAGCCGATCGGCGAGGACGAGGCGGCATCGAGGATCGCCGAGCCTGACGGCTCCGCGGCCGCCGGAGCGCCGGCCATCCGTTCGCAGGCGGCGACCGCGCAGGTGCCTGGGCCGCCGATCCTGCTCGTCGAGGACGATCACATCAACCGCCTCGTCGCCGAGCGCGTGCTCTCGCGTGCGGGGTACGGCGTCGAGATCGCGCGGGACGGGCACGAAGCGGTCGCGCTCGCCACGACCCGGCACTACCGGCTGATCCTGATGGATTGCCAGATGCCCGGCCTCGACGGTTACGGGGCCACGCGCGCAATCCGCGAGTGCGACGACGGCGCCGGGCGCACGCCGATCGTCGCGATGACCGCGCACACGATGCCCGGTGACCGCGAGAAGTGCCTTGCCAACGGGATGGACGACTACATCTCCAAGCCGCTGCACCGCACCGAGCTCGAGCGCGTGCTCGCACGCTACGGTCAGCGGCCCGAGCCCGAGATCCTCATCGATCTCGCCGTCGTCGCCGATGTGCTCGCCGACGGCGGTGTCCAGGAAGGGCTGCTCGATCTCTTCCTCGATCAGTCGGGCGCCCGGCTCGAGGGGCTGCGGAGCGCCGTGTACGCCGGCGAGGGGCAGCGCATCGCCGAGCTCGCGCACAGCCTGCACGGAAGTTGCGCGACGTTCGGGGCCACCGCGATGGCAGCGGTCGCGCGGCGGCTGTCCGATCACGCGCGGGTCGCGGATCCCGATCGGTCCGGGCCGTTGCAGCGGGAACTCGAGCGCCTGTTTGATCCGACGCGAGAGGCGCTGCTCGACGCCGCCCGAGCGATCGAGGGCCATGATGTCGTCGGCGTCGAATGAGCGCCGGGACCGGTCAATGCAGCAGCTGTGCCCGCACCCGCTGGCGCAGCTCCTGCGGGCTGAACGGCTTGGTCACGTAGTCGTTGGCCCCGCGCTCGAAGCCCTCATCGACCTGGTGATCGGCCGAGCGCGCTGTGAGCAGGATGATCCGCGTCGAGGCCGTTCGCGGATCGTCCCGCAGGCGCTTGACCACTTCGAGTCCGCCGAGCTTCGGCATCATCACGTCGAGCACGCACACCTGCGGCTGCTCGCTGAGCGCGAGTTCGAGCGCCGCCACACCATCGCAGGCGGTGAGCACGCGGTAGCCGTCGCGCTCGAGCCGGAACCGCACGAGGTTGAGCACGGCAGCGTCGTCGTCGGCGACCAGAACGGTCGTGTCTCCCTTCCCCTCAGGCATGGTGAGCACGAACATCGTAGGCCGGGGTGCGTCCGGAGGCCCGCGTGACGATCGCGCTGGTCGCGTTCTGGATCGCGCTCGGGGCTGTCGTCCTGACGACTGCGCTGGCAACGTCGTTGCGCGCGTTCGGCGCGCTCACGGCAGCCCGCCGCGAGCGTTACCGCGCCGAGATCTCCGAACCGCTCGCCGCGTTCGCGGTCGGCGCAGTCGACGATCCGCCCCCGCCACCCGCCGGGCGCTTCGAGCAGCGCGTCCTGCACGAGGAGCTGGCGCGGCTCGCTCCGCACCTGAAGGGAGACGCGCGTGCTCAGCTCACGGGGCTGTTCGAGCGGTACGGGCTCGTCGAGTCGGTCGCGCGCGACCTGCGCTCTGAGCACCCGCTGACCGCGATTCGCGCCGCGGAGCTCGCCGGGATCATGCATGCGTCCGAGTGCGTGCCGACCTTGCGCGAGCGCCTCGACGGCGACCCGCTCGTGCGCCTCGCGTGCGCGCGGGCGCTCGCCGAGATCGGCGCGGCCGACGCGATGCCGCAGATCGTCGCCGCGCTCGCCGAGAGCGGTACCGCGACCGAGCTGGGCCACACCCTGATGAGCTTCGGCCCGCGCGCCGAGCCGGTGCTGCGTGAGCAGCTGCGATCGGCCCCGACCGACGCGCAGCGCCGGATCGCCGCGAGCACGCTCGGCGAGATCCATGCGCACGCCGCGGTGGCTGATCTCGTCGACGCGCTCGGCGACCGCGACACCGAGCTGCGCGCGGCGGCCGCACGCGCGCTCGGGCAGATCGGGGAGCAGTCTGCCGGGACCGCGCTCGTCGCCCTGCTCGTCGCGGCCGGCGGCGGTCGCGACGTCGCCTGCGCCGCCGCGGCGACCGCGCTCGGCATGCTCGATGACCCGGCCGGCGCCGCCGCGCTCGTGATCGCGCTGGCTGCCGGTGACTGGGACGTGCGCAACGCGGCTGCCCGGTCGCTCGTCGCGCTCGGCGACCGCGGGCTCGCGGAGGTCGCGACCCGGATCGATGGGCTCCCATCGGCGGCGATCGCGCACTTTGCGGGCATGCTCGACGTCGCCGATCGGCTCGGGCCGGTGATCGCGCGGGCCGCCGCGGGCGACCCGGCGATGGATCGCATCGCCCGGGCCGCGTGCGCGTGCGGCGTGCGCAGCCGCCTGCGGGAGCTCGCGACCGGCGGCGACGAGGACGTCAGCGGGTATGCAAACGCGCTCCTGCACGAGGGGTCGCACACATGAGTCCTCAGACGGTCGCGACCGACGCGCTGCGGACCTTCAACGCCGTCGTGCTCGTGTACTTCGTCCTGATCACGCTCAGCTACATGATCGTGACAGCGACATCCGCCGCCCAGGTCCGCGCCTATTTTCGCCGGCGCTCGGAGGCGAGCCTGCGCCGGCTGCTCCACTCGCCGGTCGCGATCCCGGTCTCGATCTGTGTTCCGGCATTCAACGAGGCACTGACGATCGTCGATTCGATCCAGGCGATGCTGACGCTCGAGTACCCGCAGTACGAAGTGGTCCTCGCCAACGACGGATCGACCGACGAGACGCTGGCGCAGCTGACCGGAGGGTTCGGCCTGCGCCGCGTCGACCAGCCGCTGCGGACGGAGATCACGACGGCCCCGGTGCGTGCCGTCTACCGCTCGCGGTCGCACCCCAACCTGGTCGTGATCGACAAGTGCAACGGCGGCCGCGCGGACGCGCTGAACGCGTGCATCAACGCGGCCTCGAGTCCGCTCATCTGCTGCGTCGACGCCGATTCGATCATCGAGCACGACGGCTTGCTCGCGGCCGTCGCGCCGTTCGCGGACCGCCCCGCGACGACGCTCGCCGCCGGGGGCATCATCCGCGTCGCCAACGGATGCCGGATCGACCGCGGCCACGTGACCGAGGTGAGGCTGCCCCGCAATCCACTCGCGATGTTCCAAACCGTCGAGTACCTCCGCGCGTTCCTCGCGGCTCGGACGGGCTGGAGCGCGCTCAACGGGCTGTTGATCATCTCCGGTGCGTTTGGCGTGTTCCGCCGCGGCGATGTCGCCCGGGCCGACGGGTTCGCCGCCGACTCGATCGGCGAGGACTTCGAACTGTGCCTGCGGCTGCACCGGCGGGCTCGCGAGGCAGGCACGCCCTACCGGCTCGAGTTCGTCCCCGACCCGGTCTGCTGGACCGAGGTCCCGCAGCGCCTGCGCCAGCTCGGCGGCCAGCGCGATCGCTGGCATCGCGGCTTGATCGACACGCTCTGGCGCCACCGCGGGATGATCGGCAACCCCCGCTACGGCACGGTGGGCACGCTGGCGCTCCCGTTCTTCGTCGCGTTCGAGTTCCTCGGCGCATTCGTGGAGACGCTCGGCTATGTCGCGATCACGCTCTCGCTCGTGCTCGGAATCGTCAACTGGGAGTTCGCGCTGGCGTTCCTCGCGGTGGCGGTGCTCGCGGGGTTGTTGCTGTCGGTCTCCGCGGTGCTGCTCGAGGACCTCGCGTTCCGCCGCTACGGGCGGCTGCGGGACCTGCTGCGGCTCATCGCCTACGGCGTGCTCGAGAACCTCGGCTACCGCCAGTTGATCACCGCCTACCGCATGCGTGGGTTCTGTTCCTATCTGCGCGGCAACAAGACCTGGGGCGAGATTCAGCGCGTGGGCTTCGGTGCGGCCGATGCTCCCGCCGCGGGGGCAGCGCTCGCCGCCGAGCGCGACGTCTGACGGCGTCCGCGCCGGCGAGCGGATCCGCTGGCGCGTGGCGTCACTCGGCAACGAGTTCCACGTCCTCCACGTCCACGGCCATCGCTGGGGCGAGGCCGACGGCGCGTGGCGAGACTCAACCGTGCTCGGTCCATCGACAACGCTCACGGTCGACTGGACCGAGAACAACCCCGGGCGCTGGCTCTACCACTGCCACGTCGCCGATCACATGATGGGCGGGATGATCGGCCACTACACGGTGACCGGCCGCGGGACGCAGTACCCGACTTTCTGAGTAGGGAACGTTGGTCGAAGCCGGCGCTCTGGGATCTCAGTAACGCATAGCGATACGGAGATCCCAGAACCCCCCACCACTCTCGATGCTGCCGGTACGGCGCGCGCCTAGCTAGGCGAGGACGTCCCGCAGCGCCGGCTCGATCTCGGGGAAGCGGAACGGGTAGCCCAGGCTCGCCAGCCGCTCGGGGATCACGCGCTGGCCGGTCGTCACGATCTCGGACATCTCGCCGTACAGCAGCCGCAGCGCGAACGCCGGCACCGGCAGGAGCGCCGGACGGTGCAGCACGCGTCCGAGCGCTCGCGAGAGCTCGCCGTTGGTGACCGGGTTCGGAGCCGTCACGTTGACCGCCCCACGCGCCTCGGCGTGCGCGAGGCAGAAGCGGATCCCCTCGACGACGTCGTCCATGTGGATCCACGGTACGTATTGACGGCCGCCCGCCACGGGCCCGCCGACCCCGAGCCGGAAGAACGGCAGCATCTTCGCGAGCGCGCCGCCCTCGGCCGACAGCACGACGCCGGTGCGGGTGGTCACGACCCGGATGCCGAGCTCCGTCGCGGCGAGCGCCTCGCGCTCCCAGCCGGCGACGACGCCGGCGAGGAAGTCCGACCCGCCGGCGGCGTCCTCGCCGATCGATTCGTTGCCGCGAGGGCCGTAGAACCCAGTCGCCGACTGCGAGACGAGCGTCCTTGGGCGGGCATCTTCCGGCAGCGACCGCAGGCCCTCGACGAGCGACCGCGTCCCGAGCACGCGCGAGTCGCGGATCCGCGCCTTCGCGGCATCGCTCCAGCGTTGCGCGACGGGCTCGCCGAGCAGGTTGACGACCGCATCGGCGCCGGACAGCGCCGCCGCCGGGGGTGGCGAGGAGCTCGGATCCCGCCACTGCGCGACCTCGACCTGCCGCCCGAGCGCGCTGCGCCCGCGGTCGGCGTCGCGCGACAGCGCGACCACCTGTTCGCCGGCGCTCGTCAGCGCGCCCGCGAGCGCTCGGCCGACCGTGCCGGTTGCACCTGTCAGGACCACCCGCATCAGACCGTTCAGAGGATACCTACCGCTTCTGCTGCCACAACGCGATCTCGCCACCCGACGGGCTCGCGATCACCGTGCGCCAACCGGCCGGGCCCTCGCGCGCGTCGAGTAGCACGACCGCCCCCAGCTCCCGGGCGAGCGCCGTGATCGCGTGGATGTCGCGGACCTCGACGTACGGCAGCCACAGCGGCCGTCGCGCTGCGCACTCGACGATCCCGCCGCCGAGCCCGTTCCCTATGTCAAGCGCGAGGTAGGAGCCGTGGCGCGTGTCGATCCGCTCGGGCTGCCAGCCGCACAGCTCCGCATACAGATCCCGCGCACGCTCCAGATCAGCCGTGTGCAGCTCCAGATGAACTACCGGTTTGTTCGCGCCGGCCATATGGCTCTCACCCACTGAGACCGGCACTCGGCGGCCAATTCATCGCCGGGCGATGAGCCTGGCGCCGCGCGCGGGTCTAACCTCTGTGACACGGATGAGCAGGGTCCCGACGATTCCGTCCTCGCGCGAGCAGGAGCTTCTGACCGCGGCCCGTCAGGGGAGCGAGAGCGCGTTCGCCGCGCTCGTCGCGCCGTATCGCGGCGAGCTGCACGCTCATTGCTACCGGATGCTCGGGTCGGTGCATGATGCCGAGGACGCGCTGCAGGACACGCTGCTGCGCGCCTGGCGCGCGATCAGCCGCTTCGAGGGCCGCAGCTCGCTGCGCTCGTGGCTCTACACGATCGCCACCAACACGTCGCTGAACCTGATCGCCAAGCGCCCGAAGCGCGTGCTGCCGATCGACTACGGTCCCGCGACCGACCCGCACGACGGACCCGGTGAGCCGATCGTCGAATCCGTCTGGATCGAGCCCTATCCGGACGACCAGATCGGCGTCGAAGACGGCCTCGCCGGCCCCGCGGCACGGTATGAGCGGCGCGAGAGCGTCGAGCTGGCGTTCGTCGCGGCGCTGCAGTACATGCCCGCCAATCAGCGCGCCGTCCTGATTCTCCGCGAGGTCCTCGGCTTCTCCGCCGCCGAGGTCGCGGACATGCTCGAGACGACGGTCGCGTCCGTCAACAGCGCGATGCAGCGAGCCCGCAAGACGGTCGACGCGCGCCTCCCCGATCGCAGCCAGCAGGCGACGCTGCGCGCCCTCGGAGATGAACGGCTGAAGGAGCTCGTCGACGGGTACGTCGACGCCTGGATGCGAGGCGACGTCGACGCGGTCGCGACGATGCTGTCCGAGCAGGCGACGTTCGCGATGCCCCCGCTGCGCAGCTGGTTCGGGCCTCGCGACCAGATCCGGGAGTTCCTCGCCGGCTACCCGCTGTCCGGGCTGTGGCGCTGGCGCGTCGTGCGGTCACGCGCGAACGCCCAGCCGGCGCTCGCCTTCTACGCGTGGGACGACGACGCGCAGGCGTACCTGCCGTTCGCGCTCAACGTGCTGACGTTCGAGGAGGAGCTGATCAGCAACGTCACGGCGTTCGTGAACCGCTCGATCGAGCCGACCGAGCGCACGGCCTACCACCGCTGGGTGGACCAGCCCGCCGATGCGCAGCGGCTGACCGGGACGTTCGAGATCTTCGGTCTCCCGGACCGCCTGGACGCGTAGCGACTACGCGGCCGCCTTCTCGAGCAGGCGCACGCGCCCGCGCGCGGCCTTGACCGCCGCGGACAGCGTGTCGATGTCGTAGGCCCCCTGATGGCGGCGACCGTTGATGAAGAAGCTCGGCGTGCCCGACACGCCGCTCGCATCCGCGCTCGCGACATCCTCGGCAATCCTCGGCATGTGCTCGTGGCGGCGCAGCTCGTCCCAGAAGCGGTCGACGTCGAGCCCGAGCGACTCCGCGTAGCGCCCGATCGCCTGCGGGCTGAGGTCGTCCTGGTGGCTCAGCAGCGTGTCGTACATATCCCAGAAGCGGCCCTGCGCGCCGGCTGCTTCCGCGGCCTCGGCGGCGAGCTGCGCGCTCGAATGGACATCGTTGAGCGGCAGGTGGCGCCAGACATAGCGGACGTCGTCGCCGAACTGCATCAGCAGCTCGCGAATCACGGACTCCGCCTGTCCGCAGTACGGGCACTCGAAATCGCCGTACTCGACGAGCGTCACCGGCGCATCCTCGGGTCCGCGCACACGGTCGCGCGCGGCATCGACGTCCTCGGCCAGATCGAGGATCTGCTCGGCGGTGCCGAGCAGTTGCCGAGCGCGGACGCGTGCAGGCAGCCGCTGGGTGATCCGGAAGATCACGAACGCGAGCGTCGGCGCGAGCACTGCGGAGGCGAGCACGCCAAGCTTCGCCTCGTCCAGCCGCTCGCCGGTGAACGCGAGGTTCGAGATCAGCAGCGAGACCGTGAAGCCGATGCCGGCGACCGCCGCGCCGCCGGCAAGGACGGGCCAGCTGACCGGCGGCCGCGGACCGTGCAGCGCCGGCCGCGAGGCGAGCCAGGTCGCGGCCAGAATCCCGAGCGGCTTGCCGACGACGTATCCGACCACGATCCCCAGCGTGATCGGCGATGAGATCGCGTCGCTGAGCAACTGGCTGGTGATGTGAATCCCGGCGTTGGCGAGCGCGAACAGCGGCACGATCACATAGCTCGTCCACGGGTGCAGGCTGTATTGCAGGCGCTCGTTCGGCGAGATCGCCGAGAGCACGCTCAGCTGCGCCGAGCGCGCAAGCTCAGGAGTCGGCTGCTCGCGGAACGATCGCGTCAGCGCCGTTACCCGCTCGAGGTCCCCGCGCGACGGCGGGTACGCGCTCGTGACGAGCCCGACGGCCAGCCCGGCGATCACGGGGTCGATGCCCGACTTGAACAGCGCCACCCAGACGGCGACGCCGACGATGACCGAGGCCTGGCGGCGCCCGACGGGCGCGTAGCGCAACGCGATCAGCAGGCCGAACAGGCCGATTGCGGCGAGCAGCGGCACGAGCTCGACGTGCTTGGTGTAGGCCGTCGCGATCACGAGCAGCGCCCCGAGGTCGTCGAACACCGCGAGCGTCAGCAGGAACACCCGCAGCCGGGTGGCGACGCGCGGGGTCAGCAGCGCGAGCGCGCCGAGCGCGAACGCGGTGTCGGTCGACATCGCCGCGCCCCATCCGTGGGCGCCGGGCCCGCCGGCGTTGAACGCGAGGTACAGCGCGATCGGGATCATCATTCCGCCGATCGCCGCGACCACGGGGATCGCGAGCCGCTGACGCTGACGCAGCTCCCCCACGTCCATCTCGCGCTTGGCCTCGAGGCCGACGACGAGGAAGAAGAACGTCATCAGCCCCGAGTTGACCCATTGGCGCAGCGTCGCGCTGATCCCGCCCCCGCCGATCGTGATCGACAGCGTCGTGGTCCACAGCTGCTCGTAGGAATGCCGCCACGGCGAATTCGCCCACATCAGCGCGAGCAGCGTCGCGGCGAGCAGCATCGCCGCGCTGCCGGTCTCGGTGCTCAGGAAATCGCGGACGGGAGCGGCAAGGTTTCGTGCCCATGCCGTCCTGCCGCCGAACTCAGTCGCCGTCGCTTCCGCGTCCGCCATCGCCCGCGATTATCGCGGTCGCCGCGCGCGGCCGGATCGGCCGGCCCGCCGTCGTGGACGTGCTGGGTCTGGTCCAGGAACGCGCAGACCATCGGAACGACGACCAGGAAGTTGTAGGTGAAGTGCAGGTACGGTCGCGCGAGCGGCGAGCCGATCAGCCCGCCGCTGCCCATGATCCCCTCGAGTCCGCCGTGCGCGTAGAACCACGGGCTCGCGTTGTAGATCCAGAACAGGTACAGGTGCTCGACCTCGTGCATGCTGGCGGCGCAGAAGGCGACCCACAGCCAGCGGTTGCCACGCGCGAACCGCGTCAGCACGAGGCACAGCACCAGCCAGATGCCGAATCCCAGACGAAGTGGACCGTCTCGAAGTCGAGCTGCCCGAACACGCCGTGGGACTGCGCGGGCGCCCGTTGTAGAGCAGCAGCTGCGTGACCTGGACGGTGTGCTCGCCCATGTGCCCCACCTGCAGAAGCACCGCGACCCCGAAGATCGCCCAGAAGCCGTAGTGCTCGTACTTCCAGACCGCCTCGAGACGCAGCGGCGAGCGCGCAGCCGGTGCGGGCATTGCCCGCACCACCGGCATCGTCGCCCGTCGCCGCACGAGGACCACCAGCGCGATCGCGTCAACCGCGAGCACGATCAGCGCTGCGAGCGCCGCGGTCGGCCAGTGGCCGGCGATCGGCCCGCGCGGCATGGCAGCGGCGCGAGCGGACAGAACAGGAGCAGCCCATGGCCGCCGGGAATCGGCGCCGCGACCGGCACCTCGAGGACGAGGTAGCTGATCAGCGCGGCGCCCGCAAGCGTGATCGCGAGCAGCACGATCACCGCGCCGGTTGGGGCGCAGGTCAGGCCCGGACGCGGCCGTCACCGCCATTGCTGGCGGCAGCCTAATTCAGCGCCAGCGGGTGCGCCAGGTATGTGCGCGCGAGCCGGAAGAACAGCCCGCCGTCGGTCTTCGCGCTCGTGGTGCCGCCGGCACCACCCCCGAACAGCAGCCCGATCACGCCGGCGTTTCGGGTGGCGCGCAGGTGCGGGCCAGACCCTGGACCCAGCCACCACTGGACGCGGGTGTCGCGGAAGTGGCCCCAGGTGTCGTTCAGCATCGTGTTGCCGAGCGGGATCTGCCAGATGACGACCGGGACGTGCGTGCGGCGGGTGAACCCCGCGATGTAGACGTCATGGCGGCGGAAGTCGGCCGGCCCCCAAGCGGTGTTCGGGTTGCCGTAGATCACCCGGTAGAAGCCCGAGTCACGGTCCGCGATGTCGTTGAAGACGAGATCGAAGTGGGCGTGGAGTGACTCGTAGAAGCGCGCCGACTTGGCCGCCAGGACATCCATGTGCGCGAGCGACGGCTTGGAGTACGTCGGGTCCTCCTTCGTGCCCCATACGCTCAGGTGCCACGCGAGCACCACATGCGGCGCCAGTTGGTCGCGCAGCGCGATCAGCTTGTGGGCGAACGCGCGCGCGAGCGCTGTCGCGTTCGCCTGCTCGAGGTACCCCCAGGCATCCGGCTCGACGTGGACGATCACGAGATGGCTGCCTGCGGCAGCCGCGACCCGCCGCAGCAGCAGCGACCAGTCGGCCCAGTACGCGCGCATCGTCGCGCGATTGCGCAGGTTCGAGAGATCCCGGTGCAGCTCGTCGGTGCCGGCCGACGGAGTGGACTGCAGCAGCTGGTAGTAGGTGAAGACCGGGATCACATGCGCGGCGATCGACTCGTTGACGTACAGCGTCACGAAGCTGCCGTTGGGGTTCCAGGTCGACCACCCCCTGCCGGTGTTCACGCCGCTGGAGAGGTATTGGTAGCGCATGTCGAGCGGCGCGGTGCGCTCGAGCGTGGCCGCATCGCCGGGAGGATCGGTCAGCCCCAGCACGAGATGGCTGGGCCAGCCGATCGGCACGGTCACGAGGGGCAGCAGCAGCTTCAGGGCGGTCCGGCGCATGGAGCTCAGTCAAGATACTCGTAGGCGGGGAGCGTGAGGAACTCGAGCATCTCCGTGCCGAGGGAGACGAGCTCGAACAGCTCGCGCGTCTCCGCCGGGCGCCCGGCGCGCCACGTGTTCTCCCCCACGCTCTCGCGGATCTTGCCCATCTCCTCCTCGAGCACCCCGCGGACGAGCTCGCGCGTCACCACCCGGCCGTCCTCGAGCGTCGTTCCGTGATGGATCCACTGCCAGATCTGCGAGCGTGAGATCTCCGCGGTCGCCGCATCCTCCATCAGCGAGTTGATCGCGGCCGCGCCGCGGCCGGCCAGCCAGAACGAGATGTACTGGAAGCCGACGTTGACATTCGTGCGCAGCCCGGCGTCGCTGACCTCGCCGGGCGTCGCGGCGAGGTCGAGCAGCTCGGGCGCGCTCACACTCACGTCGTCGCGGCGGCGCGCGAGCTGGTTCGGCGCCCCCCCGAGGCCGCGCTCGAACACCTCGCGCGCGACCGGCACGAGGTCCGGGTGGGCCACCCAGGTCCCGTCGTAGCCCTGGCCGACCTCGCGCTCCTTGTCGGCGCGGACGCCGTCCAGCGCCCTGGCATTCGCCTCCTCGTCCTTACGACTCGGGATCAGCGCCGCCATCCCTCCCATCGCGTGCGCACCGCGGCGGTGACAGGTGGCGGCGAGCAGTTCCGTGTACGCGCGCATGAACGGCACCGTCATCGTCACCTTGCCGCGGTCGGGCAGGACCATCTCGGGACGCTCGCGGAAACACTTGATCGCCGAGAAGATGTAGTCCCAGCGGCCGGCGTTGAGCCCCGCCGAGTGCTCTCTGAGCTCGTACAGGATCTCGTCCATCTCGAACGCCGCCGGCAGCGTCTCGATCAGGACCGTCGCCTTGATCGTGCCCCGCGCGATCCCCCGCACGTCCTGGGCGTAGCAGAACACGTCGTTCCAGAGCCTCGCCTCGAGGTGAGACTCCATCTTCGGCAGGTAGAAATACGGCCCCGAGCCGTTGCGCAGCAGCCTCGGCGCGCAGTGGAAGAAGTACAGGCCGAAGTCGAAGAACGCGCCCGCGACCGGCTCGGAGCCGACGAGCAGGTGGCGCTCGGGCAGGTGCCAGCCACGCGGGCGAACGAGCAGCGTCGCCGGGTGCTCCACGAGTTCGTAGTGTCGCCCGTCGGAACCCTCGTACGTGATCGTCCGGTCGATCGCGTCGCGCAGGTTGACGTGGCCGACGACCATGTTGTGCCACGTCGGAGCGTTCGCGTCCTCGAAGTCGGCCATGAAGCCGTCGGCGCCGGAGTTGAGCGCGTTGATCGTCATCTTGCGGTCGGTCGGTCCCGTGATCTCGACCCATCGCTGCCGCATGTCGGGCGGCGCCGGCGCGACCGTCCAATCACCCGCGCGGACGTCCTCTGTGTGGGGCAGGAAATCGAGCAGCTCCCCCGCCGCCAGCCGGGCGCGGCGCCGTGCGCGCGCCTCCAGCAGTTCGAAGCGGCGCCCGCCGAACTCCCGTTGCAGGTCCGCGACGAACTCGAGCGCGTCCGGCGTCAGCACCTCCTCGAATCCCGGGTCGATCGATCCCTTCAACTCCAGGCCGGCATGCGTCGTCATAGCGTCATCCTCTCAGGCGCGGACGCGCTCGCGCTCTGACTCGAGCAGTTGCAGCGCGCGCTCGTACTCGTCGTAGCGCCGCATGATCCTCGTCCAGGCCCAGCCGGGACGGTCCTTGAGCTCGCGCGTGCGGTCTGGGTCGCCGGGTCTTGGTTGTGGTCGCTGCGCGACCAGGCGCCGGTGTGCCGCCATCGCCGCCGTCAGATCGGGGGCCGGGCCACCGTCATCGAGCAGGCTCGCCTCGAGCTGCGTGCGCAGGATCAGCAGCTCGCGCTCGGTCGCGCGGCGTGCCCGACGCGCCTTCTTCGAGGTCGCGGCGCGAAACGCGAACCGATCCCACGCCCGCGCGAACGAGATGCAGTCGGTTCGCCCACCTGCCCGATGGGCCGCGAGCATCGGGCAGATCCCGCCGGCGTCCGTGTACGCGCCGACGATGATCTCGTTGCGGGCGATTCCCTCGAGCATCGCCACGCGCGTCGGCCGCGGCAGGCACTCGATTGCCTGCCGGAGCTCGCTGATCGTCGCGCGCCGCGGTTCTCGCATAGGGTTCACCCGCCTCTCGAGGGGCGGAGTCGCAATCTACTTGCGGCCGTCGGCGCCCTCAAGCGATCTCCTTGGCGTTGAAAGGAACCTTGCAGATGAAGCTTGGAATACATGTCGGCTACTGGGGTCTCGGGATGGGCGCCCGCGACCAGCTCGAAGTCGTCCAGGAGGCCGAGCGGCTCGGCTTCGACTCCGTCTGGGCGGCCGAGGCGTACGGCTCCGACGCCGCGACGGTGCTCGCGTGGCTCGCCGCCGGCACGACCACGATCCGGCTCGGCTCGGCGATCTTCCAGATGCCGGGCCGCAGCCCCGCGATGACGGCGATGACGGCGGCGACGATCGACGAGCTGTCGGGCGGGCGGATGATCCTGGGGATCGGTTCGTCGGGGCCGCAGGTGGCCGAGGGGTGGCACGGGCAGCGCTTCGCCCGCCAGCTGCAACGGACGCGCGAGTATGTCGAGGTGGTGCGGCTGGCGCTGTCGCGGGACCGGCTCGAGTATCACGGCGAGACGATCGAGCTGCCGCTCCCGGACGGGCCCGGCAAGGCGCTGCGACTGACGATCGCCCCCAAGCAGGAGCGGATCCCGATCTATCTGGCCGCGATCGGGCCGAAGAACACCGCGCTCGCCGGCGAGATCGCGGACGGCTGGATCCCCACCTTCTTCTCGCCCGAACACGTCGGCGAGCTGCACGCCCTGCTCGAGGAGGGCGCCGCCCGGTCGGGCCGGTCACTCGATGAGTTCGACATGGCGCCGACCGTCAACGCGTACGTGTCGGACGACCGCGAGAAGGCGCGCAACCTGATGCGCCCCGTGCTCGCGCTGTACATCGGTGGCATGGGCTCGCGCCAGCAGAACTTCTACAACAACCTCGTCCAGCGCTACGGATTCGCGGACGCCGCAAAGGAGATCCAGGATCTCTACCTCGACGGCAAAGCCTCGGCGGCGGCCGCGGCGATCCCCGAGGAGCTGATCGACATGGTCTCCCTGTGCGGTCCGCGCGACGTCGTGCGCGATCGGCTCACGGCGTACCGCGAGGCAGGCGTCGGCACGCTGATGATCACGCCGATGGCGTTCACCACCGACGAGCGGATCGAGCAGCTGCGCACGATCACCGAGCTCGCCGGCTGAGTGCGCGTCTTCCTCGGCGCGTTCGGCGACCCCGGCCACGCGTTCCCGATGCTGGCGCTCGGGGGGCGATTGGTCGCGCGGGGTCACACCGTCACGTTCGAGACATGGACGCGGTGGCGCGAGCACGTCGAGGCCGCCGGGATGCGGTTCGTCGCGGCGCCCGAATACCCGGTATTCCCGACCCGCGAGCGGCCCCTGAAGCCGTACGAGGCGGTGGTGTTGGCGACCGCGGAGACGCGCCCCTCCGTCCGCTCGTGTGCTCCGGATGTCGTCGTCCACGACATCCTGACGCTCGCTCCGGCGATGGCGGCGGAGCTCGAGGGCGTGCCGGTCGCGACGTTGATCCCCCATTTTCATCCCTCGAGCGCGCCGGGCGCGCCGCCGTACGCGCTCGGCGCGCGCCCGCCACGGTCGGCTTTCGGCGCGTCGCTGTGGCGGGCGATGGAGTGGCCCGTGGAGGCGGGGCTGCGGCAGGGCCGCGCCGAGCTCAACGAGACGCGGGGGCGGCTCGGGCTGCCGGCGGTGACGCGGTTGCACGGCGGCATCAGCGATCGGTTGTGCCTGATCGGAACGTTCCCGCAGCTCGAATACCCCCGCGAGTGGCCGGCGGGGGTGCATGTGGTCGGTCCGCTCATCTGGGAGCCGCCCTCCGACGATGTCGAGCCGCCGGCGGGCGCGGATCCGCTCGTGCTGGTCGCTCCGTCGACTGCGCAGGACCCCGCGCATCGGCTGGTGCGCACGGCGCTGCGCGCGCTCGACGGCGAGCCGGTCCGCGTGCTCGCCGCGACGAACCGCCGGCCGTTGCACCGGCCGATGCGCGTGCCCGCCAACGCGAAGGTCTGCGACTGGCTCTCGTATGGGCGCACGATGCCGCGGTGCGCGCTCGTGATCACGCACGCCGGCCACGGCACGCTCGCGCGGGCGCTCGCGTCCGGCTGCGCGGTCGTGGCCGTGCCGCACTCCGGCGACATGGGCGAGAACGCGGCCCGGGTCGACTGGGCCGGCGTCGGGGTTCGGCTGCCGTGGCGACTGCTGTCGCCGGCGACGCTGCGGCTCGCGGTTCGGCGTGCGCTCGGCGACCCGTCGCTGCGCGCGCGGGCGCGCGAGCTGTCGCGCTGGGCGGCCGTGCACGACGGGGCCGACCACGCCGCGGTGCTCGTCGAGCAGCTCGCGGCCTCAGCGCCTCAGTCGTCCGGGTGAGCGCGCACGAACGCGATCAGCTCCGGGGCCTCGCTCCGTGCGAGGTCGACCGGCTCGCCGTAGCACGTGCACAGCTCCACGACCGCATGCTCGTCGGAGACCTCGACGGCCCGCCACGTCGCGCCGTGGTCCTCCCAGCGCTTCAACTCCGCGACCGTGATGGAGGCGCGGATCGGGTCGCTGTGTGGGCCCTCAGCGCTCATTGGGCGTGGAAGAAGAACGGTTTCACTGGTCTGCGCGCGAGCGAGCTCCGGGGGTGGGACTCGAACCCTCAACGAGGGTTGATGGTGAGTGTAATCCCCCGTGTTTATTGAGGATTGTTGCTCTCAGTTTCGCGTGGTTTCGGGCAAATTGGTACCCGAATTGGTACCTCGCGCAAACGCCGCTTCGACGACATCGCGCTCGCCTGCGTTCGGGCAGTAGTCGGCATATCGCTGCGTGGTCGCGATGTCGCGATGTCCCATCCATTCCTGCAGCGTGCGCATCGCCACGCCCTGTGCCGCGAGCGCGGTCCCGTAGCTGTGTCGGAGGTTGTGGAACCCGAACGCGGGCTCGAGGCTGGCGGCGGCGAGCGCATCGCGCAGACGCTCGTACATCAGCCGCCAGCCGAGCGGCTCGCCCGTCTCGGGATGCCCGAACACGAGCGCGTCCGGATCCGGATCGACTACGTCGGGGCAGTAGGCGCGCAGCAGACGCTCGAGTTCGCCGGCGACCACGTCGGGCATCGGCACGGAGCGCTCGGAGCGCCTCGACTTCGGCGTCGTGAACGCCTGCTCCTTGCGATCCCACGTCCGCCGCACCCGGATCCGGGAATGCACGAAGTCGACGCTGCGCCAGTCGAGGCCCTGAAGTTCGCCGACGCGCAGACCGGTCAGCGCCGCGGTGAGGTACATGGCGCGGTCGAGCGGCTGCCAGTAGCCGGGGGCAACCCCATCGACGAGCGCCCACACCTCGTCGGGCGTCAGGTAGCGGATCTCGGTGTAGACGGGCACCTTCGGCAGCTCGAGGTCCGCAGTCGGGTTGCGGGTCGCCCACCTACGCCGACGGTCGGTC
>DATKOY010000006.1:0-49773 GCA_035524415.1 Solirubrobacteraceae bacterium | reverse complement strand
CTGAGCCGAGGCCGTACGAGACCAGAAAATCCCTGCAAATCGGCCAGAAACAGCGGAGAGGGAGGGATTCGAACCCTCGATGGACGAAACCGCCCATACCGGTTTTCGAGACCGGCGCATTCAACCGCTCTGCCACCTCTCCGGAGAGCCCCGACAAGGCTAGACGAGAACCGCACGGACCGGTGGCACGTGGGGCGGCGTGCGAACACAAATGACCACACTTGCTGCCGGCGCACGCGGTGGGGGCGATCGTGGCCGATAAACGGGGCAGGATCCACCGCACGTCGCCCGGAGCGGTCAACTGGGGGAGATCGCCTCTGTTCCGACCCCGCCGTCCCAGCCACTGGGCACCGACCCCCCGCCGTCCCAGCCACCGGGCAGCCACCGGGCAGCGACCGCCGGCCCGCCGGCACCTACCGCCGGCTGGCGAAGAACGCGCGCAACAGCCCGGCCGAGTCCTCGGCGAGCAGGCCCGACTCGACTTGCGGACGATGGTTGAGCTGCGGCGTGTTCAGCACGTCGAGGACGCTGCCGGCGGCGCCCGCCTTCGGGTCGGTGGCGCCGAACACGACCCGGGGCACGCGGGCGAGGACGATCGCGCCGGCGCACATCGCGCACGGCTCGAGCGTCACATACATGACCGTGTCGAGCACTCGCCATGACCCCAAGAGCCGCGCGGCTTCGCGCAGCGCGGCCATCTCGGCGTGGGCGGTCGGGTCGGCGCGGAGCTCGCGCTCGTTGTGGCCGGAGCCGATCACCTCGCCGTCTTTGACGATCACGGCGCCGATCGGGACGTCGTCGTGCTCGAGCGCCCGCCCCGCCTCCCGGAGGGCCAGGCGCATGAAGTACTCGTCGCGTGGGAAGAAGTGCGAGGTCAGGATCGAATTCCGGGGCGCTACCGTTCTGGCAGGGAAACTTTCGGGTGCCTGATGATGTCTTAAGCATGCGCCCGCCGCTGGGCGCTGCACCTGCCGGCGATCCTCCTGGCCAGAAACCATGCGCAACACCCGTCGTCCTGCCTTGATCACGCTGATCGTGTGCGTGTGCCTGGCGGTGCCGGGCGCCGCGCCGGCCGGGGCTGCGGACTACGTGCCGGGCGAGGTCGTGGTCGGCTACGCACCGCAGCCGGCGCAGGCGCAGGCGACGGTGCAGGCGAACATCGGCCGCTACATGGGCATCAGACAGGCCGCCGTGCCTGCACCCGCGCCACAAACGCAGGTGCTGACGCTGCCCAAGGGCATGAGCGTCCCGCGCGCGCTTGGCAAGCTCCGGCGCCAGCGCGGGGTGGCGTACGCCGTGCCGAACTACATCGCCCACATCGCCGGCTCGTGGATTCCGAACGACACCGGTCGCGGTCACATTGCGCAGGCGTGGGACCAGCTGCAGTGGAACTTCCTGCCGGTTGTGGGCGTGAATGCACCGGAGGCGTGGTCGAACATGTTTGGCGTGCACCGGCCCGGCGGGCGCGGGGTCACCGTCGCGGTCCTCGACACCGGCGTGGCCTACCGGAACTGGAAGCAGTTCAAGAAGTCCCCCGACTTCGGCGTGACGAAGTTCGTCGCACCGTATGACTTCGTCGCCAAGAACACATTCCCGCTCGACCGCGAGGGTCACGGCACGTTCGTCGCCGGCACGATCGCCGAGGCGACCAACAACCGGTTCGGCCTGACCGGGCTCGCGTACGGCGCCTCGATCATGCCGGTCCGGATCCTTGATGCGGACGGCACCGGCGACGCCGCGACGATCTCGCGCGGGATCCGCTACGCGGCGACCCACGGCGCCCAGGTGATCAACCTGAGCCTCGAGTTCTCGCTCGATGTCACCGCCAACGACATTCCGGACATCATGTCGGCGATCCGCTTCGCCCACCACCGCGGGTCGGTCGTCGTCGCGGCCGCCGGCAACGAGGGCGTCGAGCAGATCGCGTACCCAGCGCGTGCCCCGGCGGTGATCTCGGTCGGCGCGACCACCAAGGACAAATGCCTGGCCAACTACTCCAACGGCGGCAGCAAGCTCGCGCTCGTCGCGCCGGGCGGCGGCGACGACACGACGCTGCTCGACGACCCCAACTGCCACCCGGACCGGACGCTGCCCGACATCTACCAGATGACGTTCTTCGACTCGACGAACCCGAACAAGTTCGGCTTCCCAAGCGGCTGGTACGGGACCTCGATGGCCGCGCCCCACGTCGCCGCCGCGGCGGCGCTCGTGATCGCGAGCGGCGTGATTGGCCGGCATCCCACCCCCGATCAGATCCTCACCCGCCTCGAGCGCACTGCCCAACCGCTCGGCGGCTCCCAGCCGAACCAGTACTACGGCTGGGGCCTGCTCGACGCCGGCGCCGCGACGTCGAAGTCCGTCGTCGTCCCGCTCACGACGCCCACGTAGCGGGCCGACGCGCGGGCGGCCACTATGTCGTCCGCACGATCAGGACCGAGCACGGCGCGTGGTGGGAGACCTTGTTCGGCACTGAGCCCAGCAGGAACCGCTTCGCACCGGTCATCCCGCGGTTGCCGACGACGATCAGGTCCGAGCGCTGCTCCTCGGCGATGTCGAGGATCGCATCGGCGGCGTCGCCCTGCCGCGCGAACGTCTCGACCGACGCGACCCCGGCCGCGACGGCCTCCCGCTTGGCCTCTTCGAGCAGCGCGAGCACGTCTTCGCGCGGGTTCACCATCCACTGCAGGTCCTTCGGGACCTCGAGACTCTCGTTGCGCAGTCGCTGGTCGGACACTGGCTCGTAGGCGCTGACGATCATCAGCCGCGAGCCGAGCTCGCGGGCGAGATCGATCGCGTAGCGCACGGCGGTCTTCGCCGTGTCCGAGCCGTCGGTGCCGGTCACGATCGAGGCGAACACGCCCGGGGACTCTAAACCCCCGTCACACCAGCTTTGTGATCGCGATGATGATTCCCGCGAGCACAAATACGACGATCGCGGCCTGGGTCCAGATCCAGAAACGTGGCATCCCTCCAAAGTATCGTGCTGGGCGATGGCTGAGCCGCTGACCCCCGCGCTCAAGGCCGTCAGCGACGCGGTCCTGGCGGTCGCGTCGCAGCGCTCCGTCGACGACGTCCTGCAACGCCTCGTCGACTGCTCGCGCGAGCTCGCGGGCGCGCGCTACGCGGCGCTGGGAATCCCCGACGGCGAAGGAGGCTTCCGGCGATTCCTCGTGTCCGGGATGCGCGACGAGCTGATCGAGGCGATGGGCCCGCTCCCGCGCACGCACGGGATGCTCGGTGCGATGCTCACCGGCCCGGCGCCGTTCCGAACCGAGGACATCCACGATGACCCGCGCTTTCGCGGCTGGTGGCCGCGCGGCCACCCCGACATGCGCTCGTTCCTGGGCGTGCCGATCGTCGCCGGCGACACCGTGATCGGCGCCTTCTACCTGACCGCGAAGGAAGGCGCCACCGCGTTTGACGAGAGCGACGAGCAGCTGATCGAGCTGCTCGCGGCTCACGCCGCGATCGCGATCACGAACGCGCGGCTATATGAGCGCAGCCGCGAGCTGTCGATTGTCTCCGAACGCAACCGACTCGCGCTCGAGCTGCACGACGTCGTCAGCCAGAAGCTGTTCAGCCTGATGCTCACCGCCGAGGCGGCCGCGACGCAGTTCGACCGCGATCCACAATCGGCCCGCACACAACTCACGAAGCTGCGCGAGCTTGCCCGCGAGGCGCTCGATGAGCTGCGCTCGCTGATCCTCGGGCTGCGCCCGCCCCAACTCGAGCGCGACGGGCTCGAGGGAACGCTGCGCAAGGAGGTCGAGATGCTCGCTCGCGTGCACGGCGTCGAGGTCGAGCTCGTGAGCGACGGAGCTCCGGCCAACGGCGACAACCTGGCTCTGCTGCGGATCGTCGACGAGGCACTTCAGAACGCGCTGCGCCACGCACGTGCGGATCGCATCGTCGTCCGGCTCGGCGCGTACGGGGTCGAGGTCAGCGACAACGGCGTCGGCTTCGAGCCGCAGCGCAGCGAGCTGCGATCGCGTCACCTCGGGCTGACCTCGATGGAGGAGCGGGCGCGGGAGCTCGGTGGCCGGCTCGAGATCCGCTCCGCGCCGGGTGCGGGCACGACGATCCGCTTGCGTGTGCCGGCATGATCACCGTGCTGATCGTCGACGATCACGCCGTCGTCCGCGAGGGTCTGCGGACGTTCCTCGAGCTACAGGATGACCTCGATGTGGTCAGCGAGGCCGCCGACGGCCGCGAGGCGGTCGAGCTGGCGAGGCGGCTGACGCCGGACGTGATCCTGATGGACCTCGTGATGCCCGAGCTCGACGGCGTCCGCGCGATGCGCGAGCTCCGCCAGCACGTTCCCGCGAGCCGCGTCATCGTGCTCACGAGCTTCCTCGACGACGAGCGCCTGCTGCCCGCGATTCAGGCCGGAGCCGCCGGCTACCTGCTCAAGAACGTCGAGCCGAGCGAGCTGGCGCGCGCGATCCGCGCAGCTCATCGCGGCGAGGCAGTCATCGATCCCACGGTGGCGGCGCGGCTGGTGCAAGCTCTCGCAGATGGCCCGAGCGCGCGTCCGCCCGAGCCCGAGCGCCTCACGCGGCGCGAGCGGGAGGTGCTCGCGCTGATCGTCGGCGGGCGGTCGAACAAGCGGATCGCGTTCGAGCTCGGCATCTCTGAGAAGACCGTCAAGACGCACGTCGGACACGTGCTCGAGAAGCTCGGAGTGACCGACCGCACGCAGGCGGCGCTGCTCGCGGTCAGGGACGGGTTGGTGGAGTCCTAGGACCAATGACCGCTGGTAACCGCGACTGCCGCCGGCCTACCGTGGCGGTATGCCACTCGCACTCATCACTGGAGCATCGCGCGGTCTCGGGCTTGCGCTGGCGCGGGCGCTCGCGCGCCGCGACTGGGCGCTCGTCATCGACGCCCGCGGCGCGGCGGACCTCGAGCGGACCGCGCGTGAGCTCGGAACGCTGACGGCCGTCGCAGCGATCCCCGGCGACATCGCCGATCCGGCGCACCGGCGCGCGCTGGTGAGCGCAGCTGGAGACACGATCGATCTGCTCGTCAACAACGCGAGCGTGCTCGGGCCGAGCCCGCAGCCGGCGCTCGCCGACTACCCGCCCGCAGAACTCGAGCGGGTGTACAGCGTCAACGTTCTCGCCCCACTCGCGCTCGCTCAGCTGGTCCTGCCGCGGATCCCCGACGGGGGCCGGATCATCAACGTGACCTCCGACGCGGCGGTCGAGCCGTACGAAGGCTGGGGCGGCTACGGGTCGGCGAAGGCAGCGCTTGACCAGCTGACGGCGATCCTCGCGGCCGAGCAGCCATCGATCTCGGTGTACGCGGTTGACCCCGGGGACATGCGAACCCGCATGCACCAGGAGGCCTTCCCCGGCGAGGACATCTCCGACCGTCCGCCGCCTGAGGACAGCGTGCCCGGCCTGCTCGCACTGATCGAAGGCCGGCCGCCGAGCGGGCGCTACCGCGCCAAGGAGCTCGCCCGGCCAGTGGCTGGCGAGGTGACCGCGTGAGCGCGCTTGCGTTCGAGCTGCCGTCCGCGCTCGAGGCGGCCGCGCCGCCGGAGGCGCGGGGTCTGCGCCGCGATGAGGTCCGCGTGATGGCGGCGAGCCGCGGCAGCGGCGAGATCACGCACGCCCGTTTCCGTGACCTGCCGGAGCTGCTCGCGCCGGGCGATCTGCTCGTCGTCAACGTCTCGGCGACACTGCCCGCGGCGCTCGCGGCGCGGCGGGCGGACGGGTCGGCCGTCCGCGTCCACGTCGCGACCCGGGCACCACGTCTCGATCAAAGCTGGCGCGTCGTCGAGCTGCGTAGCGCCGACGGCGCACGGCCGGCCCGCGGGCGTGCCGGCGAGGCGCTCGAGCTCGCCGGCGGCGCCCGCTTGGAGCTGGTCGCTCCGTATGCGTCAGGCGCGCGACTGACGTTGACGCGGATATCCGCGCCAGCACCGATCGACGACTATCTCGCGGCGCACGGAGCCCCGATCCGGTACGGCTACGTCTCCTATCCGTGGCCGATCGAGGCCTACCAGACGGTCTACGCCACGACGCCGGGTAGCGCCGAGATGCCGAGCGCGGGACGGCCGTTCACGCGCGAGCTGATGACGCGGCTGAGTGCTCGCGGCGTGCTGATCGCGCCGCTGGTCCTGCACGCCGGCGTGTCCTCGCCGGAGCGCCACGAGCCGCCGTTCCCGGAGTACTACGAGGTGCCCGCGGCCAGCGCCGCGATCGTGAGCGCGGTGCGGGGGTGGGGTGGCCGCGTGGTGGCAGTCGGGACCACGGTTGTGCGCGCGCTCGAGACGGTCGCCGTTGCGGACGGCGCGGTGCGACCGGGCCGCGGCTGGACCGGGCTCGTGATCGAGCCTGGATCGGCGCTGCGCGCCGTCGACGGCCTGATCACCGGCTGGCACGAACCGGAGGCGTCGCATCTGCAGATGCTCGAGGCCGTTGCCGGCGGGCACGGGCTGCTCGAACGCTGCTACCTCGAGGCGATTCGGCTTGGCTACCTGTGGCACGAGTTCGGAGACAGCCACCTGCTCCTGCCGTAGGCGCCGCTCAGCGCTTGGCGGGCAGCGACTTCGCGTAGGTGACGCCGCGCGTCACCCAGCGCTCGAGCTCGCGCTTGGTCGTGACGCCGTCGGGGTCGACGCGCAGCCACCCCTCCATCGCGCGGCCGCGCATCACGGCCTGCCGAGCGTGTGGCTTCTCCACCAGCGCATCGTTCTCTGCCGGATCGACGCGGAGCAGCAGACCGCCCTCCCGACTGACGCTGACGGACATGTTGCCGTTGATCAGGAACGCGAGCCCCCCGAACATCCGCTTCTCGGTCAGGCCCGACTCCGTGGCGATCAGCTCCCGGATGCGGTGGGCAAGGTCCTCGTCGTAGGCCATGGACCATTATCGCTCGGCCGACGGATGCCGCGGGCGCACACGCTCACGTCAGGCGCCAGGCGACGATCGGGCGCTCGACCCCGCGCAGAACGATCTCGCGGCTCAGTTTCAGCGGATGCGCGAGGCGCCCGATCGCGGCTGACAGGGTCGCGCCGCTGATCAGTGCCTGACCCGGCTCGGCCTCGTCTGCCAGGCGAGCTGCGACGTTGACGGTGCTGCCGTAGAAGTCGAGGCCCTGCATCACCGCGGGGCCGGTGTGGACCCCGATCCGCACGGGAAGCAGGTCATCGCTGGCCCCGATCTCCTCGACGGCCCGCGCGGCAAGCGCCACGGCCTGCGCTGCGTCAGGAGCCCAGATCATCACCCCGTCGCCCATCGACTTGACCTGCCACGCGCCGTGCTGGCGGCTCAGCGACCGCATCGTCCGGCGGAACTCGCGGGCCACATCTGCCGCGGCTTCGTCGCCGCGCTGCTCGGTCAGGGCCGTGAACCCGGCCAGGTCGACGAACAGAAACGTCGGCGCGGGATGAGTGCGCATCGACCGCTTGCGCGGAATCTGGAGGATCCGGTCAACGCGCGTGTTCATGGCCGCGTTCCTCCTGCGCGGCGAGTTATCAGATGTCTGATGAAATTGGTCCATGGTCACTGAGAGGCCTGCGGGGGGCGAAACCTTCCAGCGGCGACGACGTCAGGCCGCTGATGTGTGCTGCCGTCAGGCCGGTTACAGTCCGGCCATCCGATGACGAAGCACAAACGTCCCTCGCTGGTCGACCAGGTCCGCGAAGCATTGCTCGAGGACCTGATGAGCGGCACGCTCGATCCGGGCACAAAGCTCCCGAACGAGAACGAGCTCGCGGATCGGTTCGGGGTCAGCCGCGCCACCATTCGTGAAGCCGTCGTCGGGCTGATGGACGCCGGATACCTGGCGCGGCGCCACGGCTCGGGGACCTACGTCACCTACGCGCCGCGCACGCGGCACCCACTCGAGACGACGGTCAGCTACACCGCGATGATCCGCGAAGCGGGCCACAGGCCGGGCGAGACCGTTCTGCGCAAGGGCGCGCGCTCGCCGACCGAACTCGAGCGCAAGCTGCTCGACATCGACGAAGAGGACCCTGTGATCGAGGTCGAGCGAGTGCGCCTGGCCGACAAGCGCCCGGTGATCTACTCCCAGGACCGGATCCCGCAGTCGCTCCTCGGCGAGCTCGCCGACGACGCCCTGGACAGCTCGCTGTACATGATCCTCGAGCAGGCCGGTCACCCGGTCGCCCGCGCGAGCGCGCAGCTGATCCCGACAGTCGCGGACGCGAAGCTCGCCAAGCTGCTCACGGTCAAGCGCGGGACGCCGCTGCTCCACGTCGACCAGATCGACTACGACGAGCGCGGACTCGCCGTGATGCTCTCGCACGAGTGGCACGTAGCCGACGCGTTCGAGCTGATCGTCAACCGCCGCGTGTCGGCGGGCGCCGCCGAGAACTGACCCCCCGGCCGTGCGGCGATTGCCCTTGACAAAAGTCATCAGACATTAGACATTTACGCGGGATGCGCGTCCCGCCAAAATCGAGAGGGAGCTGCTCATGAGCTGTGTGATCGGAGTCGATGTCGGGTCGCAGAGCGTCAAGGCGCTGGTGGTCGCCGAGGACGGCACACAGCTGGCCGCCGCAAGCTCGCCCTGCGAGATGATCCACCCGGCGCCGGGCTGGGCCGATCAAGACGCGGAAAGCTGGGGACGGGCGCTCGCCGCGGCTGTCCGCGCGGCGCGGAGCGAAGCCGGCGTCGGCCGGGACGAGATCACGATGATCGGGATCGCGAGCCAGGTCGACGGCCTGGTGGCGATTGACGATGGCCTGCGCGCGCTGCGCCCCGCAATCATCTGGCTCGACCGGCGCGCGACGCGTCAGTCAGACGCGCTGGCGGAGGCGGTCGGTGAGGCGGCGCTCGTGTCCGTCACCGGCCTCAATCCCGACGCGTCGCACACCGCGCCGAAGGCGATGTGGCTGCGCGACGAGGAGCCCGACACCTATCGGGCCGCCCGCTGGCTGGCCCCGGTCAGCGGCTATCTCACCGGCTGGCTGACGGGCGAGGTGCTCGCGGACCACGCGCAGGCATCGTCGACCTTGCTGTACGACGTTCACCACCGCGCATGGTCGGACGAGCTCGTGGCGAAAGCCGGCCTTGACCCCGATCAGCTGCCGGCGATCCGCGGTGCCGGCGACGTGATCGGTCGCCTTCGAGCCTCGGTCGCGGACGAGCTTGACCTCGCGCCGGATTGCCAGGTCGTCGTCGGGACCGGCGATGACCACGGTGCGACGCTCGGTGCGGGCGGAGTCCGACCCGGCATCGTCGTCGATGTCACCGGTACGGCCGAGCCGGTCACCGTGCCGGCGGCGGCCGCGGTCCTCGACGACGAGCGCCTCGTCGAGACGCACGCGCACGCCGTCGACGGTCTCCTCCTGGTCGAGAATCCGGGCTTCGTCTCGGGAGGCAGTACGCAATGGTGGGCCGCGATCCAGGGCATCCCGCAAGGAGATATCTTCGCGCTGGCCGAGCAATCGCCTCCGGGTAGCGACGGGGCGCTGTTCCTGCCGACGCTGTCGGGCTCGACCGCACCGCGATGGAACGATCGGATGCTCGGCTGCTTCGCCGGCCTCGCGCTCAGCCATACGCCGGCGCACATGGCACGCGCCGTCCTCGAGGGGTGCGCGTATGCGCTGCGCGACATCGTCGACCGGTTCGCGGCGCTCGGCCTCGGCGACGGTGAGATCCGGGTCGTCGGCGGTGGGGCCCGCTCGCAGCTGTGGCTGCAGATCAAGGCCGACGTGACGGGCCGTCCTGTCCGACAGGTTCACGGCGATCATGCGACGTGCGCGGGCGCGGCGATGCTCGCGGCGGTCGCGGCGGGTCATTTCGACGATCTCGAGCAGGCGGCGGGTCAGTACGTCCAGCTCGCGGACGAGCCCATCGCGCCGCGGGAACACGCCGTGGCGGTGTACGCGAATGCCTATCGCGCGTACCGGGCGCTCTACGACGGGGTCGAGGGCTCGCTCACATGAGCATCGCGGAGCGGCGGTCCGCTCCGGCGGTCGTCCGGGACCTGGGGGCGCTCCGCGCGCAGCTGGGTGAAGCGGACGAGGCGGCCGATCTGCGCCCGCTCGGGCTCGGCGGGGTGCTCCTCGGGGCGGGCGTCCTCGCGCGACTCGCCGAGGTCGTGATCGAGCTGCGGCACACGGGTGGCGATGTCGTCGTGCTCGCCGACGAGCGCGCGATGGCCGGCGCCGACGGCGAGGTCAAGGCCGGCGCCGTCGCGGCGCTTGCGGACGCAGGCCTGCCCGTGCGGCGCGTGACGATCGGCGATCAAGACGCCGTCACCCACGCGGACGCCGAGACGATCGGGACGGCGGCGCGCGCGATCGACGGCGCTGCGGTGCTCGTGAGCGTCGGATCGGGCACCGTCGCCGACATCGGCAAGACTCTGAGCGCGCGGGCGGCCGGACTTCCGCACGTGATCGTGCAGACCGCCGCAAGCGTCAACGGCTTTGCCGACGACCAGTCGGTGCTGCTCGTCGACGGCGTCAAGCGCACGACCCAGGCGCGCTGGCCCGATGTCCTGTTGATCGACACCGACGTGATCTCGCGGGCGCCGGCGGAACTCAACCGCGCCGGCCTCGGCGACCTGCTGGCGAGTTACACCGCCCCGGCGGACTGGCTGCTCGCGCGACTCGTGGGCCAGGACGACCGCTATTCGCCGGCGGCGGTCGCACTCATCCGGGCGTACGTCGACCCTGTCCTCGAGGGCGCTGTCGGAATCGGCGAGGGGGATCCCGCCGCGCTCGAGAACCTGGCCGGGGCACTCACGCTCGGCGGCATCTCGATGGGCGTCGCCGGAGTGACGGCCCCGGGATCGGGGATGGAGCACACCGTCAGCCACCTGATCGAGATGGCCGAGCGGCCGGGCGAGGTGAGTGCTCTGCACGGGGCGAAGGTCGGACCGCTGTCGGTGCTCGGCGCGATGCTGTGGTCGCGGGTGCGCGCGGTCGTCCGCGACGGCGGGCTCGAGCGGCTGCGGTTCCCCGACGAGACGACGATGCGCGCCCGCGTGTTGGCCGCCTTCGTCGCGCTCGACCCGTCGGGACGGATGGGGGAGGAATGCTGGCGCGACTACGCGCGCAAGCTCGATCGCTGGCATTCCGCGCGCGAGGGGCTCGAGGGAGTGCGTGCCGGGTGGACGGCGGCCGAGCTCGAGCTCGACGGCGTGCTGGCGGGACCGGAGCGGCTCGTCGATGCCCTGCGCGCCGCGGGCGCGCCGTGCCGCCTCGGACAGCTCGGCATCCCCGACACAACCGTCCGCTGGGCGCTCGCGAACTGCCACCTGATGCGCGATCGCTTCACGGTCGCCGATCTCGCGTTCTTCCTCGGGGTCTGGGAGGAGGAGGATGTCGACCGGCTGCTCGACGAGGCAGCCGAGCTCGGAGCGGGGCTGTGAGGCCGCCGCGGCTGTTCGCCGGCTACGCCCTCGACCTCGACGGGACGGTGTACCTCGGAGATCACCTGCTCCCGGGCGCCGCGGCGACGATCGAGCACCTCCGGGCCAACGGCGCCCGCGTCGTGTTCGTCACAAACAAGCCCCTGCAGACGTCGGCTGACTACGCGGCAAAGCTGACCGCGCTCGGGATCCCCGCCGGCCCGGAAGACGTCGTCACCGCTGTCGACGCGCTCGTGCGCTACCTCCTCGAGCATCATCCCGGAAGGACGGTGCTGCTGATCGCGGAGGCGGTCGTCGCGGAGCGGCTGCGCACGGAGGGCTTCACGATCACGCTCGAGCCGGAGCAGGCGGAGGTCGTCGTCGTCTCGTTTGACCGCACGTTCGACTACGCCAAGCTGCACGCCGCGTTCCGCGCGGTGCGCGAGAACGGCGCGGCGATCGTGGCGACGAACCCCGATCCGTACTGCCCGACGCCGGACGGGGGCCTGCCGGACTGCGCGGCGATGCTCGCGGCGCTCGAGGCGTGCACCGGCGCCCGTGCCGAGGCGATCGTGGGCAAGCCGAGCAGCCACATGGCGGCGGCGCTGCTCGCGCGGCTCGACGTCGACTCGGCGTCGGCCGCCGTCGTCGGGGACCGGCTGATGACCGACGTGGCGATGGGTCAGAGCATCGGCGCGGCGGGAATCCTCGTGCTCACGGGCGCGACGAACGCGGATGCCGTCGCGGCCGCCGAGATCAAGCCCGACTACGTCCTGTCCGGCATCGACGAACTGCTGCCGCTGCCTGACCGCGCGTGAGACGGATGTCACCGGCACCGCTCCGCGAACAGCTCGAGGACCTCGGGGTTCCGTTTGTTTGCACCCCTCGTGTTCGTCTCGAATGCGAACGAGCGGCCGTCGGTCAGCGCGACGTCCGCGCGGACCGTGAGCCGGCCGGGCTTCAGCGAGACCGACGCGACGTCGGTGTAGTCGATCTCCGCGAACGGCTCGCCCTTCGGGTTGCCGAGGAACTTGTCGCCCTTGACGAGCGCGAACGACCGCGGCCCGACCGCCAGCCAGCCGTTCGTGATCACCTTGATCTCGCCGTCCGCGCCTCGCCGCGTGGCGGTGGCGCTCGCCGCCATCCCGACGACGCCGGCGACGACGACCGTCGCGGTCGCGCCCGGCTTGTTGATCACGCACGCGGCGTCGATCGGCGTGCCGAGGTGGGCGGAGAGCTTCTGGGCATGATTGGTCTTGCCGGCCATGGGCGACCTCCTTCTGGTGCAGGGTCCGATGTCCGGCGCAGGGTAGGTTGCCGAACCGCTTCTGACAGTCGGGCAGCGACCCTGAACTTTTGTTCCCGGCACCCTGGTCCGGTGCGATGAGGGCGCGGGTCCTCGCCGTCGCCGTCTGCATTGGGACGCTCGCCGGCTGCGGCAGCTCGAGGCCGGCGATGGCACAGCTGCGGAGCACCGTCGAGCGATACCTGACGGCGCAGAGCCCGCAGCAGCGCTGCGCGCTGCTGACGACCGTCTATCGCACGATGAACCCAGAGGTGTTGCTCGCCGGCGGATGCGACCGCAGCGAGCAGCTCTCGGCGGCGGAGCGGGCCGCCCTGCGCGCGTCGCGGATCGAACGCGTGCAGGTGCAGGGCTCCGACGCGACGGTCACCCTCGCCCCGGCAGCCGGCAGCGACCTGACGGCGCTCGAGTTGACGGTCGAGCACGGCGAGTGGAGCATCAACGGCTTCGTCGCGCGCTCCTCGGGAAGCACCTCCGGCTCCGCGCCGTCCTGAACGGGTCGCCGCGGGCACGTTGGCTCCGGGGCCTGCACAACGTGCAAAAGTCCCCGCCGGGGTTCGACGTTTCTGCACATAGGCACCGCCCAGGTGCTTATGTGCAGAAAGTCCGTCCGGCGATCAAACGTCTTCACGTTATGCCCGCCCGCGCGCCCTCTCGCCGGCTGCCGTCGCGGGAAGGAATCCGCCGCGAGCCGCGTCTTGCTCTGTATGGAAGCTGTCAGACATCTGATCTCTTCGCGCGGAGGGGATGGCGCGCCGTGGCGGGCGTTGCGGTAGGCCGGACGCGACGAGCTGACGCGCGCCGCGCGCGGATGCTCGGCGCGCCCGACAGCCGATCGGCCCCATCGGCCCCATCGGCCCCGTCAGCCCCATCGGCTCCGCCGGAGCCGCCGGCTCCGCCGGCGCCGCCGGAGCCGGGGGAGCCGGCAGCACTGGTCGAGCGCGCCTCCGAGCTGCACGCGCTCGATCACGCCGTCACCGAGCTGGCCGCGGGCCGCGGCGGCATCGTCATGTTCGACGCTCCCGCCGGCCTCGGCAAGACCGTGCTGCTGGAGCACGCCGCCACAGCCGCCCAGGCCGCCGGCTGCACGGTCCGTTGGGCGCACCCGTCGCGGCCGGAACGCGATTTCCACCTTGGCGTCCTGCGCACGCTGCTCGAGGCGCCGGTGCGTGCCGCCTCCGACAGCGCCGCCGCGCGGCTGCGGCGCGGGCCGAGCGCATCGGCGACGCGCCTGCTCGTCGATGGCGAGCTTCCCGGCGAGCCCGTCACGGCGATCGTGGCCCACAGCATCCTATGGCTGTGTGCGACGCTCGCCGCTGAGCAGCCGCTCGTGCTCGTGCTCGACGACGCCCAGTGGGCCGATCGGGGCTCGCTCGAGGTGCTCTCCTACTTGGCCCGGCGGATCGACGACGCCCCGGTTCTGATCCTCGTGGCTGCGCGCCCCGCGGCGTCGGGCGTCCTCGCCGTGCTCGGCGGCGGTCGCCGCGCGACCATCCTGCATCCGCAGCCGCTCACTCGCAGCGGTGCGGTCGCGCTGATGCGACGCATGGCGCCGGACACGTCGATCCGGGCGTGCTGCGACGCCCACGAAGCCGCCGCGGGGAACCCGTGGTTGCTCGGGGAGCTGGCGCGCCAGATCGGAACGCACGGCCCGGAGCTGATCGAACGCGCGGACCCGGATGCGCTGCATCCCACGGTGGCCGCCCGCGACACCGTGCGCAGGCGACTCGCCGAGCTGGACCAGCACGCGCGCGCGATCGCGGCGGCACTCGCAGTGACCGGGGATGGAGCGACGGCGGAGCAACTCGCGTCGACCGCGGACACGACGATCGCGGAGGTCGGGCACGCCTGCCATGCGCTCGCCGCGTCCGGGCTGCTCGCTGCCGCCGCTGCTGTCGGCGCGCTCCCTGCTCCCGCCGCCGGACTGCGCTTCGCGCATCCGTTGATCGCCGCCGCGATCCGCGCAGACCTTCCCGCGAGCGAGCGCGAGCGACTGCACCGCGCGGCCGCGTACGCGTTGTGCGCTGGCGGAGCCGCCCCAGGGGCCACCACCGCCGAGGCCGCCACCGCCGAGGTCGCCGCCGCGCACCTGATGCGCTGCCGGCCGCTGGCCGAGGCAGCCGCCAGCGAGATCCTCCGGCGAGCCGCGTCCGGGGCCGCAGAGCGGGGCGACCCCCGTGCCGCCGCGGCGTACCTGGAGCGCGCACTCGGGGAGCGCGTCGTCGGCGACGATCGAGCGCAGATGCTCGCGCAGCTCGCGACGGTCACGTTCGACGCGGGCCTCCCCGATGCGGTTCGCTGGTTGCGCGAGGCCGTCCGGGAGCCGTGGGATCCGGCCGCGCGCGCCGAGCTGCTCACCCGCCTGGCTGCGCTGGGTGTCGCCGGCGGCGGCGCGGCCGACGTACCCGCACTGCTCGAAGACGAGCTGGCCGGCGAGCGGGACCCCGATGTGCGCGCCCGACTGCAGACCGCCAGCCTCGACGTGTTGACGACGATCTCCGGGAGTCAGGCCGAACGGATCCGCCGCGTGCAGGCCATCGAGCTGGCGGCCGTGAGCGATGCGGCACAGGCGCGCGCCGTGCTCGCCCACCGCGCGTGGCTGGCGGCGGAATTCGGCGCACCGGATGCCGGCGCGTGCGCCGCGATGGCGGTCGAGGCTCTCACCGACACTCACCTCGTGGGTGACGCGTGGCACCGCCTCGCGGGTCATCTGTGTGTCCGCACGCTCGTGTTGACAGATCGCTTCGAGCATGCGTCCCGCGCGATCGATGCGATTCGCGGCGAGGCTGCCGCGCGCGGGTCGCTGCGGTTGCGCGCCGCCGCGGCGTGGTATGCCGCCGAGCTTGCGCTGCGCACCGGTCGCGTCGCCGACGCCGAGCGGCACGCGCGCCTCGCGCTCGACGACGTCGGCGAGGACATCAATGCGGTGAGCGGCGGCGCGGCGGAGGTCCTCATCTGCGCGCACGCGGAACGTGGCGCGTTCGAGGAGGCGCGGGCGCTGCTGCGCGCACGCGGACTCGACGGGACGATCGGCCGGCGCCCGTGGGAGATCGGGGTCCTGCACGCGCGCGCGGTGCTGTGGCTCGCCGAAGGGGACTTCGAACGGGCCGAGCGGGACGCCCGCGAGGCCGGGCGGCTGCGCGAGCAGCAGGGACGTCCGAACCCCACGTGGACACCGTGGCGCTCGACGGCGTCGCTCGCACTCGCCCACCGCGGCCGGTTTACGGAAGCGATCGAGCTGGCCGATGCGGAGCTCCTGCTCGCTGAGCGATTCGGGGCGCCCGTGCCGGTCGCCCGCGCGCTGCACGCGCGCGCGGTCGCCGCTGCGGATGATCGCGAGCGCGTGGCACTGTGCGAGCGGGCGTTGTCGGCTCTCGCCGACACCCCCGCGCTGCTCGAGCGGATCCGGCTGCGGCTCGAGCTCGGCAGCACGCTTACCCACCGCGGCCGCCGCATCGAAGCGCGCGACGCGCTCCGGCCGGCGCTCGCCGACGCGGACGCCGCCGGCGCGGTCCTGCTCGCGCGGCGCGCTCGCCGCGAGCTTGTCGCGACGGGCCTGCGACCGCGGCGCGCTGCGCTCGAGGGGGTCGGAGCGCTCACGCCGCGCCAGCGGCAGATCTGCGAGCTCGCCGCGGCCGGCCGGACCAACCGCGCCATCGCGCAGGAGCTGTTTCTGAGCATCAAGACCGTCGAGACGCACCTCGCCGCGAGCTACCGCAAGCTCGGCGTGAGCACGCGAGGCCAGCTTGCCGTCGAGCTCGCCCGGTAGCGCGGAGAAGCGCTAGCGTCCACCGTGTGGTGGACCGGGATGTCAGGCGGCGCTTCCGTACAGGCGACCCGGACGCCGTTCGCGAGGTGTACCGAGCCTATGGGCGGCTCGTGTATGCGGTGGGTCTCAAGGTGCTCGGCAACCCCGGGCTCGCCGAGGAGGCGACCCAGCAGGTGTTTCTGAAGGCATGGCGCGCCGCAGAGACCTTCGACGAGGGACGGGAGCTCGGGCCATGGCTCGCCGCGATCGCGCGGCGCGTCGCGATCGACATCTACCGGCGTGAGGCGGTCCGGACCGCGGACCCGATTGAACTGGCCCCCGAGGGCGACCCGGCGCTCACGTCGACGCCCGAGTCCGCCGAGGCGGTGTACGACGTCTGGGAGGTGCGGCGGGCCGTCGCGGACCTGCCCGAAGACGAGCAGGAGGTCGTGCGCCTGCAGCACTTCGAGGGCCTCACGCACGAGCAGATCTCACATCAGCTGAATGTGCCGGTCGGGACCGTGAAGTCGCGATCGTTCCGGGCGCACAAACGGCTGGCGTCCGGGCTGGGACACCTGCGGGAATGAAACCGGAATGGCGTGGTCTACCGTAAGAGAGACATAGAGGAGATCCAGTGACGGACAGCGATAACGACCGGATCGCGTACCTTGCGGGTGACACCGTCGAGTCGCTGCCGCGTGCCGAGCGTGCTGAGCTCGACGAGCTGCGCGCGCTGCTGCGCTCCGCCGAGACGTGGGAGGAGCCCGATCCCGGCCTCGAGGACCGCATCGTCGCCGCGATCGCGCAGGAGACCGTGACCTGGCGGCGCGCGCCCGCGGCGGCCGATGAGCAGGCGCCCGCTACGGCAGCCGAGGCCGCGCCGGCCCCCGCGCCGCAGCCTCGTCGCAGCTGGCGCGAGCGGCTGCGCATCAGGCCGCGCGCATATGGGTTCATCGGCGCTGCCGCCGCTGTCGCCGCGGCAATCGTCGCGGTGATCGTGATCGCCTCGAGCGGTACCACGCAGCGGCCGCTCCAGTTTGCGATGGTCGTGTCGGGCACGCCGCTTGCGCCGGGTGCGCACGGCTCAGCGACCCTGACGAAGACCGCCTCCGGCTGGCGGATCGTGCTGAAGGCGACGGGCCTGCCGCATCTGGCCAACGGTCGCTTCTACCAAGCGTGGCTGAAGAACCCAGCCGGCGTTCTCGTCCCCGTCGGCACCTTCAACGACGCCCGCGACGTCACGTTGTGGTCAGGAGTGCCGGTCACGCAGTACCGGGCGTTCTCGGTCACGATCCAACAGGCGAACGGTAACCCCGCTTCCTCTGGCCTGCGCGTGCTGACGGGCACCGCCCATCCCGCCGGCTGAGGAGCGCCCGCGGGCTGCCCGCGAACCATATGATTGGCACGCACGTATTGCGGTTCGAGCATGCAACTCGAACCAAGAACAAAGGAGGGGCTCGTGGGGATGCACAAGCGAAGGACTGGGCGCAAGCGCGCGACCGCGGTGGGGGCATTGCTCGCACTCGGACTCGCCGGATCCGCGTCGGCAGCACTTCAGCAACTTCCGCCTGGCGATCAGGTCAACAACGACCCGGCAGCTGGGATCGACCCGGCGAAGCCGGTGGACATCGCAAACGATCCGGCGAACTCTGACGTCACCGGTGGCTCACTCACCGGTGGCGTGAACGTACCGTGGGCGGTGTTCCGGCAGAAAACGACCGGCGCCGACCAAGTCTTCAGCCGCTCGTTCGCAGGTGGCAAGTGGACGACGCGCGGCAACGGAACAACTGGCGGCCTCAATAACGGCCCATTCACCGGCTCTCTGAACTTCGATCAGACGAAGGACGGTGAGGCGCCGTCGATCGACTTCGCCGGAGCGAATCGCGCCATCCCTTGGGCGACGTGGTACGAAGACAACACCCACTTCGGGCACTCGCAGGTCTTCGCGAGCCGGTTCGACAACGCGTCCAACAAGTGGATCTTCTCCGGTCAGGACCGCGGGGGCGGGGTCCCGTCGCTCAACATCAATACGAACCAGGATGCCGAGAACCCGGTCGTCGCCGGCGGATCGGCCGCCGATCCGACCAAGCCGGGACCGTGGGTCACCTGGCAGGAAACGGACGCCAACGGCAGCGGAACCTCTGACCAGATCTTCGTCTCGAAGCCGCTCGGTCCCGGGCAGACCAACTGCACCGGCGTCAAGCCGGCCGCGGCCAACCCGTCCGCGACGCCGCTCGGTGGCTTCTGCTTCCAGCAGGTTGGGATCGACCGCGTCAACGGCAATGTCGACCCCTCGTTGAACATCGACCCCAAGCGCGATGCGATCGAGCCCGATATCGCGTTCACCGGTACCAACGACGGCGTGCCGTGGGTGGTTTGGTACGAGATCCACAACGGATCGGTCGGCAACAACAATGACCAGGTGTTCGCAGCCAAAGCGGTGGCGCCGGACGGGACTCAGACCGGGGCCGTCGACGGCGGCTTCAACTGGATCGCCGTTGGAGGCAACGGGGGCACCGGCAAGCTGGACGTCGCCCCTCACAACAACTGCCTCTCCAGCCTCGGCGCAGAGCAGAGCTGCACGCTCAATGCAGACCCCACGGCCTCGGCCGTGGACCCGCGTGTCGCCGCAGGCACGATGACTCCGGGCAACCCGACCGTGCCATGGGTGGCGTGGGAGGAGACATTTGGCGGCCACGAGCGGATCTTCGTCTCACGGCTTGTCGCTGGCGCGTTTAAGCTGGCCAACGGCGGCCAGCCGCTGCCCACGCTGGTGAATGGAATCGATGCCAAGCGTCCCGACATCACGTTCTCAGGCAACACGCCGTACGTGAGCTGGCACGAAGGATCGACCGTCGTGACCGGACACTTCACGACGCCTGATTCATTTGTGACAGACAACGGTGCTGTGGGCACAGACGTCTCAGACAACGTGCGCGCACCGATCTCGTCCGGGTGCACCGCGGACCCGTTCAACGGGGACGGGTCAGCCTGCCAGGCTGGAGCGGTGGGAACGCCGTTCTTCCTGTTCTCGGATGGCGATCAGAACCACGCGAAGCTGTTCGCAGACGCCTATCAGGCCGACAATCAAGTCACGTCGCCGGCCTCGAATGTGACGGGCGCCGGGGCGACGCTGAACGGGTCGGTCAATCCTGAGGGTGCGGCCGTGAATGTCTCGTTCGACTTCGGTAAGGACACGACGTACGGCAGCAGCACGCCCGCGCAGAAGATCGGTCCGAGTGATTCGGCGACCCCCTTCAGCGCGAACCTGACCGGACTCGCACCGGGGACCACCGTTCACTATCGGGCGGTGATCACGAGCGACTTCGCTCCGCCGGTGGTCGGGTCTGATCAGACGTTCACGACAACCTCGCCGCCGCACCCGCCCGGGAACGGCCACCTGTCGGTCGGCCACGCGAGCGTGAGCGGCACCACGGCGAGCGTCCGCGTGTCCTGCACAGGAGCCGCGGGAGCCACCTGCAAGGTCGCCTTCCGGATGACCGTGACCGAGAAGGTCCGCGGCCACAAGGTGATCGCGGTCTCGGCAAGGAAGCAGCCGACGACTCGCAAGATCATCGTCACGGTCGGCTCAGCCTCCACGATCACGCTGACGGCCGGTCAGTCGAAGGTTGTGAAGATCTCGCTGAACAGCACGGGCAAGAACCTGCTGAAGAGCCGCCACACGCTCAGCGTGACGGTGGACGTCACCCAGATCCTGGGCGGCGGGCGCTCGCGTACGCTCAGCCAGCCCGTCACGTTCAAGGTGCCCAAGCACAAGCCGCACCACTAGCGCCATCGCGAAACGGTCCGGGCCTCGTCGACGGTGACGAGGCCCGGGCCGCGTTGCGTCTGTGGGATGCCGGCGGGCCCCCCGGGTCGCGGGGCTCAGACGGGGTGGCGGGACCCAGACGGGGTGGCGGGACCCGCGGAGGACGCTGCACAACGTGAAAAGACTCGCCAGCGTTGCGTCGTTTCTGCAGATAAGCACCGTGGCGGTGCTTATCTGGCAAATCGCCGAACGCGGCGCGGGCTTTTTCACGTAGTGCATACCCGATCGTTTCCGCGGAGGGTTATGCGGCCTCGTCGATGATCTGGCGGTAGCTGCTCGGTTGGTGGCGTGTGCTGAGGCCCAGCAGCGTCTGGAACGCGGCGTGCGGGTTGCCGCGCCGGTTGTGACGGAAGACGAACTCGTCGAGGTAGGCCTGCAGGTGCTGGCATGAGGCACGACGGTGGGTGCCGTGCAGCCAGGCCTTGAGGTTGGAGATCGCGCGGTGAGCTCGCGGCAGGTAGGGCGCCAGGCGCAGCCGTCCGGACCCACGGCCGCGGACCTCGACCGCAATCGCGCACATCACCTTCTTTCCCCGCGCCCGCCCGCCCTTGAGGCCTTCCTGATAGCCGCCGAGGAAGAAGTCATCGACCTCGACCTCGCGCTCCAGTGGCTCCCGTTCGGGCGCCACCATCGCCCGGCGGAGCTTGTGCAGCATCATCCACGCCCGCTCGTGGCGCGCGATCCCGAGCTGGCGCTGCAACTGCACGGCGGAGATCCCCGGATGATGCGTCGCGACCAGATACGCCGCCCAGAACCACAGCCGCAGCGGCGTCTGCGTGTTGTGCATCACCGTCCCCGCCGTCACCGACGTCTGCGCGCCGCAGAACGTGCACTGCCACACCCGCCGGCGCTCGTGCATCACCCCAACCTCCCGCCCGCCGCAGCGCCGGCAACGGAACCCATCCGGCCAACGACACGCGAACAGATACTCGCGGCACGCCTCCTCGGTCGCGAAGCGCTCCTGGAACTGCATGATCGTCACAGGGAACCCGGGGCGAGGCGCCCCGTCAAGCTACGAAACGCTCCGGGGAAACGATCGGGTATGCACTCTTCACGTTATGCCGCGCCCGGCCCGGCCGGTGGCACACCCGGAGGGTTTCCGGACACGTGCGCTAGTGAAGCTGGTCCTCATCGAGATCGTCGAGCAGCCCGATCACCCTCGGCTCGGCATCGCCGTCGAGGAGCGCCGCCCCACCCGGCCAGTACGGGTGGGGCGGCGTTGCGCGATGAACGAGCAGCGGCTCGTACAGCCATGAGCCGGTGTTGACGATCCGTGGACGCCCGCCCGGGCCGCGCCATTGATCCGGCTCGTCCGACGGCAAGGGCCCGAGGCGATGGACATGCCCGAAGATGACCCACTCGGCGCTGACCCCAAGGCGGTGAACGACGCGCGCCAGCGCCGGGATGCTCGCGCGGCGCATCTGCAGTCCGAGCAGCATCGACGTGAGCGGCGCCCAGCGCGGATTCAGCAGCCGCTGCTGGATCGCCGGCATGGTCGCCGCCCGGGCGAGCTCGGCCGCATCGTCGAGCAGCGTCGCCAGGGGCCGCGGCAGCCATCGGGTGAAGCGCGCGAGCGACGGACGGCTCGCGTGCTCGTAGTCGATCGGCAGCGCCTCGTCGCGCGGTGGGCGCCCGAGCAGCCCGCGTGCAAATCCCCAGGCCGACACCGGCATCAGGTGATGATCGAGGTAATGGCCGTGCGTGGCCCAGACGTGCTCTGACAGCCACACGCCGGGGTAGTGGACTCGGACTCGCGCCGGCGCGAGCCAGCCGCTCACCCGGGCCAGCGCCGGGGTCGCGTCGAGCGGAACCTCGGTATCCGGTTGCAACGCGCGGCCCTGGCTGCGAACCCAGCCGCGCAGCAGTTGGACATCGTGATTGCCGGGCACGAGGATCACCTCACGGTTCGCGCCGAGGTGGGCGCCGAGCTCGCGCACGATCGGCTCGGCGATCTGCATCGCCTGCTGCGGCCGGCCCTCGAGCAACTCGATCGTGTCTCCGAGCAGCACGAGTCGGTCGACGCTGTCGATCGCGGTAAGCAGGCGCCGCTGCGGCTCTGGGCGGGTCAGGACCGCGTGCTCGAGGCGCCCACCGAGGTGGAGGTCGGAAACGACTAAGGTCCGCACTCACCGCCACGATAGTCGTGACGGCTTGCGCGGACCTGTTCGCGTGTGAAGAGCTGCGTGTGCCCGGGTCAGAAGGCCGCGAGGGCGCCGAACTCGATCGGCACGCCGCGGGCGAGCACGAGCACGGGCGCACTCGCGTTCTCGATCTCGTTCTGCATCTGCGCGCTGAGCATCACGCGACCCTCGGGCGCCTCCGAGCGCGAGCCGACGACGAGGATGTCGACGCGCCGCTCATCGCGGGTCACGGTTGCCCCGACGGAGTCCGCGAGGTCGCGGGCGGTCTCGATCGCGGCATCATCGCCGGGTGCCGCAAGCACGCCCACTCGGGTGATACTGGGCCGCAGTTCGGCGCGGTAGTTGGCCGGTGCGATCGCGACCGCTGCCGGGCCGCCCTCGAGCAGCAGCTGGGCCGAACGCTGCGGCGCGACGTGACCGGGCGCCGTGCGGTAATCCGAGCCGAACACGATGATGTCTGCCTCCTCCTGCTCGGCGAGCCACTTGAGACCCTCGCCGGTGGAGCCGCTGACGACGACGCGGCGCTGGACATCGGCGTCGCCCAGCCAGTGCGCGCCACGGTCAAGCAGCGCCTCCGCCTCGTGCTCCTCGAGCTCCTCGCGGGCGCGCTCGGACTGAGTCGTGTGCCGGACATACGCGAGTGTCAGCCGGGCGCCGGCGTCGGCGAGCACACGGCCGAGCATCAGCGCGTCGTGGTCGTTGTCGGTGGCGTCGTAGGAGACGATCACGTTGGTCATCGAGGAGCCCTCCTCCCGTGCTGCGTGTCTGGAATGCCTGGTCCTGGTTCGGCGGAGAATCGCATCTGCCTGCTATCAGCACTAATGAAGTTCGTCATCTTCAGGATAAAATTCACTAATGCTTCACCTGGGTCGGCTGAGGGTGCTTTCTGAAGTCGTCGCTCGCGGCTCGTTCTCGGCTGCCGCGGAGGCACTCTCGTACACGCAATCGGCGGTCTCCCAGTCGATCGCGCGGCTTGAGGCGGAGACGGGGGCGACGCTCGTCGTGCGCGACCGCCGCGGGGTGCGCCCGACGGCAGCGGGAGCGACGCTCGTCGAGCACGCGGAGGCGATCTTCGCCCAGGTCGACGCGGCCGAGGCGGATCTCGCGGCGGTGCTAGGCGTCCGGGGCGGTCGCCTGCGGGTCGCGTCGTTTCCGTCCGCCGGCGCGACGCTGATGCCCCAGGCGGTCGCGACGTTCAGAACCCGGCATCCCGAGGTCGCGCTGACGCTCGCCGAAGGCGAGCCGGAGGAGATCGCGCCGCGGCTGCGCGCCGGCGAGTTCGACCTGGCGCTGCTGTTCGAGTTCCCGGGTGTGCGCGAGCGTCCGGGTGCCGGCCTGCGCACGGTGACCCTGCTCGAGGACCCTATGCACGTTGCCCTGCCGGCTGACCATCGGCTCGCCGACAAGCCGGCGCTGACGCTCGAGGACCTACGCGAGCAGGACTGGGTCCAGACCTCGGCCTCGAGCCCGTGCGCGCGGCACGTCGTCCGCTCGTGCCTCGCCGCCGGCTTCGAGCCCAATGTCACGTTCGAGAGCGACGACTACGAAACCGTTCAGGGGCTCGTCGCGGCGGGGGTGGGCGTTGCGCTGATTCCGCGCCTCGCGCTGACCCGGGTTCACCAAGGGATCGTCGTGCGCGAGCTCGCACCGCGCAGCCCCGCCCGCAAGGTCGTCGCGGCCACGATGTCGGGGCCGGGCGTGGCGCCGGCGGCGAAGACGATGATCAAGGTGCTGGCGGATGTCGCCCAGCGCTACACGGGAGCCGTGCCCGTATAGCTCCCACGGTCACGTACTGACGCTCAGCGTACGCCTGGAAGTCGCGCTCGAACTGCTCCCAGTCGACGTCGAGGCCGCCGCTCGGTCCGCGGGGAGGAGCCTCCGGATCCTCCCCGCCTCGCCCGGGACCCCAGCCGCCGTGCCCGAGCTCATGTGCGAGGAGGAACAACCCGATCGAGAGAAACGTGAGCAGCGCCGGCACGATCGCGACGAGGACACACTGCGACGGGGACGACGGATGTGCGCTCGCGATGCGTGTGCACACCCACACCGCCATCGCCGCAGTCACGATCGCCATGACGCACAGTTGCGCGCGCAGTTGCGGCCCGGACGGAAGCGACGTCTGTTCGTCGTGTTCGTGCAAATCGCCCCTCTCGCGCTCGAGCATACGAGCAAACGTAAAGGCCAGCTGTGTTTGGCACGCGTTCGGCGACGAGACCGCAACGAGCCACTCACCCCGTCCGCCACGACCCCCCCGCCCAGCCCGGCGGCGGGCGTCGCAGCACCGCGTCACGGCCAGTGATGCTTGCATGTATGGGATGGACCACGTGCAGCGCCTGTCGTTCGGGGGTGTCGCCGCTCTGTATGACCGGGCGCGGCCGTCGTATCCCGCGGCGCTGGTGGAGGACGTGATCGACCTTGCCCCGCTCGGCGCGCCGCTGCGCGCGCTCGAGATCGGCGCCGGGACGGGCAAGGCGACCGAGCTGTTCGCGCGCCACGGCGTCGCCGTGCACGCAATCGAGCCGAGCCTCGAGATGGCCGAGGTTGCGGCGCTCCGGCTCGCCGAGCTGCCTGGGGTCACGCTCGAATGCTGCGACTTCGAGGAGTGGGACGGGGAGGACGTGACCTTCCCGTTGATCTACGCGGCACAGGCATGGCACTGGGTCGAGCCGGAGACGGGGTACGTGAAGGCGCGCTCGCTGCTACAGGCGGGCGGGCTGCTCGCCGCGTTCTGGAACCGCCCGAAGTGGGACTCGTGCCCATGGCGGGAGGAACTCATCGACGCGTATATGCGCGCGCTCCCTGACCGCTCAGCCGAGGATCCGATGCATCCGGCCGCGGCCAGCGATCCCGATGTGTGGGAGGAGTGGGCGCGCGCGATCGAGGGCACCCCCGGCCTCGGTCGGCCGAAGGTGCGCGGATACGGCTGGGCGCAGCGCTACTCGACCGGCGAATACCTGCAGCTGCTGCAGACACACTCCCCGAACATCATGCTCTCAAACGAGCGTCTCGAGACGTTGCTGATCGAGGTCGGCCGTGTCCTCGACGCGCACGGCGGCGAGTTCGAACTCAACTACGTCACCTGGCTGTACCTGGCGCGGGCGCAGTGATCACGGCACCGCCGCGGCGGTCGCGGTCGGTGCCCTCGCGCCACCGCGGAGCACGCCGGTGTCGCGCGTCAGCCGCTGCGCGAGCGTGACCGGAATAATCGTGATCGCGATCACGAACAGCACGACGACGTTGACCTCCGGCAACTGCTGGCCGAGGCGGATGTTGCCGAAGATCCACAGTGGCAGCGTGTTCTGCGCGCCCGCGGTGAAGGTGGTGACGATCACCTCGTCGAACGACAGCGCGAACGCCAGCAGGCTACCGGCGACGAGCGCGGTGGCGATCAGCGGCAGCGTGACGAAACGGAACGTCTGGATCCCGTCCGCGCCCAGATCCATCGAGGCCTCGATCAGCGATGTCTGGGTGCGGCGCAGCCGCGCAATCACGTTGTTGTAGACGATCACGATGCAGAAGGTGGCATGCCCGATGACGATCGTCAGCAGCGACAGGCTGATGCCCCCGAAGCTGAAGAACGAGTTGAGCGCCATGCCGGTGATGATCCCGGGCAACGCGAGCGGCAGGATCAGCACGAACGAGACGACCTCGCGGCCGAAGAAGCGGAAGCGGTGGACGGCGAATGCCGCCATCGATCCGAGCACGATCGCGATCAGGCTGGCGATCAGCCCGGCCTTGACCGACAGCCAGAGCGCCTGGCGCATCGCATCGTTGTTCCAGGTTTGCGAGAACCACTTGGTCGAGAGCCCCTGGAGCGGCCAGCTCTGGACGTTGGATGGGTTGAACGCGTAGACCGCGATCAGCACGATCGGGAACAGCAGGAACACGACGACGAGCCCCGTCCAGATCCAGAACAATGCGCGGCTGAGCCTCGTCATAGCGCCTCGAACGCCCCCAGCCGCCGGGCGACGAACAGGTAGATCGCCATCACGATCATCGGGATCGACGCCATCGCCGCGGCGAACGGGATGTTGTTCGCGACGCCGACGTTCTGATACACGACGTTGCCGATGAAGTCAGATCCGGCGCCGCCGACGAGCGTCGGCGTGATGAAGTCGCCGAGCGTCAGCGAGAACGTGAAGATCGAGCCGGCGACGACGCCGGGCAGCACGAGCGGCAGCAGCACGCGCCGGAATGTCGTCGCGCTGTGCGCGCCGAGATCTGCCGAGGCCTCGAGCAGCGACTCGGGCACCCGCTCGAATGCCGCCCACACCGGCAGGATCATGAACGGCAGCCAGATGTAGCAGAACACGAGCCACACGGCCCAGTTCGTGTACGCGATGTTCTGCGGGCCGAGGCCGAGTTGCGCGAGCAACCAGTTGAGGATGCCGTCCTTGGCCAGGATCAGCCGCCAGGCGTACACCCGGACGAGGTAGCTGCACCACAGCGGGATCAGGACGATGACGAACAGCCACGCCTGCGCGCGCTTTGGCGCCAGCCGGGCGGCGAAGTAGGAAAACGGCAGCGCCACCAGCGCGTCGGTCACCGTGACAGCGGCGGCGATCCCGATCGTCCGCAGCGCGATCGCCCGGTAGGTCGGATCGGTGAACAGCGTCTTGAAGTTCTGCAGCGTGAAGCTGTGAACCGTCTCGCTCGTGAACGGGTCGACCTGCCAGAACGCCGAGATGAACAGCACGACGAGCGCCGCGAGGTAGATCAAGACGAACCACGCTCCCGGCGGAGTCAGCAGCGCGGTGGCCCGCAGCCACGGCCGGCGGAACAGTGCCGCCGACGCGCGGATGCGGGCCGTGCCTGCCGAAGGGGCGCGACGCGTGAGGCTTCCGGCCTCCACGTCAGCCCTTGATCTCAGTCCACTTCTGCTGCCACTCGGTGTAATCGGTGCACTCGTTCTTGCCGTTGCCGCAGTTCGTCGTCGGCGTCTTCCAGAACTTGATCGAGTCGAAGTACGACGCCGGCGCATTGGCGTGGTACTGCGCGCACGATCCCTTCTGGATCTGATCCATATACGAACACGCGAGCTTGTTGGCCGGCGTCTCGCCGAACGAGATCGCCTGCTCCGCCTGGACTTTCGGCGTCGAGACCCACTTCATCCACAGGTAGGCGCAGTTCGGGTGCTTCGCGTGCGCTGAGAGCATCCACGTGTCGGCCCAGCCGGTCGCGCCCTCGCTCGGGATCAGGTCCTTGACGGGGGCGTGAGCCGCCTGCAGCGTGTTCGTCTGGTATGGCCACGACGCTCCGATCACGGCGTTGCCGTTCTTGAACAGGTCGATCTCATCCGAGGCGAGGGCCCAGTACTTGACGATCAGCGGTCGCTGCTGCTTGAGCAGGTTGACCGCTGCGTTGAGCTGCGATTCGGTCAATTCGTAGGGGTCGGTGATCCCGAGGCTTGGCTGCGTCTTGGACAGGTAGAGCGCCGCGTCGGCGATCTGGATCGGGTTATCGGGGACGGTGATCTGGCCCTTGTACGTCGGGCTGTAGATCGAGGACCAGCTGGTCGGGGCGGGCGTGACCTTCTGCGTGTTGTAGAGCAGCGTGTTCGGGCCCCACTGCAGCGAGATCCCGTAGTGGACGCCGTTCACGGTGTTGTGCGGCGGCGACTGCAGCTGCGGGATGAAGTTCTTCCAGTCCGGAATCAGGTTGACGTTGACCGGCGCGACGTCGCCGCCCTTGATCAAGCGGAGGCTGGCGTCACCGGAGGCCGACACGAGGTCGTACTGGCTGCCGCCGCCCGAGCGCATGAGCGTCACCATCTCGTCCGAGGATCCGGCGTACTTGGCGTTGACCTGGCAGCCGGTCTGCTGTTCAAACGGCTTCACCCACTGTGGCTGGGTGTAGCCCTCCCAGGCGATGACGTTGAGCTGTCCCTCGCCCTTGCCGATGCTGGTCGGCAGCTTCGAGCTGCTCGAACTGCTCGACGAGCCGCCGCACGCGACGACGGCCATCGACAGCAGCGTGATCGCGGCGGCGCCTGCGATCGTGCGCCACGCACGTAGTCCGTCTCTCATCTCAGCTGGTCTCCTGTTCTGTCTCACTGCCGGCCGCGCCGGCATCGACTGCGGCGAGGTGCTCGGGCCGCCACGCCACCCTGACTTGTCTGCCTCGCTCGGCCAGAGCCTCCATCGCCGAGGTTTCGAGGTTCTGCCGGAGCGCCGTCAGCGCGCCGCCACTCTCCAGCGCCACGACGTAACGCGTGACGGCACCGAGATACACGACCTCGCCGATCGCTCCCCGCTCGCTGTCCATCCCCGCTGGGACGGGCGCGTCCTCTGCCAGCACGTGTAGCTTCTCGGGGCGGATCGTGAACCGGCGGCCGCCCCGCTCGATCACGTTCGAGGTGCCCACGAAGCCCGCCACGAACTCGTTGGCCGGATGCTCGTAGATCTCCGCCGGAGTGCCGATCTGCTGGATCCGGCCGTCCGCCAGGACAGCGATCCGGTCGCTCATCGTCAGCGCCTCGTCCTGATCGTGCGTGACGTAGATGAAGGTGACCTCGTCTGAGAGCTCGCGCTGGATGCGCTTGAGCTCCAACTGCATCTCCTCGCGAAGCTTGAGGTCGAGCGCCCCGAGCGGCTCGTCGAGCAGCAGGATGCGCGGCTGGTTGACGAGCGCTCGTGCGAGCGCGACCCGCTGGCGCTGCCCGCCGGAGAGCTGGATCGGCCGGCGCTCTCCGAGTCCCTCGAGCCGAACCATCTTCAGGGCCTCCTGCGCCTTGTCGCTGCGCTCTCGCCTGCCCACGCGCTTGACCTTCAATCCGTACGCGACGTTGTCGGCCACGCTCATGTGGGGGAACAGCGCGTAGTCCTGAAACACCGTATTGACGTTGCGCTGGTACGGCGGGTTGCGGCTGACGTCGAGGCCGTCGAGCTCAATGGCGCCGGAATCCGGTCGCTCAAACCCGGCAATCAGCCGCAGCGTCGTCGTCTTGCCCGATCCCGACGGTCCCAGCATCGTGAAGAACTCGCCGGGCCAGACGTCGAGGCTCAGCCGCTCGACGGCGACGTGACTGCCGTAGGTCTTGCGCAGCCCGATCGCGCGGACTGCCGGCGTGCCCGTTCGCTCGGACGGCGCCGCCTCAGGCGCAGCTTGTGAAGGCGAGACACCCACTCAAAATCGGCGCAATCCTAACCAAGAAAGGTAGGCGTATCAGTCCAAAGCTCGTTCGTCAGTGAGGACGGAACGGCAAGGTGTGGCAACCGCCGCGGTGCGGCCCACGAGCTTTCAGGCCGCGGCGAACACGGTGCGGACCGCCACCCACTCGTCGCTGACCTCGCGCAAGATCGTCAGCATCGCCGCGGCGGCGGGCGACCGGTAGCCGGCGGGCAGCGCGACGAGGATCGGGCGGGGAGGTGGAGCGGGCGCGAGCGGGCGGATCACGACGTCCTCTCGGACCGCACGCGTGACCATGTCAGGGATCAAGGCGACGCCGACTCCGGCGGCGACGAACCCGAGCATGGCGGGGTAATCGTCGTTCTGGAAAGCGATCCGGGGCTCGAAGCCCGCTGCATGGCATGCGCGGAGGAACCGGCGCGAGTCAGGGCACGAGCGGGTCGTCGCAAGCATCCACGGCTCCTGAGCAAAGGCCGTGAGGTCGAGCACGGAGCAATCGGCGAGCGCATGCCCGACCGGCATCGCCACGTACATCGGATCGTCGAACAGGTGCACGAGCTCGATGCCCGCGGCCCGCTGCGCGCCGTCTGGGTCCGGAATCGAGAACACCGGCGTCCGGTCTCCCACGGTCTCGAGCGTCGCGTCGTGCGACATCGCCATGTCGAGCTCGCCCGCGCGCAGGCGCGGGATCGAGTCGATCGGGTCGGACATCACGATGATGAGCTCGACAGCGGGGTGGCGCTCGCGAAAGCGCGCGATCGCGAGCGGCACGATCGAGGCGGCCGCCGAGGCGAACGAGGCCATCCGCAGTCGCCCGCCCTCGAGTCCCGCGAGCGCCGACAGCTCGGCCTCGGCATCCTGCAGCCGCGCGATGATCTCCTCCCCGCGGGCCACAAGCAGCCGCCCCGCGTCGGTGAGCACCGCCCCCTGCGGCACCCGCCGCACGAGCAGCATCCCGAGCTCGGCCTCGAGCGTTGCGATCTGGCGTGACACGGCCGGCTGCGTGTATCCGAGACTGTCGGCGGCGGCGGAGAAAGAGCCATGCCGCGCGACCTCGCACAGAACCCTGAGGCGCCGCGTGTCAAGCATGCCGCAATGTTATACCCCCTCAAGCAAACCCCTATTTGCATTTATGGCAATTCGGCGCCACATTGGGTCTCCGGTCGAAGTGCAACCCGAGGAGCCGCAGATGTCCCAGCCGCTCAACCCCACGATCACGATCCGCCCCGCGTATGCCGACGATGATGCAGCGCTCGCCCGGCTTGCGGCGCTCGACAGCGCCGACGTCGTGCCGGCCCGTCCGCTCCTGCTCGCCGAGGTCGATGGGAATCTCAAGACCGCCCTGTCGCTCGCCGACGGGACGGTAATCGCCGATCCGTTTCACCGTACGCGGGAGCTCGTCGCACTGCTGCGCCTGCACGCGGCGGCACAGCAGTCCGCCGGGGTGGCCCGGCGCCGGTCGCGCCTGACGCGCTCGCGCCGGCTGCGCCTTCAGCACGGGTATTAGTTTCTGCACGTGACACGCGCTGGAATCGTCCGCGGCGACGACGGGGTCAACCGTTGCTGGTGGGGGGACTCCGCGCCCGAGTACCGCTCCTACCACGACACTGAGTGGGGCTTCCCCGTTGCCGACGACGTCCGGTTATTCGAGAAGCTCAGCCTCGAGGGCTTTCAGGCCGGCCTCTCGTGGCTGACGATCCTGCGCAAACGCGAGGCGTTCCGTCGGGCGTTCGCGGGCTTCGACTACGAGCGGGTCGCGCGCTTCGGTAAGCGCGACATCGCGCGGCTGCTTGCCGACGCCTCGATCGTCCGCCATCGGGGCAAGATCGAGGCCGTCATCAACAATGCGCGGTGCGCCGTCGAGCTCACGGCGGCGGAGGGCTCGCTGGCCGCGTACGTGTGGAGGTTCGCGCCCGAGCGCCGGACCGTCTTGCTTGACCGCGCGGGCCTCGGCGCGCTCGCGACGACCGCCGAATCCCGCGCGCTCGCCAAGGACCTCAAGCGTCGCGGCTGGCGGTTCGTCGGACCGACGACGGTGTACGCGTTCATGCAGGCGATGGGGCTGGTCAACGACCATCTCGGTGGCTGCGACGCGGCAGCGGCGGTGCAGGAGGCGCGGGCCCGGTTTACGCCGCCCCGTGCAGCGGCCTGAGCCGGGCCAAGGTTCCGCCAGCTCGCTGGCCGGGGATATGCTGGCGCCGTGATGCAAGCCATCCGGCGTCTCACGTTGGTCGTTGTCCTGCTGGCCGTGCTGTCCCCTGCGGTGGCGAGCGCGGACATCATCGCCGCGACCGAGGTGCCCGATCCCGCGCCGGCGTCCGACGACACGGACATCGCGCTGATCGACACCGCCACCGGCGTGCACTTCGGGCTCCCCGCCGGCGTCAACACCTCGCAGAACGAGGTGCATCCGAGCATCACTCCGGATGGCAAGCGCCTCGTGTTCGAGCGGGTGAACGTCAGCGCCGGCACGACGCGGATCATCGTGGTCGACCTCACGAACGGGACGCAGGCGGACCTGTTCAACGCGTTCGACGCCGCCCAGTTCACGCCGAACAGCCCGACGATCGCACCCGACGGGCAGACGGTTCTCACGGGCATGAAGTTCCCGCAGCAGAACAACCTTTTCTTCGTCGCGTGGACCGAGACGAGTCTGGCCAACTTCCCCGCCGGACCGTTCACCCACACGGTCCGCGAAGAGCCCAACCTCGCGTTCTCCTCCGGCGGGATCACTCGCGATCCGGACGGCACCTTCCTGCAACTGCGTCCGGCGTTTACGCCGGACGGGCGCTACCTGATGTTCGTCGATCAGGGCAGCGACGGGGTCGGCCATCTCCTCACCTTCGACACCGTCACACAGACGATTCTCAATCCGACCGGCGTGATCCTCGGCAAGCTGGCGTTCTTCGGCCTCGAGGGCAGAGAGGGCAACGTGTCGGTCCGCGACGCCTTCGTGCTTGCGACGACGACGCTTGTCTTCACCGGCTCGAGCCCGATCGTCGGGTTCCTGCTCAACCAGGCCTCGAACGTCGGGATCCTCGTCCAGCGGATCGTCGGCCACCATCAGCTGTTCGGGCGCCGCGTCCCGACGCTGCGCCCCATCGGACGGGTGCCGTTCGGGCCCTTCCGCTCCGGCCGGCACAGCGTCAGGTGGAACCTGCGGGTGAACGGCAGGCGTCTCGCCCGCGGACGGTATCTCGTCACCGCGCGCGCGCTGACCGGCACCGGCGTCGTGCGCGAACTGGGCACGCCGCACATCCTCAACGTGCGCTGAGCGCTCACGATCTCGATGACTCGCGAGCCGGATCCGGATCAGCTCACGCTCGGCGCGCCCGCGTGGGACGACGGCGAGCACCGAGTCCTCACCGGGAGCTGCTCGTGGACGGAGAAGACACTCGTCCAGCAGGCGGACTGGTATCCACGGCGGACGATGAGCGCCGAGGAGCGACTGCGCTTCTACGTGTCGCAGTTCCCGCTCACCGAGGTCGACTCGACCTACTATGCGCCGCCGGCCGAGCAGCAGGCGCGGCTGTGGGCGCAGCGCACGCCCGCCGGATTTCGCTTCGACGTGAAGGCGTACTCGTTGTTGACCGGCCACCCGACGCGCCCGCAGAGCCTGTGGAAGGACATCCGGGAGCAGCTGCCGCCCGAGGTCGCCAAGAAGCGCAACGTCTATGACCACCACCTGCAGCCCGGCGCCCTGAAGGAAGCATGGCGCCGGTTCGAGGCAGCGCTGCGGCCGCTCCACGACACGGGTCGGCTGGGCGCGATCCTGTTCCAGTACCCGCGCTGGTTCGTCCCCAAGCGCGAGAATCGCGCGCAGATCGAGGCGCTCCGCGAGCGGCTGCCGGACTACCGCGTCGCCGTCGAGTTTCGTTCACCGATGTGGCTGGCGGAGCAGCGCGACCGCGAGCGCACACTGCGGATGCTCGAGGAGCATGGCCTGACCCACGTCGCCGTCGACGCGCCCGAGGTCTCGGGTCTGCCGTGCGTCCTGGCGGTCACCGATCCCGGTCTGTTCATCGTCCGCTTCCACGGGCGCTCAGACAGCACGTGGAACGACACCTCGCGCTCGGCGGCCGAGCGCTTCCGCTACCTGTACGACACCGCCGAGCTCGAGGCGCTCGCGCCGCCACTCGCCGAACACGCCCGCGAAGCACGCGAAACCCACCTGCTGATGAACAACTGCTACCGGGACTACTCGGTCCGAAACGCTGCCCAGCTGCGGGACCTGCTCGCGAGCTTCCTCGCGCGGTGATCGCTCACGGGCTGTCCGCGCCCACCGCCGTCGGCTCGGCCACCTCGCTCACCGCCGATATCGCCGGCGCCGCCTCCGCGATCTGCTCACAGCTGCCGCCCATCGCCACAAGCTCGTCGACGAGTGCGAGAACCGCCGCGTGTGTCTGGTTGGTGTGCTTGTGGATCGACTTCGCGGCGCGGGCGCCGGCGGACTCGGGGTCGATCGGCTCGTGCAGCGAGGCGACCGGCAGCCGTCCGGCGAGCACGAATCGCGTCCAGCCGCGGGCGCGACCGAGGTCGTGTGCAAAGCGCTGCAGGCGCTTGCTGCGCGCGAACTCGATCTCAGGCGTCGTGCGGGTCCCGACGACCTTCGCAGCGTAGGCGTACAGGTCCTGGCGCCGGACGTCGTCGACGGAGTCGTTGTAGGCGCGCAGGAACCCGGCGATCGCCGGCGACACCGACGTCGGGTGATCTGTGAACGGCTCGCCGGCGAGCATCGACGCGAGCTCCATCACGCACGCCCCGCTCGACGGTGAACTGTGCTTGCCCTTCGCGAGCTTGATGGTCTGATGGGACACCGCGGACATGGACACCTCCCTGATCAGGTCTGGATGCTGCGCCCGTGCGGTCGAGAAGGCACGGCTCGCATGCGTGGAACTCGCGCTCGAATCGAGGCCACAGGCCACATCATCGCTCTGATCGCTGCTCGGGGCAATAGGTTCGCGAACAGTCTTATCCGCGATCGGCCGGTTCATCACCGACGATCGCCGGGACGATGTCGCCCGCGCCCGCGGCGACAATGTCGCGCGCAGCCGCGACCAAGGAGATAACGATGCCAGTGGGCAAGGCCAAAGCAGCGCCGGCCGACAGCGCGAGCGATGAATTCCGGCTTGTCGTGACGTGCTTCACCCGGATCGACCCGGCGCGCATCCAGGATCACCTCGACCGAGATCACTTCTTCTGGCTCGACCTCACCGCGCCGACGCCCGAGCAGCTCGACCAGCTGCGCGAGCTGTTCGGCTTTCACCCGCTGGCGCTCGAGGACACCGAGCAATTCGGTCAGCGTCCGAAGCTCGACGATTACGGAGACCACGTGTTTCTCGTGTTCTACGGCGCCTGGCGCGAACACCCCACTGACCCGGAGCTGTTGCGCGAGGTCCACATGTTCATCTCGGGCAAGTACCTCGTGACGCTCCATCACGACCCGTTGCCGCTGCTCGATCAGCAGCGCGAGCAGCTCGACGGGCGGGTGCTCCACAGCGAGCAGTTCCTGCTCTACCGCGTGCTCGACGTGCTCACCGACAGCTTCTTCCCAGTGCTCGCCGAGATGGACGACGAGATCGACGATCTCGAGGTGGCGCTGCTCGCGAACCCGACCGATGCGGAGCTCGAGCGGCTGTTCTCGCTCAAACGGCAGCTGATCGCGATGCGCAAGGTCGTCACCCCGCAACGCGACCTATTCGCCCGCTCGGTCGACCAGATCGCCGAGCTGCCCGGACTCCAGCTCGACGAGCGGGACTATTTCCGCGACATCTACGACCACCTCATCCGGATCAGCGACCTGATCGACTCCTACCGGGACCTGCTGTCGGGCGCCACCGACCTGTACCTCTCGACGATCTCCAACCGTCAGAACGAGGTGATGAAGCAGCTCACCGTGATCGCGACGATCTTTCTCCCGCTCTCCTTCATCACGGGGTTCTTCGGCCAGAACTTCGCGTTCATGGTGACCCACATCATCAACCAGGCCTGGGCGTTCTGGGTCTTGGGCGTCGGCAGCATGCTGGCCACCGTCGCCGGCCTGCTCGTGTTCTTCCGCCGCAAGGGCTGGGTGTGAGCGCTCGCTCGGCCGTCACTGCGACGAGCGGGCCACGAACTCCGCCACCGACGCGATCTCCGCGTCGGTCAGCTGGTCGGTGAACACGGGCATCCCGCCGCCGCCGGTTCTCACCCAGTGCTCGACCGTCGCTTGGTCGAGCCGCAGCCCGTTGAGGTTCTTGCCGACGGTGCCCGTCGCGTGGGCTGCGGCAAGCGTGTGACAGCTGCCGCAGTTCGCCCTGTCGAACACCTTCAGGCCGGGGCTGGCGTTCGCCGGCGGCGCCGGCGAGCCCCCACCGCCGCAGCCGCTCGCGACTGCGCCCGTCGCGACGATGGCTGCGACCGTCGCGGCGCGGGCAAGCCTCACCTGACGGCCTCACGCGTCCGGCGCGACCAGGCGAACGCGAGCAGTGTCAGGATGGTGGCGAATGCGGTGATCGCGAGCACGGGGATCGTGACGTAGCCGAACTTCTCGATCCATTTCGTCGCACACGAGGTCCCACCGACGCGGCATCCCGACGGCTCGGCGCTTGGATTGGCCTCGATGTAGATGTGGTAGGTCGAGATCAGAAAGCCGACGATCGGCAGAACGAACGCGTACTGCACAGCGGTGCGGGCATCGCGCTTGAGCGCCCCGACGAGCAGGATCACGACGAGCGGGTACATCGCGATCCGCTGAAACCAGCAGAGCTCGCACGGGACGAAGTTGGCGATCTGGGAGAAGTACAGGCTGCCGAGCATCGACGCGAGCGCCACGGCCCACGCAGCCCACAGCTCCCCGCCGAGCATCGTCTCGCGCACCTCCACGAGGATCCGCCGCGGCGCCTCCCAGAACAGCGACGCAAGTGCCAGCAGCGCGATGATCGCGAGCACGGCCTGGAGCAAGATTGCGAGCGTCGCCAGTCCTGTCGAGACAGCGTTCGTCATCGCCCCACAGTATCCACGGACGAGCCTTGGGAAGGCGTCATTCTCTGGGGAACGCCGCTCAGCCGGTTCCGTACGCGCCGAGGAACACGCTCACGCCGGCCCGCGCGTAGCGGTCGAGGTCCGCGGACGGAGGCGGATCGTCACGGCCGAGGAGCATCGCCTCGTTGAGCGGGATCGACATCACCAGCCAGTTGAACAACGAGATCGTCGTGGACGGGCACGGCAAGGCATTTGGCATCGGCGGTGGTTTCGACCTGCTCGCTGGGGAGCAGTTCGCTCCGGGGATGATCGCCGTGGCCCCGCCTGAGGGCCCGCCGCGGCAGGTGGCGCCGACCAAGCGCTGCGCACCGAGCAGCTTCTGTACACGCGCGTGAGCGCGCCACACGCCGGACGCCCCTGATTCGTCTACGCTCGCGTCGTGCGCTTCGCTGTCGACCGCCCGCTTGGAGTCGCTCCGGCGACCGTGCTCGACTACCGCGAGCTGGCACGCCGCCGGCTGCCGCGCCAGCTGTTCGACTACATCGACGGCGGCGCGTACGACGAGGCGACGATGCGCGCGAACGTGAGCGACCTCGAGCGCGTGCTGCTGCGCCAGCTTGTGATGCGCGACGTCTCGACACGCGCGACCGGCGTGGACGTGCTCGGTCAGCGTCTGGCGATGCCCGTGATCCTCGCGCCCGTCGGCCTGTGCGGGATGTTCGCGACGCGGGCGGAGGTGCAGGCGGCGCGTGCCGCGCAAGACGCAGGGATCCCGTTCGTCGAATCGACGGTGTCCGTGTGCAGCATCGAGGAGGTGGCGGCAGCCACCTCCACACCGCCTTGGTTTCAGCTCTACGTGATGCGCGACCGCGGCTACGCGCGCGACTTGATGGCGCGCGCGCAAGCCGTCGGCTCCCCGGTCCTGCTCCTGACGGTCGACCTGGCGGTCGTGGGCGCCCGCCACCGCGACGTTCGCAACGCGATCGGCGGCCGCCCGTCCGGGTGGGCGAAGGCGCGGCGTGGTCTTGACCTCGTGAGCCACACGCGCTGGGTGCGCGACGTCGCGATCGGGGGCAAGCCACACACGTTCGGCAATCTCGAGAAGGCGGTCCCCGAGGCCCGCTCGCCGGCCGCATTCCGTGAATGGGTCGACGCGCAGTTTGATCCGAGCGTGACGTGGGACGACATCGCGTGGGTCCGCGAGCACTGGAACGGGCGCCTGGTGGTCAAGGGCGTGCTCGATCCGGAGGACGCCAGGCGCGCCGTCGATGCGGGCGTCGACGGCGTCATCGTCTCGAACCACGGCGGGCGCCAACTCGACTCGGTGCCGTCCGCCGTCCGGGCGCTCCCCGCCGTCGTCGACGCGGTCGGCAGCGACGTCGAGGTCCTCGTCGACGGCGGCATCCGCACCGGCCTCGACGTCGTCAAGATGGTCGCCCTCGGCGCCCACGCCGTGCTCGTCGGCCGCGCCTGGGCGTGGGCCGTCGCCGCCCGTGGCCAGGCCGGCGTGCGCCACGTCCTGGCGGTGATCAGAGCCGACATGGACGTCGCGCTCGCGTTGACCGGGCACACGTCGATCGCCGACGTCGACCGGTCGGCGCTGTACCTCGACGGCTCGCCGCTGGCGCACTAGTAGGCGGTCCGGGCGCTCGAGGGAGGCACCCAGCCGGGCTTGCGGGGCGACCGTCGCAGCAGGTCGCGACAGCCTCAAGAAAGGCCCTCAAGTGTCGAGACCCTTGGTCGAGTACCCGGTCAGGACACCGTGCCAACGTCGTCATGACCAGCGTCTTTCTAGCCCGGCAACCGATCCTCGACCGTGACCAATCCGTCGAGGGCTATGAGCTCGTCTACCCGCACGCCGAAGCCGAGCTGACCCTGATCGACGACGAGGCGCTCGCGACCGCGCGCGTCGCGCTGAACGCGCTCAGCGAGATCGGGCTCGAGCATCTCGTTGGCCAGAGCCGCGCGTGGATCAGTGTGACGCCCGAATTCCTGTCGACCGGCCTGGTGCGCAACCTCCCGGCGCAGCGGGTCGTGCTCGAGTTGCACAACGCACCGCTCCTCGACGAGGCGATGCTCGAGCTCCTGCACGAGCTGCGCGAGGCGGGCTACAGGCTCGCGCTCGGGGAGTTCACGGACACGCCAGAGGAACGGCAGCTGCTCGAGCTCGTCGACATCGTCAAGCTCGACATGCTCGCGCTCGGCGCCCGCGAGCTGGCGCGCCAGGCCTTCAAGCTCAGCCCGTTCGGGTTGACGCTCGTCGCGGAGAAGATCGAGAGCTATGAGGACTTTCGGCTCGCGAAGGCTGCCGGCGCGGATCTGTTCCAGGGGTACTTCTTCTGCCGTCCGCACCTGATCGGGACGCGGGCGATTCTGCCGAGCCGGCTCGCGCTGATGCGCCTCGCAAGCGCGCTCCAGGATCCGGCGATCGAGCTTGCGGATCTCGAGCACGTGATCTCGGGCGATGTGGGACTCAGCTACCGGCTGCTGAAGTACATCAACAGCGCGTACTTCGGTCTGCGCGGCCGGATCAGCTCGATCAAGCAGGCGGTTGCGCTGCTCGGGATCGAGCCGCTGCGCCGCTGGGCGACGCTGTCGATCTTCGCCGATCTGAGCGACAAGCCGCGTGAGCTGTTCGTGACCGCGCTGATCCGCGCCGACTTCTGCCAGCGCGCCGGCCAGCCTCAGGACGGGCCGCCGGCGGAGTTGTTTACGCTCGGCCTGTTCTCGGTACTCGATGCGCTCAACGACACGTCGATGTACACCGCCCTGCAGGATCTGCCGCTGACGCCGTCGATGCGCGACTCGCTGATCGAGCACGCCGGGCCCGGCAAGTTGCTCGAATGCGTGATGGCGATCGAGCAGGGCAGCTTCGAGCAGGCCGACGAGATCGTCGAGGGCTCCTCACAGCACTATCTCGATGCCGTTGCGTGGTGCAACGACGACGGCAAGCAGTTGCTGATCAGCTGAGGACGGCTACGCGGGCTGCGTAGCCATCTCCTTGCGCTGGATCCACCTCGAGCTGCACGGGATCTTCGAGCGGTCGCAGCGGTCGGCGTACGCGCGAGCGATCTCCGTCACCTCGGTGAGCAAGTCGTCGGCGAGCCGAATCGGCTCGAGTCCGAGCTCGAGCAGCTGACGGTTCTCGACATACAGGTCGTTCTCGGCCGCCTCCTTGCGGGGGTTGTCGAGGTAGTCAATCTCCGCGCCGGTGAGGCTTGCGACGAGCTTGGCGAGATCGCGCACGCGGTGGCACTCGGTCATCTGGTTGAACACACGGACGCGCTCACCCGTCTCGGGCGGGTTCTCGATCGCGAGCTGGATGCAGCGGACGGTGTCCTGGATATGGATGAACGCGCGGGTCTGGCCGCCGGTTCCATGGACCGTCAGCGGATAGCCGATCGCAGCCTGCATCAGGAACCGGTTGAGCACGGTCCCGTAGTCGCCGTCGTAGTCGAAGCGGTTGATCAGCCGATCATCGAGCCGCGTCTCAGCGGTCTGCGTGCCCCAGACGATGCCCTGGTGCAGGTCCGTCACCCGAGTGCGGTCGTTCTTGTTGTAGAAGGCGAACAGCAGCTGGTCCTGAGTCTTCGTCATGTGGTACACGCTGCCCGGGTTCACCGGGTACAGGATCTCCTGCTCGACTTCGGCCCCCTCGTCGCTGTCGATCCGCACCCGCAGGTAGCCCTCGGGGATCTTCACCCCGGCCGTGCCGTACCCGTAGACGCCCATCGTGCCGAGGTGGACGACGTGGGCGTCGAGCTCCGACTCCACGAGCGCGGCGAGCAGGTTGTGCGTCGCGTTGACGTTGTTATTGACCGTGTAGCGCTTGTGCCACGAGCTCTTCATCGAGTACGGAGCGGCGCGCTGTTCCGCGAAGTGCACGACGGCATCGGGCTGCCACTCGCTGAGCAGGCCAAGCAACTCGCTGTAGTCCTGCGCGACGTCGAGGCGGTGGAAGGGCATCTCCCTGCCGGTGAGCTCGTGCCACGTGCTCAGGCGCGTCCCGAGCGGCCTGATCGGCGTCAACGATTCGGCTTCAAGCTCGACGTCGGCAGTGCGCCGAGCAAGGTTGTCCACGATCGCCACCTCATGGCCGCAAGCCGACAGGTGCAAGGACGTCGGCCACCCACAGAAGCCGTCTCCACCGAGAATCAGGATGCGCAAGGAATCTCCTTCGTCAAATACGTGTCGCGCGCGCTCACCTCGACCGGCGCGGCAAGTCCTCGAAGCCGCTCATGGTACGAAGCCCTGGCGAGCGTGCCGTGGCTCCGCTTGAGAGAACCGACGTCCAATTGTAGGCAGGGGCGTGGTCGCACGCCGCCAGGTGGATGCCAAAGCACCCGATTTCCGCTGCCGGCGAGAGTCCCGCCTGCTTATCCTCACTGACGATGTCTGGTGGGTCAGTGCTCTTCGGTCTGCTGCTGATGCAGGCTGCCGTGCTGCTCGCTCGCCCCGGCGTCGTGACGCTTCGCTCGCGCCATGACCGGCCGCGGTCGCTCCAGCTGCGGGCCTGCTCGCGCTCGGGCTCGAGCTGGCGCTGCGGGGGTGGCATTACGCGTCGGGCTCCTCGGGCGAGCTGATCGCCGGGCTGACCCTGCTCGCGACGCTCGCGGTCGCGACCGTCCACGTCAATCGTCACAAGCATCGGCGCCGGCGCCGGCATCGCCGCCGGCGCGAGCGCGACCGGGGGTCGCTGCACGCCGGCCTCGGGTCCGACGAGGACCGCGGCCGAGGCGAGTAGGCGCGCCGATCTACCTCGCGCGAGCGAGCGGCTCGGGCATCCCGAGGTGGAACCCCTGCGCGTGGTCGACTTCGTACGCGCGGAGGACCGCGAGCGTGTCCGGGTTCTCGACGCCTTCCGCGACCGCGAGCTTGCCGAGGCTGTGGGCGATGCCGACGATCGCCTGCACAACGTGCCGGTCGGTTTCGTCCGTGGTGAGATTGCGGACGAACTCGATGTCGATCTTCAGGTAGCGGGCTGGGATCTGCTTCAAGTAGGCGAATGAGCCGAAGCCTGTGCCGAAGTCGTCGAGCGCCACGGCGCAGCCGAGGTCGGCGAGCACGCCGACGAACGCGCGCGCGGCGGCCAGATTGGTCATCGCCGCCGTTTCGGTGATCTCGAAGCTGACGTTGGCCGGATTGAGTCCATCGGCGATCGCGCTCTGCACGAGCCTGATGATCGGCTGTTCGCCGATCGAGTACCCGGAGAGGTTGATCGCGATCCGCTCTCCCTCGAGCGCGAGGCGAAGTCCCTCCGCGGTCACCCACCGGTCGATCTCGTGGATCAGACCGAACCGCTCCGCGGTCGGGATGAACGAGGACGGCTGCACGATTTCGCCCTCGTCGGCGACCATCCGCACGAGCAGCTCCCGGCGAACCGTCGACCCGGTGCGCAGGTCGATGATCGGCTGGCCGAAGAGCACGAACCGGTCCTCGGCGAGGGCGGTGCGAATCCGCTGCACCCACGTCAGCACGCCGCTCGCCTGGCCGGTGTAGACGCGCGCCTGGTTGCCGCCGCGCTCCTTTGCCTCGTACAGCGCGGCGTCCGCGCACACGAGGATCTCGTCGGCTGTGATCTCCTCTTCGCCCGTGAACGGGGCGATCCCGATGCTGATCTTGATCGGTGCGCCGATCTGCTGCTCGTCGAGCAGCACGCGGACGTCCCGCGCGACGACGAGCGCCTCTGCGGGGGTTGCCTCGGGCAGGATGACCGCGAACTCGTCACCACCCTGGCGGGCGACGACATCCGTCCGGCGGATCCGTGCCTGCAGCACGTCTGCGACCGCCTTGATGATCGCGTCGCCGGTCGCGTGACCGTAGGTGTCGTTCGCGAACTTGAGATGGTCGACGTCGAACACGAGCACGGCGCCCGAGCGCCGCGAGCGAGTTGCGTACCGCAGGTGCCGATCGAGCTCCTCGATCAGGCGCCGGCGGTTGTAGACCCCGGTGAGCGAGTCATGGTCCGCGAGGTGCCGCAGGCGGATCTCGGCGCGCTTGCGCTCGGTGACGTCCACCGCGACCCAACCGATCCCGATCACCTCGTCGCGATCCCGCACTGGATACACACTGATCAGCCAGTGGCGCAGCTCCCCGGGCGAGGTCGGCCACTCGGCGGCGAGCTCGATGTTGACGACGGCCTCACCACGGTCGAGGACGCGCCGGTACAACGGCTCGAGCTCGGGCCAGACGTCGGGCCACAGCTCGGCCAGCGTCCGGCCGAGCATGCGGTCGGCCGGCAGGTGGCGCAGCGCCGCCCCCGCCTTGTTGATCCGCACGACACGGAAGTCGCGGTCGGCGAACGAGAGTCCGACCGGCACCTCGGAGAACAGCGTCTCGAGCACCGTGAGCGCACGCCGCTGTTCGTCGATGTCCGAGACGATCGCCACCCAGCGCCGGACCTGGCCCAGGTCGTCACGGACCGGCCGCGCGCGGAGCAAGGCCCACCGGTACTCACCGTCGCTGCGCAGCGAGCGAAACTCCGTTTCGAAAGGCTCGCCCGCGGCGAGGGCTCCTTCGAGGAACGCCTGCACCGCGAGTTTGTCGTCCGGATGGACGGGTGCGAACTGGTCTGCGACGACGGTTTCGATCGGCAGGCCGCTGAACCCCTCGGCGGTCGCGTTTCGCCACTCGATGCGGCCGTCCGGCGTGGCGACCCAGACGAGCGCCGGCAGCTCGTCGATGAGGTCGCGGAAGCTGCCCAGCTCTGCGGGCTCGGAGGTCATCGGCACGCGCCTCGACGCAGAGCATGCGAGGCGCTGCCACGGCGTCCGCGACGGCCGGTTGCCCCAACCGGCATCACCCCCAAATCCATGCACATCACGGACCAAAACTAACCCCAAATCCTTCACAAGACCAGGGCGGGGGCGGGACTGGACGCGCGACGTGACGTCGGCCGGGCCGCGACTCACTTCGGCCACGGCCTGGGTCGATGCTCACCTCCGCCGTTTTACCGAAATCCGACTCTGGTTCGTGTCATCGCCATCCCGGCGCGCGTGCCGTCACCGACCCGGTCCTCAGACGAGGGCCGGTCGGCCGGCACGAACCTGGCGCCGGCCGATACGGAAACGGAGATCCTCTAGCAGGTCTTGAGCACCGAGGCGAGGGTGTCGTCACGGAAGTTGCCAGACCAGTTCGAGGCGGTATTCCCACCCGTTGGCATCGACGTGCAGTACACGTACGAGAGACGGTTGTTGGTGATGTTCACATTCGTGTTTCCGTCGCCGGCACACCCTGCTGCCGCTGCCACACGGCCCCCAGCACTCATCGGAGATGATGTAGGAGTTCCTGACGATCCCGTTGCCGTAGAACGGTTCTGCGGCGCAGTGCAGATAGTCGCAGTTGAGCTGCAGGCCGCTTGCAGCACCACCACCGCCAACGCCGTCGTAGTCATTGCCGTTACTGCTCGAGTAGCTGCAGGCGGCGGCGGTCGGACGCACGCCGGTCGTATTCGGAGACGGATATCCACACGCGTCGAGGCTGGCGAAGTTCACCGTTCGGCTGCCTGGCATGCCGAGGCAATTCCGTGTCGTCCCTCCGGTCGTCCCCGACCCCGGAGAACCGCTCGTGGCGGGGGGCGGGCTGGCCCGTCGTACCGCCGGCTGGAGCCGGCTTGCGCTTCGGACGATGGGCGCGGTGCAGAGGAGCCTCTTTGCGGTGCTTGGAGGCATGGACGTTGTGAGTCACATTCGAGACGAGGAAAGCCTTCGGGATTTCCACCAGGTTTCCCGAGCGCGCGCGGAGAGATTCGAGTCGCGAGGGGCAAGCTCACCAGCCGAGCACGCGCGTTCCGCGATCTGCGCTTTCACGAAGCTGTAGCCGAACAGTCCGACCAGTCCGAGCTGCAGTGCCCTCACCGGCGCCACGCTCACGCTCGACGCCGCCCCATCCGAACCGCATGCGCGTGGTTGGCCATCAGCCCCGCGATGACCGGCGCGATCGTGATCGGCAGGACACCACGACGGGCTAGCGGCTTGCGATCCGCCCACAACAGCAGCACGGTCCACCCGGCCATGAGTGGCGCGCCGGTACGCAGCGCATAGACGAACTCGGGACGGTCGCTGCGAAAGCCTTCCTTGAACTGCAGCGTCGGACCGAACAGGGCAGGCGCAAACATGCCAACCGCGGCGAGCGCGTCGACGAGAGCGCTGGCGCGATAGCTGCGCCGCAGCCGGCGCACCGCGTTCTCAGTCGAGCGCGCGTCCACTCCGTGATCATCGGGGCATGCCCGCTTAGCCGGTCGAGACGCGCCCGCGTGGACGGTTGTCGAGTTCGGCAGGAAGGAAGGCAGGAAGGCATGCTGCAGGACCAAAGCGGGGCTCGGAGGCCGTGGACCCATGCTGGTCGCAGGTGGCCCTCCCGGGTCATCACTCGCCTCGGCGGCCGGACTTGCCCGTTCACGCATCCCTACCTTTGGTCGGGCCCGGCCCGGAAGCGTTATCGTCGCGATCCCGGACAGCTCCAACGCCGGGCTTCTCGCACGCTGGCCACGCTGATCAAAAGGCCGACCATGAGGACCGAGCGACCCGCGTGCCGTTCAGGATGTCGCGGCTGGCTTCTTCTGCCGACGGAGCTTCGCCCTGAGATCGGCGAGCTTTGCGTCGATCTCTTCCTTGTGCTTCTTGCGGCGTGCGTGGCGTAGTTCCTCGCGGGCTTTCTTCTTCGCCTCGCGCTGGGCCTCGTCAGCCGCTGCCACCTCGCTTGCACGTCGCTGGCCGATCGCCGCAGCACCTGCCGCCAAGGTTCGCCATCACGGCGTCGATCGCGACCGGGCTCTCCTCGGACACGTCGGCAAGCAGGCCCGTCTGCCCGACCCGTATCGACTTCGAGATGTCGGCGAGTGCCGACTCGGTCTGATCGGTGTCGTCTTCGTCGAACAGCGAGCCGACCAGCACCCCGGTCGCCCCGCCGACGATGACACCGGATGGGACCACCGAGAACGCCGATCACCAGGCCCACGAGGCCGCCGGTCGCGATCCCTCCACGCTCTCCTCGCCGAATTGATCCTTCGTCACGATCTTCCCGTCCTCGCCACGCACGACCACCGCAGCGCCGCGGACGCCCGCCTCGCCCTTTGCGTCGAGCTCCCTTAATCGGCTGAGCGCACCGTACGCATTGGCGTCCTCCGAGAATGAGACGGCAATGACGTTCTCGCGGGTGAATGCGTCGTCCAGCATGGCTCGTCCTGTCTAGATCGGTTCGTGGTCAGGGATTGCCACCTCGGTCCGAGGCGTACCTGCGGATCTGAAATGCCCGGACGATGTCCGTGATGCCGTGCATCAGCGCCGAGATTCCCGCGAACACCAGCAGGCTGGCGGGTGTCTCCGTCAGTCTTGGCTCTTGAGCGCTTCCTGCAGTTCGCTGGCGATTTCGTCGGTGGAGGCGTCGACCGAGTGCTTGACGACGCGCGCGGCGCCGGTGATCGCCTTGTCGAGACCCTTCTCGATCGTCGGCTCGCCGACGACTATCAGGCCGGCCTGGCTGGCAGTGAGCGCCGTCGCGGCCTCGTGGAGTTCCTTGCGGGGAAGGGCTCCCCCCCCGAACGCCTCGGGAATCGCGCGGATTCGCGGTCGGTCGAGCCTTTTGACGATGTGCGACTTGCCGTTCTCCTGATCGATCACGGCGGCGTCGAACTTCCCGATCAGCTCGTCCTCATGTAGTTGCTCGACGGCGCTCAGGTCGGCTAGCGCCGCCGATACATCGTCGTACACCGCTGTGTACAGCAGCATGTTCTGGTCGGCCATCGTTCCTCCTATTGAGTTTGCTGTTTCCCGTGCGCGCTCACGACCTCTTCCTTCCGCTTCGTGCGGCGCCTCGCCGAGCTCGTTAGCCGACTTGTCGCACTGGGCCAGCGCGTCGTGGGCATTGGGTTCATCAGCGAATGAGACCGCAATCACGCTCTCGAAAGTGTATGCATCGTCGAGCATTGCTCGTCGTTCTCAGTTGGATGACCCAACGGGACTGGGCCAGGGCTAGGCCTGGTCCAGAACCCCACCCTGGCGCGTGACGTTCGAGATACTATAGGAATCGGGCGCAGCGCCATATCCGACGGTTACCGATTCAGGCCCCGCTGGGTTTGTCGCCGGGGCGCCTTTAACCGGTCCTCGGGCGGGTTGCGCGGTAACGACTGTGCGTTCGAGTCCGGGTGCTGGCGGTTGGCCCACCAATGGCGGAGCATGATCTGGATCGCCGCGGCGGTCGGGATGGCGAGCAGGGCTCCCAGGATGCTGAGCAGCGCCGCGCCGGCGAGCACCGAGACGATCGTCACGATCGGGTTCACGCGCAGCGTCCGGCCGTATACGAGCGGTTGGATCATGTAGTCCTCGAACCGCTGCCAGACGATGATGAACGCGACCCACACGATCGTGGCGGTCGGGAGGTCGACCGCCACGGTTGCGACTGCCACGACAGCGCTCCGAGGGTCGCGCCGACGAGCGGAATCAGATCGAAGAAGCCAACCAGGAACCCCAGCGAAAGCGCGCAGGGCACACCGAGAATCGACAGCACGATCCAGGTCGCGATCGTCGCGAGCACGCTGATGACGATGTTGCCAAGGACGTAGTCGGCCACGGCCTTGTTGATGTCGATGACCACCTGCCGGTAGCGCTGCTCGCGATCTCCGGTCAGTCGAAAGTCCCAGGTTCACCTACTCGCGACCGTGGAGAAGAAGCAGGAACCCCAGCGCCAGGACCGTGACCACCTGTCCGATGAAGCTCGCCGCCTGGACGGTGACGTCCTTGAGCGGGCCGACGAGATGTCCCAGCAGTTGCGGCAGCCGCTGCGCGTCACGGACGAGCTTGGCGGTGATGCGGTAGCGGTTGTCGTAGCGCCGGAATGTCGCGTTGGGGCGCAGATCGGCCGCGTACTGGGACGCGTGGTGAGATCGCTGGCCGACCTCCTTGACCAAGCTGGATAGTGGGTTTCGCTCGGTCGGAGATGCCGACGCGCTGCAGAGCATCTGCCTGACGCTCTACTACCGCGACATCGAGCGCTTCTGGGAGCGCTGGCAGGCGATCCTGCCCTCCCCGCTGTCGGCTGAGGATCGCGAGCGCGGGTACGAGTACCGGCTCTCGATCCGCGGCTCGAACTCTCGAACACGCGCGTGTTCGCCCGCCCCGCCCAGGCACGCGACTGGTTTGAGTTGATGCTCAAAGACCCGCTCACGCTCGGACCGAGACGGTCAATCAACGACCCCAACGACTTCGGCGTGGGCCGGAGTCTGAACGCCACCAACTGGCTGGCGCTGACGCGCATCGGGCGATGAGACCAACGAACGGCTCCTGCGCGCTCAGCTTGCGGCGTGCGCGTGCGCGCCCGACTCGACCACGCTCCAGCGGGTCGTGTCACCGTCGATCGAAGACCGCCAGAACCGCGCACATCCCCACCTACACCGCCCGCCAGATGACCTACGACCTGCGCCGCCTGCGGCGCAAAGGCCTCATCCGCCGCGTCCCCGGCAGCCAGCGCTACGAACTGACCGACCACGGCCGACGGACCGCCGTCTTCTTCACGAAGACCTACACCCGGATCATCAACCCCAGCCTCGGCGGACTCGACCCCGCCCTTCCCGACGACATCGCCTGGGCGGCCAAGACGGAGAGGAACCGTTTCAACCGCGGCCGCCGCGCAGGTGAAAGACTCCACCAATGCTTCCGCTGTCCGACGGGATCGCGGCGAGGCGTCTGCCGATCGTCAACGTCGCGATCATCATCGCGAACTTCGCGGTGTGGCTGTTCTACGAGATCCCACACCTGCAATCCGCGGTGTTTCACGCGTCGTTTTATCCCTGCACGGTCAACAACTCGTGTCACGGGCCGGAGCCCTGGGAGCTGAGCTGGATCACCTCGATGTTCCTGCACGGAAGCTGGGACCACATCCTCGGCAATATGCTGTTCCTGGCCGTATTCGGCAAGAACGTCGAGGATGCCTTCGGCCGGATCCGCTACCTCGCGTTCTACTTCGCAGGTGGGTTCGTCGCGACGATGACCCAGACGCTGATGACGCTCGCATTCGGCACCGCGGCGGACGCGCGCGTGCCGAACTTGGGCGCTAGCGGCGCGATCGCGGCGGTGCTCGGCGCCTACTTCGTGCTCTATCCGAACTCGCGCGTGCGGGGACTCGTGGTCGTCTTCCCGGTGCAGCTACCGGCCTGGTTCTTCCTCGGCGCCTGGTTCCTGTACCAGCTCATCGAGGCCAACTTCGGACTCTTCGGGGCGGCCGCGAACGGCGGCGGCGTCGCCTTCTTTGCGCACGTCGGCGGCTTCATCTTCGGCGTGATCGTCACGCTCGTGCTCGTGCGCCTAGGACAGGTGTCCGCTCAGAACGGCACCGCCGCCCTGCCCAGTCTTGCCTGACGGCTCCCAACTCGGCACGTATTCCGCGGCGCCCGACGCCCAAGGCCCCGGACCAGGCAGCGTTCCACCCCTCGACGCTCTCCCCCAGGCGAGGTCCTCAGCCTCGGCTCTCGCCTCCGCCTCGTCTCTTTCGCTTGACGATTTCGTAGTCGACGAGATCGAGAACGGCATACGCAAGCGATGCCGCGATGACCAACATGATCAGCGTGTACGCGACGCGGCCCGCCCCAGCCAGCAAGGCCGCCAACAGAGTCAGGCCCGAGAAGAGCACGAACCTAGCCAGGTCGAACAGGCTTGGAAAGTGGACACTCCGCCTCCCCTCCGGATGATCCGCGCCCTTCGTCACGTCCTGGCAGGTTACATCGGCGGAGCCAAGGCCAGCCAACGCGACGGGTTCGACCGACCGATGGCCGGGGCAAGAGCGCCCGCCTGGGGACCGATCGGCGCCATGGGACCTCGAAGCTCAGGCCGCGCCGGGCTGATCTTCCCTGCTGGGCCATCGCGTGCGCCGATGCGGCCGCGGCCTCGGGATCCAGGTACCGAGCGCCCGGGATGATCACTCGGAACTCGTGGTCGAGCTCGTAGACCAGCGGGATCCCGGGCGCTCCTCGCGGGCGCCTCCACCGGCCTGGGCGCGATCATCTCCGTGATCCTGTTCACGTTCACGACCGGTACCGCCGCGATTGTCGCGGCCCCGATTGTCCCGCTCATTGCCCACTTCCTGGTTGGCGCCCCAACTCGCTTGTGATGCTGCGGACATGATCGTCCGCTGGGCTCAGAGATGACGCTCGCGAGGATGATCGTCGGCGGCGCGACCCACCTCGTCGGACTCGTGCTGCGGTTGTGACCGGGTCGGTCCAGCCTCCGCAGCCTGGCCGGTCCCCGCCAGGGCGAAATGAAGGTAGCGGGGCCGGCACGACGGGGCCCGACCGCTCGCCCTCGTTCTGGCGGCGGCATCGCCGCGCTGTGAGCACGGC
>DATKOY010000005.1:0-3804 GCA_035524415.1 Solirubrobacteraceae bacterium | reverse complement strand
GCGCCGATGCTCGCGGCCCATCCGATGGTGCCTCTCGTCGGAAGCCTCTCGGCGGGGATCGCGCTCTTCAGCTACCGCGACTCGCTGTCGTGGGGCTTCACCGCGGATTGGGACCTGGTCCCCGACCTCCACGATCTGGTCGAATCGGTCGACCATGCCTTCCGCCGCCTCGTAGCCTCCGCTTAGCACGCGTCGCCAGCCGACCGCGGCCAGCGCCTGAGACCGTATCTTCAGACCCGTTCACGAGTCGCATTGGGAGGATGGTCGTGTCCCTCCCCGTCGCCGCAGCCACATCAGCAGAGGCACGGCGATCGATAGCTCAACGCCGAGGCCACAGCTCCTGCTCTTCGGCGCACTCGCGCACTCGGGCCGCAGCTTGGTCCAGGCGTGATAAGCGAGTACGGTGCAAACACCCGGCGCGGACGACCCCCCCTCTGCGCCGACGCCGAGCTGATCGGCCAGCGAGCCTGCCTGCACCTCGAAGGCGTCGGGCGTGGCGGCGGCCTGGCGCGCCGAGACCGTCGGATCGCGGAATCCTGGCGCGAGGCCTCGCGTCAGGTTCGCCACGCTCGCCAGGTTCGCGGACTCGGCCTCGTTGTCGAAGGAGAGCCAGTCGGACACGATGTCGTCGTTGCCCGCGGCGTTCACCGCCCACGCATAGCTCGTGCCGCTCGGTTGCCAGCCCGAGACGATCCAGCCGGAGACGTCTCCAGCGGAGCGGCGGAGATCGAGGTAGAGCCCGCCCGACGCCGAGCGCCAGGTCGGCAGGTCGGCCTGGTCGCGCGTCCACACCCAGGTCACTCGACCAGCGTTCAGCGCCCCGCCGTTCACGGTGAACAACAGCGGGCGCGAGCTCGAGTTGCTGGTAACCTGGTTCACGAAGAGGTCGTTGTAGAGGAGGACATGGGCGCCTCCCTCGGTCCAAAGGAAGCTCGGCGCCGCGTCGCTCGTTCCGCTCGTGTTGTTTACGAAGAGACAATTGCTGAAGTATGCGCCCCCGATGCCTCCACTGAACTGTCCCAACTCCTGCCGATTCTCGCGCACCACGCAGCGGTTCATGTAGCCCGGGATCATATTGCCGGCGCCGCCCGCCCAGTGTCGCGCGCCGAGGATCGTGACGTCCTCCGCCGGCGCAGCAGGCCGCTCGATCAGCGCATTCGCGATCCGGTGCTGGCCTAGGACGAACACGCCGGACACCGTGATGGGCTGCGGAACCGAGCCGTCGGCGTCGAACGCGATCGGCGGGTCGTCGCCGCAGTTCTTGCACTCGAGCATCTTGATCGAGCCCGACACGTTCAGCGCAGAATTGTCGCTGGTCTCTTGATCGAAGCACGACTGGGAGCCCGCACCAGGCGTCGTTCCCCCTCCGCTCACGCCTGTGCCCTGCTGGCAGCGGATCCGCTCGGCATCGACCCGCGCCACGTCTCCGATGATCAGCACCTCGTCGTCGTGCGTGTAGCGGAAGGCAAGGTCTCGGAGGGTAACTGCCTGCGGGCCGTCGTATTGGATGCCGTGCGTCTGCACACCCGCGGTCGAGCCTGGGTAAACGGTCGTGCGCTCGAGCGTCACCGGCGCCCCTGCGACCGAGACCTCCAGCGACAAGGAGGTTCCGCCCGACTCCACCGACAGCAACAGGGCGTCGGCCCACTGTGCCAAGACGGCCGAGGGGCCGACGAAGATCGCGGGGCCACCGTTTCCCCCGATCGCCTTGAAGGTCACTCCCCTGATGTTCGACGTCCCCCCCATCAACCGTATGCTCGAATCCGTCGCCGATGGAGTCGCCGAGGTGATGCGCACGGGCGCGCGCACCGCGAACGTGTCGCCCTGCTCGATTGCGGTGTTCTCGATCCAGGCGACCTCGCCGGGGGTATGCGGGCCGTCGAAGCCCTCAGGGTCCGCGATGACGATCCGGTCGCAGCCGGGAGCCACGTCACAGGGCGGAGGCCCGTCCGTGACGTCGTTGTCGGTGTTCTGGATCAGGTAGCTCCGCTGCCCGGCCACACACGGATCCACGGCCGTGCCTGGACAGCTCGCCGCCAGATGGCCGCTGCGAAGCGCTTGCTGATCGTTAGCCGTCGGCACGCTGAAGCGGATCCAGTCGCCTTCGCGCTCGCCATCCGCCTCGATCACCCCGTGCTGGACGTAGAGCGTGCGGCCCTCCGGACCTTGTTCGGCCGCGACCTGGAGCTCCAGCTCGATCGACTGCCGCCGCGTCAGCGGGTACACGGTGCCGTTGTCTGCCGTGCCGCCGGCCGTGCTGAAGCAGATGCGGGCGGTGCCCTCGTCGAAGCCCGTCTCGCCGGATCCCTCACTCCCGGCGGCCTGGGTGCTCCCGCCGCCGATATACCTCGCGACCTCGTAGGCGTAACCGTCTTCCGCGGGGCCCAGGAGGTCTTGGCGGTTGAGATCCCAGAAGTAGACGACGTCCCGCCCGGCCTCGATCTGGTCGACCGCCGCGGCTACGTCGGAGCCATAGCGCGCAGCCGGGTAGAACATGCAACCCACGTCCCCCTGGCCCTGGACATCTCCGGTCGAGGTCAGGGAGCCGACGGTGTGCGCGTCGTCCGTCGGGCAATCAGGCTGCCAGATGCCCTCACTCTGGTCCCAGCCCGCGCACGGAAGCCAGGAGCCGCTCTCCCAGATGGCGTCGGCATCGCCGCGCTCGGCGGGAAGCCACTCTGCGAGGGTCTCGCCCGCGACGCCATTGCCGTTTGCGTCGGCCCACTCGCGGTAGCCACCGTCGAGGATGATCGTTCCCGTCGACATCTCGGTGAGTCCGGCGGCACCGAGGGCGAGGGTGACATCCTTGTGCGTCGCCAGTGTCGAGACAGTCAGCGAGCCTCCGTCGACCACCACCCCGAGGGACCCGCTGGCGCTCTGGGTGATGTCGTCGTTGACGGTGATCGCGTGATGGATGACGTAGCTATCGCTTGCCGTGCCGGCTCCACAGCTCCACCTCGCCGTCCCGGAACCGATCGGCCCCCACGTGCCGCTCGCGAGCGAGGTGCACGTCGCCGCCTTCGCGGGAGTGCGGGAGGGCGCCGCGAGAACTGCAAGCAGGCAGGAGACCGCCATCAGCGCGCGACACATTACAATCCCTCCTCAGCGAGGAACTCCTCGTCTCGGGTGAGATCAGGGAGAAGGCGGACTCGATCAGACGCGCGTGAGAGGAAGGACTAGACACGCGGCAGCACCGAAGTGCGTCCGATGCGAGGTTCGCGCAAACACCGCCTCTGCAAGCCGCATGCCGCGGTCCGGCGCATCGAGGTAGATCCCGTGACCAGGATGTGGCGGTGCGACTCAAGGCGATGTGCCGCTGAGTTGTGGCGCACAGCGAAGGCGGAGGCGCCGGAGCGCTGATCTCCCTGAGTGCGGGTCGCGGGGCCGCGTCCGTACTTTGTCTGTGAGCCGGTCGCTATGTCGTGCGGCTACTCGTGTCAGGCATTGCGTTTGCATCGATGCCAGTCGGAGGCGCGGAGACGGGTACCGCCTTGCCGAGTCGAGAGCATGCGCGCGTTCCTCGATGTCGCCGGCTCCGCGCCTCTCTTCCGGGCAGCGCCGATGGAAGTACCGCCTTCGGTGTCTCCGCCGACGGTTTGGTCGTCGTCACCCGCAGCGGCGAGCGCGCTTGGGAGCCCGGGGCCGTCGCCCGCGGCCACCCCGGCCGACGAGGCATTCCGCCTCGTCTCGCCTGCCCTACCTGCGGCAAACTGCGGCGCAGCGACTCACTTGTCGGGTTGCGGTGGCCATTCGCCACTGGCATGCGCCGTGCACTCCCGATGCCCAATGGCAGAGACCGCCGGG
>DATKOY010000004.1:0-2157 GCA_035524415.1 Solirubrobacteraceae bacterium | reverse complement strand
CGAGCAATGCGGCGAGCGAGAACGCTGCACGGCGACCGACCCGCGCCTCGTCGGGGTGGCGGGCCACCCGCGTCAAAGCCGGGGAAGCGGCAGTCACGGGGAGCCGTGGCAGCGCAGCCAGGCGTGACTGAAAGTCGCGTTGGGATCACTCCGGCTGCCCGGATCGACGGTCAGGGTCGAGCCGACGATCGCCTCACCACTCAGCGAGGGAGACGTGACGACGGACGGCGGCTGCGGCACAACAACGTCGGTTGGGAGGGAGTCCGCAGTCGTCGCGCCTCCACTATTCGACGCAGTAACCTCGACCAGGAGGGTGCTACCGAGATCGTCGGCGGTAACGACGTAGGTCGCACCTGTGGCGCCGTCGATCGTGCTGCAGAGGCCGATTTCATCGCAGCGCAACCAGGCATAGCTGAAGGTTGCATCGGGATCGCTCCAGCTGCCGGGGTCCGCCGTGAGCTGTGCCCCAACGACCGCCTCGCCGGAGATGCTCGGAATTCCCTCGGCTGCCGGGGCGGCAGGGGCGATCGGCCCGACGGAAGCAGAAGCCTTCGACACGTCGGCGTCGCCGACATGCGCTGTCACGCGAACGCGCACGAACGTGTCGCGATCGGCGGCGACGAGGCCGTATGTCCTGCCGTCGGCGCCGTCGATCGCTGAGCAGGACCCCTGGCCGTCACAGCGCTCCCAGCCGTAGGTGAAAGTCGCCGCGCTATCGCTCCACGTGCCTGGATCGGCGGTCAGCGTGCTCCCGACGACGTCGGCGCCGGAAACTGTCGGTGGCGAAAGCGAGCTCAGGGGCGGGGCCGAATTGACGGGCTGCGCCGGTGGGGCGGGCTGGGCGGCAGGCTGGCCGGCGGGCTGGGCGGCGGGCTGGCCGGCGGGCTGGCCGGCGGGCTGGGCGGCTGCCGCCGCAGGCGCCGAGGGCGTGGAAACAGACACCTGGGCATGGGTCGCGGTAATCGCCCCCGCGCTCCGCGGTGCCTTGTATCCGATCACCCCGGCGGCAACAAATCGCGGCACGCCCGTCCGGGCACCCGAGAGTCCGTGCACCGCTGCCGTCTGCAGCCCGTTCACGCTGACCACAACCCATCGGTTCGTCTTCACGCCAACATCGACGGCAACTCCCGAAACCCCGTCGTTCGGGATGACCGCCCCTGTTGCGAGCGTGAGCGCGCTCGAGCGGAGCCCGCCTGCAGGGCTCGTCAGGTAGAGGCGCCGGTCAGGCCCGGCGACAAGCTCGAAGATCACCCGATGTGAGGAATCAAGCACCTGGAGAAGGTTCATGCGCCGGGCGGGCGCCTCACCAAGCCCGAAACCTATGACGTCGTGGACCAGCACAGGCCTCTGAGCCGCGCGATGGCCGAGTTCGAGCAGAGCGTACGCAGTGCGCCTGCTCGACCCGGAAGGCACCTCGGCACGGACAAGCCCGCCAGAGCCGACGTGGACCGTACAAGCCCTGCAGGCAGGGTTCTTGACGACGCCGCTGACGGTGAGTCCGGAGCCAAGGGCGCTTGGTGGCGCGAAGATCTGCTGGGAGCTGAACGGATGAATCGCAGGCGTCGCGGTGACGGTGCCGCCAGTCGAGCGAAACAGGGCCACCCAAAGCGCTCCCGCAATGGCGGCGAGCACTATGAACGAAACAAACCGAAGAGCAGCGGCAGACATGTTCGGCGAAATAACCCGAGATGGCTCGGGTAGGCCCCGATAGTCGCGGGGCGACCGCCAACTGTACGCGGCGCATCGGCGGTCGTCATCCCCCTTTTTGAGGGAGTCGCGTGAGGGATGTGGGTAGTTCTGGCCAGGGCCGCTGCGGATTCCGCGATTGTCTTACCAATGGCGAAGGCGACGGGCTAGGTGGTACTGGAGCAGAGCAATCGAGCGGTCTGTCACACCGGAGTTCGCGGGTTTGAGTCCCGTCGCTCCCGCCTCAAAGCCCTCGGGAGCGCCACCAGCAGGACGCCGACTGCGCTGCTCGCTGACGCGAAGCGACTTGGGGCGTGCGATAATCGCGCTGGCGTGTCTGTCCAGCAGCCGCCCGCATCGCCTGTCGCTCAGCCGTATCGCCGCCTGCGCTGGTTCCTGCTTGGCGGCGCACTCGTGCTGGGTATCGGCATTGGAGCAGCGATCGCGGTGCTCCGCTCCTCGAGCACGCCG
>DATKOY010000003.1:0-7655 GCA_035524415.1 Solirubrobacteraceae bacterium | reverse complement strand
AAGTGGTGTTGTCGGCGGGCTGGTCCTTTGGGAGAGTGTTGGTGGGCGCGGGTGACGACGAGTCAAAGGGCAGACTTGGGCCTTGGGGTCTGCCGCGCGACGTGTTCCCTTGAGGAGCCATCAGATGCGCGGCCCGCTGTCGCGCTCGCGCCCGTGTTCTGCTGCCAGTCCTTGACGGTGCGCTCGTAGGCGCGCTGGGCCTGGAGTGCCAGCTCGCGCTCGGCGGGTCTGATCGCGGCGTTGGTTGACCAGATCCCGCGGGCGCCCTGGTGGCGCGGCGCGCCGGCTTGTAGCTCGAGGCGGCGCAGCTTCTTGCGGGTCAGTGATGGCTGGGCGAACGCGTAGTCCTCGCCGCGGGTGAGCAGGTACCAGAACAGGCAGGCGAGTTTGCGGGCGCTGGCGACGATCGCGATCTGGTGGCCGCGGCGCGCCTTGACGCGCTGGTAGAACGCGCGCGGCGGGCCGGGCTGACGGACCGTTGACCAGCACGCTTCGACCAGGGCGTGGCGCGCGGGTCCGGAGCCCTGCTTGCTGATGCGTCCGTGGCGGGCGGGGCCCTCACCGGACTGGCGGACCTTCGGGTCAAGGCCCAGGTAACCGACGAGCTTGCCGGGGGTCGGGAAGCGGCGGATGTCGCCGACCGCTGCCAGGAACGTCGCGGCGACGATCACGTTGACTCCGGGCACGCTCATCAGCCGGCGCACGTCGGGCCAGCCGAGGGCCTGCTGGGCGATCAGCCGCTCGACCTGCGTGAGCTCACCGTCCAGGAACTCGATGTGTCGCAGCCCGGCGTCGACGCTCTCGCGCTCTTCGACCGGCAGCTGGAGCCCGGCGAGCCACTGGCGACCCCGGGCGCCGAACAGGTCACTGGCCGGCGGGCGGCCCTTCAGGCGGCGCACGAGCACCGCGTGGATCTCGTTCTTGGCGCGGGTGCGCGCCGCGACCAGTTGCGCGCGGCGCGCCAAACGCCGGCGCATCACGCGAACCGGCTCGTCGGGCATCCAGACCGCGTCCAGCGACCCGGCCGCCAGCAGCCTGGCGAGCGCGAGCGCATCGAGACGATCGGTCTTCGCGCGCGCCTGACGGATCCCCGTGTCACTCGGACTGACCACGATCACCCGCGCGACGTGCGGCTCGAGGATCCGCGCGATCTCCCACGCGTTCCCGGTCACCTCCAACGCCACCCGGTCATCCGGCCCAAGGCTCTGCGCGAACAGCTCAAGGTCCTGCGGCCTGGTCGCGATGCGTCCGCGCGCCCGGCCCCCACAGGAATCCAAGATCGCGACCTCGCAGAAATCGCGATGCACGTCCAACCCGATCGATCTCACCACACCACCTCCCGGTCTCGATCACACGGCCGGGAGAACCAGTGGGCAAACGACAACGACGGATCCGCGCTCGCAGCGCAACCGGGCAAGTCGCAGGGGCGGCCAACGAAAAGCTCGGGCTCAAAGCCCATCGTCCAACGGACCGGCCTGCCCAATCTGCGTTCTCCCAAGAGGCCCCTGTCCCAGTCCAGCGACCGTAGCCCCGAACCCAGACACAACCTCTCGAGCGACAGTTTCATGCCCCGAGAAGCGAGAGGGGGCTTAGGCGAGCGGCTGAGAGTCCGGCCACGCCGCGGATGCCCTGACGATCCAGACCTTGCGGTGGAGGATGTCTTGAAGCTCGCAGACCAGCTTGCCTTCGTCGGCGAGAGGTGCGCCAGGTGACAGGACGAAGATGCGCTCGTCTTCGCCGCTGATCGGCGCGACCCGCAATGGGTCCGTATGGCCGTGCGCAGCGAACGCCGCACGGGTCCGGTGGAGTTGGTCTTCGCTCAAGCCCACGGCGCCATTGTCCTCACTATCGCTTCGGACGGAGGCTGTTGCGTAAACCCATTCTTGAGCGAGGGCCTGGCAAGTCGACCGCGCGTAAGGCCGTCTAACGGCCTCCGGCAACTCCCCGAGAGCGATCTGATGTCCGGAAACGCGGCGCGCGTTGACCAGAGGGGTTTGTGCAACGGCCTCGACGAATTGCAGGCATGCGCCGAACGGCGACAGGCCGGCCGCTCGCCGATGATTCCGGCCCAGCACCTCGCCCCCGGGTGACCTCCTTCTCCAAGCTTCCTGGGCCGGAAATGGGCCGGATCAGGTTGCCCCGCGGGGGTCCGCGGGTCCCCGTCGGTCCATCTCATCCCCGTCAAACAGGGACAACTGGCCCTCGGGGGAACTCGCGGGTACGCCGTGGCTCGCCTCTTCATGAAGAGGGAGAGATCGAAACGTACTGCGCTTCCGAGAGGGCTTCCATCTCGGCTGGTGGGATGTCGCCGAGCGACACGTGTAGGCGCTCGTGGTTGAACCAGGCGACGTATTCGACGATCGCCAGCTCGAGCTGGCTGCGGGTGCGCCAGACGCGGTCGGTGATCAGTTCGGTCTTGAAGGTGTCGACGAAGCTCTCGGCCATCGCGTTGTCGTAGGCATCACCGACAGACCCGATCGAGGCGAGCACCTGGTGATCGTCGAGGACCTGCTGGAAGGCGTAGCTGGTGTATTGCCCGAACTCAACAGGTCGTCGCTGTGATGGACGAGCTCGACGTCGGCCCCAGGCTCGCGGCGGGTCAGGGCCATCCGCAGCGCGTCGAGCACCAGGTCGGTGCGCATCGACATCGAGAACTGCCAGCCGATCACGCGGCGGCTGTAGACGTCGATCACGAAGCTGAAGAACACCAGGCCCTGCCAGCAGCGCAGGTAGGTGAAGTCCGCGACCCACAGCTCGTTCGGCCGACTGGCGCTGAAGTCCCGGTCGACCAGGTCCGGCGGGCGGACCGCGCTCGGGTCGGGCGTGGTGGTGCGCCATGGCTTGCCGCGGCGCTTGGCGCCCTGGATGCCGTGTGCGCGCATCAGCCGCCGCACGCGGTCTCGGCCGACATCCTCGCCGGCCCGCTGGAGCGCTTTCCAGGTGCGCCGGTAGCCGTAGGCGTAGTAGTTCGCCGCGTGCGTTCGCTCGATCACCTCCAGCAGCCGCTCATCCTCGACGGCCCGCTGGCTGCGCGCGCCGGTCTTGCGGTGGTAGTAGGCGGACGCCGACACGTCCAAGATCCGGCAGATCGGCTCGACCCCGAAGCGATCGCGATGCATCTCGATGAACGCGCTCACTTCGTCCGGTCTTGGTCGAGCTCGGTCGCGAAGAACACCGAGGCCGTCTTGAGGGTCTCGTTCGCTCCGCGCAGCTCGAAGTTTCTCGCGGCGCAGCTGCTTGATCCCCTCGCGCTCCGCTGCGGTCGGCAAGTCGGGCCTGAGACCCTCGTCGGCCTCGATCTGGCGCACATGCCGGCGTAAGCTCTCGGGCGGGATGCCGAGATCTCGGGCGACGTGCGCGATCGGAGGGCCAGACTCGATCACCACGCGAGCGCCGCGATCAAGAAGTTCCACGGGGTACTTCCGTGGGCGTGCCATCGGGACGGAGCGTCTCCTCCCGCAAGGACAGAATCCTCGCTTCAAGGTCTCCGTCAAACCCAGCCTGGTTGGCTCAAGCCGCGCGCGGCGAGCGGCCGCTCCGACTCGCCCTACGGGCTCGCCTCCGCGCACCCGCCGCGACCCCACTCAAGTGGCCCACTATTCGACCGGCGCTACCGGCCCACTTTTCGCCCGGCCTTGACACACGTCGACGCTCCCTTTCCTTCGATGCGGTAACCAGCCCGCGCCACACGAAGCGCGGGAGCGTCGACACCTACCGCTCAGCCCGGCGGCGACAACGCCGCCCCATACCGTCTAGCCCCGACCGCGTGACGACCGTCGCGCACGACGCCACTCGCTCAGCGCGCCGGTCTCGTTTCTCAAGCCCGGAGCAACGAGACACTTTGGTCGGCCGAAGAACGCGGTCAGCAGCGTCCCGCCTCGACCCCGACGAGCGCAACGCCCTCAAGTCCCTCATCGAGGGCCTGCTGCTCAAACACGAAGCCAAACGCTGGGCCGCATAACCGGCCCAGCGTGACTACTGCGCTGCTGCCAGAGCCTCCTGGGCTGGACCACGGATGCCCGCCGCCTTGAAGGTGCCCTCATCGAGGAGAGCACGCAAGCCGGCGACCGAGCTGCCCCGCTCGATGAGCGGCAGCAGACGATCGTTGAGCAGTGTCACCAGCTCATCGATGCGCTGTTCATCGGGCATCTCGTGCTCGAGGTCCAAGAGCTGCTCAACCGTGCTCGACGCGTCGGGCAGCAGCGATCCCAGGCGAGCGCGGATGTGGCACTTGAGCTCCTTTGGGAACCGCTCGTCGGCGACCTGCGTCAGCCAGAAGCCCTGGTTGAAGTAGTACTGCGGCCCGTACTGCGATTTCTGCAGGTTCGACACCGCGATGACCTCGTCGCCACGGCGATACCACGAGCCCGACTTCTTCTCGAAGCCGGCCTCCTTGCCGAACCGATCGAACGCCAGCTGAACCGCGTCGCGCTCACTCATGGTCGATCGTAGGTCTCCACTCAGCTGCTCCGCGTAGCCACGCGCCTGCGCCGTCCCGCGAGCGATCGCCCTCGGGTTGTTCGGCTTGAGCTCGACGACCTCGCGCGTCTCAAGGTTCACCGCATCAGCGCGCTTCCCGTTCTCGAGCGTGAACTCCTTCTCGAAGCCCGGGCCGTAGTCCCACTCCTGATGCATCTGGCGTCCGTAGGCCGTCGCCGCGTTCTCGCCACCACGAACGATCGCCGGCGCTTCCTCTGCGCCCTTTGCGGCACGTCGAAGCGAAAACGAGGACGGCGGCGGCCATCCAACGCTGGCGGTCGCCGCTCTTCCAGCGAGGGTGTCAGCGCGGGAGTTGGCGGCGAGGGTCGTAACCGCAGGTGGCGAGTCATACGCGTGGGCCCCAGCGGCATTCAAGCGACGCCCCCGGGCTCCACGTCGACGGTCCGAGCACGACGGCAACGAGCAGCGCCACTGCGAGCGTCGCCGCGAAGCCGACGAGCATCGACCACCATCGACTCATTCCTTGTAATCCTCGAACTCCCATTGTCCGATGCGCCCCACGAGCGCAGCGACGGCCGGCCAGGCGGCCGCCTCACACGCGTTGATTCGCCGAGCTAGATAGCTCTCGATGTCGTCATAGCTGTATTCAGCGACCACGAGGTGGTGGCGAGCGTCGACCACGCCTATCGCCTCGGCGCGCGCCGCCAGCCAACCCCCCGTGCAAACCGTCAGATCGAACGACTCTTCGCCTGGCGACCCGGACGGCCCGACCATCGCCTGGACAAGTAGAGCGAACTCCGCGTCATCCGGGATCCACGTCCGGAGGTCATCGACGTCGGGGCTGTGGAGTCGTCTCAGCTCAGCTTTCATGGGAGGTCCGAGATGTCGAGATGGCCGTTGCCTTGCCAGCGCCGAGATGTCTGGCCTTCGAGCCTGCGCTCAAAGTTAGCCTGATAGCGCCCGAGGTTCGGCTTGAAAGTCGGCGGACGGTATTGGCGCATGTTGTCCGCCGACACGAGCGTCTTGCCATCGCTCGCAGTCGTATAGCCGCTGCCGACGAAATCGCGCCCGAGCGCGTCAGCTTCGGCCGAGGTCGCTGATCCGAGGCCGTGGTTGCCGGTACCCGCGGCCGCATCGCGCAGGATACCTGACTTCTCGGCCCAGCTCAGTCCGTCTTCTGCTTCCTTTGCGACGTTTTGTGCGGCGATGACGCCGTTTCCTCCGACGACCGCTGTTGCGGCGATGGTCCAGAGGCCTCCGCCGGCGTACCAGCCGGAGTCGTGGTTGACGGTTGTCTGGATCCCGAAGATGTCGCCGAGCGCACCGCGGATCGAGCAGGTCAGCCCGCCTGTTGCGGTGTCCCCGAGCCCGGCGAAGAAGTCAGCGCGGTCCTGCGAGGCGCTGAGGCCTGTGGGATCCACGCTGTTGACCGGGTCCCCGCCGGCGTACGCGTACAGGTCCGTGTCGCCGCCTTGGAAGCCGATCGGGTCCTTCGTGGTCCAACGGCCAACCTCGGGGTCGTAGTCGCGCGCTGCGAAGTGCACCAACCCCGTGTCCGGGTCCTTCAAGCCGCCGGCGTACCCGAACGGCTGCAACCCCGGGTTGGTGTCGGTCAGCGTGCGCCCGTACTCGTCGTAGTCCAGCTGCTCGGCGACCTGGCCGCTCTGCGTGTCGAGGACCAGGCGCGCGCTACCCAGGTCGTCGCGAATGATCTGGTAGCTGTGCCCGCCACGCGTGAAGTAGTCCGGGACGCTCGTGCTGGTCGCGTAGACGAACCGGCTGACGAGCCCACCCGCTGCGTTCAGCTGCGCGACCGGGCCCTGGCTCTCAGGCGCGTACAGGAACGCCTGCGTCAGCGTGCCGTCAACCTTGCGCTCGATGCGCCGGCCCAGCGCGTCGAGCGTGTAGGTGACGTGCCGGCCATCGGGGAGATCGACGGCCGTGAGGTTCCCGAGCGCGTCGTAGCGATACCCGGTGCTCTGCCCGGCCTGCGTGCGGGTTTGCAGGGCGCCTGCCTGGTCGTAGGCGTAGCTGATATCGCCGGCGGTCTGGAGGCGATCCTGATCGTCGTAGCTGTAACTCGTGGAGAACGCCCCACGCGTGACCAGCGAGCGATTGCCGTTGGCGTCGTACTCGTAGTGGGCGCGCAGCACGCCGTCCCCGCGCACGTCTTCCAAGCGCCCATCAGGCGTGTATGTGTATCCCCATGTGCTGGCGCCGGAGGGCGTCAGCTCCGACTTGGTGACGGTGCGCCCGAGGTCGTCGCTCACCAGCCCCTCGTGCCACAACGCAACCCCCGCAGCGCTGGTGTCGATGCTCGACCGCGCCCCGAACGCGTCGCTGGCGATCGTGGTCTGCAATGCGCCGGCTCCCAGGCCGGTCAGCAGGCCGTTGGTGGGGTTGCGCGTGAGCGTCAGGTCACCGGCGCTCGTGAGCAGCCCGTCGTGGTCGTAGCCGTAGCTCACGCCCGAGCCGCCGTTGACCGTGGTCTGGCTGATGCGGGCGTGATCGTCGAACGTGCGAGCGACCTGCCCGCTCACCGGCCCGCTCCACGACTCACCGGTCGCCAGCGACCCGTCGTAGCCCAGCTGGGACTGCTCGCCGCCCGTCACATCCGCGCTGGCGGCCCGCCCGCGGCTGTCATACCCGAACGTGAGCTGACGATCGGGCGCGGTGATCGCGCTGGGCCGCCCGGCGCTGTCGTAGTCGAAGCCGACGCTCTGCCCGTCTGGGCGCTCGACGCTCGTGACCTGATGGTCGGCGTTGTAGTGGTACCGGGTCGCAGTCGCTGCACTGCCGGCGAGCGGCGGGGTGTAGCTCTCGGGCCGATCGGCGTCGTCGTAGGCGAGCTGGTGAGCCGGCCGCGAGGGCGGGGTGACGCTCGTCAGGTTGCCGTTCGGGTCGTAGCCGTAGGCGATGTGCGCGCCGCTTGGCAGCTGCTGATCGACCAGCCGATCGGCGAGATCGTAGGAGTAGCGGGTGGTGTGCCCGAGCGGGTCGGTGCTGGTGTCAAGGCGCCCGCGCGCGTCGTAGTGGTAGGCCTGCACGCGGGCGCCCTGGGTGATCTGGTCCAGGCGCCCGCGGGTGTCGTAGTGGTAGGCGGTGTCGGTGATGCCGGGCGTGTGCTCCAGCAGGGGGCGACCCTGGCTGTCGACCTGGGTGGTGCTCGAGCGGCTCTCGGCGCTGGTCGTGGTGAACGTCAGCGAGCTCTTGTC
>DATKOY010000002.1:0-7547 GCA_035524415.1 Solirubrobacteraceae bacterium | reverse complement strand
GCCAGTAGGTGACACCGACGCTGCCGACCATCGGCACGAAGATAAACAGAAGCCCGCTGGTCGGCACCGTATACGGGCTCCCGCCTTGCTGAGCGGCGCTGCTGGTCACCCAGATGAAAGCGATGCTGACGAGCGAGCCCGCCGCGAGTGCGATGAACGCATCGCTGTAAGAGATACCGACTTCCAGCACCTTCTCGAATAAGGCACGAATCACAAACGAGCCGAGGAGCGCCGCAACGCACCCTTCCACGACGAGATACGTGAAGAAGGAATGGGTGAACGATGGGTTCGCACCGTCGCCAAGGAGGGCTGCCACGACGAAAGAGGTCACCGTTCTGGCCCCCAACAGGCACAGCAGCGTCGGCAGGAGCGGTAGATCGCGAGATGCTGGGCGGGCAGCGGCTGTCATGGCAATAGGCGTCTTCGGGCGCAGCACCGCAACTGCGCGATCTAAGTATCGGAACGCTCGCCGAGGTCGCTGTCCCCCTGACGGGTGAGTCACCCGCACAAGCCGTGGGAACAGGTACCTCGGCTGCCCCAGTGTTCAGGAATGTCACTTGACCGCGGGCGTGTCATCGCGCGGCGGCGAGTGAGTTGGCGATCGCGAGTGCATCGTGGGCGGAGGGGGCGGTCACTTGCACGATCAGTCCGCTGTGGGAAGCGGCAAGGTAGCCGGGATTCGGCGGCGACGTGCTCAGGTAGGCGATCTCACCCGCCAGCGGGCCGCGTGTGACCTTCACGGTGCGGGCGCTGCTTCCCTCGAACAAGGCGGGTAGCTCGGTCGGATTGCCGCGGCGGGTCGAGACCGCGAAGCTGCCCAGGCCGCGACCGTACCGAGCGCTGACAACGTCGTGATACGCCGGCGCGTGGACACCGTAGAGGCTTTGGTTGCTGACGTTCGCGACTGCGAAGTCGACGAGCGGGCGTCCGCCGGTGTCCTTGGGCAGAAGCGGCCGGTAACGAACGATCCCCGCGGCCTCCGAGATCGCGACTCTGCGGAAGCCGTAGTTGTGGCTGATCGCCTTCGCGCCCCGTGGCTTCGCGATCGTGAAGTCAGCGGGGTTGGCTGAAGCGCCGATTGTCAGGTTGTGGATGCTCTCGATCGACGTCCAGCGATCAGGGCCGTCGGCGTACTGGGTGACCTGCAGCACGAGCCCGGTGGCGCGGTCGACGACGACGTCGACGCGGACGCCGTAGGTGTCGTAGAAGTCGTCGCCGGGCGTGAATCGCAGCGTCATCTGCCAGGCGGGACGTCCGTCATAGGTTGTGTTCTTGACGTGCGGATTCTTCGCGGCAAGGGCCTGCTGCACGAAGGCGGCAAGCTGGGCCTCGGGGCTGTAGCCGGGTACTGATGGGTCGAGATTCGTGGCTGTGACGTAGAGGCCAGGCCCCTTCACGGAGCCGTGTTGGTAGGAGGTTTGGACGCCCGTCTTTGCGTTGTAGGCGATGTCCGATCTGACGTTCACGTTCTGGCGGAGGGTGCGCTGGGTTCCCTGGCTGTGTTGTGCGTAGCTCCCGTCTGCGGCGATCACGAATCTGGATGGAATCGGCACGGCGGGGTAGCAGTTGAAGCAGCCTTGACGACGGTGCGCCGGACTCGGCGGCCGCGTCTGAACCGTGAACGTCCCGCTGATGTTCTGCGGACTACCCAACGCGTGTGTGACCCTTGCCCGTACTTCGGCGGCGGATGCGGTAGCGGTACCCGCGCGGGTGACGAGCAGCCCGGCCGTTGCGAGGAGGGCGGCCAGGGCTACGAGTGCGGCGATGAGCGCAGGACGGGCGGCCCAAGCGGGGCCTTGCCGGTCGGTTCTCTTAGGCCAGGCAAGGAAGCTCGGCTCGTCACGGGAGATCTCTGCGAGGAGGTGGTCTTTGCGCTGGCTCAAGCGACCCGGCGGTAGGTCGCGCGAAGGTGGGAGTGAGTGTCCGCTGTTCGTCATCAGAGCGTCTCCTGGGCAGAGGGTGTTCTGCCCTCTATATGTCCGTCGTCGATGCCGAGTTCCCGAAGATGAGCACGTGCACGTGCGAGCCGAGAGCGAACGGTTCCGATCGGAATGCCGAGCGCGATCGATGCGTCCTCATAGCTCAGCTCGGACCACGCGCAGAGCACGAACACGTCCAACTCGCGTTGCGGCAGCTCCGAGAGGAGCGCCAAGACGCGCTGCATCTGTGCCTCGTCGTCGATCCTCGTGTCTGCATCGGCGCTGAAGTCCGGAGACGGTTGCGGGGCTGGGACACGGCGCAGAGCGGCCGCGAAACGACGCTCAGAACGTCGCCGGTTTCGAACGACGTTCGTTGCGATCCCGTAGAGCCAGGGGAGCACCTTGCCCGGCGGCAGTTCTTTCGCTCGGCGCCGCCAGGCTTCCAAGAAGACGACTGAGACGAGATCCTCAGCGACCGACCAGTCACCGACTCTGCGGAAGCAGAAGTTGTAGATCGTCTTCGCGTGGCGCTCGAAGAGAACCGCGAAGGCCTCTCTGTCGCCGGCGCGAGAACGTTCCCACAGCGCTGAGTCATCAGGGTGCATCTTCTCGTTGATGTCCAGACGCCCCAGCTGAGTTCCCCCGACAGCCACGAGTGTAGGCGCTGTCGCCTACGCGAGTGTCACTCCGCGTGGCGGCGTCCCGAGGGACGGGCGGCGGCTCCCCGTAGGGGTGGCGCCCGTCCCTCGACGGCGGATGGAGCGTCTGGGCCGTGCGGGCATTCGGCCCCCTACCCTGAACCGCCTCGTTGACCGAACTGCTGCCGCCCCCGACGTAGGCGAGCTTTTGCCGCGCCCGGTGTTCCCGTCACCGGAGGGGAAGGGCGCGGAGCGCCCTTGACGGGGACGGCGGGCACGGCGATCTTGGGCCGGAGTCGGGGACGGCACGACCCGTGTCCACGCTCAGGGCGTAGCGGCGTTCTTTACTTGAATTAGCAACGTAACTCGGAGCCGTCAGGGCCGACCGGTCGAGTCTCTATAGTGAGACTGGCGTGGCGAAGACGGACACACTGTTGGCGCATTGCATCGCGCAGGCGATCATTCATGATGCGGGCGGCGAGGCTGCGGCGAGGGCGCGTTATGGCGCGAACGGGGAGGCGTTGGCCTCGAACAAGTGGCAGGCGTTCCGGGTAGCGGCGAGGGTGACGCCGAAGGCTTCGCGGGTGGCGTCGTTCATCGCCTTGTGGGGGCTGGCGCTCTACGACCTCGGTCGGAATGAGTTGACGGTGGACGAGTATGCGGAGTGGGCGAGCGAGTCGCGGGCGACGTCGTTTCGGCGTCAGGGTGAGTATCGGGAGCTTTGGCCGGATCGGGATCTGAACGAGCTTGCGGGCCATGTGCGGGACTATCTGCGGGATCATCAGTCGGCGCGGCGCAACCCGTCGCGGCTGACGTCGGTTGCTGTCGCGCTCTGATGTAGTCGCACTTCTGATACTGGCCGTCCGGTGGCCTATGCATAGTCTCAGTAGTGAGACACGGTTCTCTATCTGTGTACCTGCGCGATCCGCGACGGCGAGAGCCGTACTGGTCGCTCAACCTGTATCGGGAGGCTGGGGAGGCTGGCGGCTGTCTGCGGGTGCCTGAGCGAGGGGAGCCACGCGGCTGGCCCACTGATCCCGAGCGCTCGGCGGTCGAGGCGTCGAGGCGGGCGCGTGGGCAGATCCGCCGGTACTGCGCCGCGAACCGGCTGAACCGGCTTGGCACCCTCACCTACCGAGGGGCGGGCTGCCACGATCCGGTGCAGCTACGCGACAACGTTGGCGGGTTCTTCAAGGCGCTTCGGCAAGCGCTCGGTGGGGAAGCGTTCCCGTATCTGTGGGTGCCGGAGTGGCATCCGGGTGGCCACGGTCTCCACGTGCACTTCGCCGTCGGCCGCTACGTCAGGCAGACACTGATCCGCGATACGTGGGGGCGCGGGCACGTCCACATCAAGCTACTGAGCAACCTCCCCGTCGGCTCGGGCGCACTCGAAGAGGCCCGCGTCAGTGCCCGTTACCTGTCGAAGTACGCGACCAAGGCGCTCGACCAGGACGAGATGGGCGGGCCGCGCCGGCCGGGACTCCACCGCTACGAGGTCGCCCAGGGGTTCCAGCCTCAAGCGATCAACTGTGTGGGCCAGACGTTCGAGGACGTCGTCACGCAGGCCTCGCAGGTGATGGGGGCTGCACCTGTGCAGGTGTGGCAGTCCGCGAACGAGGAGCAGTGGCGTGGCCCGCCCGCCTGCTGGATCGCCTGGGCAGCCTGACAGCCTCGCCGCGCTCGCCTGGGCCTGGGTCGAGGCGTCCTGCGGCGAGCAGAGCCTGCCGGTCAAGCTGGCCGACCCCAAGCTGCTGGCAGACGCGGCCGAACTGCTGGCCAAGCGGGAGGCACGGGCGGCTTAGGCTCGCCAGACGGGTTCGAAGCGAGAGGGGTCGAAGCGGTTGTAGCCGCGGCGGCCCGGCTTGACGACCAGGTGATCGACGACGGCAGCGACGACGGCCTGCTGGCCGGTCAGCGGTAGCTCCTCCCAGCGCTCGCGCAGTGCGTCGCCGTTACCGACGTAGTCGCCAATAGCTGATGTCTGGCTGAGCTTGGCGAGGCGCTTCTGTGCGAACTGGAGGCGGTCCTCGATTGGCTGTCGTGCCGCGAGCCACTCCTGGCGGGTGATGATGCGCTCGCCCCAGTCGTGGGCGAGCTCGGCAAGCTGCGCCCGCGCTTCTTCGACCTCGAGCCGGACTCGCTCCGCGTCGTGGTCTTCGGCCGAGCCGTTGAGCGCCCGCGCCATCTCGGGGGAGTCGAGCCGGTAGAGCACGGCGTGGACGACGAACTCCTCCAACGGATCGGCGCGTACGGACAGACGTCCGCAGCCCCCCGAGCCTGGCCCCTTCGCACAGACATAGCAGCGCGTCCCATCCGCGGTCGGCCGGGAGACAAGAGTCTGCCCGCAATGGCCGCAACGCAAGAGTCGGGTCAGGAGATAGCGGCGGGCGCTTCGGTTCGTGCGCCGGTTCTCGTCGGTCAGCGTTGCGCGAAGTTGCGCTGACTCCGACGGGCTGATAATCGCGGGCCACGCTGCCTCGGCGACGATCTCGCCGTTGTGCTCGCGCATCCCGCCGATCCTCGCCGAGATCAACATCCTGCGAAGCGTCTGCGGCGCCCAGCTACCACCCGTCGACGATGGGACCCCCCGCTCGTTCAAGCTCGTTGTGATCGACCGCAGCGACTCCCCTGCAAGCGCCCGCCGCGCACATTCGCGCACCACGACCGCTTCGGACTCCCGTATCGTCAGGCCGCCAGGCTCGAACCCGTACGGTCGTGAGCCGCCACCGCTGGGCCGACCTGCCTGGGCGATCTCCTCGTGCTTGCGCTGGATCCGCCTGCTCTTGTCGTCGCTCTCCATCGCTGACACCGCACCCAACAGTCTCGCTGTCAGCACACCATGATGGGTCGCGAGATCGACGTAACCCTGGCAACTCGCGAGGTTGCCCTCGATCCGCGCGCGACGACAGACGTCGATGAACTCCTCAAGCTCCCGCGGCTGGCGATGCAGCCGATCGAGGTTGTAGACGATCACACCATTGACCAGCCCGGCGTCGATATCGGCGATCAGCCGCCGGTACTCCGGCCGATCCTTGCCCGAGTAGGCACTGATATCCGAGTCAACGTAACGGTCGGCAACCGCCCAGCCGTTCTCAGCTGCCTTCGCCTCGCAGTCCACAAGCTGCCGACCCACAGCAAGCCCATCGCCGTCCCGGTCCGACGAGATGCGAGCGTAGATCCCAGCGTAAATCACTCAAGTAACATACACGAACACTGGCATGCCCGAGCGTGCATACGCTTGGTCACTTGTGATCCGGCTCCATCAGCGGCGGCGACTGTGCAGTCACGGAGCATTCGGGGCAACAACGACCGGCCCCAGCAGGCGCGCAACCAGGGCCTCCTGGTCCACCGTCATACGCGGACTTGGGCAGTACCCCATCCTGGCTGCCCACACGCGCCGACTCAGGCGCGCAATGGTCATTGTCACGCCCGATAGCGCACTCAACCAGGGCGCGACGTAGAACACGCGCTCTCCCGTGTGGCGGAGCAGGAACTCCCACGCGCCGTCCCCCTTCGCGAGATACCGCGAGAGCTTCGACACGTAATGCCGAAGCCTTCCGGCCTCGTACTTCCCCTGCTCGGCCACGGCGCGCTCATACGTGGACGTGTGACCTAGCCCCTGCATGTACGCCGCCGGCTTCAACGCCCGGAAGAACGCGCGTGCGAACGCCTTTTCCAGCGCCGTCGTATGCCCCAGCACGAAGTGCAGATGAGGGACGCCCCGCGACTGATCCTCCAGTACCCACACCAGCAGCGTCGGCCACCTCTCCACCGCCCAGCCCTCACGCCTGAGCTGCCTAATTGAAGCCGTCCTCGCCTGGTTCAACGTGTCACGACGCCGCGCCGACCACAGGAGCTTCTGTTCTTCAGCGACCGACGGAAGCACGCGACAACCCCGCGGTCCCGAGCATTCGACCTCACTCCCGTGGTTGCACTTCGAACGATCCCACCACCACGGCTCCGCGGTACACGTCAGTACGCCTTGCAGCAGCTTGGCTTCCGCCCCGTATAGAGCGCAGTACGCGTCAAGTGCGGCGTGGATCACTGAGCGGAACGACGACGCCCACGCCGGACGCACAGCGTCGCACCACCGTCGCCCGCACGAACGCGCCTGCCGACGGATTACCTTCCCGCACCCGCCCGGACACCAACGAACGTCCGGATCAAGGCCACCACGAATCTCCGCGATGACGGCGCGACTGTGCTCGAAAGCCGCCAGCTCGGCCGGAGTGTGGACGTGACGGTACCGCTCACGGCGCTTGCGAACGGGCACCTTTTCGAAAAACGAGAGCTGCCCCGCCTGAGAAGGCCACTGGCTCACTCGCGCTCCCACCGGGCAGCCGGAGCCCCCAAGGGTCGCATGCGACCCACAGGGGGCTCCGGCGCTACCCGGTTGCGACCCGAACAGTCCGCAGCGGCCGCAAACAGCCACATTTCCGTGGGCGACTCTTCGCACTCTTGCGCAGGCATTTCGCCTGCACAGCACGACTTGTCGCACTGTTTCGCTTCGAACCGACGGAGTGGAGGCGGCGGGAATCGAACCCGCGTCCGCGGACGCACCGACAAAGCGTCTACAAGCGTAGTCCGCACTTGGATCTCGTCCGGCGGCCGGAGTGCGAACGCCCAACCGACGGACCAGCCATCCTGAAGTCTTGCGCCGCCGGCGATTGGCTTTCCTTTGGCGCGAAGCCCGTTAGTTGACGCCGCTACCCGAACCACGGGCCGAATCCGGAGCGACGCGCTAGGTAACTAGGTTACGCAGCGAGTGCGAGTTCGTTATCCGCACTTACTTGGTTTCCCGGTGGATTTACGAGGCCGACCGGGGACCTCGGCTTGCAGCTCTGCCGGAGAACCGACCACGTCGAAACCAGGTCGCCCCCGTATGTGTTCGTCCGTATTGTAGCTGCGTGGCCGAGATCCGCCCCACCCGCGACGACGCCGAGCTCGAGCGGTGGCTCGCGCTCCGCAACGCGGTCGTTCCCGACGACGC
>DATKOY010000001.1:0-169728 GCA_035524415.1 Solirubrobacteraceae bacterium | reverse complement strand
CGAGCAGCTCACCGAAATCGGCCAAGGCGGGCACCAGCTCGCTGTCCGCGGGCAGTGTCACCTGGTCGACGTAGGACTTCGTGCGTGCGATCGCGTCGTGGTCGAAGCGGGCGAGTCGTGAGGCGATCTCGTCTACCGCGTCATCGAGTTCGTTGTCGGCGATCGCTCGGTTGACGTACCCGTACCGCTCGGCGCGTGGCCCGTCAAGATCGTCGGCGGCGAGGAGGATCTCGAGCGCCCGGCCACGACCGACCAGTCGGGAGAGTCTGGCCATCGCCCCACCCCCTGGAACGAGGCCCATTCCGACCTCGAACTGGGCGAGCGACGACAGATGTTCGCGTTGCTCGTAGAGCCCGGAGAGGCTGCTCGGGGCGGTCGAGCAAGCCGCCACCACTAGGAATAAGAAGGCGACCGCCCATAAGCCCACGCGTCGTGACAGGCGCCGCACGCTGCGACGAGTTGCACGCGACGGGGATCTTTCGATCGTGTGACTGAGTTCCATGCTTCCTCCTGAACATCCTGGGCCTAGCGTGCGGCAGATGGACAGCGCTCGCGCCCGTACGTCCCCTGGTCAGTTGTCCCGTGGGCGGACGGCGCGGCTCACGACCCCGGGGAGACGACCAGGGACTCACGGGCGCGATCGGTCAATCGACGCGGCAGGCTGCTGCCAATACCAATCGACCGACGGAGGCCACCGTGAGCAACGACGGAAGCGACACAGAAGACGGCCAGACGCCGCTGATCCTCATTCACGGGGCGTGGCTCTCCGCACGGAGCTGGGAGAACTACGTGGACTACTTCGGCCGGTGCGGCTTCGCCGTATCCGCGCCTGAGTGGCCGCGGAAGCAAGGCGATGTTGAGGAGCTGCGTGAGACCGCCGAGGCGTCGGCCGGCCTCGGGGTGCAGGAGATCGTCGACCACTACGAGCGGCTGATCCGCGATCTCGATCAGCCGCCGGTTCTGATCGGACATTCATACGGCGGGCTGTTCGTGGAGCTGCTGCTCGACCGCGGACTCGGACGGGCCGGGGTGGCGATGAGCCCCGCACCACCGAAGGGGATCCTCGCGCTGCCGTTCTCGACACTCAAGGCGGCATCGCCGGCACTCGGGCATCCGTCGAAGTGGCACGGCGTCGTGACGCTAACGCCCGAGGAGTTCACCTACGCGTTCGTCAACACCTTCTCCGAGGAGGACGCGGCCGCCGCCTACGAGCGCTACGCGGTTCCCGAGACCGGTCAGATCTTCTACGAGGGCGGGTTCGCGAACTTCCACCTGCACCCGCCGACGGAGGTTCACTTCAGGAATGAGGATCGCGCGCCGTTGCTGCTCGTCGGCGCCACCGAGGACCACACGGTTCCGGCATCGCTGACCAAGGCGCAGTACAAGCGCTATGAACGCTCGTCGGCCAAGACCGACTACCTCGAGTTTGAGGGCCGGCCGCACCTGCACATGGCCGCCCCCAACTGGCAGGAGGTCGCCACCGCGATCGACAGTTGGCTCGACGGCGTCCTCGACGCGCCAGTCGGCGCCACACAGCAGGCCTCGTAGGTCGACGCTGATGGATCTCGACACGGACGGCCGCTTGGCCGGGGCCGCAGACGTCATCGCCGCTTGCTCTCCGCCCGTTCCCCGCGGCGAGCGGGATTCCAACGTGAGTGCCAAACCGGGGAGCCGACCAGGGCATCACGGGCGCGACCGAACATCCCAGCCGACAGCCCGCGATCAGTACGAGTTCACCGCTGGAGGTCAACATGAGCAGCACCGACGCGAGCATTGGTAGCTCAATCGATGGAGGACGCGGCGCACGGCTTCCTCTTTCAGCACCACGCCGAGTTCGCTGACGACGTCGACGCGTTCCTCCGCGCAACATCATGACCGGGCAGTCCCGCCGCATGCGCCGAGACGCCGGCCCCAAGCGCCGTAGGGCGAACCGTAACAACGGCCTCCCGCGGTTGCCACCGCCGAGGCCCGGACCAAAGGAGGCTCTCGTGGCCAACGTAGACCCTAGCCCTTCGGATAGATTACGCACATGGTCGAGCTGACCGCCAGCGGCGATGCCGACCAGGTTGAGGCGCGGCTGCGCGAGGCGCTCGACGCGCATGGCCTGCAGCTGTTCGCGCGCATCGACCATGCGGCCGGCGCCCGCAAGGCCGATGTCGAGCTGGACGCCGACGTCCTGCTGATCTTCGGCAACGTGCGCGTCGGCACGCCCCTGATGCAGGCCGACCCCCGCGTCGGCATCGAGCTGCCGCTGCGAATGCTGATCTGGCAGGACCCCGACGGGACGCATGTCGGCTACCTCGACCCCCGCGAGCTGGCCGACCGCTATGCCCTCGACGGCCACCAGGAGACGCTCGAGCGGCAGACCGCGGTGCTCACCAAGCTGGCCGCCGCGGCGGCCAGCTGAGCGCTCGCCCAGCGGTGGCATGCACGTCGGATAATGGAAGCAGGGCTCCGGTGTCCGCAGCGAAGTTCTGGTCCGTGGTCATGGGGAGGAGTCTCGCGCCTGCGGCTCGCGGGCTGCGGAGTGTGTGACGCGCGTGACGCTCCGCAGCCCGCCATGGCCGCTCAGGGGCGTAGCGCTGCGAGCACCTCGTCGGGGCCGACGCGCCAGCGGTAGTCGCCGGCGACCGACGCAAAGCGGATCGTGCCGTCAGCGTCGACGACGAACACGGCCGAAGCCGGCAGCTCCCAGCTGTCATCGCCGTTGAAGGCGGTGAGGTCGATGCCGGCGCGGCTGTGCAGCTCGCGGTCCTCAGCGTCGAGCGCGAATACGAGCCAGTCAGTGAACCTCAGCCGCGCGACGCTCGCGCGGCGGTTCACTGGGCTCGTCGGCGAGCCACCGCTCGTCTACCTCACCCGCTGGCGTATGGATCTGGCCGCCCGTCGCCTGCGCGAAACGACCGAGCCGGTCAACGTGATCGCCCACGGCGCCGGCTACACGTCCGAGTTTGCGTTCTCGCGTGCGTTCACACGAATGCGCGGCGAGGCGCCGGCGCGCTACCGGCGAGCGCTCCGCCCGGCCGCATGACGATCCGCCGAACCGGCGTGCTTCACGTGCGCAATCTTGTCACGGGGCGAAGCAAGAGTGACACTATCGACTGCAGCCTGACTTCCACCACGACCACGATTCGTTTTGTGCGGTAGGACCGACTGACCACTACTGCTCAGCGCCCTTCTGTGGTGCGGGCATTTTGATTCTGCAGGCCGTGCTCCCCTCTCGACCACCTCGCGCCGACTGAAGGTCAGTATCTCGGTGACCCGTTCGCCATTGGCTCTACATGTGCACGGCTGGATGCTCGCCGACGGATCAAATGATCGCGGCATGGACTGTTCAAATAGTCTCTCGGCGCAATGCCGATCCGCCGGATCGAGGAAACCGACCGGATCGCCGCTCGGCACGACACGGATGAGGGTCTCTCGTATACGCGCGTCTTCAGAACAGCTCTGCACCTGACGCCACCGGATGCCGCCGTCTCCTGCGGCGCGGGCGTTATCCGACCCCATCGTCGTTGCCGATGCTGAGGCGACATTCGAGTCGTTGGCGCGATCGGAATCGTGCTCGTAGTCCGGTTCCGTGGCCGGCGGGAGCGGGCAAGTTAAACCACCGGGCAGGAGGGATTCATGAAACGACTGCTTCAGGCTCGCGGCACCCGGCCGCGATCGTGGGCATCTTCGCCGTGCTCGCCGTTGGCGGCGGTTACTCACTCGCCAGCTCAGGGGTGCGATCCAGGCGTGCTCCATGAAGCGCACTCATGTCCTGTACACGGGCAAGTGCAACAAGGGCGACAAGGGACTCAGCTGGAACAAGACCGGCCCGCGCGGGCCGCAGGGACAGCAGGGGCCGCAGGGGCTTCCCGGATCGCAAGGCCCATCCGATGCATTCTCAACGGGGTTTCGCAACAGCGCGAAAATCAACACCTCTGGCCTTGTGACCGTCGCTCGCTTGTCGGTGCCGGGAGGGAGGTTTTATGCGGTGACGTCGACGCTTTCGATTCTCAACTCGACAGGCCACGAGAAATCGCGATCGGTGTCGCGCTCCCGCCGCTCCACGGTGGTGCTGGGGCCGTCACGATGACATCTGTCGCCGGCACTTCGGTGGGGCTGGAGCCGGCCGTCGTTGGTCGGCGGCCGGAGGTGGCTGCTATCGCTGCGTCGCTCAAGCGTCTGGAGGCTCGCGAGTCGCCGATGGTTGCCCTGAGCGGCGAGCCCGGGATCGGCAAGACACGGCTTGTGGACGATCTGTGTACGAGGGCGATGATCGCGGTCACCTCGTCCTCAGCGGCCGCGCGGCGGAGATGGAGCAAGATCTGCCGTTCGCCGTGGTCATCGACGCCATCGGTGACTACCCCGCGTCGCTGGGCGGCGATCGCCTGAAGCGCATGATCGGCGCGCAGGCCGAGGAGCTTGCACCGGTCGTGCCCGGCGTCGACGGGCTTGGTGCGGGTAGTGCGAGCCGGTTGCACGACGAGCGCTTCCGGACCCATCGTGCCGTGCGCGCGCTTCTCGAAGCGCTCGGTGCGAGCGGTCGGGTTGTCCTCGCCCTCGACGACGTGCATTGGGCCGACGACGCGTCGCTCGAGCTGATCGGCCACCTGCTGCGCCGCCCGCCGCGCCGCGGGGGTGATGCTCGTCCTGGCCTTCCGCCCGGCGCCTGCGCGGCCCGCACTGGTGGGCGCGCTCTCGGGCGCCGCCCGTGATGGCGGGCTGGAATGGTCGTCGCTCGGACCGCTGATGCGCGCGGAGGCCGACCGCTTGCTCGAGAAGGACCTGCCGCAACAGGCGCGGTCGGCGCTATTCGCCCAGTCCGGCGGCAACCACGGCGCCGTGCCGATGCTGCCGATCCGCGACGGCGGGGTGACGTTCGCTCGGCCGCCCGGAGATGGAATCGAGATCGATCAGAAGGACCCGCGATTCACCTGAGACGACGCGTGCGCCTATGCGCTCGCAATGCTCGAGGAATACCGAGCCAGGCCTGGCATCGCCGGGCCCGTTGAAGGACTCGGTGCTACCCGCTGGGTCGGGTACGCACCAGCCATTGAAGCCCCAGACGGGATCTACCGATGCGCTGGAAAGGCCGACCCAGCAGGTCGCAACCTCGTGCTGCTCGGACCGACCAGCGCGAACTTCGCGCAGGAGCTCGGTCACACGCTCGGGCTCACCCATGCCACCGGGCTCGGCGTCGACCCGCCAGCGCCCGAAGCAACCGCCCTCGGCTATCCCGGCATCGGCGCTGTCGGCTACCAACACATCGGAAACCTCACCGAGGTCTACGACAAGGCACGGACCGCCGACATCATGAGCTACGACAAACACACATGGACCACGCCGAAGAGCTGGAAGGTCATGTTCGAGAAGATCCGCGCCGAGTCCGGCGCGATCCACCCCGAAGCCGACGCCGCACATACTGCGACAGCGGCGAACCAGCCCGTCATCCGCCGCCTCGTGACGGGGATCCTGCAAGGCGACCACACGATCATCCTTGACTCGCCCGTTACGCCAGCCACAAGCCCCGTGCGCGCCGGGCCGACCGTCGCGCGCGTCGTCGCCCGAGACAGCCGGGGGCACGCCATCGCCCAGGCACCAGTCCGAGGCACGCTCGTGGCCGAGCAGGGCGAGCGTCGTCCGTCGCTGCCGTTCGTCGTCGCGCTCCCCGACGACAAGAGGATCGCCTCGCTGGAGGTACTGCCGCTTGGCAAGGGCAAGCCGCTCGCAATACTGCGCCGGTCCAAGCATCCACCCACGGGCAAGCTGCTGCGGCTCCCACCGCGCGCCTCGGCCGCCACGCCAATGATGCTCCGCTGGCGCGCAACCGACCGTGACCGTGGCGACAGGCTGTCGGTCGCGATCCTCGCCCGCCGCGGCACGGGCAGGTTCCGCACCCTCCTACTGGGACCCGCCACCGGCAGCATGGTGCTCGATCCCCGGAGGCTCGGCAAGGGCAAGCAGCTCAGTGTGCGCTTGCTCGTGAGCGACGGTCTCACCACCACCGTCGTGAACGCCCGACCGGTCGCTCTGAGGGCCAGATGACGCGCCGTTACTCGAGCAGTTGTCGACCAAAGTCGCCGGGAGTGGCGCTCTGGCTGCTGGCGCTGGTCGTCGGCTCCGGTGGGGCGGCTTCGCCGACCGCGCGGCCGGCGCGACCGGGATGCCCGTGTTCTCCGCGGACTCACCGCTGACGCCCCTGGCGATCGGCTCAGGCGAGGCGGTGGCGCATTTCGACCAGCTGAGCATCGGCAGTCGGCCCCGGCGTGCGAGCATCCGAGCCGAGTGGCGCTCGTCTGAGCAGCGGTCTCGCTCGCTGCAAGGCGCTCGCGAGCGCCAGGGACGCGAGCAGGATTAGGAACGGGTCGATCGGGAGCCGGAAGCGCGGCGTCTCGGCCCTGACCCACACGGTGCTGAGCGCGAACAGGATCGGCACGAGCCAGAGCCACTTCGGCGCCCGCCTGGCGCTCGGCGTCAGCGCGCCGAGCACCGCCAGGACCGCGCACAACCAGAAGCCGACGATTGCGATCTCGGCGGTCCCGCGCTGCAGGCCGATCGATGCCGCCGAGGCTTCCCAGGCGAACGAGCCGCCCAGCTCCAACAGCTGCAGCGTGTTTTGGAACGTGGCAGTCAGGGGAGACAGCGGATGGGCGCGGATGTATCGAAGCGCCTGGCTCAGCAGCCGGCCCTCCCAATCCGGTTCGCGCAGGCGCGGGGCTTGCTCCACGATGGCCCTTGCCGTCGTGACCTCGAAGGGCGGCCGCCACTTATACGGCACGCGTCGGTCGGCGGCCGAGACGGGATTGTAGGTTCCGAACAGGGTCTCGCCCGCTTGGTCGCTGATCGGGGTGAACGATCGGAGCTCGACGGCGTTCCTGATTGTCCACGGCGCGATTGTGAGCGCGGTCGCCAGCGCGAGAACGGCCAGGGCCCTCGCCCTCGACGCGCGGGAAGTGGCGCTGCTCCACGCGGCGATCGCGAGCGGGGGCAGCAGTACGAGCGCGTTCTGATGGGTCAGGGCCGCCAGTCCGGTGAACACCCCGGCCAGCGCGATCCACCGGTAGGGGCGCGCCGCCCGCCGCACCCGCAGCCCGCAGTAGACGGCGGCCAGCGCGAGCGCGATCTGCAGGTTCTCCGCCAGCAATACGGCCGATGTCTCGATCAGCACCGGATACAGCGCCGCGAGCACCAGCGCCACCAGCGCGGCCTCGCCCCCGAACGCCTCCAGCGCTATCAGGCCGATCAGGCCCACCGTCATCGTCCCGAGGATCGCCTGCGAGACGCGGCCCGGGCCCGCCGCCGCCTTCAGATCACTGCGCTGACCGTCGAGCAGATCGATCGCCGCCAGGAAGTAGGGGTACGCCGGCGGGAACAGTGCGGTTGGACCACGCGTTCCGCCAGAGCCGGTGCCGGGCTTGCTGCTCGTGGAGTAATCCCCGGTGTGGGCGACCTGAGATGCGAGGATCAGGTACGACCGGGCATCGTTGATCGGGTGATAGGTGGTCCGCGCAACCTGCCCGAGGCGAAGGACGAGCGCGGCGAGGAGCACCGCGGCGATGATGAGGTTCCTGCGCACGGGCGGAGGAGATTACGCGCGCAGGCGGCGGGCCGCCTTGGTGCGTGGCCCGCTTTGTGGGTGCACGATTCAACGCATTCCGAGGATCTGGGCACACACGCAGATAAGGATTTCATTAGGATCCGCGCCGTGGGCTGCATTTCCGGGAGGCTTCTGGGGGTTGTCGTCGGCATCTGCGCGACCTTCGGCATCTGCGCGACGGTCGCGGTTCCTGCGGTCGGATTGACCAGGACCGTGGACTGGGACACGTATGGGGTCGACAACCAGCGGACGGGGTTCAACCCTGCTGAGAATGCGCTCGGCCCACCGGCTGTGAAAGCGATTCACCAGATCTGGTCCACGCCGCTCGGTGCGCCCATCCTCGCCCAGCCGGTCGTCGCAACCCGAGTGAACCTGCATCACCCACGACGCGTGGTCGATCTGATCTACGCGGCGACCGAGCATGGCCGGATCGCCGCGATGGACGCGGAGACGGGGCGCGTCGTCTGGAGCCGGGAGCTGGGTTACAACTATGTGTCCTTCTGCGGCGACCTCCCGAACCACGCGTTCGGCATCACCGGCACCGCGGTCATCGACCGTGGCCGGAACAGCATCTTCTCGATGGGCGGTAACGGCACGCTCTACGAGCTGGACCTCGCCGACGGTCAGACCAAGCGCCGATGGCAGTTGACGAATGATCCAACGCACAACTACGACTACGGGGCGCTGCTGCTCTCAGACGGGATGATCTACGTCCCGTTCGCGGGGAACTGCGACACGGACCCCTACCACGGGATGGTGGCGGCTGTCCGCGTCTCGGACGGCCGGCGTATCGCCAGCTGGCTACCAGATGCAGCGGCCGGCGGGGGAGGGATCTGGGGCTATGGCGGGGTGTCCGCGGACCCGGGCGGCTCGATTTTCGCCGCCGTGGGCAACTCGCGGGGTCCCAGCCGGGATGCCGGCTACGGCGAGCACATCGTCCGGCTGACGTCTGGCCTCGGCGTCGTGAGCGCCAACTATCCGGGTTTGCCGCCGGGTGATGCCGACTTCGGCGCGACGCCTCTGCTGTTCCAGCGGCGCGGTTGCCCGCCGCAGCTCGCCGTCGGTAACAAATTCGGATCGTTCTTCGTCTACGACCGCGATTCGATCTCGAGCGGGCCCGTGCAGCGCATCAATCTTGGGGGGTCGGGCTATGGGCAGCACGGGTTGATCGGCGTCGCGGCCTACTGGCCGGCGACATCGACGGTCTTCGTGAGCAATCCGCTCGACGGAGGTCAGTACCGCCACGGCGTCATCGCGTTCCGGGTGACCGCGAGCTGTCGGCTCGCGTACGAGTGGTCGGCTTCATTCGGACCATCGGGCGTCAACTCGGACCCGACGGTCGCGGCCGGCGTCGTCTTCTTCGGGAACGGCTACGGCAACAGGGCGGTCGCGTTCGACGCGCGCACGGGCCGTCTTCTGTGGAACTCCGAGCGCTCCGTCACGGGACATGTGTTTGCCGCTCCCACGGTCGTCAACGGCAAGGTGTACGTCGCGTCCTTGGGCGGCTACCTGTCTGCCTTCGGGCCTGCGCCACAGAACACGTCCCCGCCGTTGATCTCCGGGACGGCGACACAGCAGCACACGTTGACCGAGTCGCATGGCTCGTGGACCAACAATTCGACGCGCTACCACTACGAGTGGGAGGATTGCGACAGCTCCGGGAGCAGTTGCTTCGTGATCGCCGGCGCGACGAAACGCACGTTGACGCTGACGAGCGCTGATGTGGGGCACACGATCCGGGTCGAGGAGATCGCGATCAACGCGAGCGGGGCGAGCAGCCCAGCGAGCTCCGCGGCGACGCGCGTCGTGTTGCCGCTTCGCGGCCCCTCGAACATCGTGCCGCCGTCGATCTCGGGGAATGTGACCGAGGGCCAGACCCTCGCCGAGACCCACGGGATCTGGACCAACGCCCCGACGAGCTTCACCTACCAGTGGCAGCGGTGCGACACGTCCGGCACGAACTGTTCGGCGATCCCCGGCGCGAGCTCGAACAGCTACGCGCCGGCTGCCGCGGATATCGGCGACACGATCCGCGTCCAAGAGACTGCAAGCAACGGGGAACCGAGCGCGGCTCCGGCGACCTCGGCTCCTACGGCCGTGGTGCAGCCTGCTTCTGCGCCGCTGACGAACCCATCGAACACCCTGCCCCCGGTTATCTCGGGCACGACCCTGACGGGGCAGACGTTGACCGGTTCGACCGGCGCGTGGTCAGGCACGCCGCCGATCAGCTTCAGGTATCAATGGGAGCGGTGCGCCGGCTCGTGTTCGGCGATCCGCGGTGCGACTTCGAGCAGCTACACACTCACGAACAGCGATCGTCGCGCGAAGATCGCTGTCGTCGTGACCGCAACCAACAGTGGTGGCAACGGGAATGCAACATCGGCTCAAGTTGGTCCGGTCACTGCCGGGCCGACGTCGAGACAGCTCAAGGCGGCGCTGGTGACGGCACTGAAGCTGGCGCGCACGGAGACGATCGGCACGCTGCTCGATAAGGACGGCTCCACGACCCCCTTCTCGGCGCCTAGCCCCGGCCAGCTGACGATCGGCTGGTATCTGCGGCCGAAGGGAGCGCACCGCCCCCTGTTGGTCGCGACAGCGGACGTCATCTTCCATACGGCGCGCAAGGCCAACGTCGCGATCACTCTCACCGACAGAGGCCGCCTGATGCTCGAGCAATCCAGCCGTCTCAAGCTCACCGCGACAGCCACATTCACACCAGCTGGCGGTCAAACGACGACTGCGACCAAGGTCGTCACCCTCAGGCAGTAGGTGGCCGGCGGGCGTATCTCCTCTCGCAGACGGCCCGGATGAGAGCGGCGGTCTCCCGCTGATGTGATCGAGCAGCAGGGCTGACTTCCGCAGTGCCGGATGGACTCAGCGCTCGCACCGAGTCAGCGCCAAGCAAAAACCGGCTCTTCCAACTGATCGACACGCATACCGATCTGACCGCGCAGCGCGACCTCCCGCAGCTGGTAGAGAATCGCGCCCGTCGGCGGATGGATCAGGTCATTGCCCAGCGGCAACTGGAGCACGGGCAGGCTGCTCTCCGGAATCGGGGTCAAGCGAGGCTCGCAGTCGAGCAGGGCCCGCAACCCGACCCTGTAGACGGCCATCACCTCACTCGGATCCGGGTCGAGCGCCGGGTCGATGCCGCCCCACAGCACCACCGGGGTGATCACGAAGCCCGACCGCGTCGCGCGATCGTCAAGCCAGCCGACGACGTCCTCTGCGGCCAGTCGCAGCCCGAGCTCCTCGGCGACCTCCCGCAGCGCGGCGTCAAGGGGCGCCTCGCCCGCCTCGATCCGCCCGCCCGGAAGCGCGTACTGAGACGCATGCCGGTTCATCCTCGACGGCCTACGGCACAACAGAAACGCCGCACCCCCCGCCACCCCGACCATCCGCCCGTCCAACCGAGATGACTCGGCCGCGTCCCATGGATACCCCGGAACCTCCGCCCAGTCGATCTCCTGTTCGAGGACCGGATCAACGTCGTGGCGCTCGACGTCGCTGTCGACCAGCACGATCGCGACTGCGGCATGTCGCCGCCCATCCAGCGTCAGCTGGCGGCGCGGGTGCGCGCGCAGGTTATCCGCAACGGCCCAGTGCAGAGTGTCGTCGAACGCAATCACCGTCCCGCGACAGGATGATGAATCGCCGGAGCATCCGCTCGGACGATCGCGGTGGCCGCCCGCCTCAGGACGCTGCCTCGCTGGCGGGGCGCACCTGGGCCTCCAGCACCTCGAGGAACCGCGGCTGCTGCTGCTTGGCCATGCCTCGGATCTTGACCCGGCCCTCCGGGACGCTGATCACGAAATATCGTCTTGCCCGCTCGACGATCTCCATCCCCTCGTAGGAGATCGACGCGTGGTCACGTACTCCTCCGGCCACTCCGGTGCTGATCATGATCAGACGCCGATTCGTGCAGGCCACCAACACGTTTGTGGTCTTCCGAAGCTCGGACACCGCGCTTGCCACCGTTCCGGGCACAAAGCGGCCACCCTGCTGGTACTCGGGGTTGAGCGCCACCCCGGCTACAAGGAGCGACTCGTCCGCCTCTGAGATCTCCGCCAGCTGGTCGTAGGCCTTGCCGAAACGGCCCCAGCCGAACGGAAGCGCCTTCTTCTCGCGCTCGATCTCTTCAGCCGTGATGGCCACAGCAACCGATCCTCACGTCAACTCCCCGTATGCACCTTGGCACCTGTGCCGATCGGCGATCAACATACCACTCCCACCACCACGTGCCCCGTGAACTCGCTGGGGAGGACGACCAATGGTTTGACGTCGGCGATATCGAGCGGCCGGCGCCGACGGATGAGGCCGTCACTGCTTTGCTCGACGACTGAGCGTGGGCGGGCCCACGATCCTGCAGATGCTCTTGGGTGGTGGCGTGCGCGAGCAGCCTCACATTCGCGCTCGCTTCGGCGCGCGCGCCTTCTGGAAGAGCGTTCGTGCGGTCGATTGCGACGATCGTTGCCCGGGCACCGGCCCGCCGGCAGTTGCTCCCACGCGGTAGCGCCCGCCGGCTGCTTCGGAGCAAGCAGGCGCGCTGGCAGCACCGCGCTTCGGTCGGCCATTGAACGCGTGCGACAGATCGTGCGGACCCGAGGTGGCTGGTGTTAAGGCGAAACAAGCGCCCGGCCGGTACGGCTCCAGACCACGCGGATCACGATGTATCGCGTTTCGTCGGCGCCTGAAACTGCTGCTCTCGGACCGCGCGACGGGCCGGCTGCAGCGGGCTGCGCCTGGTTTCTGCCTGCTGCGGCTAGTGCAATGTGGGTGGCGTTTGCAGTTGCGGCCAGCCCGCAGCGCTAGTAGTCGTCTTCCGGCTCGTGGTTACTGAGGAACCGTTGGATCCGGTTCGCGGCGTTGCTTCGAAGGTTGAAGTAGTACAGCGGGTAGTCGAATTTGTGGTACACGCCCCGTGGCCATCCACCGGGGGTTCCGGGTGAGAGCACTGAGACGTCACAGGTGCTGCAGACGACGACGCCACGGCGTTTATCGACACGTGCGTTCGCATAATGGTTGACCCTGTCGAGCGCACCGGCCGCGTCTGGCATCAGTGAACCCAGGCTTTCGGCCGCGGTCGCCGGACGCTCGGTCCTGGTCCAGGTGATCGGATTGATCGCGATCGCGCCTGGCTGCACCACGGGGTTGGCGATCGTGAGCCCGGGCGCCTCCGTGTTCCAGGAGACGATGACGCCGGTGTCGCTCGCGCCCTGGGCGAACTTCAATTGAGGATTCTTGGCCAGGAACGTGTGCGTGACGCCGTAGCCGATCACGTAGGCCGCGATCATTCGGTGGTACGCAGCAGCATGGTGCTTCAGGTACCCGGACAGGAGAAACAGCAGAACATTGGAGCCTTGCGAGTGGCCAGCAAGGATGAACGGGCGGCCGTGGTTGTAATGCTTCAGGTAGTAGTCAAACGCGGCAGTCGCGTCGGTCGTCGGCGTGCCGCCGATGATCTTGTTCTGCGTGGCGAGCGGTGAGGTCAAGACATAGACGGCATCCGCCTGGCGGTAGTACGGCGCATAGACATTCGCCACAGTTTCGAAAGCTGTCGCCTGCTGGGCGAAAGACGTCTTGGCCTTGGCGATCATCCCCGGATCGTCGATCGACGCAATGTTCGAAGCGCTCGGACTGCTCTTGCTGTAGGACGTCGGATAGAGGTAGAAGACGTCGACCTGCTTCCGTGGAGCGGATGGCCGCGCCAGCCAGTGGCTCGGCTGCGCGTAATCGATCCCGCCGGCGCTTCGTGCCGCGGCCGATGGGGCGCCCACGGTGCACGCCGCGAGCAGTGCACCGAGGCCGGCCAGCACTCCGGCGGTGTGCCGCCTCCTCGCGATCCAGGGCGGACGCATCCCGTCGGTGTGGCCGTTGATGCTCATTGGTGCCTCCGCTTGTTCTCGCCCGGTGAACATGTCGGCACCGCGCTGGTATCCCGCCGCATGTCTTGTTCGATCGGCCGAGTCCTCGCAGGATTGAGCTGGCTCGTCCAAGCGAGCTGCCCAGCAGCTCTCGCGTTGCCGCGCCCGAGCGAGACCGCTTCGATCGCCGGCCAGCAAGACCCGCCGGTCGGGTCAAACGAGCGCTTGTCCTGGCGAACCCCTCAGCAGTCCAGATCCGCGCCCGCGCCGCCGACGCGGCCGAGATGATCCCGCTGGCCGCTCTCCCTGATGCGCATCCTCGAACGAGAGGCTTTCGGCAGGCCGCGTGACTTCTGCTCTCGGGTCGAGCGAGAGCAGCGTGGCGCTGTGCCCGTTGGCCACGGATCGGAACCCGAGCGCCGACGATCCCTCTTGATTCACGCCGGCCGCGCCGCACGCCCGCGATCAACGAACAGACGCGCGACGGCCCGTCATGACCCCGGGCTCGACGCTCACACGTTCGCCCCGAAGCACGCGCATCGCGGCTTGCGTCGCGCCTGCTCGTTCACTACCAGCAGCAGTGACGCCGCTGTGCCTGACCTGCTCAGCGCCGGGTCAGAGCGAGACTGCTGTCACTTGATCGAGGGGGAACGGGCCTCATCGTCTCGGCCAGCGTCTTCAGGTGAGGGAGAGGGATCCAGTCGCGCCTGCTTGTGGACGACCGGCCAGACCCGCTCCGCCGCTGAATCGCTCACGGTGAGCGACTTGGCGGTGTCGCCACGGAGTTCGTAGTTCTCCGGCGCAAGGACCTTCGGCACTTGCGGATGCCACTCGGGCACCGCGTCTCAATATGCTACGGACCGCCAGCAAGTCCAACGAGCAGCGCGTGATGCCAGACACGCAATCTCCGCCCTCTCGCCGCCCCGAGCATCTCAGCAGCACCAGGTTGTTTGTGGGCGACGCGGTCATTGCGCTCGGCCTGCTGAACGAGGTACGCCACCGCATCATGTCTCGGGCGCTCGGAATGCCCAGGGAGTACTCGAACGTCATGGTGCTGTTCGTCATCGGCGCGTTCGTGCGAGCGCTCCAGCGCGCCGCCGCGGCCCCACGAACCCAGGTGCGCAAGGTCCGATCAAGCCCAACCGCCGTCGGCGACACGATGATCGGCGTCGCCGCAGCGAGCGAGACGGTCAACCGCGTGGCGGGACATCCGGCGAGGGACACGCCCTTCGCTGCCGAGTTGATCGCGCTCGCCATGACGGTCTTCTCATGCCGCGCCGCAATTAAGTGGTTGCGCCACGCGGTGAGGCCGTGGTTCCGCCGCATCGTAGTCGCGGCGCACGGCGTGCGGGCTGTGATGCGTCGCTGGGGAATCTCACCGTCAACCATCCAGGCGTCGCCAGCGGCAAACGCCCCCGCCGTCGGCGAGGACAGCGCCCCTTGAGGCGCTGGCGCTACGGCTAGAGTCGCCAACCCGCGGAGCGCTGCTCCCGCTCAAATCCGCCCTGCCTGGAGTTCGGGAAAGCGCCTTGTCGGTCGTGCTTTGTTCCACCGTTTGTAGGCGTCATAGCCCACGAGCGCAATCATCCGCGTGGCCACGGAGTCGACCGCAAACGACTAGAGGCGCGGATCGCCCGGAAGATCTGTGCGCGGAGCTCATCGCGGTCTGCGATTGCGAAACCGCAAGTTACGGCGGCTCCAAGAGCCAGAGACGGTTTCGGCAGTGTGTGGGCTTCACGCCGGAAACCGAAGCGACGCCCGATCTGGTAGTTGCTGCGGACCGATTGCAGGAGAAGTGCGGATGTGCCGGCTGCGGGGCGTGCCTAGGGTGGGCTTGCGGGCCGATTCAGATCTACGGAGAGGAGGATGAGATGAGCTCCGTCGAAACCGTCACGCCAGCGGCACTTATCCGGACTGTCTATGAGCGACTCAATGACCATGACGTGGGTTCACTGGCTGCGTTTGAAGCCGACGACGTCGATCAGACCTGGCCTGTCATCGGGCGGCTGGAAGGCCTGAAGGCCGTCCAGGACCACTTCGCTGGCATGTTCGCCGCGATGCCAGATTTCCACATCGACATTGAACGAATGGCCGCTGACGGCGAGACCGTGTTCGTGCATTGGCACATGACCGGAACCTTCACGGGATCACCGTTCTTGGGCATTGAGGCAACAGGCCGTCCGATCGAGCTTCGCGGGAACAACTGGTATGCCATCCATGACGGCAAGATTGTGGCCGCTTTCGTTGCCTACGACGGGATCGCCTTCGCAGTTCAGGCCGCGATCCTTCCTGCGCACGGTAGCCGGATGGACCATGTGATGACCGTCGCTGCAAACGGGATGACCCGTGTCAGGAAGATGCTCAGCCGCTGAGCGGCGTGAGCGCGGCGCGCAGCTATGCATCGCGCCGCTCGGCGCTCAGCTACCGCGCCCCGCTCCCGATCCTCGGAGAGTCCCCCCAGCCGACTGAGCTGCTGGAGGATCAGATGTACAGCTCGAATCTCGTCACGACTGACATCACCCACGTCCGCCACATGAGACACACCAGCGCGAGTCGGGCGGTCCAACGAGCGTCAGCGAGTGATGCGGAAGAGGGCCGACACCGGAGCACCGGTGCGCCCGAGGTTGCGGGGCAACGCCTGAAGCCGGTACGCGCCAGGCGGCACCCGCCTGCCTCGCACTCGGCCGGTGAACCGGAACTGGTTGAGCCCGGCGTGGTCGTGCCGGACGAAGCTGCCGATGCTGACGTACCGCACGCACGGCCGCCCGTGCCGACGTCCGCGAGATGCAACGCAGCGCCCCGCAACCGATACCCCGGGTGCCGAGCTGAGGACAAAGAACGTCGTCGTCGCGGACTGCGTATCGGTGTACTGGACCAGCGCACCTGAGGCGCGGGCGACGCTCGCGCCCCGCGACGCGGCGACAAACGTCCGGGGCGTGATGGTTAAGCGGGTGATTGACGGGGCGGGCGCATAGTCCGACTCGTACACCGTGCGGTGACCGGACTTGTCCCAGGCCGCCCAGACGAGGATCGCGTCTTTGCCGCTCCCGACCGCAACCTGCGGCTCGCCCTCCGCATCGCCTGCCGCCGCCACCGCGACGCTGGGACCAAACGTCCCACTCGGGCTCCGTACGGCAGCTCGGATCATCGCCGTCTTGGTGCTGTTGTCCGTCCACGCCACGACCGAGTCGCCAGCCGGATCTGAGGCCACCTCCGGATCAGTGCCGCTGCCCGAGAGAGCAAACGGTGCACCGAAGCCTCGGCCCGCGGTACCCACCGCTGCCTGCACGCTGGAACGGGGGCGCGCGCCGAGTTGCCACGCGATCACGGCCTCGCCAGTCGCGCTCATCGCGAGCCGCGGACCTGACGCGTTCCCGGCGACCGGCGACAGATCAGACGCCGTGCCGAACCCACCGCCGGCAGGCGCTGAAGCCACCTGAATCCGGCCCGGATGCCCTCGCTGCCAGACCACGAGCGCGTCGCCGGCGTCGTCGAGCGCGACGTGCGGATCCATGGTCGACGCGCCGGAACCGGACACGACCGCCGGTGCTCCGAACGGGCTTCCGTGTCGCCCGACCGACGCCATCACGATCCCGTTCTGCTCCCAGACGACGATCGCATCGCCGCGGCGATTGATCGCGACCCGCGGCGAGCTGACAGCCACCCCGGCGGCGGAGACGGTGACGGGCGCGGTGAACGCCGCCCCCCGAGGACGTAGCGCAACCTGTACGGCGGCGCCCTGACTCTCCCACCCGACGACGGCATCCCCGCTGCCGTTCATCGCGATCTCCGGCTCGCCCGCCCCCTGGCCGGGGGCTGACAAGGAGATCGGCGCCCCGAACTGGCCGTTCGCCGAAGCGAGCTGCGTCTTGATCCCCCCTTGGAGACTGGAGGAGTTGGCGAACACGACGATCACGTTCCCGGCATCGTCGATCGCGACTCGCGGCAGCGCGTCGTCGAAGTGATCGGCCCCGAGCGACGCGTAGGACCACCGCGAGCTGCTCGCCTGGCGGACGGCCCCGCCGACGATGAGACCGTTGGAACCGAGAAAGCCTTCCCACACAGCGACCGCCGCGCCCGCGCCATTGACCGCCACCCGCGGGTAATCGCCCTCCTCGCGCATCTCACCCGATGAGCTGTTCACCACGACCGGCGTCCCCCACGCCATCACCGCGCGCGCGGGAGCGACAACCCACCCGCTCCAGCACATCGCAGCGACAACCGCCGCGCACGCCCAAAACAACCGCGCTCGACGCACGACAAAGCCACGACGCTCACGACAGACCGCAGAGGGCATGATCCAATGATCCGACCCCAACCTCACACCGTTCATCGGCACAAGCCCGCGCCCGCATCCAGGAAAACTACCGAGCGACCACGTCACGGGGCCGGCCATGGCGGCCGACGTCAAGGCCGAGGATCACCAGCAAAGCCGCTCGACCGAGACTCCGAGGGCAAGCTGATTTGCCTCGCGAATCGAGAACGCCGCCGCTGGTGGATCCCGCACCAACGTGTGGACGAAGACGCTGCGCTCGTCCAAGGGCCCTTCAACGACGACCTCAGGGCGCTGGGCCACGCCGGCTAGGTAACCGTCACACGAACGCCCTTCCGCACGCCGAAGCCGATGGGGTTGAGTTGCGGGGCAGCTGACAGACGGGGACGACGAACGTCAGTGTGCCCTGAGCGGTCGTCGCGACGATGGCGTGCGCTCGCTGCAACCCAGGCGGCGATCCATGGCGGCAGGGGTCAGCGGAACAGGAGTCGTTTGACGTTCGTGTAGCCGCCGTTCCAGAAGATCCGGTAGTTCGTGGCGCTGGTGAACCGCGAGGCCGGGTTGAAGACGACCGCGCGGACCACGCCGTCCGGGGCGAATTGGGCGACGGTGCCGCCGCGAACGAATTCGTTCGTCTTCACCTTGAAGTCGAAGACCTCCTGGCCGCCGCGCTTGACCAGGGTCCAGGTGTCGGCGGCGGGGTGCAGCATCCCGACTGGGCTCTTGGCCATCTGCCGGTAGACGGCAATCCGCTCGAGTACCGAGAGCGGAGAGCCGTCCGCGTGCACGATCGAGAGGAAGTCGACGTCGCCGGTGACCGAGCGCCAGCCAGGGCTTGCAGCCCGGCATGGAGGTGTGTCCACACAGAACTGCAGCACCCGGTTGCCGCCGCCCTCGTCGAGCAGTCGCATTCCGTACTTCGTGTAGCCGTTCGGCAGGACGCTGGAGTCGACCGAGTTCTGCTGGAGGTTCCAGCGCAGCGTCAGCTCGCCGTTGCTCGAGCCATCCTCGAGGTACTTGACGTAGCCCTGGTCGTAGGCGGGATGGTTGAACTCGGTGGTGCGGTCCTTGAGGCGCTTGAACGCAGTCGCCCACTCGGGATCCTGCGGGCCGAACCCGTCGGCACGCAAAGAGCGCGCCAGCTCCGCTTGGGACGGCGGCCGTCGGATGACGACACGCCCGAGGTCACCCGGGCGGTAGCCGAGATAGTTGATGTCGTCGATCGAGACCGTCTTGATTTTGATCTGCTCGGGCTTCAGGACCGCACCCTCGTTCAGCCACTTCAGCGACTCCTCGGCGCGGCTGCGAAGAGTGATGATCAGCTTGTTCTGCTTCGCGAAGCCGCGCAGGTAGGCGACCTGGGCGTCCGAGAGCCCGTAGAACTTTCGCAGGTCGGTCGTCAGGAACTCGTAGCCCGGAACGGCCTGCTTGAGCGCGAGGAGGGCTTCACGGCCGCCGACACCGTCGGCGATCGCGTTGAGCGTTTCGCCGACCTTCACGTAGGAAGCCTGCTTGATCGAGTTGAGCGCCTCGACCGCGGCGGGTAGCCGCGTCAGGACGCCGCTGGCGAGCACGAGGTTGCCGGTGATCTCCGTGGCCTCCTTGCCGTACTCCTGGATCGCAGCGTAGATGTTGCCGGTCGACTCGTCGTTCGCGAGCCGCGTGTAGTGGGCAAGCACCATCGCGTCGATCTTTTTCTTGTACTCGGCGATGTTGCCGGCCAGTGCCGGGGCGTGCTTGTACGCGAGCAGGGATGTATTGGTGACGACGTTGAGGAACAGGGCGACCTGGGCCGGGTCGCCCTTGATCGAGTCCCATAGCTCCGCCTCGAGTTGGGCGTATGCGACGATCGCCGAGGGAACGGCGATGATGCCCTTCGCCAGCCACAGCGGCAGATCGTGGAAGACCGCGACGACGACACCGCCGGTCAGGTTCCAGACACCCTCGAACACACCGACGGAGAAGTACGCCGCCCTGGCGGCCCAGTTGGACTCCGGCGGCGGGGTCCGGAAGTCCCTGTCATCGATCCCGACCTGGTACTCCTTCGGTCCGGTCACGAGAACGTCGCGCGCCGGGAACTGCCCGAGGACCGCCTCGTCCAGACCGACATCCGCGACCTCGGGCGTCGGGATCTGCACGACCGCTCGCGTGCCACCGCCCGGGAACTCGGGCGACTGCACGTCGGCGTACGTCGCCGTCGTGCGGACGATGATCTCCACCTCTCGGGTCGTACGCGGAGCCAGCTCGAACGCCTCGCTCGACTGTGGCGGCGAGGTCAACGAGGGGTTCTGGATCGGCAGGCCCGCCGTCTCGACGTGCCCGTCACTCGCGTTGCCCTGCATCTCCGGCCGCATCGGGTAGATCCCGAGTGTGTGGGTGTAGGAGATGTTCCGAAGCTCCAGCTTGACGGTGAACACGGTTCCCGCCCGCACGAGTGACCGGGCGTCCGGACTGCGCACCATGCGACCCATTGCGGAGCTCATGACCAGCACCGGTGCACCCACGGTCAGCCGGTCCGTTCCGACGCCGGCGACATGAGCAACGCCGGGAGCGGATCCGATCGCGAGGACCTGAACGTCGTAGGTGCCGTCACCGGAGACCTCGAGCTCGTACGTCACCTCGATCGTCGCGCCCGGCTTCAGATCACGACGGGCCGAGGGCTTGGGCCCGCTCAACACCTTCAACGGGATCTTCGCGGCTTTCGCGCCGCCAACGACGGAGAACAACGGCTTCTGCGCCGCCACCGCCTGCACCGTCGTCGTCCCAGGATTCTTGATCTTGACCGTCATCCCGACCGTCTTCGGCACCAGCATCTCGTGCTTGTCGAGCGCCAAGCGGAGGCTCTTGCGCGCGAGCGTCACCGTCACGCTCAGCGACTGGCGGAACTGCGCCACCGCCGAGGCTGTCGCATGCTGGGCGGCACCGCCCTCGTTTCCGTTCGCGGTCACCGACACCGTGGTCTGACCGGCGCCCACGACCTTGTACGACAGGACGTACTGCTTGCTTTGCCCCGGGCTCAGGGTCGTCGGCGGCGCCGGACTCGGACCCGACACCAGCTTCAACGCACTCGACGGCGACACCGTCAAGCCCCCCGGGTCCACCGTGATCCCCGTGATCGGCCCCGCCGCACCCGCAGCCGCCGACAAGGTAACAGTCGCGACCACCGTCTGGCCGACGCTCCCGGAACCGTTCGAGAGCGGCTTCCCGTCGCTCCAGGTCAACACCACCGACGCGCTGAGATCATTGCTGGGGGCGGACACTACGAAGTACGCCGAATGCCCGTTCAGCGTTCCGCTTCCGAGGATCTGGCCGGACGCGTTGATCGCGAAGGCGTCCTTCAGAACCCAGCCCGAGTTCGAGGGCAGCAGGGTGTTGAGATCGACCACCTTCCCCGCGACCCACTCGACCGCGGTGCCGCTCCCGCTCGCGCCGCTGCGACCGACGATCACGCCCCGGTCGCTGATCGCCTCCGCGGCCCCCCCGGCGCTCGACGGAGTGCTCGGCAGCAGTGGTAGCGATGTGCACTTGCCGGCGCTCCAGTAGGCCGGCGGCGGGGATGGCCCGGTCGCGATGCCGACAACCGTCCCGGGGGCGTTGAGGGCGGCGGGGTAGGCCGTGTTCAGGCACGTAATCACCGCGTCGTTCGAACCGGACGTCACGTGAAAGCCGTCGGCGCCTGCCCACAGAACGGCGCCCGAGGCGTTGATGCCGAGCCCGGCCCCGCTCGCGTTGCCGACCTCCGTCGCTGTGCCACCGCCCGGCCAGGTCGTCGGCAGGTTGCAGCCGTTGGGATAGGTGCTGGTCGGACAGGCCGGGATGTTGCGGTCAAGACCGGTGCCGACAACCGTTCCCGACGCATTCGCCGTTTGGCCGAACTCGTTGTCGAAGCTGCCGCAGGGACTGCCGCCCGACCCGATGTAACACGGGAGCACGGTCGGCGCCGCACCCGCGGGTGCGCCGGCGGGCCACGTGATCGCGACGTTGATGTTCTGGGGGGTGATGTTCTCTGTGCCGACCACCTCGCCGGTCGGGCTGACGCCGGCGATGCTGTTGTAGAAGACCTCGAACGGAGGGATCGTTCGCTGCGCCTGGAGCGCAACGAAGCCTCCGGCAGCCGTCCACGTGAACGGCCGGGCCGCCGTCATCCCGTTGTTCGTGTCGTTGCCGACCACGACACCGTTGTCCGCGAGCGCGACCGGAACCGGTGCCGGGAACGTGGCGCTCGGCGCGATCTCCACGATCTGCGAGGTCGCCGCCGCTGCCGTCGCACCGATCGCCAGCATCCACACAACGACAAGCGCGAGCGCCGCTGAGTGCGCGGCGGGCCGACACCGCATCCAGGGCATCCACGACCGGCACACCGGCGCGAACTCGAGAGATTCTTGCGGCACCGCTCAACTCCTCTCGCTCCCCAACACGCAGACCGTTGCGCGTCGTCTCGCGCGGCATGCTACCAGCGGCAACACGGCACGCCTACCGCCCATGCCCGGGCCGGGAATCCGTAGCCCGCACGGCTGCTGAGCCGGCTCGGTAGGCCTAATCTTCCGGATATCGGTACGGAAGCCTCGTCCAGACCCTCGGAGGCCGCATCATGGACAGGGCGATCCTCATCATCACGATCGCCAGCCTCACTTTCGCAGGAGGGGTCAGCCAGGCACAGGCGAGTTGCAACGGCACGATGGACCTTGGGGCTGGATACGCCTACGTCAATGTCCAGATCGATCGATACCTTGGCATGACGTGTGCCAGAGCGGTGCGGATCGGTGGGGCCGCGTATTCCCTGCCTGGATTGCGGCCGATTTTCGGGCCTCAGTTTGGCGGCGGCGGATATGGTGGCCCGTTTCACGTCGGGCACCTGTACTGCTGGCTCGACTCACGCGGAAGTGATTTCCGCAACGCGGCATGCTGGCATGGAAAAGGACGAAAGCGTGAGTATGTGAAGTTCTACGACCACCGCGACTACTACATGACGACGCGGGCGATGAGGAGCTTCGCTTCATTTGAGATCGTCGCACGCTCGGTCATAACCCGACACTCGCGGCCGAGGAGCAGGTGAATGCGGATTCGCGCCCCCAAACGGGGCGCGAATCCGCACTCGCGTCCCATCAGCGGGTGAGTGTGGCCGTACGCGCGCCCGGGACTCCCGAACCGGGCCGTCGTTCGTACGGATGCCCGCTCGGCGGCGGCCGGGGATCGCGTCGGGTGGCGGGCGAGAGCGGGGCGCCGAACGACGTGCGCCGACCTCGACACCCCACCGTGGAATCACTCATCCACCGTGGAATCACTCATCTAGGAGTAGCGCTCGGCCAGCGTCACTTCGGTCCCGGTGCTGTCGGTGACGCTGCCGACGGCGGTACATGCCGCGGGAGAGGGGCACGACACGCCGGCGAGTGCGGCGCTGAGCGCGCCTGCTGGGTCAGGGGTCTGCTGGATGACCCAGTCCGTTCCGTTCCAACGCTCCGCCAGCGTGTCGTTGACTCCGGCGGCGGTGCCAAAGAAGCCGACGGCTGTGCAGGCCCTCGTCGATCCGCACGAGACGCCCGTGAATCTCACGCCGGTCGCGCCGGGCGGATTGGGCGGATAGAGGGTGTGCTGAATCGACCAGGCCGCTCGCTGGGAGCTCTCAGCGAGCATGATCTCGGTTCCGGTCACGATGCTGAAGAACCCCGCAGCCATGCAGGGTCCGGGGACCCGGCACGAAACCCCGACGAGTTGGACGTACGTGGCGGCCTGTGGGGTCGGAGTGCGCTGGATCGACCACCTGACGCCGTCCCAGCGCTCCGCGAGCGTGACGCCGGCGCCCGCATGGTTGATGAAGAACCCCACGGCGATGCACGACTTGGCTGAGAGGCATGACACCGCGGGGAGAAAGCCGACGGTCGCGCCGGCCGGATGGGGAGTCCGCTGGAGGATCCAGCTGACCCCGTTCCAGCGCTCGGCAAGCGGCGCGCCCCGCGTTCCTTCACTGTTTCCGGCGTAACCGACCGCCGTGCAGGACGACGGGGAGGTGCACGACACGCCGCTGAGATAGCTGACGCTGTCGTGCGTCGCCGGCAGCTTGGGCGTTCGCTGGATCGTCCAGCGCCCGCCGCTCCGGCGCTCCACCAGCGGCACCGAGACCCCGGCGTGACTGGTTGTGCTGCCCACTGCGATGCACGTCCGCGAGATGCACGACACACCAAACAGCAGACTGGTACTCGCCCCGGCGGGCCTCGGGGTTCGCTCGATCGACCATCTGGCGCCGTTCCACCGCTCCGCAAGGGTCAGTCCGGAACCACCGCCCGAGGTGTAGTGCCCGACCGCGCTGCAGGCCGTCAGCGAGATGCAGGACACGCTCGAGAGCAAACTGTCCTGGGCGCCGGCAGGGTTCGGCGTCGCCTGGACCGACCAGATTGGAGCCACGGCCGCTCCAGCCAGCGGCACCCACAGCACAAGCACCAGCACCAACGCGACGGCACAAGCGCCGGCCACAAGCCTCGAGCTGAGGCCGGCCCAACGCGTGGCTACCGAAGCCCGCGTGCAGTTCGGTGCCAGCACCATTTCGCAGGTTCCTATCTCAGCGGACATGCCGTCCTGCCACCCACCGCCACGCTACCGATCGGCCTGCGGCGGTCATCAGGCGCAACCCGCTGTCGGGCCAGTGGGAAAGTACGGATTTGCTCGAAGCCGTCCGGGAGATGGTAGCTGCGGACCCTGACCGAGGCGATCACATCGCAACTCCCGGTAGGTGGACGGGTTAAGGCCAGTGTTCTCCGAAATCGTCCTAAGGAGCCCTATGCCTCGGATTCGCACCGTGGCCGCCGTCGCGGTGGCCCTGGCACTTGGCGTCGCGGGTGTCGCGACCGCGGCGGTCACGAAGGTGACCGGCGGTTCGACCCAGATCACGGTTTCAAGCGCTGCCCAGACGCTGCTCACCACCAATCACATCAGCACGTCGGTGCTCGCCCCGGCCACGCAGTCGGGCGCCACGATCACGTTCCCGATCGCCACCGGGCGCCTCAACACGAAGAATCTGCACGGCACGATCGTGCACAAGGGCGGCATTCAGCTCTCGAACGGCACGGCGACGGTGACGTTGCGCGCCCCGACGCTGATCTCGAGCCGTGCGGGAGCCTCCCTGTATGCGCTCGTGCGCGGCAAGACCGTTCTGCGCTGCGCTCACGCGGGCGTCCTGCATCGTCGACACGTCGTCTGCACGTCGGTTGTCCGGTGGCGGACGGCACGCGTCGCGCGCATCACGAACGTGCAAGTGAGTGGGTCAACGGCCACCGGCACGGTGACCATCACCACCGTCACAGCCGACGCGATCAACCGTCTTGCGGGCAAGGACGTCGCCGCTGCGGGTGATGTCCTCGGGACTGCGACCGTGACGCCGACGCTGAAGTAGCCGCTACCCACGGCGCACCGCCGCCCTCGGTCAGTGCCGCGCCCGATGGCCGGCGGCTGCCTTGAGGGCGGCGATCACCCCGGGCGACACGTTCGACACGTCGATCGACTCCGACAGCGTGCTCAGAAACGCATCGACGACGACCGGGTCGAACTGGCTTCCCGCGCAGCGACCAAGCTCGGCCCGCGCGGCGGATTCCGACATCGCGCGTCGATACGGACGATCCGCCGTCATCGCCTCGTACGCGTCGGCGACGGCGAGGATCCGCGGCTCGAGTGCGATCTCGCGGGCGCCGAGCCCGCGCGGATAGCCGTTGCCATCGAGTCGCTCATGGTGAGCCCTGACCCAGCCCGCGATGTCGTCGACGCCGGCGTGCTCGAGAATCCGCGCACCGATCTCGGCGTGTCGCTGCATCTCCGCGTACTCGGCCGGCGTCAGCGGGCCTGGCTTGTAGATGATCGCGTCGGCAATCCCAATCTTGCCGAGGTCGTGGACGACGCCCGCCGCATGGATCCGCTCGACCCGTGCGGGCCCCAATCCGAGCGCGAGCGCCGTCTGTCGGGCATACGTGCCGACGGTGCGGCAGTGCCGCGCTGTGCCGGCGTCGCGGAGATCGACGGTTTCGGCGAGCAACATCACCGCCGCGAGCAGTAGCTCCTGAGCTTGCTCCTGCACGGCGGGCGCCGCGACGGTCTCGCGCAGCGATTGTTCGAGCGCGAGGCCGGCGTGATCCGCGACTGCCATCAGCACTCCGAGCTCCGCGTCGGTCGGCCGGCGACCGCTCAGCGGCTCGTCGACGGACACGACGGCGAGCACCCTGCCGCTCGCCCCGCGCACCGGCAGCAGCACCATGTCGTCGCGCTGCCAGCTGTCCTCACTCGTGGCGGGCGCGAGGGACGCGGTCCACATCGGGGCCGCTTCCTTCCACTTGTATGAGCCCGCCGGCAGCCACACGGCGCCGCAGCGGACGTGATCGGAGGCGATCAGACCCTCCCACTCATCCCATGAGTTGACGCTCCCGAGCAACGCGTCGGACGCCTCCTGGTCACCGAGCACCACGACCGCGGTGAGCTGGCGCCGCGCGTCGTCCAGGAGGTTGACGACAACGGTGGCGAACGACAACTCGGAGCGGATCGTCGCCGCGAGCGCTTCCAGCACCGGGATCGCGCCGCGGCCGGACGCGGCGGCACGGGAAATCGTCAGCATGCTGCGCAGGTGCCGCGGGACTGTTTCCGCGGCGAGGCGCGCGTGCCGTCTCGCGGCCGTGTCGGTGTCCCGCGAACCCGAGGCGACGATCACGCGGTTGCGTCCGCCTCCCTTGGCCTCGTAAAGCGCGGTATCCGCGCCCGCGAACAGTTTCCCCGTATCGCCGGGACCCGGCGCGACGCCGATCGAGACGGTCAGCACGCCGCGTGAGCTCGCCGGGTGCGCGAGCGCGGCAGCCTCGACCTGCGCTCGCACCCGCTCGGCCACCGCCAGCGCGTCGGCAGCCGTGGTATCTCGGAGAACGAGCAACAGCTCCTCGCCGCCGAACCGGTACGCGATGTCGCCCGCGCGCAACGTCCCGCGAATCACGGAGGCAATGGCGCGGAGCGCCTCATCGCCGGCCAGATGTCCCAGCCGGTCGTTGTAGGCCTTGAAGTGGTCGACATCGCAGAGCACGAAGGCGGTGCACGTCCCGCGCTCGTGGCTGACCGCCTCGAGCGTCGCGAGATCGTCCGACAGAGCGCGCCGGTTGCGCAGTCCGGTGAGGACGTCCCGGCGCGAGGCTTCGACCAGCCGCTCATTGAGCGCGGCGAGCTCAGCCTTGCTCTCTGAGAGCTCCAGGCGAGCGCTGCGCTCTCGCGCAAGCAGCTCCCACAGGCCGCGCTCGAGCAACGTGCCGCGGGCAATCAACGACACACCGCACAGCAGCATCGCGGTGGCGAGCGTGACGACCGCGCCGCGTGGCGCATCCGTGAGCCAGGCCTGCAGCAGCGCGACAATCAGCACGATGAACATTGCCGCCGGGAGCACGCCGCCGTGGCGGCTCGGCTCCTCGATGTCGATCTCCGTGCCGGTCCGCCACGACGCGAGCAGACCGCCGACCCCAATCGAGATCAGCCCAATGACCCACAGCGGCGACAGCCAGGAATTGCCGGGGCCGTTGGTCTGCAGCAGCAGTTCATGACTCCAGAGGATGAACGCGAGTGCCTGCGCGATGATCCCGCCAAGGACGAGCAGCAACGCCTTCGAGCGGTTGCCGCGCAGCGAACCGCCCACGATCGCCTGGAGCGTCAGGATCGCCGCCAAGACGTAGACCGTCGGATAGGCGAGCGCCGACAGACGCGCGGGCAACGCCAGCGATGAGCGCGCCGCGTCCGACCACAGCTCGGCGAAGGTCAAGGCGGTGACGGCTGCGATCAGCGGCAGCATCTCAGCAGCGGTGACGGCCTGGAGCGAGCCGCGGCGGCCTGGAAGCCGCAGCATGCTCACAATGACGAGGACGGCAAACCCCCAGTAGCCGGCATCGGCGATGTTTGGCGAGGGCGGAGACCCGACGACGACGAACACATCCCATGCGAGCTGGCCGAACAGCCACGCGGCCGCCGCCGCGGCCCACAACGTCCACCGCCGGCGGCTTGCGCCGCTTGCGTTCTCGCGCGCGAGCGCCATTCCGGCGAAAGCGCACACCGCGGAGGCCGTCCAGGCGACGTTCCAGCACAGCTTCGCCGAGATCGGAGCGCGGCTTGCGAGCATCGCTGCGATGGCGATCCCCGCTGGTGCCAGCACAAGGAGCCAGCGACCGCTCGTCACGCGTGATCGCGCGACCGGCGAGGCGTCCGTCACCACAAGACCGGACCTCGCATCCGCAACTTCTCCATCAACCCTCAAGTCGACGAGTCCGAACAACGTGATATGAGCAGCATCGAGCAGCGCCGCCGCTGCGACATCCGCAATTGTCCGTAGCGTCGAGCCGGAGAACCTCCGTGTGCCGCGGGATGGGCGAGCCCGCGGTTATCCGTCAATTCATACGGGTGATTACTGACGGTAATCACCGCGGCCCTGGTAACCATGCAGGAGTGGAAGCCGGGCGAGGTTTGAGCAAGAATCGCGAGGTGTTACAGGATGGGCGTATCTCCGTGTCAGTGCTTCGCGCGATGCCCGACGCGTCCGTCCTGGTGTTCGACGCGAGCCTGCGTTTCGTGCTCGTGGGCGGCGAGGCGCTCGCGCGCCAGGGCTTCTCGCCCGAGCGCACCCCCGAGTCGAGGCGGCACTCGCCGAGGCCGACGCGTCGATGCATCTCGATAAAGTGCACGTCGATGAAGGTCGCCATCTGACACCGTAGAGTGCGGCCGTGATCGCGATCGTCAGGGAGACCGATCTCCCCGACCTGCTGCCGCTGATGCGGGGCTACTGCGATTTCTACGGCGTCAGTCCGAGCGATGAGGACCTGCTCGCGCTCTCTCGCGCGCTGCTCGCCGACCCCGAGCGCCACGGCCTGCAACTGATCGCGCGTGACGGCGAGGGTTCGGCAGTCGGCTTCGCAACGATCTTCTGGACCTGGCAAACACTTGACGCGGCACGGATCGGCGTGATGAACGACCTCTTCGTGGTAGCAGCCGCACGGCGACACGGCACCGGCCGGGCGCTGATCGGCGCCTGCCTCGAGCAATGCCGGGCGCGCGGCGCCCGATCCCTGACCTGGCAGACCGCTCGGGACAACGTGCGCGCACAGGCGCTGTACGACGGGGTCGGAGCCACGCGATCCGAGTGGCTCGACTATTCGCTCGACGCCTGAGCCGGCTCGTACAGACGTCCACGGTCGGCAACCCCGGGTTTCGTACAGACGTCTGTGTGCCGGTGGCGAAGTCGAGTTGGCGCGCGTGCCGGCCGCTACGACCGAGGATGACCTCAGCGAAGGAGAGCACATGCGCAGCATGAAGACGAGGCGGATCGGCAGATTGGGCCTCACACTCGCGGCGGCGGCCCTCGGCGCGCTCGCGCTCGCCTCGGGCGCGACCGCGCGGCCATTCTCGACCACCGGCTCGTTTGTGATCGGCGATCAGTCAGCGAACGTCGGGTCCACCGTCGCGTTCTGGGGCGCGCAGTGGTGGAAGGAGAACAGCCTCAGTGGCGGCGCCGCGCCGGCATCGTTCAAGGGCTGGGCGGATACCGCGACGCCGATGTGTGGCGAGAGCTGGACGACGCGGCCCGGCAACAGCTCGTTCCCGCCGGCCGAACCGCTGCCGGTCTGGGGCGACAGCGGATGGGTCGAGATGGTCGTCTCGAGCCACATCACCAAGGATGGACCGGTCATCTCGGGCGACACCGCGAAGGTGGTGCTCGTGAGCGTCGACCCCGGCTACGGGCCCGACCCCGGACACGCCGGAACCGGCACCGTGATGGGCGTCATCTGCGACGGCGGCGTCGTCCCCACATAGGCGCCCCTCAACCCCCTGCGACGGGCGAGTCCTCCTCGACCGGCACTCGCCGCGGCGTCCTCGTGCTCCCAGCGAGCAATGCTCGCGCGGAGCCCGGGCACCGCGGCGATTGCGACGGGGAGCGGCAGCCATACGGCCAGCGTGCGGTAGGTGAGGACGGCCGGCAACGCGAGCTCCAGCGGGACGCCGAAGGCGACGAGCACGCCGGTCATCCCGCCGCTGACTGCGCCGGGGATCGGGATCGTGTTCGACACCTGCCCCACGAAGTACGCGAGGACCACGACCGGAATCGACGCCGTCGCCCCGAACGCCCGGAGCATCGCCCACAGCACCGCGGCGTCGAATGCCCAGTAGCCGATCGCGCCCACGAGCCGGAGATCGCCGGACCGGACCAGTCGGCATCCGTCGGCGACCGCATCGCCGATCAGCCGCGCGCCGGCGATCAGGCGCGAGCGCCGGGGCGCCTGCGCCGCACCGGCACGGCCCGCCGTGTCTGCGTGAGCGGCGATGCCGCGACGGACTGCGAGCGCGAGCGCGATGGTCATCGCCAGCAGCGCGCCGGCCGCCGGGATCGCACTGAGGGCGACCGGACCGGGGCTGTGCACGATCCCGAGCGCGAGCACGCCACCGGCCGCGACGATCGCGCCGAGGAAGACCGCGTAGAGCACGACCAGGAACGCGAGCAGCGTTCGTGCGGCGACGCGCGGGGCGAGCCCGGCGCGCTTCAGCGTCCAGACTGTCAGCGCGGCGCCGCCGGCGCCCGCGGTCGGCAGCAGCCGTGTCGCGGCCGCTCCCGCGAGCGTGATCTGCGCACTCTCGCGAGCGCCGATCCGCGGCGTCGCGCGACCGGCGACGAGCGAGAGCAGGCACATGTATGCGGCGAGCGATGCGCTCTCGAGGACGACCCCGCCCGCGACCCAGCCCGGAGCTTCGGCGAACCCGCGGTGCAGCACGGCGGCGACCGCGTGAATCCGGCCGCCGGCGACGAACGCGGTCGCCACGAGCGTGCACGCGAGCAGCGTCGGCAGCCCGACGCGCCGCAACAGCACGCGCACGTCGAGCGTCGGCAGCGCGATCTCGGAGATGGTCTGTTCGGGAGCAAGCATGCGGTGCGGGGTCACCGTGGTCGTGCGACTTCTTGGTGTTGTACGCGCCAGCCGGGCGGCTGGATGTGACATTCACGACATTTCATGGAAATTCGCTCCCGGCGGTGGGACCGCGCGTGACGCCGCAACTCATCGCTGCAGCAAGCGCTCTGCGAGGCTCCGGCGAGCCGGGCGGGGACGAGCCGGTCCCGTACTACTTCCGCGAACTGGAGTCCGCGTGCTGACAGGGACGCCGGCCGGCGCTACCCCTTCCCGGCATACCGGGCGCTGTCGCCGAGCTCCTCCTCGATCCGCATCAGCTGGTTGTACTTGGCGACCCGCTCCGAGCGCGCCGGCGCGCCGGTCTTGATCTGCCCGACACCGGTAGCGACGACAAAGTCCGCGATGAACGTGTCCTCGGTCTCGCCCGAGCGATGCGAGACGACGGCTCGGTAGCCGGCCTCGCGCGCGAGCGTGATCGTGTCAAGTGTCTCGGTCAGGGTGCCGATCTGGTTCAGCTTGATCAGGATCGAGTTCGCGATGCCGCGGTCGATCCCCTCGCGGAGGATCGCGGGGTTGGTGACGAAGATGTCGTCGCCGACGAGCTGGAGCGTGCTGCCGACGCGCTCGGTCAGCGCGCGCCAGCCGTCCCAGTCGCCCTCGGCCATCCCGTCCTCGAGGAACAGGACCGGATAGCGGTCGTTGACCGATGCCCAGAAGTCGACCATCTCGTCTGAGGACAGCGAGCGCCCCTCCCCGTCGAGCACGTAGAAGCCGTCGTTGTACAGCTCGCTCGTGGCGGGATCGAGGCACAGCGCCACGTCGTCGCCCGGTCGGTAGCCCGCGCTCGAGATTGCGGACATGAGCAGCTCGAGTGGTGCCTCGTTTGACTGCAGCGCCGGCGCGAAGCCGCCCTCGTCACCGACGGCGGTCGCGAGCCCCCGACTCTTCAGCGTGCGCTGGAGCTCGTGGTAGACCTCGGCGCCGATCTGGATCGCGTGGGCAAGCGAGTCGGCCCCGACCGGAGCGATCATGAACTCCTGGAAGTCGACGGGGTTGTCCGCGTGGACCCCGCCGTTGAGCACGTTCATGCACGGGATCGGCAGCAGGTTCGCATCGGGGCCGCCGAGATAGCGCCACAGCGGCGCGCCCGCGTCGGCAGCGGCCGCACGCGCGTTCGCCATCGAGACCCCGAGAATGGCGTTCGCGCCCAGGCGGGATTTGCCCGACGTTCCGTCAAGCGCGATCAGGGCCTCATCGAGCCCGCGCTGATCGGCCGCGTCGCGACCGCGCGCCGCATCGGCGATCTCCCCGTTGACGTGCGCGACGGCATGGGTGACGGCCTTGCCGCCGAACGCCTTTTCCTGATCGCGCAACTCAAGCGCCTCGCGCGTGCCGGTCGAGGCACCGGACGGGACGGCCGCGCGGCCGAACGCACCGGACTGCAGCCGTATGTCGACCTCGACGGTCGGGTTGCCGCGGCTGTCGAGGATCTGCCGGGCGTGGACGGATTCGATTGCGCTCACTGTGCCTCCCTCGTGGTCAACGTGTCACCTGACCCTACCTTCTCGGCGAGCCGGTCGACGTCAGCGGTCCGTATCTCGCTCGCGGGCGATGAGGACGCTGCACTGCGCGTTGTGCGCGACCGCGTCCCACATCTGCGACTGGAGGCCAGGTGCGTCCACCGGAGGACCGGCGAGCACGATCAGCCCGGCCCCCTCGCGCACCGCGACGTACAGGATCGACAGCGCCGGATCGCCCCGCTGCAGATGAGTCGAGGCCTCCACGCCCTGGTTGGCGAGTCGCCGCTCTGCGCCGGCGAGATCGGCCTCGATCTCGGCGCGGTCGTCGAGCAGCAGACGGTGGGCGGCGACGACGTGGACGGGAAGCTCGCGCCGAGCCGCCAGTTCGGCCGCACAGTCGATCGCGAACTGCGAACGCACCGACGGATCGATGCCGACGACGATCGCGCGGCCGAACCCCGGTTGGGCGGGGAGCCGGCGCAGGAGCAGCTGCCACAACGAGCGCGCCGGCTCGACGGCGCCTGACGCCGCGACCCGCAGCAGCTCCCGCAGCAGCGAGCTCGCGCGCGCCGGCTCGGTCAGGTCGACGCTCAGCTCGACCTCGTGGCCCATCGGCGTCAGCGTGGCATCGCCGAGCCGCTCGAACGTGGCGATCGCGCCCTCGTTCTCGGCGAGCACCGGCGCCACGAACCGACGGATCCCCTCCTCGCGCGCGCGCTCGGCGAGCGACTCGAGCAGCAGCGTGCCGACGCCGCGGCGCTGCCAGTCGTCGACGACGACGATCGCCGGCTCCGCGGTGTCCTCGTCGACCCGGACGAAGCGGGCGACGCCGATCCCTTCGCCGCTGGCCGCCTCGAGTGCCACGAGCGCCTCGTGAGCGTGGTGGTCGACCTGGGTGAGGTAGTCGAGCTGGCGCTCGCTCAGCTTCGACACGGGGGCGAAGAAGCGTCGATAGCGCGACTCGACGCTCAAGCGGTCCATGCCGGCGGCGAGCGCGTCGCGGTCGTCCGGCGAGATCGGCCTGATCTCGATCTTGGTGCCGTCTTTGAGGCGCATGGACCCGCGAGACTAGTGACGACCGGGTTTCAGTGAACCTGGCCGAGAAACGCACCGTATCTGTACGGTTCTCGGCCCGGTCCATGGGGCGCCTCAGTCGATCACTCCGCGGGTGACGACGCCGGTGGCCTCCTCCACCATCGCCCACACGTTGCCGGGTGGGATGTCGATACCGAGCTGGTGCGTGGGTCCGACGATCAGCCCGCCGCCCCGGCCAAGGCCTCGGATCCGCCGGCGCACCTCGCGGCGAACCTCCGCCTCGCTGCCGAATGGCAGCGTCTGCTCGTCGTCGAGCGTGCCCCACAGCGACAAGGAGCGGCCGTAGCGGCGCTTGCAGGTCTCGAGATCCATCGCGCTCGGTTGAGCCGGGTGCAGCACGTCGACGCCGATCTCGATCAGCTCCGGCACGAGCGCCTGCACGTTCCCGTCGCTGTGGTAGGCGATCTTCAGCTGAGCGTTGAGCGCGCGCAGCGCGGAGATCAGCTCCGCAAGACGCGGCTTCAAGAATCGGCGCCAGTGCACCGGCGAGATCAGCAGCCCGCCGCGGTGAGCGATGTCATCGCCGATCACGATCATGTCAACGCCCATTCGGGTGAGCCGCTGCGCGGCCGCGCGGTGGTAGCGGTACGGGATCTCGAGGATCGCGTCGGCGAGGTCCGGATCGACAACGAAGTCGATCAGCAACTGCTCCAGGCCGCGCAGCGCCCACGCGGTGTCGAAGATCGTTGCGATCGTGACTCCGGCGATCCAGTAGTCGTCCTGATAGGAGAACAGCGTGTGGGTCGCGTGCGCGTACAGCTGCTCGCGGTCGGGGTCTGGCGCGCGGTAGCCGGCGAGCGACGCGGCATCGGCGAGCGGATGGGAGATGACGTCCGGGTAGTGGCCCTCGCCGTACGGGGTCGTGTACGGCACAAGGCGCCACCCAACCCCCCATTCGTCGAGCTCGTCTGAAGGACGCTGGTGGTAGGAATTCGACCACCCGACCGACGTCAGCAACACGTCCTCGCGCAGCGCGATCTCGAGATCGTGCGGGTTGCCGGACCCGTAGGGGTTCGGCGCCGGGGCGACTGGCAGGCCGAGCTCGGCCCTGAGCCGGGCGGCTGCCTCCGGCGCGAACGACGCCTGAAACGGTGCACGGTCGGGCTGCTCGTGCTCGAGCGCGGCGGCGACGCGCTCGCGCGGTTTCACAGCGCGGATCCCAGGTCGTACTGATCGAGGCGGATCTTGGAGCGATCGATGACCGGCAGCATGCGCGCGACGAGCTCCTCCTCGCTCTCCGGCAGCTCCGCGGCCGCCGCCGCCAGACGCTGGAGCCACGTGAGCTCGCGCCGCGGCAGCGTGAGCGTTCCCGCGTCGTAGGCCGCCGCCAGCGCCGCCAGCGTCGCCGTCGCCGCGACTCGCGTCCGCGCATAGGCACCGCTCGCCGCGACGATCTGGCGCGAGATCTCGACCACCACGTCCGGCCGCAGCACGTAGGCCTGCGGGTCACGCTCGGCATCGGAGAGCACGAACAGATCGCGCAGCCGGCGCTCGCACCCCGACGCGGTCGCCGCGTTCATCAGCCGGGTGGCGTACACGAGTTGCTCGAGCGAGACGGTCGGCGCCATCCCGCCGAGGAGCTTGATGTTGGCGACCGACTCGTTGCTCCAGAGGTCGGCGGCCGCGTGCGCGATGTTGCCGACGGGGGACAGGTGCGCCACGGCCGACTCGGCACCCTCGAGCGCGATCGGACAGCCGGTGATCGCCTTGAGGTACGGGCCCTCGTAGGCGCAGTCCTTGCTCGGGCCGGTGGCGCCGCGTTCGTAGGCGACGAGGCTGCGCGCGACGGTCATGACCCGGATCACGGCCGCCCACACACGCGGGATATGACGCATCTCCGCGAGCACCATTGCGGTATTGCCAAAGCCACAGGCGGTGTCGCCGGACGCGATCGCGTCATGATCGCGGGCGATCGCGACGATCCGGTCCCACAGGAACGCCATGTCGCGCGGGGCGAGCACGCCGAGGGCGAACACCGCGGCCGGAAGGTCGGCCGCGACGATCGCGTCGTCGTGGAGCTCCTTGCCGCCGGTCGACTCGATCGCGAGAAGATCGGCGCCCGAGCCCGCGCACAGCTCGAAGCTCTCGATCATTCGTTGCCATTGTTCGCCTTCGCGCAACAGCGGCGGTCGGATGAACTCGCGGAGGTCGTTCGGGGTGACGCGCAGCGCGCCGAGCAGCCCATATCTGTCGTGACAGCGGTCGAGTGCATCCCGCAGGATCGCGGTGATCTCGGCTCCCCAGGATGGCTGCGCCGTCAGTTCCGGGAGCAGCTCGAATTCGACCACGAGCCCTGCGAGGTCGAGCGCCACGGCGCGCTCGAGCGCGTCGTTGATCATGCTCTCGTACTCGGTCCTCACGGTCGGCATGCTCGCCTCGCTGATCGACATCGGCGGGAGCGTGAAATTGAGCTCGGGGTGGACGGTGCCGCCACCGATCACGAGACCCGAGCGAGTGCTCACCGGTTTCGGGCTGCGGCCAAAGATCAGGTCGCTCTCGTCTTCGATTGCAAGGCGAGAGTAGGTGTGGACGGTGGCGGTCATCCCAATCCGATCGCTTCGGCGAAGTGGGCGACGACCGCTCGGCCGCTAGGGCGCCGCTGTCGCGGTGCCATCGGTCGGCGCGATCAGGCCAAGCACGCTGCGGACGAGCCGCACCGCGCTCGACGCCGTCTTCGCGTAGCCGTCCGCGCCGATCTCCTGCGCGTAGGTCTGGGTGATCGGGGCGCCGCCGATCACGATCTGGACCTGGTCGCGCAGACCGGCCTGCTCGATCGCCTCGACGACCTCGCGCATGTTCGTCATCGTCGTCGTCAGCAGTGCGGACATCGCGACGACGTCGGCGCCGTTCTGCGCGGCCTCGACGAAGCGTTCCGGATAGACGTCGACGCCGAGATCCTCGATCTCGAATCCGGACCCTTGGAGCATCATCGCCACGAGGTTCTTGCCGATGTCGTGCAGGTCGCCCTTGACCGTCCCGATCGCGACCTTGCCGCTCGCCTGGACATCACGGTCGACGAGGTGGGGCCGCAGCAGCTCGAGCGCGTCCTTCATCGCGTGCGCCGACACGAGCATCTCCGGAACGAAGATCTCGCCCTCCTCGAACAGCTTGCCGACGTCGCGCATCGCGGCCATCAGCCCGTCCTCGAGCAGTTGCTCGGCGGGGATGCCCTCCTGAAGCCCACGCTCCATCTGTGCGACCGCCTCGGTCGCCTCGCCGTCCACGACGGCATCGTGCAGTTGCTCGACCGCGCTCATGCTGCCCCTCCCGCCAGCGGGTAGGTCCCGTAGTCACGGACCGCCTCGTACATCGCGAGGATGTTCTCGACGGGAACACCCGCCTGGACGTTGTGGATCGTGTTGAAGATGAAACCGCCGCCTGGTCCGAAGGTCTCGATGCGCTCCTTGACCATCGCTCGGACCTCGTCCGGCGTGCCGAACGGCAGCACGTGCTGGGTGTCGATGCCGCCGCCCCAGAACGTGATCCGATCGCCGTAGGTCTCCTTCAGGCGACGGGCGTCCATACCTTCCGCCGAGCACTGGACCGGATTGAGCGCGTCGAAGCCGGCGTCCACGATGTCGTCGAGCAGGCGCCAGATCGATCCGCACGAGTGGATGAAGCACTTCCAGCCGGTGTGCGCGTGGATCCAGTCGTTCACCTGGATGTGGAACGGTTTGAACAGGTTGCGGTACGTCTTCGGGGAGATCAGCGGCCCCTGCTGGGTGCCGAAGTCCGCTCCGGTCACGAACACGGCCGTGATCGCGTCGCCGACCGCGGCGTGGATGCGTTCGAGGTTCGCCAGTGCGATGTCGCACTGGCGCTCGAACACGTCGTAGACGTAGCGGGGGCGCGAGACGAGGCTCATGTACCACTGCTCGAGGTCGCGGATGCCCTTCGGATGGCGCAGGGTCGGCCCGGGCACGAACGCGATATCGCCGAAGCTCATGCCGCCGAGGTCGCCGAAGATCGCTCGCCCGGTCGGCATCAGTCGCTGCACCTGTGCCTGGAGGTGCGCGAGGTCCGCATCGCTGATCGGACCGAACTCCTCGCAGTTGTCAGCGGGATCGAGCGTCGCCTCGTCGATCGGGTCCTGACGGATGATCGCGTCGAAGTAGAACCCGGCCGCCGGCATCTTCGCGCACGGCGGCGCCGAGCGGTCCATACACGGGTACATCAGGATGTCGCCGCCCGGCTCGCGCTCAGTCGGGAACAGGCCGGGCACGAGCATCGGAATTCCGTCGAACGCTTCCCATTCCTTCCAGTCGTCGTTGGGGAAGCCGTACGCATTGTTGATCCGCGTGATGCCGGCGACGTCGACCCCAAGCAGGTCCATCAGGTCCGGTGCGATCTCCCCGAGCATCTGGTAGCACTCGATCACCTTAACGGGGGTGCCGGGAGGGTCGAGCTTCAGTGCTTGGCGCAGCTTGTACACGGAGCTCACGTGCATCCCGGTGACGAGGCCGCCGCCGAGGTCAAGCGGGACGCGGTCCGCCTCGACGTGGGCGAGTGCGAGGTCCACGCGCTCGCGTGATGTCATGGCATCTGGATGGCCGTGGGCCCGGCCGCCCGACGGCGTGGCGAGATAAGACATGATCTCAAAGCGTCGCGGCTTGACCGCCCCGCCACATCCGTAAGAAGCCGACGCGTCCGTGCGGCCGGGCCGCAGGCTCAGAGCCGGACCGCGACGAGCGCCACGGCGAGCACGACGAGCCCGAGCCACAGCGCCGACAGGGCGCCCTCGAGCGGGGCCGAGATCGATTCCGCGCTGATCACGCGCTCGCTGCCGTCCCGCATCAGCTGCGTGCCGGCGATCTGTGCCGTCTCGCGTCGCAGCTCGCGCGCGGGCGTGCTCAGCCGGCGCTGTGCGACGCTCAGCAGCGTGCACGCCACCGCCACGAGCACGCCGCCTGGACGGATCGTCAGCGCATTGACGAAATAGCCCGTGAACGCGGGGAACCCGCCCCACGCGATCGCAAACCAGGTGTCGTTGTGGAAGCGCCCGCCGGCGAGCTCGAGGTTGTAGGCGGGGACGAGCATGGCGCCCGCGAGCACCAGCGGCGCCAGCAGTGGCGAGACGACGATGATCCCGGCCACCCCGATCCCCACGGCGCCTGCGAGCCCAAGCACCGCGAGCGCGATCAGCGCGCGGCGGGAGAGCTGCGTCCGCAGCGGGCGGCCGTGCAGCTCGTCAAGCGCGTGAGCCGAGATGCCGACGGCGAGCGCGAACGCGGCAAGCGCGGCCGCAAGCCGCCCCGGGTAGATATGCGGCGCGACTGCCGCTCCGAATGCCACGTAGCTCAGATGCCAGGCCGTGTACGGCGGGTGCAGGAGCGTGACGAGGTCGCGCCAGCCCCCCGAACGCAGCGCGTAGAAGGCGGGGCGGTCGAGTTCGCGCGGTGCGGTCGCCATCGCTCATGCCTCCCTGCTGCGCACGCCTGATATCACGAGCCCGGCGCCGAAGCTCATCGGTCGCGTGTCGACGGCGGAGATGCCCGCGGCGCGCCAGAGCGCGCCGAGATCCGGTTCGGCCGCGTACAGCGCCTCGATGTTCGGCCCGAGGAAGCGACCGACCTCCACCCAGGCGGGTGAGACCAGCCGTCCGAGCGCCGGCAGCCCGACGCGCGTGTGCGCCCGCCAGAGCGCGCGCAGTGCAGGTTGCGGCGGCACGCCGAACTCGACCATCCCGATCCGACCGCCCGGACGCACAACGCGCGCGAGCTCGCGCATCGTCGCGAGCCGGTCATCGACGTAGCGCAGCAGATACGTGAACGTCAGCGCGTCGAACTCGCCATCGCCGAACGGGAGGCGCTCGGCCTCGCCCCGGACGAAGCGCACGCGCCCGCCGAGGCCGGACGATCCCGCCAGCCGCGCGCGCGCCCCGGCGAGCATCTGCTCGCTCTGGTCGAGTCCGACCACGGTGCACGGGGCGCGCATTGCGAGCGCGAACGCCACCATGCCCGTGCCCGTCGCGACGTCGAGGATGCGCTCGCCCGGCTGAGGGTCGACCGCGGCGACCATCGCGCGGCGCCATCGCGGATCCTGGCCGAAGCTGAGCACGGCTCCCATCCGGTCGTAGTGGCGAGGCAGGCCCGCGAACAGGTGCAGCGCGCGACGCTTGCGCGGGGAGAGCGGGGTTTCCGAGGGCACGGCCACCGGTTCCACAAGCCTACGCGCTCGCGCGACCGGGCCTGGCGGTGACCGCCTGAGGAGGCTGCCCGCACCGCAGGATTCCGTGGTTTCTACGGTCACGCATCCGTCGAGCGTGTCGATGTTCTCTCAAGGTATGGGAGTTATGCGTCCACGGAGGTCCCGGGTGCACTGGCTCGCGAGGACGGGCCGGATTTGGTTGAGCGCGTTCGTGATGCGCGCCGAGCATCGCGAGGTCCGTACGCGCGCGCGAGCAGTGATGGGGTCGCTCGTCGTCGCAATGGCGCTTGTGACCGCGCTCGCGACGCTGCTCGCGGTCGGCACCGCCGATTCGTTCGTCTCGAGCACCGCCACGCAGCGCGAGCGGCACGGCCTTGACGTCCTGGCGGCGCTTGCGCCGCAGCTCCCAAGGCTCGACCGGGCGGCGCTCCGCGACGGCCTCTCACCGGCTTCGACGGCGCGTCTTGACGCCGTCGTCAGGCGCGGGGACGCGCTTCACCTGCTCGCGGGGTTACGGATCACCGACGCCCGCGGTCGCGCGGTGTACTCGAGCTACCGGCGTGGAGTGTCGCGGACCGGCGGGACGCTGACCGCCGTGGAGCCGATCCGCGATTTCGCCGGCCGGACGTACGGTTCGCTCGAGCTGGCACTCCCGCTCGGGCCGATCCTGTCCTCGAGCGCACGGGCGCGCCGAGACATCCTCATCTTCGTCGTTGGCGGCTCGCTGCTCCTCTGGCTGCTCGCGCTCCCGTTCACCGCGACGGCCTCCGTCGGAATCGCGCGTTCCTGGCTCCCCGGCCGCCGGCGGATCCTCAGCGACTTCCAGCGCGGTCTCGACCGCCAGGAGGTCGAGCTCGTCTACCAGCCGCAGGTGGATCCGGCGAGTGGACGTGTCCAGGCGCTCGAGGCCCTCGTGCGGTGGTCGCGCGACGGGCGGACCCGGTCCCCGGCCGAGTTCCTGCCGATCGTCGAGCGCAGCCACCTGATGGCCGAGTTGACCGACCGCGTGATCGAGCTTGCGACCGAGGAGCTCGCGCGGCTCCGCGACGCCGGTCACAGGCTGCGCATCTCAATCAACCTGTCGGCCAAGGATCTCGAGGACGAGGCGGTGGCGACCCGGATCGCCGAGGCGTTGAAGCGGCGAAACCTCGAGTGCCGGCTGCTCACCGTCGAGGTCACGGAGACCTCGATCTTGCACGATATCCACGATGCGCAGCGCGTGCTCTGCGCGATCAGCGACCTCGGCGTCGAGGTCGCGGTCGACGACTTCGGGACCGGTCACGCATCGATCAGCCGCCTGCACCAGTTCCCGATCCGCGAGGTCAAGGTCGACCGCTCGTTCGTCACGCCGTCGGACCCGCGCACGCGGAACTACCTCACCGCGATCGTGCGCTTCGGCCAGAGCCTGGGCTTGCGCGTCGTCGCTGAGGGGATCGAGGACCAGCCGACGATCGCCTATCTGCGCGAGCTCGGCTGCGACCTCGTTCAGGGCTACCAGATCGCGAAACCGCTTGCCGCCGACCAGGTGCACGACTGGCTGACCCGCAACACTGCACGTCAAATGATCGGATCGCAGCCGGAGCAGTTGGTGGCGTAGTGGCCGACGGCACGGGCGAGAACGAGCTCGTGGACCTGCGCACGGCGCTTGCGCGCTACGAGGGGAGCGCTTCTGCGGCTGCGCTCGACCGCGCGTTCGTCGCGGCTGCGGCGACGGTGGCGACGCTCCGCGGCGATCGCGCCGGCGAGCCGGCCGACGCGACCGAGGTCCGCGAGCTGATGGCGCAGCTCCCCGAATTTGAGCGGCTCGTCTCGCGGGCGGTCGAGGAAGCGGAGCGGGCGGCGTGCGCGGGTGCCGCGGCACTGTGGCAGTGGTTCGGGCTGAGCTCGGCGCCGCCGAGCTGGGACGAGGACGAGCGCTCGGGGGCGCGCGTCATCGTCGCGTGCGCATGCGCGCCGCTCCAGCGACGCGGAGCGGCGTGGCTGCGGCCGCGGCTGCTCCGTCTGGCTGCGCGACGCTGGGCCGGGTTGCTCACCGACGAGCTCGCCGCGAGCGACGAGGCCGTGTGGCGGCGCGCACTCGGAGAGCGCTACGAATCGGTCCACCGTCGCTACGCGCCGCGCAGCCGCTGGCGGACGCGCGAGCTCTCAGCGGTGCTGACTCACGACGAGAGCACGGCGCAGGCGCTGCGGACGCGGCTCGCCCGATGGCTCTCCGACAGCGGCGACTTCGAGCTGCTGCCCGCGGAGCTCGAGGCCGCCTTTGCACAGACTCGCACGCCCGAGCGCCTGGCCTGAGCGGTTTTCGCCATCGACGGGAGCGCGGCGGTAGCGTAAGCGGTCGTGATCGGGATCCCGTTGATCGTGGCCTGCGAGTGACGATGGAGCGCCACCGCGAGCTGATGGGCGGGGCGATCGAGCGTGACGGGGCCGCGCAGCGGCTCCTCCTCGCCGGCGATGTCGACGGCGCAAGCGCCGCGTTCGCGCAGGCCTCGGATCTCTACCGCCAGTCGTGGGAGGTGGCGCCGCCGGCCAGCTACGGGCGGCTCGTGGGGATGCTGAAATCGGCGGTGCTCGCGCACCGGGGCGAGGAACAGCAGGCCGCGGAGTACGCGCGCGCGGCGCTCGAGGACGCCGGCGATGATTCGGCGACGGCGGCGTATGCGCTGGCGATCGCGGCCCTGATCGTCGGCGACGACGACGGCGCGCTGAGGTACGCGGCGCAGATGCGCGCGGGCTCCGACGCGTTCGTGAGGACCGCCGACGCGATCGCGGCGATCGCCGCCGGCGACCGCTCCGCGTACGCGGAGGAGATCGGCGCGATCGTCCGGGACTTCGAAACACGCAGCAACCACCTCACCGGTGTGCCGATCGCGGATACGGCCCTGATGCTGGAGCGGCTTGCGGCCCGGCGCGGACTCAGCGGCTCGGTCGAGAGCCCGCTGCTCCCAACCTGACGCTCACCAGCGGGGCTCGTAGCCGCTCGCGAGCTGGTCGCCGGCGCGGCGCCAGTCGGGTTCACGGTCGAACCGGCGCTTGATCGCGCCCTGGCGAAGGCGGCGCATGACGGGGCCGTACGTGAAGCGCGCCCCCGCCGCGGCGAGCACGCCGAGCTTGGCCGGCTCCACGAACGGCATGAACTTGTCGGGAAAGCCCGGCATCGTGCAGGCGATGCAGATGCCGCCGACGTTGGGGCAGCCGCCGACGTTGCCGACCCATCCTCGGACTGGGACGTTGCACTTGACGACCGGGCCCATGCACCCGAGCTTGACCAGGCAGCCACGGTGATCCTCAGGCGTCTGCGCGAACACCCCCTGCTCGGCGAAGCCGGCACGGCCGCAGCCCTCCTGGACCGTGCGATCGAACAGCCACCCCGGCCGGCCCTGGTCGTCGAGCGCGAACATCGGCTCCACGCCGGCGACGTGCAGCGCGAGGTGAAGCAGCGTTTCGGTGATGTTGTCGGGCTGGACCGGGCAGCCAGGGAGGTTGACGAGCGGCACGCCGCGGACGGAGGTCCAGTCCGGTCCGAGGTAGTCGCGCAGGCCCATCGCGCCGGTCGGGTTGCCGCGCATCGCGGGGATGCCCCCGTAGGCCGCGCACGTGCCGAGCGCGAGCACCGCCGCCGCGCGCGGCGCCAGCCGGTCGATCCAGTCGCAGATCGTGATCGGCTGGCCCGTCGACGGATCGACCCCAAAGCCGGTCCAGTGGCCGTCGCCGTTGATTCGCTCGTTCGGCACCGACCCCTCGAGCACGAGCACGAACGGGCTGAGGGTGCCCGCGGCAGCGCGCGAGAAGGCCTCGAGGAAGTCCGAGCCGGACTCGAACGCGAGCATCGGGTTGTAGATCGCCAGGCGGGGGGTGCCCGGGAGGATCCCGCGCAGCAGGTCCTCGAGGCTCGGGCTGGTCGCGGCCGTCACGGCGACCGATTCGCCGTCGCACCCGAGACCGCCGGTCAGCCACAGCACGTGGATGACCTGCCGCTCGGCCTCGCGATGTCCGGGTGCAAATTCGACGGCGCGCATCAGCGCTGCCGCATCGGCGCGACGGATGCGACGATCGCCGCGGCGTGCGCTCCGGTCGGCTCCACGATCGACAGCAGCTGCTCGTCGAGGCTGCCGTGCAGGTGCCACTCATCGCTGTGGCCACTGATCAGCCCCGCATGCGTCAAGCGCCCGAGCGCGTGCGAGACGGACGGGCGCTCGGCCCCGATCAGGCGGCCGAGCAGCTGGTGAGTGAGCGGGAGCGGCAGGCGGACGCCGCCCGGCTCGATCCTGCCCCAGCGTCCGGCGAGATGCCACAGGAGCAGCATCAGCCGGAGCTCGAGACGCGGCTGCGAGGCGATCGCGCGCTGCACGTCGAGGTCGTGGGCCCGGCGGCCCGCGCGGCGCAGCAGCGCGTTCGTGATCTGAGGCCACGGCTGCACGCGCTGCGCGAACGCCTCGTCGAGCAGCGCGAAGCGCGCCGGCGACAGTGATCGCCACGAGAGCTCGCAGCTGAGCAGCGCGTCGTCCTCCGCCGGGCGGCTCTGGATCAGATCGCCCGCCCCGACAAGTTCCGCGGCGATCCGGTCCCCCACGCACATGTTGACCACGACCATCCCGCTCAGCACGAGGACGCCCGGTCCTGGCGCCGCCGCGTCCAGCCACGCCGCCATCGGCAGCTCACCACCATCGCAGTCGAACGTGACGGCGGTGACGGCCGGACGCGCGACCAGTCGCATGCGCACATCGAGCTCGTCGGCGAGCTCGACGTCGAGGTCGAGCAGGTATTGGTACGAACTCGGCCGTGGGCGCGGGGGCGCCTTGCGTGACCAGCGACGGGGGAGTGCGTCTTGGGCGTCCGGTTTCAGCTCGCGCGCAGTCTACGCTTGCATTGACGGCCCGTTGACAAACGGTCGTCAGCTCGTGCACATGACGGTAATCAGGATTACCGTCACCAGGATTACGGTGGATTCGCCCTGGTGGCACGTCGGCACGCCGTGGTGATAGAACGCCGTCATGTGCCTGGCCATTCCTGGGCAGGTCGTCGAGATCGTCGATCCCGCCAACCAGATCGCCAAGGTTGACGTCGTCGGCGTCCGCCGCAACATCAACGTCAGCCTGCTCGCCGACGATGACGGCGGCGGCGCGAAGCCAGGGGACTGGGTCCTGATCCACGTCGGGTTCGCGCTCTCGAAGGTCGACGAGGAGGAGGCGCACGCGACGCTGCGGCTGCTCGAGCAGATGGGCGCGGAGTACGAGCAGGAGCTCGAGGAGTTGAAGGCGAGCGTGATCGAATGAAACCCGAGCGGTGCGACCCGGTGACCGGGCACTGCATCACCTGCGGCGACGAGGGAATCGTGATGCGGGTGATCGAGCTGCGCGACGACGAAGCCGTGTGCGCGGATGAGCTCCGAACCCGTCATCGCGTCGCGATCGACCTGGTGGGACCGGTCGCGGTCGGCGACGAGGTGCTCGTGCACGCGGGCGTGGCAATCGGTCATCTCCGCGCGGCCGCCATCGTCGGTGCCCGCGAATGAAGTTCGTCGACGAGTTCCGCAACGCGCAGCTCGGGCAGGTGCTCGCGGGCGAGATCCTCGCCGAGCTTGAGCCTGGCCGCCAGTACAAGGTGATGGAGGTGTGCGGCGGGCACACCCACTCGATCTACAAGTACGGGATCGACGATCTGCTGCCGGCGAACGTCGAGCTCGTCCATGGACCCGGTTGCCCGGTCTGCGTGATTCCGATGGGCCGGGTCGACGACGGGATCGCGGTCGCGCGCCATGAGGGCGTGATCTTCACGTGCTTTGGCGACATGCTCCGCGTGCCGGGCTCCGAGTACACGCTGCTGGACGCGAAGGCGCAGGGAGCGGACGTGCGGATGGTCTACTCGCCGCTCGACGCGCTGCGCATCGCGCGCGAGAACCCTGATCGCGAGGTCGTGTTCTTTGCGATCGGGTTCGAGACGACGGCGCCGTCGACCGCGTTGACGTTGAAGCGCGCGCGCGCCGAGGGGATCTGCAACTTCTCGTGCGTGTGCAACCACGTGACGATCGTGCCCCCGCTGCGCGCGCTGCTCGAGTCGCCGGACCTGCGTCTTGACGGGTTCATCGGCCCCGGCCATGTCTGCACGGTCGTCGGCGCCCGTCCGTTCGAGTTCATCCCCGCCGATTACGGCCGGCCGGTCGTGATCTCGGGTTTTGAGCCGCTGGACGTGCTGCAGTCGATCCTGATGATCCTGCGCCAGCTCTCACAGGGCCGCTGCGAGGTCGAGAACCAGTACACGCGCGTCGTCCCGTACGAGGGCAACCTGCGCGCACTCGAGGTGATGGCGGAGGTGTTCGAGCTGCGCCCGCATTTCGAGTGGCGGGGCTTGGGCTTCATCTCGCAGAGCGCGCTGAAGCTCTCCGAGGCCTATCGGGAGTTCGACGCCGAGGAGCGCTTCTCGGTGCCGGGCGTGCGGGTCGCGGACCCGAAGGCGTGCCAGTGCGGCGAGGTGCTCAAGGGCGTGATCAAGCCGTGGGAGTGCAAGGTGTTCGGCACCGCGTGCACGCCCGAGCACGCGATCGGCACGTGCATGGTCTCGCCCGAGGGCGCGTGCGCGGCCTACTACAACTACGGCCGGCTGACGCGCGCGCAGGAGGCCGTGTGAGCGGGCGCGAGGAGCGCGTGCTGCAGATCATCGAGACCGCTCGATCGAAGCGGCCGCGATTTCGTGACCAGCAGGTCACGCTCGCGCACGGCGCCGGCGGGAAGGCGAGCCAGACGCTGATCGAGGGCCTGTTCGTCCCGGCCTTCGACGAGAGCCATGCCGGCGCGCTCAGCGCGCTTGGGGACGCCGGTGCGATCACCGTCGACGGTGCCCGTCTGGCATTGAGCACCGACAGCTTCGTCGTCAAGCCGCTGCGCTTCCCCGGCGGCTCGATCGGGGAGCTCGCCGTCAACGGGACGGTCAACGATCTCGCCGTGTCCGGCGCGCGCCCGGTCGCGCTGAGCGTGTCGCTGATCCTCGAAGAAGGCCTTGACGCAGACGTTCTGCGAGCGGAGGTCGAGGCGATCGCAGCCGCCGCGCGAGCGGCAGGTGTGGAGATCATCGCGGGCGATACGAAGGTCGTCGAGCGAGGGGCCGCCGATCAGATGTACGTGTGCACGACGGGGATCGGCGCGATCGATCCGCGTGCGGCCGTTGCGCCGGACGCGATCGCCGTCGGCGACCAGGTGCTCGTGTCGGGACCGATCGGCGAGCACGGGACGGCGATCATGCTCGCACGCGGCGAATTCGAGCTCGATGCCGCGATCGAGTCGGACACGCGCCCGCTGTGGCCGGCGGTCGACGCGCTGCTCGACGCCGCCGGCGAGGAGCTGCACTGCATGCGTGACGCGACCCGCGGCGGTGTCGCGTCGGTGCTCAACGAGCTCGCGCGATCCTCCGCGGTGTCGATCGCCGTGCACGAGGCCGACGTCCCGGTCTCCCCGATCGTGGCGGCGGCGGCCGAGTTGCTCGGGATCGATCCGATGTATGTGGCGAACGAAGGGCGGCTCGTGGCGTTCGTCTCGCCCCAGGCCGCCGAGGATGCGCTGCGTGCGCTGAAGGCGGTTCCCGGATGCGAGCGCGCGGCCGTGATCGGCGATGTGCGCCGCGAGCCGCCGGGAATGGTGGTGGTGGAGACGAGTTTCGGCGGCAGGCGGGTGATGGATCAGCTCGTGGGAGACCCCTTGCCGCGCATCTGCTGAGAGAGAGCCTTGACGGTCGAACACGAGGGAGGTCTCAGGTGGCGACGGGAATCGAATACGCACCGCGGCAGCACGAGACGGAGCAGATCACAGCGCATGTTTTGTGGATGACGATCGGGCTCTCCTGCGAAGGGGACTCGGTCGCGATGACATCGGCGACCAACCCGAGCCTCGAGGACATCATCCAGGGCGTGATCCCCGGGATGCCGCGCGTCGTGATCCACAACCAGGTGATCGCGTTCGAGGTCGGTCAGGAGTACATCCAGGCCTGGTACGACGCCGAGCAGGGCAAGCTCGACCCGTTCGTTCTCGTGATCGAAGGCTCCGTGGGCAACGAGGACATCAACGGCGAGGGGCACTGGACGGGGTTTGGCGTGAACCCGTCGGACGGGCAGCCGATCACGCTCAACGAGTGGATCGACCGGCTCGCTCCGAAGGCCGCTGCCGTCGTCGCGGTCGGCACGTGCGCGACCTACGGCGGCATTCCCGCGATGAAGAACAACCCGACCGGTGCGATGGGCGTCGCCGATTACCTCGGCTGGAAATGGCGCTCGAAGGCCGGGCTGCCGGTGATCAACATCCCGGGATGTCCGGCACAGCCGGACAACATGACCGAGGTGCTGATGTACCTCGTGTTCCACCTCGCGGGCATGGCACCGGTGCCGGAGCTCGACGAGCAGCTGCGCCCGAAATGGCTGTTCGAGCGGACCACGCGTGAAGGGTGCAACCGCGCCGGGTTCACCGAACAGGGCAACTTCGCGACCGAGTACGGAAGCGACCACCGCTGCCTGGTGAAGCTTGGCTGCAAGGGGCCGATAACCAAATGCAACGTGCCCGTGCGCGGATGGGTCAACGGGATCGGCGGATGTCCCAACGTCGGCGGCATCTGCATGGCGTGCACGATGCCGGGCTTCCCGGACAAGTACATGCCGTTCATGGACCCCGACAAGTGGGGACTCGCCGGCGCGACGTTCCAGCGGTTCACCTACGGACCGGTGTTCCGGTACATGCGCAAGCGCAACATCGAGAAGAACTTCGATCTCGAGCCGGAATGGCGAAAGCGAGGGCAGGCGCTGACCAGCGGCTACGTGAAGCGCTGGTAGCGGCCACCCCGTCCCGATCCCGAACTGCAAGTGAGCTTCCAGGAGACCTAGATGTCAACAGTCGAAAGTCCGAAAGAGCAGAAAGTCATCGTCAAGGAGATGTCGTGGGATCCGATTACGCGGATCGTCGGCAGTCTCGGCATCCACACCGAGATCGACTTCTCCAACCGTCAGGTCCTGAAGTGCTACAGCACCTCGATGGTGTTCCGCGGGTTCGACATCTTCATGAAGGGGATCGATCCGCGCGATGCGCACTTCATCACGAGCCGGATCTGCGGCATCTGCGGTGATAACCACTGCACGTGCTCGTGCCTGAACCAGAACATGGCGTACTCGGTCAAGCCGCCCCCGCTCGGCGATCTCGCGTTCAACCTCGCGGAGTCCGCCGACTACATGTTTGACCACGCGATCTTCAACGACTGCATGGCGAACGTCGACTTCTGCGAGCAGATGGTCAAGGACACCAACCCGACCCTCCTGGCGAAGGCGGAGAACACCTCGGCGCCGCACAAGGACGTCCATGGCTACCAGACGATCGCCGAGATCATGCGGGCGCTGAATCCGTTCACCGGCAGCTTCTATCTGGAGACGCTGCAGGTGGCGCGGTACACGCGCGAGATGTACTGCCTGTTCGGCGGGCGTCACACGCACCCCTCGACGATCATGCCGGGGGGGTGCAGCGCCGACATCACCCACCAGACGCTCACCGACTACTACGTGCGGTTGATGCGCTACATGGACTACGTCAAGCGCACGGTCCCGATGCACGACGACCTGTACGACTTCTTCCTGCAGGAACTGCCGGGCTACGACATGGTCGGCTATCGGGACACGAACCTCGTCAACTGGGGCTGCTTTGACGACCCGGATTACGTCGACTACAACTACAACACGATGACCGAGTGGGGCCGCCGTCGCTACATCACCCCAGGTGTGGCGATCAACGGCGAGCTGGTGTCGACCGATCTCGTCGAGATCAACCTGATGATCCGGATCCTGCTCGGCAGCTCGTACTTCGACGGCTGGGAGAACGAGCCGACGTTCGTCACGCATGACCCGCTCGGCAATCCCGTCGACAAGAACCATCCATGGAACAAGCAGACGCTGCCCAAGCCGCAGAAGCGCGACTTCACCGACAAGTACAGCTGGGTCGTGTCGCCGCGGATCTACGACAAGCGGACCGACACGCATGTCTGCTGTGACACCGGTGGCGGGCCGTTCGCTCGTCAGTGGTGCACGGCGAAGGCCGGCATCGTCGACTTCGGCTATCTGAAGGCGACGGGTGACTCGATCCAGATGGTGCTACCGAAGTCGGCGGCGATGCCGGAGATGGAGCTCGAGTGGAAGGTGCCGGAGAAGTCCAACGCGGTCGAGCGCGATCGCGCTCGCTCCTACCACCAGGCATACTCCGCGCTCGTGGCGCTTCATTGCCTGGAGCGGGCGCTCAAGGAGGTGCGCGCCGGGCGGACGAAGAGCTGGAAGGAGTTCACGGTCCCGGAGCAGGCGGTCAGTTGCGGGTTCCACGAGGCAGCCCGTGGGGTGCTCTCCCACCACATGGTGATCCGCGAGGGCAAGATTGCCAACTACCAGCCGTATCCGCCGACGCCGTGGAACGCGAGCCCGCGGGATGTGTACGGTACGCCGGGTCCGTATGAGGACGCGGTCCAGAACACGCCGATCTTCGAGGAGAACGGCCCGGAGAACTTCAAGGGCGTCGACATCATGCGCGCCGTCCGGAGCTTCGATCCGTGCCTGCCGTGCGGCGTGCACATGTACACGGGCAAGGGCCGCGTGCGAAAGGTGATCCACACCCCCACGGGATTGAGTTGACGTGAGCGTCGGCGCCCATCCCGACGAGTTGCTGGACCGGGTCCAGGCGCTCAGCGCGCAGGTCGACGAGCTCCCGGACCCGCGTGCCAGAGAGCTGGCTCAGGAGCTCGTCAGCGCCGTCATCGCGATGTACGGCGATGGGCTGCGGAGGATCATGGAGGCGATCTCCACGGCCCGCGACGCGGGTGAAGCGATCATGGACCAGCTCGCCCAGGACGGGGCGGTGGCCAGCCTGCTGCTGATCCACGATCTGTATCCGGTCGGTCTCGAGGAGAGGGTGCTCGAGGCGCTCGACAGCGTCCGGCCGTACATGGAGTCCCATGGCGGCAATGTCGAGCTGGTCGGCATCGAGGACGGGGTCGCGCGGCTCGCGCTGCAGGGAAGCTGCAACGGCTGCGCGGCGTCGCGGGCGACGCTCGAGCTGGCGATCAAACAGGCGCTCGATGAACACGCGCCCGATCTGGCCGGGCTCGAGGTCGAGGGGGTCGCGGAGCCGAGCACGAACGGGCAGCGGCCGACGCGCTGGCTGGCGCTTGACGGTGTGAACGGGCTCGGGACAGGGGAGCTCCGCGTGTGTGCCGCCGACGGCACGGCGCTGCTGCTGGCAAACGTCGCGGGCGCGCTGGTCGCCTACGAGAACGCGTGCGCTGCCTGCGGAGCGTCACTGCAGGACGGGGACCTCGCCGCCACGATGCTGCGCTGCCCCGAGTGCGAGGTCGAGTTCGACCTCCGACGGGCCGGAAGAGCCGCCGGCGGGGAGCCCCTCCAGCTGACACCCGTTCCGCTGCTCGAGGACGGCGGGGTGAGGGTGGCGGTGTGAGCGAGCGCCTCGACGCGCTCGTCGCGGCGCGCCGCCGGGCCGAGATGCTCGCGCGGATGCGGACGATGGCGCAGACGCGGCCGGCGGCGCCGTCGGCTCTGCGGATCGAGCGCGTCGCGCCGGTGGAGCGCTGCGACATCTGCAACGCGACGATCCCCGACGATCATCGCCACCTGCTCCACCTGTCGGAGCGGCGGATCGTCTGCGCATGCGGGGCGTGCTGGGCGCTGCATTCCGGCGATGCGGAATACCGCCCGGCCGGGATGCGGACCGTGTGGCTCGATTCGCCCGACTTCGACGATGCGCTGTGGGGGACGTTTCAGATCCCGATCGGCCTGGCGTTCTTCATGCGCAGCAGCGTCAGCGGCGGAGTCGTCGCGTTCTACCCGAGTCCTGCCGGCGCGACCGAGTCGGAGCTGAGCCTCGACGCGTGGGAGGCGGTCGTCGCTCGCAACCCGGTGCTCGGCGAACTCGATCCGGACGCGGAGGCCCTGATCGTCAACCGGCTCGCGGAGCCTCATCAATACGTGATCGCGCCGATCGATGACTGCTACCGGCTCGTCGGTCTGATCAAGTCGCGGTGGGAGGGGATCTCAGGCGGGGACGCGCTGGCGCGGGCGGTCCCGAGTTTCTTCGACGACCTGCGGGCACGCACCGGCCCCGGAGCGCTGCGATGAGCGTCGAGGCGGTCGGCAGCCGCACGGCGCAACGGATTCCCGCGCCCGAGTTCGCGATCACCGGCTGCGGCCATCTGCCCTTCGCGGCCGGGCCGACGCTCATCTTCAGCGGCGCGGCGACCGACGCGACCGGATCCGAGATCCAGTCAATCGCTCTCTCGGTGCAGGTGATGATCGACCCTGCCAGACGCGGGTACGACTCCGAGACCCGCGAGCGGCTGGCGGAACTGTTCGGACCGCCGGCCACCTGGACGCCATCGACGCAGGGCCTTGCCTGGGCGCGCGTGTCGGCGCTCGTGCCCGGGTTCACTGCAACGGCGAGCTTCGAGCTCGAGCTCCCGTGCACGTACGACCTCGAAGTGGCCGCGGCCAAGTATTTCTACGCGCTGGCGGACGGGTTCGCCCCGCTCAGCTTCCACTTCAACGGGACGGTGTTCTATCGCGACGTCGACGCCCGGCTGCAGGTGACGCCGGTCGCATGGAGCGCGACGGCGCAGTACTCGCTTCCGATCGCGACGTGGCGGGCGATGATCGCCGAGCACTATCCCGGCGGGGGCTGGATCCGGGTGAGCGATGCGACGCTGGCCGCCTTGAACGCCCGGCGCGGCCGTCGCGGGCTTCCGAGCTTCGACATGTGCATCGAGGAGTTGCTCTCGGATGTTGGATGAGCTCGTTTCCTCATTACTGTATGAGGGGTATGCGCTGTACCCGTATACGCCTGGAGCGATCAAGAACGCGACGCCGACGCCGTTCGGGATCGTGTACCCGCCTGCGTACGCAGCGCAGTGCGACGGGGCGTTCGACCATGCCCGGCTCGAGTGTGTGGCAGAGCCGGGTGCAGGGGCTCGCTTGGCGGCGACGCTCCGCTACCTCGAGCCGCAGGGCGAGCGCCACGCGGCGCTGGAGCGCACGGTTGAGCTGGCGGACGTACCCCTCGGTGAGCGGCACACGGCCGAGTTCGAGCAGGGACGTTTCACCGTTCGCTCCGAGCTCGGCGACGGTGGACGTGCGCGCGTGCGGTGTTGCGTGCACAACACCGCGCAGGTCGCGCAGGGGCTCGGCCGTGTTGCAGCGCTTGCGCACTCGTTGATCTCGACGCACATCGTCGTGCGCCTGACGGCGGGGCGGTTCATCTCGCCGCTCGAGTCGGGCGCCGAGAGCGTCAACATCTGGCCGGTGCTGGCCACGCCGCAGGATGACGCCGTGCTCGGCGCCGCGATCGTCCTGCCCGACCATCCGCAGATCGCGCCCGAGAGCCGCGGCAACCTGTTCGACAACACCGAGATCGAGGAGGCGCTCGTGCTCCATGTCCATGCGCTGAGCGACGGCGAGCGCGAACAGGCCGCGCAGCAGGACCCGGCGGTCCGCGCGATGCTGGAGCGCGCACTGGCGAGCACGCCGGCGGAGATCGTGAGCCTCCACGGCGGACTGAAGGACGTGAGCGGTGGATAGTGGCGCCTTCGACGTCCCCGGCGAGGAGCGGGCGACCGTCGACGGCGTCACGTTCGAGCGGGGGGCGACGGTCATCCTTGCACCCGGTACCGACCGCGACCCGTACGACCGCATGCTCGACGGTCGTCGCGCGACCCTCGAGCGCATCTACGTCGACTACGAGGACCGCGTGTACCTCGCCGTGACGGTCGACGACGACCCAGGTCAGGAGTTGATGCGGGAGACCGGGCGTTACCTGTTCTTCTTCCCGAATGAGGTGCACACGGTATGAGCGAGACAGCGCAGCGGACCAAGCAGATCCTCGTCGCCGGCATCGGTAACGCCTGGATGCGCGACGACGGCTTCGGCGGCGAGGTCGCCAAGCTGCTCGGCGACCGAGACCTCCCGGCCGGCGTGCACGTGATCGACTTCGGATCGGGCGGGCTCGATCTCGCCTACGAGGTGATGCGCGGCTACGACGCGCTGATCCTGATCGACGTCAGTCGCCAGGGGGAGCCGCCTGGCACGCTGTATGTGATGGAGGCCGATCCCGACGACATCGACGCCCAGATCGAGGACGGTCAGATGCTCGATCCGCACGGGATGGACCCGCAGACCGTGCTGCGGTTCGTCAAGTACGTCGGCGGCTGGCCGGGCCGGGTGTTCGTCGTCGCCTGCGAGCCGGAGGTCGTGGAGGACGTGGGGTTCGGTCTCAGCGAGCCGGTCCGCCGATCGCTCGATCGCGCGGCTGACGTCGTGCTCGAGACCGTCGCCGAGCTGCTGCGCGATGCATGAGCTGTCGGTTGCGTCCGCCGTCGTCAACACGGCGGTCAAGCACGCGGACGGACGACCCGTCAGCGTTGTCAGCATGCGGGTCGGGCGGTTGCGGCAGGTCGTGCCCGATTCGCTGCAGTTCTACTTCGAGATCGTTGCGCGCGACACGGTGTGTGAGGATGCGACACTCGAGCTGACGGAGATCGAGGCGCGCGCTCGGTGCTCGGACTGCGGTCTCGAGTGGGAGTTGCTCGATCCGGTCTTCCGTTGTCCGGCGTGCAGGGCGACCGCCGTCACAATCGTCGCCGGCGAGGAGCTCGCGGTGGACTACATCGAAGTCGAGGAACAGGAGGCCCAGTGCACAGGACCAAGGTGAGGATCGTCGAGGACGCCCTCGACGCCAACAACACGATCGCCCGTGCCAACCGCGACGACTTCGACCGCCATCACGTCTCGGTCGTGAACCTGATGAGCGCTCCGGGCGCCGGCAAGACGACCCTGCTCGAGCGCGCGCTGGCGCGGCCGCTCGAGGGAGTGCGGGTCGGTGTGCTCGAGGGGGACGTCCAGGGCTCGTTCGATGCCGACCGCCTCGCGAGCCTGCACGTCCCGGTGACCCAGCTCAACACCGATCCGGGCTTTGGCGGAGAGTGCCATCTCGACGCCAACATGGTCCGCTCGGCGCTGCCGGCGTTGCCGCTTGATGAGATCGATCTGCTCGTGATCGAGAACGTCGGGAATCTCGTGTGCCCGGCCGAGTTCCGGGTCGGGGAGGACATCCGGGCGATGGTGTGCTCGGTGACCGAGGGCGAGGACAAGCCCCTGAAATACCCGCTGATGTTCCGCACCTGCGAGCTCGTCGTCGTGAACAAGATCGATCTGCTCGCACACCTCGATTTCGATCTCGACACGTTTCTCTACCACCTCGACCAGGTCAATCCCGGGGTCGAGCGGATGCTCGTGAGTGCGAAGACCGGCGAGGGTGTCGAGGCGTGGCGTGAGTGGCTGCTGGCGGTGGCCCAGCGCGAGAGGGCGCTTGCGTGAACCCCGCTGCCGTCCCGGGCGAGGTGGCGGGGCGTCTGCAGTCGCTGCTCGCGGAACGGACCACGGCGAACGAGCAGTTCTTCGGCGCGGAGGCGGGACGGCTCGCCGGGCTCTGCCATCAGCTCGCGGAGCGGTTCGCGCAGGGAGGGCGACTGATCGCGATCGCTCGCTCGCCGGCCGCGCGCTCTGACGCACGGCATGTCGCCGTCGAGTTCGTCCATCCGGTGATCGTGGGGAAGCGGGCGCTGCCGGCGCTGGCGATCGTCGGCGATCAGGTCGCGAGCGCCTCCTTGCTGACGCGTCCGGATGACATCGTGATGAGTTTCGACGGCGCGGTGCAGGCGCCGGGATGCCTGACGATTGCCTTCACGTCGGAATCGGGCGCGGACTGGGTATTCACTCCGCCCGTCGACGATCCGTTCATCCGCCAAGAGCTGATCGAGACCCTCTACCACGTGCTCTGGGAGCTCGTCCACGTGTTCTTCGAACACCGCGGACTGTTGGCGGGGCGCTCCGAGCGCCGGGGCCACGATGCCGGCGCCGCGAGCTTCCTGTATCCGTTCCTCGCCGAGAGCGAGGACAACCTCGACGAGGTGCTCGACGACGTGCGCCGGTCGGTGTTGATGAAGGCGCAGGAGGTCGGCGCGCTGCGCGAGCAGACGCTGACCGAGAACGGAGCCACGCTCGTGGCGGCTGCGTCGGCGGTTCGTGCGCGGCTGGAGGCCGGCGCGACGCTGCTGGCGCTCGGCAACGGCGGCTCGGCGACCGACGCAATGGACGTGGTGGCCGATTTCCGTGCCCGCGGTCCGGCGGGCAGGTCGTGGCCGGCGATCGATTTGACCGAGGATGCGGGCATCCTCACCGCGATCGCCAACGACATCGGGCCTGCGGCGATCTACTCGCGGCAGGTGATCGCGTACGGGCACGACGGGGACGTGCTCCTGGCGCTGTCCACGTCGGGCGGATCCGAGAACGTGATCGCGGCGCTGATCGAGGCCCGGCGCCGGGGCCTGACGACGATCGCGCTGGTCGGCTACGACGGCGGCCGCGTCGCCGCCGAAGGGCTCGCCGACCACGTGATCATCACGCGCTCGCAGCACATCCCGCGGATCCAGGAGGCGCAGGCGAGCGCGTACCACGTGCTGCGGGAGCTCGTCGGATGACCGCGACCGCGGGTGCGGTCGCGTGCTCTCGCGCGCGGATTCGCGTCGAGGGCACTGTGCAGGGCGTGGGCTTTCGCCCGTACGTGTACCGGCTGGCGACGGATCTGAAGCTCGGCGGGTGGGTGCTCAACGACACGCACGGCGTGCTCGTCGAGGTGGAAGGCGCACCGCAGGCGATCGAGGCGTTCGCCGCACGGTTGCGATCCGAGGCACCGCCGCTGGCAAGGATCGAGCACGTGGCCGTCGAGCCGCGGACGCCGATCGGCACGGTTGGGTTCGAGATCCGTCCGAGCCCGTCCGGCGGCGCGGCCGACGCTCCGGTGACACCCGACTCCGCGACCTGCCCGGACTGCCTGCGGGAGCTGTGTGACCCCAACGATCGCCGCCACCGCTACCCGTTCATCAACTGCACGAACTGCGGCCCGCGGTTCACGATCGTGCGCGCGGTCCCATACGACCGGCCGCTCACGACGATGGGCGCATTCCAGATGTGTCCGGACTGCCGGCGCGAGTACGAGGACCCGCTCGACCGCCGGTTCCACGCCCAGCCGAACGCCTGTCCGGCGTGCGGGCCCTCGGCGGTTCTGCTCGATCCCGGCGGCGCGCGGGTCCGCTGGCATCCTGGGGCGCCCGATGCGCTTCGGGCTGCCGCCGACGCCGTGCTCGCGGGCAAGGTGCTCGCCGTCAAGGGCATCGGCGGCTACCACCTCGCCTGCCGGGCCGATGACGAGTGCGCCGTCGCCACGCTGCGGTCGCGCAAGCACCGCGAGGACAAGCCGTTCGCGCTGATGGCGGCGGATCTCGAGGCCGCGTCCGCGCTCGTGGCGCCGTCACATGCGGCGCGCGAGCTGCTGCAGTCGCCTCAGCGCCCGATCGTGCTCGCCCCGCGGCGGGCGGACGCGCGCGTCGCGTCCTCGGTTGCCCCCGGAGCCCTGGAGCTGGGGGTGATGCTGCCGTATTCGCCGCTGCACCATCTGCTGTTGCGCGACTGCGGCACGGCGCTCGTGATGACGAGCGGAAACGTCTCCGATGAGCCGATCTGCTTCGAGGACGAGGACGCGTTCGACAGGCTCGGCGCGATTGCGGACCTGTTCCTCGTCCACGATCGCCCGATCGAGACGCGCACGGATGACTCGGTCGTCCGCGTCGTCGCGGCGGACGGCGGCGGACGGCGGATGTTCTTGCGACGCTCGCGGGGGTACGTGCCCGGCGCCGTCCCGCTGCCCGCACCCGGAGCCCGCCGGCCGCTGCTCGCGTGCGGCGCGGAGCTGAAGAACACGTTCTGCGTGGCGAAGGCAACCCGTGCCTGGGTCTCGCATCACGTCGGCGATCTGATCAACGTGGAGACCGCGCTGTCGTTCGCGGATGGGATCGCACACTTCGAGCGCCTGTTCGCGGTCACGCCCGAGGTCGTCGCGCACGATCTTCATCCCGAGTACCTCTCGACGAAATACGCGATCGACCGCGACGGCGTCGAGCTGATCGGGGTCCAGCACCATCACGCGCACCTGGCCGCGTGCCTGGCCGAGCACGGCGAGAGTGGTCCGGCGATCGGCGCGATCTTCGACGGAACGGGCTACGGACCGGACGGCACGCTCTGGGGCGGCGAGCTGCTGTACGGCGATCTCGCGGAGTTCCGCCGGGTCGGCGCCTTGCGAGCCGTGCCGCTGCCGGGCGGCGAGCGAGCGATCAGGCAGCCGTGGCGGATGGCATGCGCGTGGCTGCTCGCGGCGCCGGGCTCGCCGGGCGACGACGGCGCGGTGCCGGCGCTGCCCGGTGCCCTCGCGGGCCACGTCGATCCGGCGTCGTGGGAGCGCGTCGCCCGGCTCGCGCTGAGCGGCCTTGCGTCGCCGCAGACGACGAGCGCGGGGCGGCTGTTCGACGCGGTCGCGGCGCTGTGCGGCGTCCGTGCGGAGATCAACTACGAAGGCCAGGCAGCGATCGAGCTCGAGGCGGCGTGCGATTCGCGCGCGCGTGGTCGGTACACGATCGATGTCCTCGCGGCCGCGGATGGGCGGCTCGAGCTCGACCCGTCCGCGATGATCGGTTCGGTCGTCGCTGACGTCGCAGCCGGGACCGCGACCGGCGCGATCGCGGCGCGGTTCCACGCGGCCCTGGCCGCAGCGACGGTGGAGGCGTGCGAGCAAATCGCCGGGGAGCTGGGCTGCGAGCTCGTCGTGCTGTCAGGAGGTGTCTTTGCAAACAGGGTTCTGTTGCAGCTGACGACCGAGGGACTGACGGCCGCCGGGCTGCGTGTGCGGAGCCCGCAGCTGCTGCCGGCCGGTGACGGCGGGATCTCCTACGGCCAGGCGGCGGTCGCCGCTGCGAGGATCGCGGCCCGCTGAGCGTCGCTCGTCAGCGCCATGCGCTGACGCGGAAGATCGCGCGGTACTCCTCGCCGGGGGGCAGGACGGTCAGGCGATCGCCGCTGCACAGCGCGTTGGTCGGCGCGGTCATCGGCTCGAAGCAGATGAAGTCGTGGCCCGGCGGCGCGTAGATCTGAGCCCACCGGTACCCCTCGAGCAGTTCGAGCGCGACGCCCCACCCGGCCGCGGAGACCGCGAACCGAGCGGGCTGCTCGAGGACGGCGAAGCCGTCGTCCCAGCTCGTGCCGCCAAGCGTGAACGCGCGCTCGTCGTCGGTCATCGGCCGGCGCTCGCCGGTGGGGATCATCCGCTCGTTGAGCAGGAGACGCTCCAGCTCCGGGAGCTGCACGTGCCACGAGCTGCGATCGCTCCCGGGCACCCGCAGGTACGGGTGAAAGCCGAATGACACCGGAACGGCCTCCTCACCAATCGCACGCACGGTCGTCGTCACCGTCAGCGCGGCGTCGCCGGCGACGACGCGCATGGCGACCTCGTGATCGAACGGGTACAGCGCGCGCAGTTCGGGCGCGCTCCATGCGAGTGTTCCGGTGAGGGCGGTCCCGTCCTCGCCGCGCTCGGCCTCCCAGCGCATCAGGCTCGGGACGATCCCATGGATCGGAAGACCGCCCGGATCCTGCGGCACCCGCGTGCGGTCATCGGGAAGCGCGACGGACTTGCCCGCGGCCGTGTAGTGCAAGCCGTCGAGCCGGTTCGCCCACGGGTACAGCAACGGGATCCCCATCGTGGCGCCCAGCTCGGCGTACGCCTCGACTCCCTTGCCGCCGTCGAGGAGTTGCTCGCCGGCATGGACGAGCGAGTGGCAGAGCATGCCGACAGCGGGCAACAGGTCGGCGACCGTGTTGCCGTCGGGCGAAGCGATCCGAGAGCTCCTGAAGGGCACCGCCGCCGAACCGTAATCGGTGCGCCTGCCGCGAGCAAACGCATCCGCCACGGGAAATTGCGGATCAGTTTTGGGGCGATCCTGCCGAATACCCGTTCAGGAGGTTCGATGAACGCATCGGTGCAGAAGCTCAGCTTGGTTTCCGAGATCGATGTCGAGCCGACCCGGATCCGCGTGCTGATCGCCGATGATCACCCGCTGATCATCGCCGGGATCCGCCGCACGATCGAGCACTTCGACGACATCGAAGTGGTCGGCGAGGCGCATTCAGGCCCAGAACTGCTGAGCATGGTGGAGCGCCGCCGGCCCGCGGTCGTCCTGATGGACCTGCGGATGCCGGGCGTCACCGGCGTCGAGTGCATCGAGCAGCTGCGCGCCGGCCGGCCCGCGATGAAGGTTGTCGTGCTCTCGGCCTGCGACGAGCGCCCGGTCATCGATGCGGCGCTGCGGGCCGGCGCGACGGCCTACATCCTCAAGAGTGCGCACACGGTCGACATCGCCTCGGTCCTGCGCCAGACTGCCGGCGGCGCCGTGTTCCACGCGCCCTCGAGCATTCCGGGCTGCGCCGGCGCGCCGGCCGGAGCAGATGCCCCGGCGCTGACCGACCGGGAGCGCTCGATCCTGTCGGCGGTCGCGGCGGGAATGACGACCGCGGCGATCAGCCGCGAGTTGTGGGTCAGCGAGCACACCGTCAAGTTCCATCTGACGAACATCTACCGGAAGCTCGGGGTCGCCAACCGCGCGGGCGCCGTCCGCTACGCGCTCCAGCATCATCTTGTGACCGTCCCGTAGCTGCGCGGGTGACGCGGCCGGCCCCGGCGATTAGGATCGGCACCGTTTTGGAGGGTGCAATCAGCCTGGCGGAGCTGCTCGGGGCGCTGTCACTGACGACAGACCTCGGCGCCGGCGTGCCGTTCGAGAAGGGCCTGCGGACGTGTGTCGTCGCCTCGGAGCTCGCCGAGACGCTCGAGCTCGACCGTACCGACAGGCGCGCCGCCTACTTCGCCGCCCTGCTGCGCTCGCTCGGCTGCACCGCGCACGCGTCCGCGTTCGCCGAGATGTTCGACGACGACGTCGCCGTCCAGCGCGAACTGAAGACGCTCGATCTCGAGGATCCCGACGCGATCGCCGCGCAGACCGCTCGCCTTGCGACCTGGGCCGGGCCCAAGCGTGCGCAGGAGCTGACCGCGCGCCTTGCCAGTGAGGTGCCGGCGCAGGGCGCGGCGCTCGGCCGCGGGAGTTGCGAGGTCAGCGCCGCGCTCGGCGCGCGGCTCGAGCTTCCGGGCGGCGCGATCGCCGCGCTCGACGAGGTCTACGAGCGTTACGACGGCAAGGGCTTTCCGGCCGGGCGCAAGGGCGAGGAGCTGACCCTCGCCGCGCGCGTCGTGCACGTCGCCGAGCAGGCCGTGATGGCGCATTACGACGGTGGCGAACAGGGAGCCGCACGCCACGTGGCGCGTCTCGCCGGCGGTCATCTCGACCCGGACATCTGCGCCGCATTCGCAGCGAACCTCGAGCCGATCCTCGCGCCGCTCGAGGCACGGGACATGCTCGCTGCGGCGTTGGCCGCGGAGCCGCCGCCCGCAGCCACCGTCCCGATGAACGACCTCGACCGGCTGTGCTCGGCGTTCGCCAGCTTCGCCGACTTGAAGGGCAAGTACCTGCTGGGGCACTCCGCGCGGGTCGCCGAGCTCGCTGACCGGGCGGGCGAGCTGCTCGGCTATGACGCCGACGCGCGCCAGACGCTGCGGGCCAGCGCGCTGCTGCTCGACATCGGCCGGGTGGGGGTCTCGAGCGCGATCTGGGATCGTCCCGGCCGGCTCGGAGAGGTCGAGTGGGAGCGGGTGCGGCTGCACCCCTACTGGACCGAGCGCATCCTCCGGCGAAGCCTTGCGCTCGAGCGGCTCGCGCCACTCGCTGCGGCTCATCACGAGCGCCTCGACGGCAGCGGGTATCACCGCGGCGCGCGCGGGATCGAGCTCTCGAGCGGGGAGCGCCTGCTCGCCGCCGCCGATGTGTTCGCGGCGATGACCGAGCCGCGACCGCACCGTCAGGCAAGCCCGCTTCCCGAGGCGGCCGACGCGCTCCACGAGGAGGTGCTCGCGGGTCGGCTCGACGCGGTGGCGGTCGGGGCAGTCGTCGAAGCCGCCGGGCTGCCGCGCCGCCGAACCGCCTGGCCCAACGACCTGACCGATCGCGAGGTCGAGGTGCTCCGCGTGCTCGCACGCGGGCTCAGCAACCGCGAGATCGCGGAGACGCTGGTCCTCTCGCCGCGGACGGTCCAGCACCATCTCGCGAGCGTCTACGACAAGATCGACATGCGCACGCGGGCGGGCGCGGCCGTCTTCGCGATCGAGAACGGGCTCGTGCCGGCGGCCGCGGGCGTGTAGCCGACGCAACCGCCGCCCCACAATTAGGCCATTCGGCCGATGCGCGGCTGTGGGTCACGGTGGATCCTGTGCGCGCTTGGCGAGGAGCACAACAGCCGATCCGAGACACGGAGGAGAACATATGTCGGCCGAAAACGAGGCGCTCGTGCGCCGCTTCTTCGAGGAGTTCTGCAACGAGGGGCGCGGGGAGCTCGCGGAGGAGCTCGTCTCCTCCGGCACCCATCGCGGTGAGCTGATGGGCATCGAGCCGACCGGCAAGTCGGTGTCGGTCGAGGCGATCTCGGTGTTCCGGATCGCGGACGCGAAGATCGCGGAAGAGTGGACGGTGTGGGACGCCCTCGGACTGATGCAGCAGCTCGGCGCCGTCCCGGCCCCGGCCTGATTGATCCCACCAGGTCACGGCGCACGGCCTGAAGGGAGCGATGTTCCGCTCGGCAACGCTCTCACGCTCGCCGGATCTGCTTGGGCTCGCGGACGAGGAGCTGATGCACCTCGCCGCTGATGGCGAGGTGCGCGCATTCGAGGCGATCTTCGACCGCCACGCGTCGGTGGCGTACGCGCTGGCGTGCCGCGTCTGCCGGACGCCCGCGATGGCGGAGGACGTCATCCAGGAGGCGTTCCTGTCGCTGTGGCGCAGCAGCGACCACTACGACCCCCGCCGCGGCAGCGTCCGATCCTGGGTGCTGAGCGCCGTGCACAACCGGTCGATCGACGCGCTGCGCCGCGCGCGTGTTCGCGACGCGCGCGATCTGCATGACCCCGATGCCGCCGAGCGTGTCGCCGGTCCCGACCGGACCGAGACGGAGGTCCTGCGCCGCGCCGAAGCCGAGCGCGTCCAGGCGGCCTTGCAGGCGCTTCCGGCGGAGCAGCGCGAGGTGATCGAGCTGGCCTACTTTCGCGGCTTCACACACAGCGAGATCGCGGCCGGGCTCGGGCTGCCGCCGGGCACCGTCAAGGGCAGGATCCGGCTCGGTCTGCAGAAGCTGCGAGAGCAGCTCGAGCCCGATGAGCTCGTGCCTACGACGGCGATGGCCACGCGGGCAGGCTCACCGAGATGACGGTTGGGCCGCCGGGCCGGCTCTCGATCTGTGTGCGCCCCCCGAGCATCCGTACGCGCTCGTGCATGCCGACGAGGCCGAGGTGGCCGGCGCGTGCGGCGCGCAGGAGCGTCGTCTCGGGATCGAACCCGCGGCCATCGTCGATCACCTGAGCCTCCACCCCCTGCGCCCGCGAGGTCACCACGATCGTGACGTGGCGCGCGTCGCTGTGCTGGCGGACGTTGCTGAGCGCCTCGCGGATCAGCGCCAGCAGCGTGATCTGCTGCGATTCTGTCAGCGCCGAGACGTCGCCCCGCAGCTCGGCCTGGGGCTCGATTCCGGTTCGGCCCGCAAACGCGTCGGTCAGCTCGCGCAGCGCCTCCTCGAGCGTCCCCGGCGGCAGGAACGGCGACTGAACGGAGCTCGACAGCCGGCGCAGATCGCCGTCGAGCGCGACGAGCTGGGCGGCGAGATCGTCCAAGCGTCCGACGATTCGGTCGTAGTTGGGGTCATCGGCGACGACCGGAAGCAGCTGGTCGCGAAACAGCGCCAGGTCGGACGCGAGCAGATGGACGTCCTGCTGGGGCCCGTCGTGGAGATCGAACCTGAGGCGGGCAAGCCGCCGCTCGAGCGAGTTCGTCAACGTCTCTCCGGACGGGCCCGCCTGCGCGAGCAGCTGGGCGCGCTCGTCGATCGCGCCGAGGGCCGGGGCGGCGGCCTCGAGCAGCACGAGCCGGTGGTCCGCAACCGGCGGGTCGCCGTGCGCGATCAGCGCCCCTGGCTCGTGCTGCCAGCGATCGAGGCGCATGCCGAGCGCCGCCTCGAGCTGCACGACATCGGTCGCGGGGTCTCGCAACAACGCGCTCGCCACCTCCCGGGCCCGTGCTCCGGCCTCGAGCGGCCCGGCATGCGAGATGCACTTGAGCTCTCCGCCCGGCCACTGCGCCCACAGCGAGACGGCCTGCACGCGGGCAAAGATGAGCAGCAGCGTCAGCTGCACCTCGATCGCGACATCGGTGGACAGCGTCGGCAGCTGCGGGGACCGGAGCACCTCGCGGCCGAGCACCGCCCTCCCGAGACCCGTGATCTCCTCGAACTGCTCGATGAACCGCTCAGCGTCGCCGACGTGGGCGGCGAAATCGACCGCGAGCGCGCCGAACACATCCGCCGCGAACGCGACCGCGCCGAGGGCCCCTGCCTCATCGCCCGCCCCCGCGGCGGCGGCGAGACTCACAGCCCGCGCGCGGCTGCGTGCCGAGACATCGTCCGGCACGGCCGGACCGCCCCGCGATCCGTCAACGAGGCGCGCGAGCCGATCGAACGTGGCGGCAAGCATGCTCTCTGAGTTAATGATCCCCTGCCATCTCGCCCAACGGTCGCTGTGCACCGGCGAACCGGAACGGCCAGCGTAGCGGCTGGGCGGGCGAGTGCTGGCACGTCCGCCGCCCGGAGAACGAGGCGCGGCACCGACGAAGGCGCCGGCCGCGCTACAGCCCGGCCGGGTGCAGGATCGTGTCGAACGACAGGAGGTAGTCGTAGGGGGGCTGGCCGATCCGCTTGACGCCGGCGCCACCACCGCTTGCGGCTGACCCTCCGGACTCGTAGAAGGTGCCGTTGAGGTCGATGATGACGTGGCCCTCCGTGCCCCGAGCCGTGCGGTCGAAGATCGTGACATAGCGGCCGGGGCCCGGCTTGATGCCCGGCTGGGACGGGAGCGTGTCGGTCGTCTGCGGGCTCGAGAGGTAGCCGCCCGCGTGGAGCACTGCTGAGACGAATCCGGAGCAGTCGTAGCCGGGAACGATCTGCCACCCGGCGTGGCCGCCGCCCCAGACGTACGGCCGGCCGAGCAGCACTTCCGCCATCGCGGTCATCGCCGCGATCTTGCGTCCCGGAGCGCCCTTGACGTTCAGTGTCGAGTTCGCCGCGATCCAGCGGGCGCGCAGCAGAACCTCGTCGACGTACCACGTCGCGTGGTTGTAGGCGAAGATCGCGCGGCGCAGGTCGTGCGGTGCGCCGTTGGCGCGCAGATAGCGCGCGGCGGCAAAGATCGCGTCGGTCGGGTCGTAGGGGTTCGCCTTGCCGTCGAGGTTGGCGTCGACCCCGTATTCCCGCCACGTCCCGGGCATGAACTGCATCCACCCGACGGCGCCGGCCGACGACACGCTGAGGTCGCGCCCATAGTCGGTTTCGATCGAGTTGATCGCGGCGAGCACGGGCCAGGGAACGTCATAGCGGTGGCCGGCGCGCTTGTAGATCGAGATCAGGAACGGCGGCGGGCCCTGCGTGTTCGCGAACAGCTGCGACAGCATGCTGGCGGGAGGCGCGCTCGAGATCCCGAACCTGTTGCCGTTCGAGCCCCCGAACGGGGCGCCGGTCTCCGTGCCGGGTGACCCCGCCGGCCGCACGCTGGCCGGCACGGGCTGAAGCTGCTGGGTGGTGCTCAAGGGCGCTGAGATCGGCGCGCCGCCCGTCGGCGGCTGTGGGCGCCGGCTATGGTGGGCCAGCGTCGTGGTCGTGCCGACGTGCTTATCCGTGGGCGCATCTGCCGTGCCGGTCCCGGCGCCCCATTGCTGCGGCGCCGGCGCAGCGGGGGCGGGGACGAGCGATCCCGGCTGGGCGGGCGCGGTCGACGCCGGCGGGGACGGTGCCGGGGCGCCCGGGGCGGTCGGGGTGGTGCTCGTCGAACCCGGAGTGGTGGTCGTCGACCCTGAAGTGGTGGTCGTCGACCCTGAAGTGGTGGTCGTCGAGCCGGGGGTGGTCGTCGTCGAGGTCGTCGTCGAGGTCGAGGTCGTCGTCGAGGTGGTCGTCGTCGTCCCGCGGTGCGTGTCGGTCGGCGGGGCGACGCCCTCGGTGGGCGAGACCCGCGGATGGCTCTCGAGCTTGCTCACGCTCGGCGCGCGCAGGATGATCCGCGCCGGGCGATCGCCGATCCGGGTTGCCGCTGCGGCGATCTTGTGCTGGTCGAGCGGGCTCGCGACGATGCCGTGCGTCGTATGCGCTGCGGCGAAGCCCGCCGCGGGAACGGAGGCCGTCGAGACGGCGACCGCGGTCGCGAGCGCGCCGACGCGGCGGCGGGCATGCGCCGGGAGCCACCCACGATCGGGGAGGTCGCGCGCGCGCCCCGCGGGGAGCACGAGCGTGCCCGGCGCCGGGAGCGCGACCGGGGGCCGGTCCGCGCTCGCCAGCTCGAACAGCGCGTGCGGGTACTCGACGATCTCGAGCGGCACCGCAAACGATGCGATCCACAACACCTCGACCAGCGCGCGCGTCGTGCGGCGGTCGGCCGCGCTGACGAACGCGCCGTGGGTGCTCATCGCGGGCCCGCGGTGCACGATCAGGCGCGCCCCGGCGGGCAGCTGAAGCTCCGCTTCGAGCGCGGCGAGCATCCGGACGACCGCCCATCGTCCGGCGAGCGGTGAGTAATCGAACCGCTCCAGCCTCAGCCAGGGACGCTCAGCCTCAGCCATGGCCGACCCTCCCGCGAGCGCGCTCGACGGCGAGGAACAGTGCATCGAACGACCCCCATTTCGGCAGCAGCGGGAGCGCCGCCAGGTGTTCGTGCGGGTCGTCGCTCACGGCGACGACGCCGACCATCGGTCGCAACGACTCCAGGCGGGCGGCGGTCCGGGCTGCCGCCGTCAACGATGGCGTCGCATCGATCACGACGACCTGCGCACGCTCGCGCGTGGCGCGGGCGGCGACCGGCTCGGCATCGTCGTGAACGCTGACCCAGCACCCGCGCTGAGCCAACAGCGCCGAGGCGGCGGCGCGGAAGCGCCGGTCGTGCGCGACGAGGAGCACCCGCGTGCGCGAGGACGGCCGCGTCGTGTGCTCGAGCACAGCGAGGCGATCGCCCAGCGAGAGTCCTCGGCGCCCGCTCTCTCCGGCTGCAAGCTCGAGCACGGCCGTTGCGCCGCGGGCCGCCGCGGTGCGCCACGGCCGCATGCCCTCGACCAGCTTGACGATCCGCATGTTGGAATCGAGGAAGACCGCATCGATCGGGAACTGCATGAACGCCGTGTGGATCGAAGGGGCAGGGCGCAACAGCAGCCCCTCGTCCAGCGGCATCCCGCTGCGGCCGAGCAGTCCTTGGAGCCGCGCGAACATGCGCTCGCCGATCTCCCCGTGTTCGCAGACGACGCTGCCGCGTGTGAGGTTGACGATCAGCTTCGGGTCGCGATCCCGCATACGTCATGTGTCGGCGGGAACGCGCCGTAGGCATCCGACCTTTGTCTAGGCCGGACCAACTGTTCAGCTGAGCAGCCGCACAAACCTAGACGAAGCTCTAGGTTTTGCGCTCGAGGCCGGCCAACCGCGCGGTCAGCCGGCTGTGCCGCCGTCCCGTGTCCGGGGTTCGCGCGGCCCGAGCGATCACCTCGCGCGTGCCGACGATCACCGTCGCGGTCTTCGCGCGCGTGACGGCGGTGTAGAGCATCTCGCGTCGTAGGAAGAAGGCGCCGGCGGCCGGGTGCGCGACGATCACGGCGATCGGCAGCTCGATCCCCTGGCCACGGTGCACCGAGCACGCATACGCGAGCCGGAGCCGCTCCGACTCCTCCGGTGCCAGGCGGAAGATCGTGTCCTCGGCGGCGAGGATCAGCGCGGACTCGTCGTCGTCGGAGCCCGGCACCTCGTCGATCAGGCGCAGCAGCGTCCCGTTCATCAACCCGAGCTCGTGCAGGTTGCGGCCGGTCATCATCAGCTTGTCGCCGATCCGCAGCCGTCCCCCGCCGACCGGCTCGCCGGCGCCGTTGAGCGCCTCGCGCAGCGCGAGGTTGAGCGCGTCGATCCCGAGTTCGCCGCGATACACGGGCGCGAACACTTGGATGTCCGCGACCGGATCGACGTGATAGTGGGCCGGCAGGCGCTCGGCGACGAGCGAGACGATCTCCTCGCGTGCCGCTCGGGGGTCCGTTCGCTCGATCAGGAACAGGTCGCGTCGCATGCCCTCCGATGCGGCAAAGCTCGGCGTCTCGCCGCGGCGGATCGCGTGCGCTCCCTGGACGATCATGCTGCCGGCGGCCTGGCGGAAGATGTGCGTGAGGCGCGCGGTCGGGACCGGTGCGGAAGCGACCAGCTCCGCGAACGGCTTGCCCGCGCCGACCGGCGCGAGCTGATCGGCGTCGCCGACGAGGACGACGTGCGTCCGGCGCCCCACCGCCCGCAGCAGCGTGACGGTCAGCTCCAGGTTCGCCATCGAGGATTCGTCGACGATCAACAAGTCGCACGGCAGTGGATCGTCCTCGTCGTGGGTCGGCCCTTCGCCGGGGATCCAGCCGAGTGCGGAATGCACCGTGCGGGCGGCGACGCCGCTCGCCTCGCTCATGCGGATCGCCGCGCGTCCCGTCGGCGCGACGAGCATCACGCGCGCGCCCTGGCCGGCCGCGATCGACGCGATCGTCCTGATCGATGCCGTCTTACCGGTCCCGGGCCCGCCGGTGATCAGCGACAGGCGATACGCAAACGCGCCCCGCACCCCGTCGGCCTGCTCGTCCGTCAGCTGCGGGCCGGCGTCCTGCGCCGCCAGGGAGCGCTCGTCGGGCTCGCGCAGCCGCCCTCCGGACCCGGAGCGGATGAGCGCACGTACGCGCTCGGCAAGCTCGGCCTCGAGCGCGGCCGTCTGCGGTCGGTAGAGCCACGTGCCCTCGCGCACGAGGTCACCGTCCGCGACGAGCCGCTCGATCAGTCCCTCCGGGACCGCGCCGGCGAGCAGCTCCGCCAGCGCCGGGACGAGGACGTCCTGCGGCATGCACGTGCTGCCGCTGCGTTCGACTTCGGAAAGGAGATGCACGGCAGCCGCGCGACCCCGCGCCACGGGCTCGATCGGTCCGCCGACGCTCCGCGCGATCTTGTCGGCAACGAGGAAGCCGACGCCGAACACGCTCGTCAGCTCGTACGGGTTCTTGCAGACGACGCGGTGGGCGGTCGGGCCGTACTCGGCGTGAATCCGCTTGACGAGATAGGCGAGGCCGTGCGGCGCGAGCAGCAGGTGAAGGCGCCGTGTGACGCGCAGCTGGTTCCAGGAATGGGCCGCCTCCTGCGCTCGCGCGCGGCGCAGCCCGACCGCTGCGAACGCAGCCTCCGGATCGCGGTCGATCGCGTCGAGCACGCCTGCGGTGCCGTACCGCGCGATCAGCCGGTGCGCGCGCTTGTCACCGACGTGTTTCACGCGACACAAGTAGACCGCAAGCGTCTCCACGTCCGACGGCGGGAGCGGTCGCGCCTCGGAGACCTTGACCTGGAGTCCGTAGCGACTGTCGTCGACCCACGTTCCGATGATCCGCGCGCGCTCGCGCTCCTCGAGGTGGAGCAGCGGCCCGACGAGGACGACCGGTTCCCCGTCCTCGTCGGCGGCGTCGACGACCGCCCAGCCCGTCGCCTCGCTCGCGTAGCGCGTGCGGCGGACCACGACCTCTGCGTCGAACTGGGTCACCGCCGGGACGTTAGCCGTCACGCCGCTGTGGGCCGCTACCGTGATACAGAGATGGCACAGGCAGCGCCTGAGAAGCTCGATCGCGAGATCATCGTGATCGCTTCCGTCGTGGTCGTCGGGGCGGTCATGTCGATCCTCGACACGACGATCGTGAACGTCGCGCTGGCAACGCTCAGCCGCGATCTGCGCGCCCCGCTGTCGACGATCCAGTGGGTCGCGACGGGCTACCTCGTGGCGCTCGCGACCGTCATCCCGATGACGGGCTGGGCCGCCGAGCGATTCGGCGCGAAGCGGCTGTGGATGCTCGTCGTCGGGCTGTTCGTGCTCGGGTCAGCGCTGTCGGGCCTGGCGTGGTCCGCCGGCGCGCTGATCTTCTTCCGGGTGCTGCAGGGACTCGGTGGCGGCATGATCATGCCGGCCGGGATGACGATCCTCGCGCAGGCGGCCGGGCCGCAACGGATCGGTCGCGTGATGAGCGTCGTCGGCGCGCCGATGCTGCTCGGCCCGATCCTCGGGCCAGTCCTGGGAGGGCTGATGCTCCAGCACCTCAGCTGGCGCTGGATCTTCTACGTGAACGTGCCGATCGGGATCGCGGCGCTCGTGATGGCGTGGCGGCTGCTGCCGCCGTCGCAGGCGCGCCGCGGTGAGCGCCTCGACGTCGTCGGCCTGGCGCTGCTGTCGCCGGGGTTGGCGGCGATCGTGTTCGGTCTCTCGGAGACCTCGAGCCACGGTGGGCTCGCATATGTCTGGGCGTGGTTGCCGATCGTCGCGGGTGTCGCGCTCGTGACGGCGTTCGTGTGGCACGCGCTGCACACATCCCGGCGCCCGCTGCTCGATCTCACGCTGTTCCGCAAGACCGGATTTGCCGCCGCGGCCGTGACGGTGCTGCTGATGGGAGCCGCGCTGTTCGGCTCGCTCATCCTGCTGCCGCTGTACTTCCAGATCGACCGCGGACACTCGACGCTCGCGACCGGCCTGCTGCTCGCGCCGCAGGGTGTCGGCGCCGCGCTGACAATGCCGATCAGCGGCCGACTCACCGATCGGATCGGTGGCGGCCCCGTCGTCCTCTTCGGGCTGATCGTGATGACCGTCGCGACGATCGGGCTCACGAGATGGACGGCGCAGACGCCGGTCGCAGTCACGACCGCGACCCTGTTCGCGCGGGGGATCGGTCTGGGCTGCAGCATGATGCCCGCGATGGCGTGCGCGTACAGCACGATCTCGCGCGAGGCCGTGCCACGAGCCACGACGGCGCTCAACGTCATCCAGCGTGTCGGCGGATCGATCGGCACGGCGCTGCTCGCCGTGATCCTCGAGAACCAGATCCTCGCCGCGCTGCCGCGCGCGGCCGGCCTGAGCAGCGGCGCGATCAAGCCGCTGCCGCCGGCGGTGCGTGCGCGGATCGCCGATCCGCTCGCGCAGGCGTTCACGAACACGTTCTGGTGGGCCGTCGCGCTGACGGCGGTCGCGATCGTGCCGGCGGCCGTCCTCGCCGTGACGGTGCGGCACGGCCGGGCCTCCCGGCAGCAACCGGCCGAGGCGACCCAGGCGGCCGCCTGAGGACGCGCTCAACTCCCTAATCCGCCAGCGCCAGCCGGCCGTCCGCTCCGAGCGTGAATCCCGGCAGGCCGAACTCGGTCGCGAGCAGGTGCGGGACGTCGGACCGCCGCACGGGCGTGTCGGTCGTGCCGCTCGGCGTCTGGACGCTGAGCGCCGGCGCGTCCCAGCCGCCGAGCACAACGCGGACGCCGTCCTCGCGGTGGACGCAGATCATCAGTCCGGTGACGAACGGCGAGCGTGGATAGGTCGAGGTGAACCAGTTGCTCATCTGCACGTCGACGGGCGGGACCGGCTCCGGGATCAGGCCGTACAGATCGATCCAGTCGCCGTCACGGAGTGCCCTCAGCACCAACTCGCCCTCCTCCTCGACGATCCGCAAGCGCCAGCCCGACTGCTCGTGCTCGTCGCCCGGGCCCCACGGAAGCGGCTCGAGCGGTCCGCCGGCGCCGAAGCCCACGTCCGCATGCCAGACGGCGCCGTTGTCGTGGACGCGCAGCACCACGTGGCTGCGGCCGCGGACCGCCCCCGGGGGCGCGCCGACGCGGACGCGGGCGAGGAGGACCTCGACCTCCGCGCCGAGCGCTTCCAGGGCCGCCTTCAGCAGGAGGTTGTGCTCGAAGCAGTAGCCGCCGCGGCGGGCGCCGACGAGCTTGCGCTCGATGTCGGCGAGCTCGAGTGACACCGGGACGCCGCGGTGGGGGTCGAGGTTCTCGAACGGGATGCTCGTCGTGTGCGCCCGATGGATCTCCGCAAGGCTCGGAGCGCCATCCAGGCCGATCCGCGCGAGGTACGCGTCGAGGTCGAGCACGTGCGTCAATCTACGGCAGCACGACGTGGGGCGGGACGATGTAGACCGTCTCTCCGGTCGCGAAGTTGCCCGTGTCAGCCGGGTTGGACGGCGGCGGGCGAAACACGTCGATGTGGCGGCCGATGATTGCGCCGCCGGTGTCGTCGGCCTCGAACCAGCCGCCGTTGATCGAGCGGTAGGACGGGATGTAGATATGGCTGCCGAGCGGAATCACGCTCGGATCCACCGCCACGCTGCGCAGGTACGCGAGCGGGCGCGACGGGCCCGGCGCGAACGCGATCCCGGCCGGCGGCGAGACGTAGGAGACGCCGTCGCCGTTCGACCAGCCGCCCGTGGCCAGCGGGAAGGTCAGGCCCCCTGAGGCGGTGCGCCAGAATCCGCCGGTTCGCCAGTAGGGGGCGTCGCCCCCTACTCCAAAGCGCACACCGCCTCCGCCCGACGCTGTCAGCCATCCACCCGCTCCGACATGGGCAATGTGGTACTGGCGGCCGTCGAGCCCGATTCCGTCGCCCTCCATCGACAGCCCGTGGGCCGAATACAGCCAGTCGATTCGGTGCTGCGTCGCCAGCCCGGGGGTCGGCACGGCGGCGCCGCGGAACCACGCTTCGAGCGCCGGGTAGTACTCGGTCAGCTCAAACCCGCCCAGCCACCTGCCCGGACCCCCGGTCAGGGGCGGCGCCCCGGCCTGGATCGGGTTCAGCGAGAACGTCGCCGCCAGCGATCCTCCGGCGATCGCCGGCAGGTTTCCAAGCGGCGGCAGCTTGCGGTTCAGCCCCGCGCTCGCGGGCGGGAGGTACTTCGCGGGATCGGCCTCGATCGCGCGCTGCATCGCGCGCGCGGCCGCGCCTCGCCACGTCACGGCGAGGCTCGCGGTCTTGCTCTTGCCGCCGAGCTCGGCTGCGGTGAACATGAACCTGTTCGCCCCGGGGCGCAGCTTTGCGCTGACGCTGAACGACCCATCGCGGCGAGGGTTGACCGCGGTGCGCGTCCCGTCTGGGCTCAGCATGTACACCGTCGCACCGGCGGGCGCGACGGCGCCGTTGAACGTCGGGCGACCGGACGTCGTCGCGTAGCGGACCGTCGGCGCGCTCGAGAGACCGATCAGCGGCAGCTCGAGCTGCAGCTCGATCACCGGGTGTGAAGGCGCGGCCGGCGGCACGAGCGAACCCGTCACCGCGGCCTCGGTGTGGGTGATCGTCGTGGAGCCACCGCACCCCGCCAAAACCAGGGCCCCGGCTGTGACGGCGGTCCGGATCGCACGGCTCGGTCGCACGCGCAGACGGTACCTCGGTCGCGCTCCGGCGTGGGCCGGCGAGCGCTCTCAGCGCGCCTCCGCGTGCCGGATCGCGGCCTCGAGCCCGTCGCTCCCGAGCAGGTGATGGAATGTGCTCACGAGCGGACGGACAGCGGCGACGCCGAGCCGGCCCTGGCTGCCGATCGCCTCGACGCGAGCCTCGGTCGCGAGCGCCGTCCGGCCGCGCTCCCCCGGCTCGATCCAGTTGGCGAACACAACTCGGGCCGTCCCTTTCTGGCGCCAGCTGCGGAACTCCTCGGCGTCGCGCAGCACCGGGTAGTCGCGTCGGAGCGTCCAGATGCGCCCGACGAGTCCGGAGATCAACATCGGGTGCTCGCGATCCTCGTCGAGCACGATGAACGGCGGGCTGCGAAGGAGCTCATCGAACGCCTGATCCGGGGCGGTCCCCGGGATCCGCCAGCGCACGAGCCGCCCGAGCATGGCGGTGTCCGACAGCCGCACCGTGCGCGCCGCCTCCCACAGGCGCGCGCGCTCCACCGAGCTCTCCCGCCGGTGAGCGACCCGCACCCCCGGGTTCGGAAGCCAGCGGTCGAGGTCCGGCGTCACCGTCCCGGGTCCTCGAGTCCGAGCCGGTCGACGACCTCGCGGGCGGAGAGCTCGGCGATCCGCACGAGCTTGTCCCGCCCGCGCGCACCGGCGGCGATCGTGACCCGGCCGGCGGCGACGCCGAGCGCCTTCGCGATGACGCGGCAGACCGCCTCGTTCGCCTTGCTGTCGACCGGCGGCGCCGTGACCTCGACCAAGACCCGGTCGTGCCGCTGTCCCGCGATCCGTGTGTGCGACGCGCGCGGCTTCACGCGAACGGCCAGCAGGACGGCGTCTGAGGAGTCCGTGAGCAGCGTCTGCCGATTATCCACTGCAAAGCGCGATCATCCCGGTCGTGCTCCGCCATGCCCTCGCGCCCGTCGTTCCTCGCGCCGCCGCTGCGCTGCGGGTTCCGCGGCGCCTGGCGCGGACAACGCCCGGGGTGGCGATCACGTTCGACGACGGACCCCATCCCGAGGGGACCCCGGCCGTGCTCGAGCTCCTCGCGGGTGCGGGCGCGCGCGCGACCTTCTTCGTGATCGGCGAGCAGGTGCAGCGGCGCCCGGCGCTTGCCGCCGAGATCGTCCGGCAAGGCCACGCGATCGCCCTGCACGGGCACCACCACCGGCTCCAGCTGCGGATGAGCGCCGCCGCCGTCCGGGATGACCTCGCCCGCGGCGCCGCTGCGATCGAGGACGCAACCGGTCGGGCCCCCGGGCTGCACCGCCCGCCGTACGGGATCTACAGCCCGGCCGGTCTGGCGACCGCCCGGGAAATGGGGCTGCAGCCGTTGCTCTGGTCCCGGTGGGGCAAGGACTGGCGCGCATTCACGACGCCGGAGCGGATCGCCGCGCGGGCCACCCGCGAGCTGCGCGCCGGGGACGTGATTCTCCTGCACGATGCGGACTTCTACAGCGCCAAGAACTCCCACCAGCGGACCGTACGGGCACTGGGGCTGATCCTCGCAGAGCTGAAATTTATGCAAACCGGTACCGTCCTCCCCGTCTGACAGGCTTGCCCCAGCGCACCAGAAACTGAAAGGATTTGGCAAGCTTGAACGCGGGGATTCGCGACCGTCGGCCGGCGGGACGCGCCAGCTCGCCCTCGGACGCCGCCCCGAGAACCCATGTCAACTGCTTCCGCATCTCCGAGCTTTGCACAGTTCGCGATCGGCTTCGACCAGCGCGATCGCGCGCGCCTGCACGCGCTGATCGACGAGGTGCTCGACTCGGGCCGCTGGTCCGAGGCCGATATGACCGCGCATTTCGAGCAGGCGTGGTCCGACTACAACGGCGCGACGGCCGTGGCCTTCTCGAGCTGGGCGGGCGGAGCGCTCGCGGCGCTGCACTTCGCGCAGGTCGCCGGCAAGACCGTGCTGTGCCCGTCGAACACGTTCATGGCGACCCCGCTGGCGGCGATCCGCTCCGGCGCCGAGGTTCAGTTCGTCGACTGCAACCGCGAGGACCTCTGCATGTCGTTCGCCGACTTCGAGGCCAAAGCGGAGCAGCACAAGCCGAAGGCGGCATTCCTCGTGCACATCGGCGGTCACATCGCGTTCGACGCGCAGCAGATCGCCGATTACTGCGCCGCTCACGGGATTTTCCTGATCGAGGACTGCGCCCACGCCCACGGCGCCAGCTGGAATGGCACGCAGCCCGGGACGTACGGCGATGCCGGGGTGTACTCGCTGTACGCGACGAAGACGATCTCGACCGGCGAGGGCGGCGTTCTTGTCTCGCGGCGCCCCGAGCTGATCGAGCACGCCCGCGCGTTCCGCAACTACGGCAAGCCGAGCTACGACGTGCACGGGCTCAACTTCCGAATGAGCGAGTTCACGGCGGCGCTCGGGCTCGTGCAGATCGAGCGGCTCCCCGCGATCGTGGCCTGGAAGAACGCGGTCGCGCGTGCAGAACTGGATCCGCTCTACGCGAGCCGGCTGCAGTTGCCCGACGGGATGACATCGGGCCTCTACAAGTACATCGTGTTCGACTGGCTCGAGCGGTCGACCGGGCGGGTCTACGACGAGCCGTGCCACCGGATCCTCGGACACGATGTCGATCTGCCCAACTCCGACTGGGTCGCGCGCAACCATTCCTGCGTGCCGCTGTACTACAGGCCTGAGGGGCAACCTGAATGAGAGTTCTCGTCACAGGCGGATCGGGCTTCATCGGCTCGCACGTCGTCGACAAGCTGAAGGCGCGTGGATACCAGCCGGTCATCTACGACCTGCGCCCGTCGCCGTGGCATTCGGATCCCGCCCACCCATCCCGCGCCCCCACGGTCGACACGGTGCTCGGCTCGATCACCGATCGCGAAGCGCTCGAGCGTGCGCTGCACTCGTGTGACGCGGTCGCGCATCTCGCGGCCGTCGCCGATGTCAACGACGTGCACGCCTCGCCCGAGGACGCCGAGCGCGTCAACGCCCGTGGGACGGTGACGGTGCTCGAAGCCTGCCGCCGCGCCGGGGTCAAGCGGATCGTCTACGCATCGACGATCTGGGTCTACTCGGATTGCGCTGATGAGGCCGTTGACGAGGACACGCTGCTGCCGGCGCCGTCGCACCTCTACACGAGCACGAAGCTCGCGGGCGAGCTGTACTGCAAGGCCTACCAGGAGCTCTACGGGATCGATTACACGATCCTCCGCTTCGGGATCCCGTACGGACCCCGCGCGCGCGAGGCCGCGGTCATCCCCGCGTTCGTCAACAAGGCGTTTGCCGGCGAGCCGCTGACACTGGCCGGCGACGGCATGCAGTCGCGGCGGTTCGTGTACGTCGAGGATCTCGCCGACGGGGTCGCGCTCGGGCTGGGCGACGTCGCGACGAATCGGATCTACAACCTCGCCAGCGACGAGAACGTCACGATCAAGCAGATCGCCGAGACGGTCCAGCAGCTGATCGGCAACGTCGAGATCGTCCACACGCCCGCCCGCCCCGGAGACTTTGGCGGGAAGGTCGTGTGCTCCAAACGCGCATTGGACGAGCTCGGGTGGAGCGCGGCGACGCCGTTCTCCGAGGGCGTGCGCCGATACGTGGCGTGGCGCCGCGAGCAGGCTGCGGTCACCGCCGCCCATGAGGACGCGGCAGTGATCCCCGCTGGCGAGCCCGACGCCGAGTCCCAGCCGCGGAAGGTGCTGATCATCTCCGCCGACATCGGCGAGGGTCACGATCTTCCGGCGCGCTCCGTCGCCCGCGAGTTCCGCGATGAGGACCCCGACGCTCAGGTCTCGATCGTCAACGGCCTTCCGGCAATGGGACCGGTCCTGACGAAGGTGCTACGCGAGAACTCGGCGTTCATGTTCCAGTGGCTGCCGTGGCTGTTCGACATCCAGTACTGGCTGTTCATGTACTTCCCGCCGACGCGCTGGCTCGCCAAGTGGCTGCTGACGGCGCTCGGCAGGCGCGGGCTGATGCGCCTGATCCGCGCGCACGATCCCGTACAGATCGTCTCCACCTACCCCGGTGTGACGGCCGTCCTGGGCGAGCTGCGGCGCAAGGGCAGGCTCGACGTGCCGTGCTATTCGTCGATCACCGATCTGGCGGGGCTGCGCTTCTGGGCGCACCCGGGGATCGATCTGCACTTCGTCACCCATCCCGAATCGATCGAAGAGGTCGAGGAGATCGCGGGTCCCGGCAGCGTGCGATGGGCGAAGCCGCCCACGTCGCCGGCGTTCCTCGCGGCGCGCTCACGGGCGGACGCTCGCCGGGCGCTCGCGCTGCCCGCCGAGGGCAAGGTGATCGCCGTGTCGGGCGGCGGTTGGGGCGTCGGCGACCTCGTCGGCGCGACGCGCGCGGCGCTCGAGGACGAGCCTGACGCGATCGTCCTGTGCCTCTGCGGGCGCAACGACAAGCTCCGCGCGCGGGTCGCGCAACGCTTCGGCGACGAGCCGCGGCTGCGGCTGATGGGCTTCACCGACCGGATGGGCGACGTGCTCGCCGCCGCCGACGCCCTGATCCACTCGAGCGCGGGACTGACGGTGCTCGAGGCGATCATCCGCGGCTGCCCGGTGATCTCGTACGGATTTGGGGTCGGCCACGTGCGCGCCAGCAATCGCGCGCTCGAGCGGTTCGGGCTCGCGCAGGTCGCGCGCAACACGAAGGAGATCGGTCCAGCGTTGACGAAGGCGCTCGCGCGCCGCCCCGACCCGGATCCATCGTTCGCGCGCCGCCCGTCGACGGCGTCGCTGATCCTCGGCGACGAACGGCGCGCTCGCCAGTTGCCACGCTGGCGCGTGCGGACGACGCGCGCGGTCACCGCCAGCGCGGTGGCGGTCGCGCTGATCGCCTGGACGCTCACCGCAAGCGCCTCGTACACCCTCGTCTCGCGCTTCGTGCACATGAAGCCCGTGACGACGATTGCCACGACGCGCCCCGAGATCGGCGTGATGATCGACGCGCCCAGTGGTCAGATCCCCGGCATCGCAAGCGTGCTCGCGTCGAGTGGGATCCATGCTTCGTTCGCGATTGACCACGTGCCGACCGCGTCCGATCTGAGCGTCCTCGCGTACGGCGACCAGGCGCTCCCGCGGCTGCGCGGCGGCGGCCTCGTCCGCTGGCTCGAGACCCGTGATCAGCTCCGCCATCTCATGCACACGATGGGCTTCAGCCGGCATTTCCTGTACGCGTCGAGCGGCCCGAGCGTCGGCCAGTGGCTGGTCGCTCACGGCGCCGGCGGCAAGCTGATCGCGGGCGCCGTCCGGATCGACGAGCCCCGCGATTCGATCGGGCACCTCCATGCGGGCGAGGTGATCGAGTTTACGGTCTCCAGCCCCGACCAGGTGCTGCCGATCCTGGGCGGGCTCAGCGATGTGCTCCGCCGTGACGGGCTCTCCGCCGTGCCGGTCGCGCGCCTGATGCACGACGCCGGCGCGACGGTCTAGAGGTCATCCGCCGCGCCGGCGCGGTGAAGGTCAGCTGCTCAGGCACGTGGCGTAACCGCGAAGTGTCCGCCGCCGCCAGACGCGTGCCACCGTTTTGAGATGGCCTCTTAGCGACCGCCCGACGAACTGCGCTACCAGTGCACGCCGCGCGTCGCGCGGGCAAACGCGCGCTGCTCGGCCGTGGGCTCCTGCTCGGGCTCTGCAGGGGGTTTCTCGCCGCCCTCTGGGAACAGCTTGTACGCCCGATTGACGACGAGGTCCTGCGCTCCCGGGACGATCGCGTAGCTGAGTTGGCCGATGCTTCCGAGCGCCGTCGCAACGCGCTTTGGTCGCTTGCGGATCGAGTCGGTGATGAGCGTCGCCGCCTCCTCGGGACTGAGCGTGGGGAAGCGGTCGTAGATCTTCGTCGGCGCGATCATCGGGGTCTTCACGAGCGGCATGAAGACGGTCGTGATGTGCACGCCGTCGTCGATGATCTCCGGAGCGATCGAGCGCGAAAACGCGTCGAGTGCGGCCTTTGACCCAAGGTACGCCGAGAACCGGGGTGTGTTCGCCTGCAGCCCGATCGTCGAGATGTTGATGATGTGTCCGGACTTGCGCTCGCGCATGACGGGCAGCAGCTTGAGGATCAGCTTGACCGGACCGAAGTAGTTGACCTGCATCGTCCGCTGGTAGTCGTGGAAGCGGTCGTATGAGTTGGCGACCGAGCGACGAATCGACCGGCCGGCGTTGTTGACGAGGATGTCGACGTGTTCGTGCTGATCGAGCACCTCGGTCGCCATCCGGTCGATGTCGTCGATGTCGGTGAGATCGCAGCGGTGCACGAAACCGGTGCCACCAAGCGCCTCGATTTGTCGCCGCACGTCGTCGAGCTTTTCCTGCGTGCGGGCGACGAGCAGCACGGTGCCACCGGCGCGACCGATATCGAGCGCCGTCTGCTTCCCGATGCCGGACGAGGCCCCGGTGATCAGCACGATGCGGTCTTTGACGGCATCGTGCAAAGAGCGCGCGAGCATGTCACCTGCCCCGGGGATACGCTGGCCGAACGCGCGAAGAGTCTGGGCACCCTTGACAGCGATGCCCGGGATGTTGGGAGTCGCCATGGCGGCACCGTAGCAAGCATTCCGTCCACTGAGGATGCGAACATGTGTTCGTCAATGATCGTCTGCGTGCTCCTCCCTCGCTTCCAGCTCAATATCGCGGCCGTCGACCGCATGGAACTTCTGCAGACACCGGCCGCGCTTGCGCCTGAACCGGGAGGGACGCAGCACGTCGGGGAGGTGTCGCTCGCCGCGGAGGCGTTCGGCGTTCATCCGGGAATGCGACTGGGGGAGGCGCTTGCTCGATGTCCCCGGCTGACGCTCGTGCCACCCGATCCTGCCGGGGTCGCTGACTTCTGGGAGCGGCTGCTCGTGCGGCTGGAGTCGATCGGAGCGGCGGTGGAACCCGAGCGGCCCGGGCTCGCCTGCTTTGATGCGGACGGGCTGCTCAGACTGCATGGGGGCATCGAGGGTGTCCTTGCCGCCGCGCGTCGAGCGCTTCGAGTGCCGGCTCGCTACGGCGTGGCGCCGTCACGATTTGCGGCGGTTGCGGCCGCTACACGTGCGCGCGTACGGCGCCCGGTGATCGTGCCGGGAACGATCGGCAGCGCAAGCGCCGGCGCGGGGGGCAAGGCCCATGCGCGCGCGTACCTCGCGACGTTGCCGGTCGCGCTGTTGCGGGCGCGTCCGGCGCTCGCCGAGCTTCCCGAGGCGCTCGAACGCCTTGGCATCAAGACGCTGGGCGAACTCGCCGCGCTGACGCCGGGAGCGGTCGCCGATCGCTTCGGATCGGCCGGCCTGCTTGCCCGGGAGCTCGCCACGGGTGGCGATGTCGCGCTCCGCCCACGTCCGGCAGCGGAGTTCCTGCGCGAGTCGCTCGAGCTGCCTGAGGCCGCTTCGGGAACGCAGCTGGAGCGGGGACTCGGGCTACTGATCGACAGGTTGCTCGCTCGGCGAGAGCGGCGTGGGAGGACGCTGCGGTCGGTGGTGCTCTCGGCAGTGCTCGTCGAGCAGGGTGGGACATGGCGCGAGCAGGTCGTCTTTCGGGAGGCCCTCGCGGACCCTGGGCGCATGCGCCTGGCGCTGACGCCGCACCTGGCGTTGATCCCAGCGCCTGCGGAGATGATCAGGGTCGCGGTCGAGCGGTTTGGGCCGCCCGCAAGCGATCAACGTGGGCTGCTCGAGGATCCTGCAGCGGCGCGGACGGCGCGCCTGCGGGAGGCGATCCGTCAGGCACGCGCCGCCGCCGGTCCCGAGGCCGCGCTGCGGATCCTGGAAGTCGATCCGGGCTCGCGCGTGCCCGAACGAAGAGCGGTGCTGGCGCCGTTTGAGGGCTGTCAGTGAGCGGGCCTCGCCAGATCGCCGTTCCTCGCCGCGTTGCAGTCGGAGCGGGCGAGGACGGTTCTCCGCTGATCGTCGATGGCCGCGACGTCGACGCTGTGCGGGAATCGTGGCTGATCGAGGACCGATGGTGGACTGATCGGCCGCTGCGGAGGCGCTACTGGGAGGTCGTCACGACCTGCGGGCGAAACGAGGTCGTGTTCCACGACCTCGTTGGTGGGAGGTGGTGGCGGCAGCGGTAGCTGAACACACTCGGTCCGCAGCGCGTGCTGTCGCGCGACGATGCTGATGACGCGCCCGCGGTCATACACTGACAGGGATGTCCGAGACCTCAGTCGCACGCGATCCCGGAACGATCGCTGTCGGAACGTGGAGCGGTGGCCGATTCATGCGCTTCGGCGAACCGCTCGACGACGAGCGCTTTCTCTCGCTGATCGCGCCCGACGATCGCCTGTGGACGGTGATCACGGCCGATGTCTATGGGACCGGCGAGGCCGATCGCATGCTCGGTCGAGCGATCGCCGGGAGGCCGCGCGATCAGATGTGCGTGATCGGCGCGATCGGGCATGACTTCTACGACGGTGAGCGCGACGGGCCGAAGGGCTATCCCAGGTTCACCGACGCGCGCCTGAGACGCCCGTCGGAGTACGGCGACTACCTGACGATGGCGACCGAACGCAGCCTCGAGCGATGCGGGATCGACAGCTTCGACGTGCTCTTGCTGCACAACCCGGACCGCACCGGCTATACGAGCGAGATCGTCTGGAACGCGATGGCGGCCCTGCGCGAGTCGGGTCTCACGCGGGCGATCGGAGTGGCACCCGGCCCTGCCAACGGCTTCACGCTCGATGTGATCGACTGCATCGAGCGCTTCGGCGAACTGATCGACTGGGCGATGATCATCCTCAACCCGCTCGAGCCCTGGCCGGGCGAGCTGTGTCTCGGCGCGGCCGCGAGCGCCGGCGTGAAGGTGATCACACGCGTCGTCGACTACGGCGGGCTGTTCTTCGACGACCTGCGCCCCGGTCAGGAGATGCTGCCCCAGGATCACCGCAGCTTCCGTCCTGCCGGCTGGATCGAGGCTGGCCGCGAGAAGCTCGACGCGATGCGCCCGATCGCGCAGCGCACCGGGCTGACGATGCTGCAGCTGGCTTGTCAGTGGAATCTCGCGCACGATGCGGTCGAGTGCGTCGTGCCGACGCTGGTCCAGGAAGCCGGCGCCGGAGCGCGCCCGGTCGAGGAGAAGCGCGCTGAACTGATCGCGCTTCCATCGGCGCTGAGGCTCACGGCCGAGGACGTGCAGGAGCTCCGCGCGATCGGTGACAACACGGGCTGCATGCCGTTGAAGGGCGGGACGCCGGCGCACGCCGGCGATGAGAAGGCCGACAGCTGGGCGCTTCACCCTCGACTCGAGGACGTCGCGCGGCGCTGGAGCATCGAGCCGGAACGCGACCTCGTGCACGTGTGACGCCGCCAGCGAGCAGCGCTCCCGGCGAGATCAGCTTCCCGCTGACGGGCGCGTGCGGCTGCGGGACCGTGCGCTACGAGATCACCGAGCCGTTCGTGTCCGCGAGCTACTGCCACTGCACGCGGTGCCAGCGGCGGACCGGCGCCTCCGCATCGGCCAACGGTCGCGCGGCGCCCGGCTCGTTCCGGATCATCGCGGGCGAGGAGCGGCTGCGGGCGTGGCGGCCCGACGACGGCTTCGAAAAATGGTTCTGTGGCGACTGCGGCTCGGCGATCTTCTCGCGCGACCCGAACGACCATGACGCGGTCGGCGTGCGGCTCGGCACGCTCGACGATGATCCCGGCATCCGCCCGAGCTACCGCCAGTTCGTCGCCTACGCCGTGCCGTGGGAGGACATCCCCGACGACGGGCTGACTCGCTATCCGGAAGGCCGCAGGCAGCCGTCGGACTGATCCGGTGTCCGGACGGCTACGCCTCGTCCGGTGCCTCGTCGCCGATCTCCGCTTTCACCCACTCGCACCCCGCGGAGAGATCCTCGACGCCCATCGCGGCGGCGACGTTCAGCCACATCCCGTAGCGGAAGAAGTCGTCGATTCGCTCCGGCTCGGCTCCCGACAGCCGTTCGACGTGGTTGACGAGCCGCGCGTACGAGGTCCGGACGCGCTCCCGGATGACATCGTCGTCGCACGCCGCATAGGACTGGTGCTGGAGCATCAGGTAGTCGCGGTGGGTGGTGAGCAACTCGACGTACGCAACGCCCATCGCCATCAGGATGTCGACATCCGGCGGAGCACTCCGCGGGTCAAACTCCGCGGCGGCCCTCGTGAACGTGTCCGCGACGAGCTCGAACCCCCGCTCGGCCGCCGCGAGGAACAGCTCGCGCTTGTTCGCGAACAGGCTGAACACGTACGGCTGAGCGACGCCGACGCGCCGCGCGATCCGGTCGACCGGGGTCCCGTGCAGGCCGCCGCGCGCGAACTCGTGCACGGCGGCCTCGATCAGGGCGTCCCGGCGCTCGCCTGCCGGGACGCGCTGGCGCGGATGCGGATCCGATGATGGGTGATTCGTTGCCGACATCGTCAAGGCCGATCGTACGGGAGTCTCAGGCGGTCGCCTGGGCGGTGTCGCCGACCGCGGGCGCGGTCGTCGCGGTCCGCGTGCTGAACGGAAGCAGGGCCGCGACCAGCGCGCCGGCCGCCAACACCGCAGCGCCGACCCAGATCGCCGGGACCAGGCCGTTGACGTACGCCTGTGCCGAGGCGTAGCTCCCGTGGCTCGTGAACACCGTCGCGAGCACAGACACGCCGAGCACGCCGCCGAGTTCGCGGATCGCATTGGTCGCTCCCGACGCCTGCCCGGCCTCGTCGGTCCGCACCGAGGACAGGACCGCGTTGGCGGCCGGCGCGAACACGAGCGCCATCCCGGACCCGGCGAGGATGAACGGCGCGATCATGCTCGCGTAGCTCTGGCCCACGCTCGCGAGGGTTGCGAGCCAACCGAGCGCGATCGCCTGCAGAGCGAGCCCGGCGATCATGAACAGACGGCTCCCATAGCGCTCGGAGAAGAACCCTGCGAGGGGCGAGACGATCATCGTCGCGCCGGTCCAGACGAGCAGCTTCACGCCCGCCTGGAGCGGCGTGTTGTGCAGGACGTTCTGCAGGAACTGGCTGAGGAAGAAGATCGAGCCGAACATGCCGAAGTACATCGTCAGCGAGACCACGTTCGTCACCGCGAATGTGCGGTTCGCGAAGAAGCGCATCGGCAGCATCGGTTGATCGACCGTCAGCTCGTAACGGATGAACGCGAGCACGAGCGCAACGCCGATGATCAGGGCGATCATCACCTCGGGACTCGTCCAGCCCTGCGACTGCGACCGCACAAGGCCGTAGACGACGCCGAACAGGCCGGTGGACACGAGCATCAGTCCGCGCACGTCGAGCCGGCGGGCGGGACCGCGGCTCTCCTGCAGGCGAGCGGCCGCGAGCGGAACGAGGACGATGCCGATCGGGACGTTGATCCAGAAGATCCAGTGCCACGAGCTGAGCTCGATCACGGCGCCGCCGACGAGTGGTCCGAGTGCGACGGCGATGCCGCTGATGCCCGACCAGATGCCGAGCGCAAGGCCCCGTTGCGAGGGTGGGAACGCGTCGGCCAGGAGCGTCAGCGTCAGGGGTGTCGCAATCGCAGCGCCGACGCCCTGCGACGCCCGCGCGGCGATCAGCACGCCGATCGACGGTGCCAGAGCGGCAACGGCCGATGACGCGGTGAACAGCGTAATGCCGGCGATGAAGACGCGCTTGCGTCCAAGCAGGTCGCCGAGTGCCGCGCCGGTGAGCAGGAGCACGGCGTAGGCCAGGACGTACGCGTTGACGGTCCACTCGAGCGCCTGAATCGAGGCGCCGAGCTCGCGGCGGATGCTCGGCAACGCGACGCTGACGACGAGGTTGTCGAGCACGACCATGAACAGGCCCGTCGAGACGATTCCGAGCGTCCAGCCCCTGCGGCGTGATTCGGATATGTGGGTCATGGGAGCCTCACGAAGATGATTAGTGACTACTAACTACGGAAAGCTTAGCAGTCACTAATAACTTGTCAAGGGCTCGCCGCACCACCCGCGCTGATCGTCGCGATCAGCTGCGCCCGCGACTTGACCCCGAACTCGCGATAGACCTTCGTCAGGTGGGTCTCGACGGTGCGGACGCTCATGAACAGGGTGTCCGCGATCTCCTTGTTCGTCATCCCGGCGACGACCAGCTCCGCCACCCGCTGCTGAGCCGGCGTCAGGCCCTCGCTGGCCGCGGCCTGGCGGAGCCCGACGCGACCGAGCTCATCGCGGGCGCGGGCGATCCACAGCCGGCGATTGACCGGATGCTCGTCGACGACGCCGTCTCGATTCCGTGGGAATTCATCAAGAACCCGACGATCAAGTCGCGTGATGTTCGCGGCGTCAACGATCTGTGGAACGCCGGCTTCTGGGACTACGCGTACACGTCGCTGAAGTAGTGATCGGCATGGGCTGGATCAACGTCATGGAGCTGCTCGCCGTTCCTGAGCAAGAGCGTCGAGGCGATGCTGTGAGCGAGGAGTCCGTCCGGGATCCGTGCGAACATATGTTCGCACTTGTACGTCGAGCTTCACAGCCATTCGGCCTTCTCGTTCCTCGACGGCGCCTCGCTGCCCGACGAGCTCGTGCCCGCCGCGCTCGAGCTGGGCTATGACGCGCTTGCGCTGACCGACCACAACTCGGTGTCGGGCTCGATGGAGTTCGCTGTCTCGGCGCGAGCGCTGGGCCTTCGGCCGATCCATGGAGCCGAGATCGACCTCGAGGACGGGCGCCACCTGACGCTGCTCGTCGAGGATGCGCGCGGTTGGTCGAACCTCTGTCGGATTCTCACGTGTGCATATGCGCATACGCGGGACAAGCCGGGCCCACCGTCGCAGGCGTGGGTCCCGCTCGGCACGGTGCTCGATCATGCAGGGGGGATCGTCTGCCTGAGCGGTTGCGCCTCGCGTGGCGTACACGACGAGTTCACGCTGAGCCGCCTGCTCGAGGCGTTTGGCCGAGACGGTGTGCGGATCGAGCTGCAACGCCCGTTCCTGCGCGACGATCGCGCGCGCAACAAGCGGCTCGCGGGGCTCGCCCAACGGCTCGGCGTCCCGTGCGTGGCGACTGGAAACGTCCATGCGCACGCTGCGGCGCGCGCGCCGTTGCAGGACGCGCTCGTCGCCATCCGCCTGCACATGACGCTCGATGCCTCCGAGCCGGAACGCCGCGGCAACTTCAGCCATGTGCTCGCCTCTCCCGCGGCGATGGCTGCACGTTTTCCCGAGTTTCCGGAGGCGGTGGCGGAGACAGCCGTGCTCGCCGATCGTCTGCGGTTCGACCTGGGATGCGACCTTGGCTATCGCTATCCGGGTGCGGAGGACGAAGGCGCGATGCGAACGCTGACTGAGTTGTGCGAGGCGCGGGTGCAGGATCGATACGCGGACACGCTCGAGACGGCTCGGTCGCGATTACGCGAGGAGCTTCGGATCATCGACGCGCTCAACCTTCCGGGCTTCTTCTTGCTCCACCACGACATGCTCGAGCTGGCTCGGGAGGTCGCTGCCGAGGTGCGAGGGCCCGATACTGCGCGCGCGCTGCTGCCGCCAGGGAGGGGACGCGGCTCGAGTGTCTCCTCGATCGTCTGTTACCTGACCGGGCTCTCGCACGTCGATCCGATCGCCAACGAGCTGATGATCGGCCGCTTCCTCAATGAGGAGCTGACGGCGCTGCCCGACATCGACCTCGACTTCCCGCGCGACATCCGAGAGAAGCTGATCCCGCGCGTACACGAGCGCTTTGGACACGACCGCTCGGCGCTGGTCGCCGCGTTTCCGACATACCGCGCGCGGGGAGCGATTCGCGAGCTCGGAAAGGCGCTCGGCCTGCCGCCTGGCGAGATCGAGCGCGTCGCTCGTGGCAGCGAGGGGTGGGATGCGCGGAACGTGGACAAGGACATCGAGAGTGCGTTTGGGCTCGGAGAGCGGGGCTTGGATGCGCAGGCCGGCTCCGGCGGTCACGATGGCTCGACCGATCGCCCTGGCTCGACCGGTCGCCGTGGCTCGACCGGTCGCCGTGGCTCGACCGGTCGCTGGGCGTGGCTCGCCCGGCTCGCGGCGGAGGCACACGGGTTGCCGCGCCACCTCTCACAGCATTCGGGCGGGATGATCGTCGCGACGCGACCGCTGGTCGATTGCTGTCCGATCGTGCCCGCGGCGATGGAGGGTCGACAGATCGCACAGTGGGACAAGGACTCGTGCTCGGACGCGGGCTTTCTGAAAATCGATCTGCTCGGGTTGGGGATGCTGTCGGCGGTCGAGCGGTGCGTCGAGTTGATCGCGAAGACCCGTGGTGAGCGGATCGATCTCTCGAGAATCCCGTATGACGATCCGGAGACGTATCGGTGCATCCAGGAGGCCGACACAACCGGGGTCTTCCAGATCGAGAGCCGGGCGCAGATGCAGTCACTGCGGCGCACGCGGCCGGAGACGCTTCAGGACATCACGATTCAGGTGGCGATCGTCAGGCCTGGACCGATCCAGGGGGGTGCTGTCAACCCGTATATCGAGCGGCGCCAGCGGCTGCGCGTCGATCCCTCTTACGAGGTTCCATATGAGCACCCGTCGCTTGCAGGCGTCCTCAGCGAGACGCTGGGGACGATCATCTTCCAGGACCAGGTGCTCGAGGTGGCGATCGCGTTTGCGGGGTTCTCGGCGGGGGAGGCAGAGGGGCTTCGGCGGGCGATGAGCCGCAAGCGCTCCGAGGCTGCGATCGAGGCCTACCACCGGCGCTTCGTCGCGGGCGCGGCACGACTCCACGGCGTCGATGAGGAGACGGCCGAGCGGGTGTTCTCGATGGTGCAGGGCTTCTCGGGATTCGGGTTCCCGAAAGCGCACGGGGCCGCGTTTGGGATGCTTGCCTACCAGTCGACGTGGCTGCGCGTGCACTACAGCCCGGAGTTTCTGTGCTCGCTTCTCAACGAACAGCCGATGGGCTTTTATCCGCCCGACGCGCTCATTCACGAAGCGCAGCGGCGCGGAATCGAGGTGCGTGCGCCCGACGTCAACGAGAGCGGAGCCGAGTGCGAGATGACGGCGGACGGTGCCGTCCGTGTGGGCCTCGGCTACGTTCGCGGGGTCCGTTCCCACGAGGTCGAGCAATTGGTGGCAGCTCGTGAGGCAAGCGGACCGTTTCGCGGTCTGTCTGATCTGGCGTCGCGCGCCGGGGCAGGCGCCCCGTCGCTCGAGTTGCTCGCATGGTCCGGGGCGTGTGACTCGCTTGTCGCAGGCGACGGGTCACGGCGCACGGTCTCGGCGAGGCGAATCGCCCTGTGGCAGCTGGGGGTCGCGACGCCCGGCAAGAGCGTGCCGGGTGGCACCCAGCTCGCGCTCCCACTCGATCTGCCGGCGCCACCGAAGCTGCGCGAGCTCTCGGCATGGGAGTCGATGCTCGCCGACTACGGCACGACCGGCCTGACCGTGCATACGCATCCGATGGCGCTGCTGCGCGACCGGCTGCCCGCCGACGCGGCCACGAGCAGGGACCTCGAGGTCCTCGAGCACGGGACGCGGGTCCGGGCAGGTGGGCTCGTGGTCGCGCGGCAGCGGCCGGGAACCGCCAACGGGATCGTGTTCGTCCTGCTCGAGGACGAGTTCGGGACGATCAATCTGATCGTCCCTTCCCAGGTCTATGAACGCAACAGACTGACTGTGAGGACCGAGCCGCTGATGCTGATCGAGGGCAAGCTCGAACGCTTCGCGGCGGCCGGTGGTGTCATCAACGTGCTCGTCGATCGGATTGGCTCGATCGCAGCTCCCGATCGGCTGCTGGCGGAGGTCAAGGACTTCTCGCTGCTCGACGAGCAGGTCCGCATCGGTCTCGCGGAGCAGCGCGCGGCTCGCTCGGCCGACCAGGAGACTGAGGCGGAGGTCGACGACTTCCGGGCCGTCGCCCCGCCGGTGATGAGTTTTGCGTCCGGCCGCAGGCGGTAGCAGGCACGACATGACGCCATCTGCCGGCCCCGCACGATAAGGTGCGGCCGGCTGTGCTTGCCACGATCATCTTCCTCGCAATCTGGATCGTCCTCGCGCTCGCGCTGTTCTTCGTCGCGATGGGGCGGGGGCGCGGAGCTGCCCGCGAGGGAGCGGAGGGGCGCTCGCGGGGCGCGACCCGGGCCGCCGTCGTGATCTTCGCGGTCATCTACGTCGTGTTCGGGGTCACGATCCCGCTGCTCATTCTCGCCGGCAACCACTCGAAGGCCAGTGCTCAAGTCGGCGGACTGAAGCTCACGGCGGCCGAAAAGCGCGGACGCGAGCTGTTCGGACAGCAATGCGCGGTCTGCCACACGCTCGCCGCGGCGAACGCCGTGGGCAAGGTCGGCCCGAACCTCGACACGCTCAAGCCGCCCGCGTTGCTCGTCCTCAACACGATCAATTACGGCTGCGTCCAGAATCCGCCCCCGAACAGCCCGCAGGGCTGCCTCGCCTTCGGGACCATGCCCGCCCAGCTGGTCGAGGGCAGGGACGCGCAGGACGTCGCGAACTTCGTCGCGAAGGTCGCCGGCAAGGAGTAACCGCCCGCGGGCGGTCGCGATCGGCGGACGCCGCCACAAAGAACCTCGTAAATAGCGGGGAAGTGCGGATGCGTCTGTCCACGGCCGCTGCTAGCATCGCCGCCGCAAATAAGCTGAATTCCCGCTGCTGCGGAGCTCACCTGGAGCGAAGCGGCAAAGGAAGCGGGGGACCCACGTTGTTGGGGCTAATCGCGTGATTTGCGCGTAGCGCCGCTCTTTCGGCGCGAGCCCGTCAGCTAACCCCGCAAGCACAAGAAAGAGGCATCGAATGCCGCACGTAGGCGCGTCAGTGTCACGGGGCGAAGCGCACCGTGATGAGGTGCTGAACACCATTGCCCCCGAGGGGACGCTCGAGGATCGTCCGTACGCGGGCCCACGACCGGTCCGCGCGGCCGGCCCCGGCGACGACTGGGACGGCGCCGGCGGGGCCGTCGCGGCCGCTCCCGGTGGCGACTCGGATGTCGTCAGTCGCGCCGTCGCAGCCTCGCCGCGCCCGACGCGCTCCGCCCGCCCGCCTCGGGTCCGCACCCAGCCCCGGAGCGCTCGCGCGCTCGAGTCGACCCCGGCCCCGACCGCTCCCGCGCTCCAGTCGACCCCGACCAGGACCCCGACCGCTCGCGCGATCGAGTCGACCCCGGCCACCGGCGCGCTGGAGCCGACCCCGATCCGGCGCTCCGGACCGTCAGCGTCCGCCCGCGCCGCCGTTGCGTCCGCCGAGGCGCGGTACGCCGAGGCCGAGCGTCCCTCCACCGCCCGGCGCTCGCTCGAGCGGCCGATGCCGCAACCGCGTCCGGCTCTGGCGTCGACACACGGACACCCCGCGGCCACGCCGGTCAACCATGCCGGCGCCGGGATCCCCGGCCGCCGCACGGTGACCATCCAGGGCCGCGGGAGTGAGCGCTATAACGCCGGTGTCGAGCGCCGCCGGCCGGCGCGGCGCCCGCACGAGCGTGAGGGCTTCAGGCCGGACCGGGTAGCGATGTGGGCCGTGTTCCTTGGCCTCGTGCTCGTCCTGGTCGCCGCGACGAGCTCGCACGCCGCCCCGCTTGCACACCACGCCGTGTTCGCCACGCACCACGCGTCCCTGGCCGCACACCACGCTGCAACGGTCGTCCGGCACCTCCACTGAGTACCGGCTCACGTCACTACGTCCGGGAGGGTTGGTCGGGGCGGTGGCGAGTCTCGTGGACGGTCGCCGATGTGGCGACGGCCGCGTGCGGCCTGGCCCCCCTGTCGGGGTGGTCGGTGGCTGAGCGCGGCGGACGCGCGCCGGCGTCGGCGATCGCCTCCGGTCACCTGTGCCCGGTCCCGTTGGGCCACAACAGAAGCGATCTCCCACACTTCCCGAGGATCGGGTGAGCGTGGGAGCGTGTGGCTGTTGGCGCGTCGCGATCGCCCGCACCCGCGAGGCCGAGGGCGACTGGGGGAGATTGTGTTCGTCTCACGGAGCGAGCCGGGGCAGCGCGCCCCGGACGTGGCGTCCCTCATTGAGGCGAGCGCGACCTATCGCGCACCCGACGTCCGTTTCAGTCGGCGTCTCGCCGCCTCGCCAACGGGCGGCCACCGAGAGCGGGGTCGGCCAGATCAGCGGCTGTGCAGGCCGTGCAAAACGTGACAAAGTCCGCCGAGGCGCTGAGGCGGTCGGCGCGCACGGCCGATCGCTGACCGGCTCGCGCTTCGCGGCGGGCTGTGTGAGGCAGACCCTCACACACCGTCGTCGCTCGCGGCCGTCCAGCTGGCTGACATGACGGCCGCCGTCGGCGGCTGTGCCTTACGCAGCTCGTTGCGCAGGCTGATCGGGCGTTTATCCGCCCACGTATAAGGGGAAGAGCGCGGTGTGGTCGCGCGAGCGGACGCGCGCGTGCCGGTATGGACGTTCCGTTAGCCCTCCCCGAATCCCTTGTGTGATCGAGACCCCCCGGATAGACTTATGAACCGTAAGCAAGTCTCGAAAGTAAAGGGGGGCGTGAGCGGTGAGTAGCGTCCCTTTCTAATAGGCAAATAGGACCCCCTGGGTGGCGGTTATGAAGACTTCGATGAGCAGATTCCAAATCCACGACGACCTGACGGCACCTGAGGGTTCGGTGCCGGTGCTGCGGGGCGCGCTTGCGACCGGCGGGCAGCTGCCGAACTTCCTCGGGGTGCTGGCGGGCTCGCCGGCGGCGCTGCGGGCGTACGCGCGGTTCCGCTCCGAACTGCGCCACGGCAAGCTGACGCTCGCGACGCTCGAGCGGATCGCGCTGGCCGTTGCCGAGCACTACCACTCGGAGCCAGGGATCGAGATGCACTCGCGCGCGGCGCGGGCAGCTGGTCTGGCGCTTGACGAGGTCGCCGCGGCGCGCAAGTTCTCGTCCAAGGACGAGCGCGAGGCCGCGCTGCTGCGCTACCTGCAGGCGATGCTCGAGGAGGGCGGACGACCGCCGATGCACCTCCACGAGGAGGCGCGCGAGGCCGGCTGGGACGACGAGCAGATCCTCGAGGCGATCGCAGCGGTCGCGCTCGAGGGCTTCACCGCGATGATCAACGTCGCCGGCGAAGTGCCGGTCGACGGATCCAGCGAGGAGTCGCGGGCCCTGCAAGCGGCGTAAGCTCTCCGCCGTCGCCATGGGCGCGCACGAGCGAACGGAACACGGCGTGGCACGCGGCGCGGGCTGCTGCCCCCTCTACCACGAGGCTGTCGAACTCGTCGGTCGCCGGTGGACGGGCGCGATCCTGCGCGTGCTGATGGACGGGCCGCTGCGCTTCTCCGAGATCGCGCAGGCCGTCCCGGAGCTGTCAGACCGCCTCCTGTCCGAACGGATGAAGGAGCTTGAGGCGCGGGGGATCGTCGAGCGCAACGTGATCCCAGGACCTCCGCTGCGGGTCGAGTACCAGCTTTCGCGGATGGGGCGCGAGCTCGAGCCGGCGCTGTCGGAGCTCGAGCGCTGGGCCAATCGGTGGCTCCGCCGCCGGGTTCCCGCCGGGGTCTCGTAGCGCCCGTACGTCGGCGGTCAGTTGAGCGTCGCGGAGCGGGTCGCCGTCCCGTGCTTCCAGGTCAACGTCGAGCCGCGCAGCCGCAGCGAGGCGGGTCCGATGCCCGCACCTACACCCGCGCCGACACACTCGACGCGAGCGTGCGCGCCCCGGCCGGCCCGCACACCGCTCGCGCCGCGCCTGCAGCCGCAGAGCGCGACGCCCCTGACGCCCCTGACGCCCCAGATGCCCCTGACGCCCCGACCGCCCCAACCGCGAGCACGGCGATCGCAGCAGCCAGGATCGGGACTCTGGCGCGGATCGCCGCGACGGGCTTCGCGATTCTGTTGGGCATCGCGCGAGCATACGGACCCGCGTCACCGCTGGGCAAGCAAGTAACCTCCGGCGCCCGATGACCGTGCCGACGCGACCGACAACCGCCGACGAGGTGACCGCGCTCGCGCAAGAGCGCGACATCCGCTTCATCCGCCTGTGGTTCACCGACATCCTCGGCCAGCTCAAGGCGTTCTCGATCAACGCGACCGAGCTGGCGGACGCGTTCGAGGGCGGGATGGGCTTCGACGGCTCCTCGATCACCGGGTTTAACCCGATCGAGGAGTCCGACATGATCGCGATGCCGGACCCCAGCACGTTCGCGATCCTCCCGTGGCGTCCGGCAGAGCAGGGCGTCGCGCGGATGTTCTGCGACATCCAGACGCCCGAGCGCACGCCCTACGAGGGCGACCCGCGCCATGTCCTGCGGCGCGCGCTGCACAAAGCGAGCGCGATGGGCTTCGACCACTACTACGTCGGTCCCGAGCTCGAGTACTTCTACTTCCGCGACAGCAAGTCGACAGAGGTGCTCGACGAGGGCGGCTACTTCGACCTCACGACGCTCGACGCCGGCAGCGATCTCCGGCGCGAGACCGTGCTCGCGCTCGAGCAGCTCGGCATCCACACCGAGTACACCCACCACGAGGTCGGCCCGAGCCAGCACGAGATCGACATGCGCTACGCCGATGCGCTGAAGATGGCCGACGACTGCATGACCTACCGGATCACGGTCAAGGAATACGCGATGAAGTACGGGCTGCACGCGACGTTCATGCCGAAGCCGCTGTTCGGCAAGAACGGCAGCGGCATGCACACGCATCAGTCGCTGTTTCGCGGGGAGCAGAACGCCTTCTATGACGCCGACGATCCGTACTTCCTGTCGGACGTCGGCAAGGCGTTCATCGCCGGCCAGCTCCGCCACGCCCGGGAGATCTGCGCGATCTTCGCCCAGTGGGTGAACTCCTACAAGCGCCTGGTGCCAGGGTACGAGGCGCCGGTGTACGTGGCGTGGTCGCGGCGCAACCGCTCAGCGCTCGTGCGCGTGCCGCTGTATCACCCCGGCAAGGAGCCGGCCACGCGGATGGAGCTGCGCTGTCCGGACCCCGCGTGCAACCCGTACCTGACGTTCGCCGTCCTGCTCCAGGCCGGCCTGGAGGGGATCGAGCACGGGTACGAGCTGCCCGAGCCGATGGAGAAGAACCTCTACCACCTCTCGCCGGACGAGCGACGGCGGCTGGGAATCGACCAGCTTCCGGAGACGCTCGGCGAGGCGATCGAACTGACGGCCCAGTCCGAGCTCGTACTGCGGACGCTCGGCGAGCACATGTTCAACCGCTATATCGAGATCAAGCGCCAGGAGTGGGACGACTACCGGGTGCAGGTGACGCCATGGGAGCTCGAGCGTTACCTGCCTGTGCTGTGAAGTGCGCCGTCGCGCAGATCGCCGTGTTCGTGGCGCTCGCCGTGTTCGTGGCGCTCGCCGCGGTCGCGGCGAGCTCGCATGCACGGACGCTGAGCTCCGGAGTGATCACGGTCGGCCACGGGGTGAACGGCGCGGAGCTTGGGATGAACCGCCCGCAGGTCGTGCGCAAGCTCGGCAGGCCGAACATGGAGAACGGCTTCGGGACGATGAGCTACGGCTCGGATCGCTCGAACACGATCTTCGACGTGTACCGCACCCGCGCCGGCGCCAGCGGGACGTGCTGACCGACTTCGAGACGGACACGCACTCGCTCGACGCCAACGTGCTCGACGTCTTCATCGTGTTCGCGTAGCGCGGGGGCTCACAGCGCGGCGGCAAGCTCCTCGGGCGTCGTCACCGGCGCCCGGCAGACGAAGTGCTCGCACACGTACGCCGCGGCGCGACCGTCGACCGGTGTGCGCCCCTCCAGCAGGGGCGCGCCGTCAGCGGGTCCTCCGGCAAGCACGAGGTGCGGGTGGTAGTCCGCCCGTACGACGTCGAGCAGCGCGTCCGCGTCGGGGCCGACGATCGCGACCTCCCGCACCGGCGCGAGGTAGAAATCCGCGGCCCGGAGCAGGTGCCCGAACGCGTGGGGATGGCGCGCAGCGAGCACGAACATGAGCCGCAGCACGCCGAGCGCGTGGCGCTCGTACCTGCCCTCGCCCGACAGCGATGCGAGCCGCAGCAGGCCGAACGCCGCCGCGGAGTTTCCCGACGGGATCGGCGAGTCCTCGAGGTCCTTGCGGCGCGCGACCAGCCGCTCGTGATCGTCGGGCGTCGTGAAAAAGCCCCCGCGCTCGGCGTCGGAGAAGCGCGCGATGATCGTGTCGGCCAGCGTCACCGCCTCTCGATACCAGCGCGGATCGAACGTCGTCTCGTACAGGGTGATGAGCGCCTCGAGCAGGAACCCGTGATCCTCGAGGTAGGCGCCGAGGCGTCCGCGGCCGTCCTTCCACGTGCGCAGCAGGCGCCCCTGATCGTCGCGCAACCCGTCCAGCACGAACGATGCGCAGGCGACCGCCGCCGCAACGTAATCCGGCCGCCCGAACGCGGCGCCGGCATCGGCGAGCGCTGAGATCATCAGCGCGTTCCACGAGGTCAGGCGTTTGTCGTCGAGTCCCGGCCGTACGCGCGCGGAGCGCGCCTGGAACAGGGTCGCGCGGATCTGCGGCAGGGCGTCGGGCTCGGGACCGTGCGCCTCGAGCACGTTGAGGCCATGCTCGAAGTTTCCCCGGTCACTGGCGCCGAAGTACGCGACGGCAGCGTCGAAGCTCGACCCCGCGATCAACTCCCGCAGCTGATCCAGCGTCCAGACATAGAACTTCCCCTCGACTCCTTCGGAGTCGGCGTCGAGTGCCGAGCAGAAGCCGCCCTCGGCCCCGCGCATCTCCCGCAGCGCCCAGTCGAGCGTCTCGGAGCAGACGCGGCGAAAGCGCTCCTCGCCCGAGACCTGCCAGCCGTGGAGGTACGCGCGCGCCAGCAGCGCGTTGTCGTAGAGCATCTTCTCGAAGTGCGGGACGGTCCAGGTCCGGTCGACCGCGTAGCGTGCGAAGCCGCCGCCGACCTGGTCGTAAATGCCCCCGCGGGCCATCGCGTCGAGCGTGCCGAGTGACATCTCGCGCTCGCCGCGTGCGAGCAGCAACTCGATTGTCGACGCCGGCGGGAATTTCGGCGCGCCGCCCCAGCCGCCGTGCGCTCGATCGTAGGTGGCCCGCAGGTTCTCGACGGCGTCGTCGAGCAGCTCGGACCGAATCGGCTCGCTCGCCGGCTCGATCCGGGCGCTCGCCGACAGCGCGTGGACGATCCGAGCCCGCTGTTCGTCGATCTCGCCCCGGCGGTTCTCCCACGCATCGGCGACGCCGAGCAGCACCATCCGCCAGCTCGGCATGCCGTGCCGGGGCTCAGGTGGGAAGTAGGTGCCGGCGTAGAACGGCACCTGGTCGGGCGTCAGGAACGCGTTGAGCGGCCAGCCGCCGCGTCCGGTCATCGCCTGGCAGGCCTCCATGCAGAGCGCATCGATGTCGGGCCGCTCCTCACGGTCGATCTTGATCGGGACGAACCGCTCGTTCATCACGGCCGCGATCTCGGGATCCTCAAACGATTCCCGCTCCATCACGTGGCACCAGTGACAGGCCGAGTACCCGATCGAGACGAGCAGGGGCAGATCGCGCTCGCGTGCACGGGCGAGCGCCTCCTCGCCCCATGGAAACCAGTCGACCGGGTTGTCCTTGTGCTGCAGCAGGTAGGGCGAGGTTTCCCCCGCGAGGCGATTGGACACGCGCAGCAGAGTACCCGCCGACCCGCCCCGGCAATACCCTTTCGGCCCTCGCCCGGCGGTGCAGCCCCGCTCATGCCGGGTCGCGCAGCCCCGGCCCCAACGAGGAGAAGATCAATTGTCAGTCCAGCGTGAGCCCGTCAGTGCCCCAGAAGCGCCCGCCGCAGTCGGTCCGTACGTCCACGCGGTGCGCGCCGGCGACCTGTTGTTCTGCTCAGGTCAGGTGCCGCTCGATCCGCGCACCGGCGAGCTCGTAGGGCGCACACCGGGCGAGCAGGCGGGGCGCTGCCTGGAGAACCTCGCGGCCGTGTGCGCCGCTGCGGGCACGACGCTCGGCGACGCGGTGAAGATCACGGTCTACGTGACGGACATCAGCGCGTTCGCTGAAGTGAACGAGGTCTACGGGTCGTTCTTCGAGTCGAGTCCCCCAGCGCGGGTGGCGATCGGGGTGGCAGCGCTCCCGCTTGGGGCGAAGGTCGAGATGGACGCGATCGTGGCGCTCCCCGACTGACGCCACGATCGCGGTCAATCCGCCGGGCAGCGCGCACTCACGGCGCGCTCACACGCTCACGCGACCGCCGAGTCGCGGGCGTCGCGGTACTCCCGCGCCTCGTCCACAAGCGTCGCGATAACCTGGCTCTCGTCGTCGGCCTCGGGGTGCCACTGGACGCCGAGAACGAACCGGCACGCGGGCGCCTCGATCGCCTCAGGCAGCTTGTCGATTGCAGAGATGCCGGTGATGACAAGGCCGTCGCCGATCGCGTCGACGCCCTGGTGGTGATGCGATTTGGTCCCGTGGAGATCCTCGCGGGCGGCGCGAGCCGCCAGCGAACCCTCTTCGAGACGGACATCGTGGTCGGAGTTCGTGAAGCTTCCCGGGTTGCGGCGATGGTGCTCGTGGCCGACGATGTCGGGCAGGTGCTGGCGCAGGGTTCCGCCGAGCGCGACGTTGATCAGCTGCATGCCGCGGCAGATCCCGAGCACCGGCATGTCCCGCTCGATCGCCGCTCGGGTCAGCGCGATCTCCGATCGATCGCGCTCCGGCACTGTGCCGCGCGTCGCCGGATGAGGCTTTGCGTCATAGGTGGACGGGTCGATATCGGCGCCGCCGGCGAGGATCAAGCCGTCGATCCGGTCGAGGATCTCCTCGGGCTGCTCGCACAGCGCGGGGTCCGGCGGGATCATCACCGCTAGCGCGCCGGCCTGCTGGATCGCGCTGATGTAGCTGAACGGCAGTAGCGACGCGGGCTGATCCCACACGCCCCAGCGCGCGACCTCGAGCGCGGTGCAAATGCCGATGGCCGGGCGGGTATCGCTCACTCTTTTAGCGTAGCGAGGCGGTCAGGGGAACGTTTCCGGGTGCCGCGGCGTCCATATGAGCACAACCGTACGTCACCGGAGGACGCCCAATGACCCGACTCGCCATGCTCGCCCCGCTCGCACTTGCGGCACTGCTCGCGGCGGGGTGCGGCTCGTCATCGAGCAACGGCTCGAGTGTTGCGGCGGCGACGACGTCATCGGGCGGCGGTACGCGGCTGACGCTGAGCGAGTCGGAGTTCAAGATCGTCCCGGCGGCGCCGACGATCGCGCAGCCCGGCGTTGTCACGATCACGGTCAAGAACAGCGGCGCAGTGGCACATGCGCTGGCCGTCCAGACTCCCGGCGGCCTCGTGCAGACCGACACGATCGCGCCCGGCGGGTCGGCGACGTTGACCGTCGATGCCGCGAAGGCCGGGCGGTACACGTTCTACTGCCCGATCCCTGGACACAGGCAGGCCGGCATGCAGGGGGTGCTGATCGTCGGCGGCGCCGGCGCGAGCACGAGCGCAGCCGGCTCCGCGGCCACGACCGGTGCGAGCTCGTCGACGCAGCCGAAGTACGGCTACTGAGAAGCACGCGGCTAGCTTTCGCGGAGGGTTGCGCGCCTCACCTTGCCGCTCGCGGTCTTCGGCAGCTCCGGGACGAACTCGACGATCCGCGGGTACTTGTACGGCGCCGTTTCGCGCTTGACGTGATCCTGCAACTCGGCAGCGAGTTCCGGGGTCGGGCTGAAGCCGTCGCGCAGCACGACGACGGCTCGCACGACCGCGCCGCGCTCCTCGTCCGGCGCTGCGACGACCGCGGCCTCGGCCACGGCCGGGTGCGAGACGAGCGCGGATTCGACCTCGAACGGTCCGATCCGATAGCCGGCGGAGATGATCAGATCGTCGGCCCGGCCGACGAAATACAGATAGCCGTCCTCGTCCTCGTGCACCCGATCTCCGGTGTGCCAGGGCGCCGCGATCGGCGTCTGCTCCTCGCCGTCGAGGTAGGCGACGAAGAACGTCGGATCAGTGCTCGGATCGGCGAGGATCAGCTCCTCGTCGCGGACCTCGAGCGCGATGCCGGGGAGCGGACGGCCCATCGAGCCAGGCCGCACGGGCGCTGACCGCGGCATGCCCGTCAACTGGCCGGTCTCCGTCTGCCCGTAGCCGTCGCGAATGTCGAGCCCGGTCGCGTCCTGGAACGCGCGCAAGACCTCAGGGTTGAGCGCCTCGCCGGCGGCGACGAGCCCGCGCAGCGCCGGCAGCGGGGAGATCTCGGCGCGCTTTGCGATCACCCGGTACTCGGTCGGCGCCATGCACAGCACGTTGACGCGCTCAGCGGCGAGGATCTCGAGCCGCTCGTGGGGATCGAAGCGCGCGTCGTGCAGGAGCGCGGCGGCGCCGCGAATCCATGGCGCGATGAACACGTTGCGGGCCGACTTCGACCAGCCGCTGGCGGCGGTGCACCAGACCAGGTCGCCGGGCTGCGCACCGAGCCAGTGCTCGGCTTGCAGCTGCTGTCCGGGGAGGTAGCGCTGCCCGTGCACGATGCCTTTGGCCTCTCCGGTCGTGCCGCTCGTGAACGTGATCAGGCACGGATCCTCCGGCTGCAGGTTGACGGCGGGCGGGGGCGTGCCCGCGAACAGCGTCTCGTCGGGGATTGTCAGGACGGGGCAGTCGGGCCGTGCCGCCGTCAGCTCACTGCCGTTGCGCTCGTCGGCCACGATCAGCCTCGGCCGGGCGGCATCAAGACGCAGCCGGAGGTCCTTCGCGCGCAGCTGCTCGTTGCACGGCAGCGCGACCGCCCCGATCCTGAAGCACGCGACCATCGTCAGCACCCACTCGGGGCGGTTCCCGATCAGGGTCATCACGATGTCTCCGCGCCGCACTCCGGCGCCGGTCAGCGTGCCGGCCAGCCGGGCGCTGCGGTCGGCCACCTCGCCGAAGGTCCACTCCCGGCGGCCGCCGTCGCGGGCGAGTTCGAGCAGGGCCAGGCGGTCAGGTCGCGCGGCATCGACGAGATCGCGTGCGAAGTTCATGGGGGCGGCAGTGTGGCACCATCGCGGGCGATGACGTTCTGGAACGGTGTCCTGTGGTTGCACCTCGTCGCGATGGCGTTCTTCGTCGGCGGCCAGCTGATGCTGGCCGCAGTCGTCGTTCCCGTGATGCGCGGCGTCGAGGATCGGGCGCCGCTGCAGGCCGCTGCGCGACGCTTCGGGGTCGGGACGCTGATCGCAGCCGGCGTGCTCGTCGTGACCGGCGCGGCGATGGCGAGCCACCTGCACCGCTGGAGCGATTCGACCCTCCAGGTCAAGCTCGGCCTGGTCGTGCTCGTGGGCGTGCTGATCGGCGTGCACATGCGCCGGCCGGAGTGGCACGTTCTCGACGCGGCGATCTTTCTCGTGTCGCTCGCGATCGTGTGGCTCGGGATCGTCGTCGCCGGCTGAGACCGCGCGCGCCCGTGTAACGAACGATCCGCGCGCGATACTGCGAGGCAGGACCACGTCAACCGCAAGGTGAGGATGCAATGGGTTTGATGACGGGCAGGGGGCCGCTCGGCCGCGAGCCGGCGGGTTCGTTCAACTTCGAGGCGCCCGAACCCGGATGGGGGCTGTACCTGGAGCCGACGCCCAAGCGCGTGCGGGTCGTCGTCGGGGGCGAGGTCATCGCCGACAGCCGGCGCGCGATGATGCTTCACGAGTCGGGGCACCAGCCGATCTACTACTTCCCACCCGAGGATGTCCGCCCGGAGTACCTCGAGGACTCCGACCGGCATACGCGCTGCCCGAAGAAGGGCGAGGCGTCTTACTACACGATCCGCGTCGGCGATCGCGTCGTTGACGCCGGCGCCTGGTACTACCCGGACCCGATCGACGGCGCCCCGCCGATCAAGGATCTCGTCGCGTTCTACTGGAACCGGATGGACCACTGGTACGAGGAGGACGAGGAGGTGTTCGTCCACCCCCGCGATCCCTACCACCGGGTCGATGTCGTCCGCAGCGATCGTCACGTGCGGATCTCACTCGATGGCCTGGTGCTGGCCGAGAGCCGCCGCCCATTGGCGCTGTTCGAATCGAACCTGCCGACGCGCTGGTACATCCCGTTCGAGGACGTCGCCGCCGAGTGCAAGCCGACCGACACCGTGACGCGCTGCCCCTACAAGGGCCAGGCGAGCTACTACACGGTCGTGCTCGAAGGCGGCGAGCTCGCCAAGGACCTCGTCTGGTACTACGCCGACCCGATCGCCGAGGCTGTGCGGATCAAGGGTCTCGTGTGCTTCTTCAACGAGCGGGTCGACCTCGAGCTCGACGGCGAACTGCAGGAGCGGCCCGCATCGCCGTGGAGCCACGGCGTGAAGTCCGAGGCCCAGAACCTGTCGCCGGCGCTGACGCGCGGCTAGGCGCCTTGACCGCACCGCCTGGATCGGGCGGATTTCCGGATATCCTCGCTCGCATGGCCCTTACCACCCCGTATACCGACAAGACCGACGAGCAGAAGGCGATCTGCGAGATGGTCCACCAGTTCGCCGACGAGCAGATCATTCCGAACGCCGAGCACTACGACCACGAAGACGCCTTCCCCGAGCCGATCGTCGAGCAGATGAAGGAGCTCGGGCTGTTCGGCGTCACGATTCCCGAGGAATACGGCGGGATGGGCCTCGACCTCACGACGTACGCGATGATCGTCGAGGAGCTCTCGCGAGGCTGGATCAGCATCTCCGGGATCGTCAATACGCACTTCATCGGCTCCTACCTGCTGATGAAGTTCGGGACCGAGGAGCAGAAGCAGAAGTACCTGCCGCAGATGGCGACAGGCGAGCTGCGTGCCGCGTTCAGCCTGAGCGAGCCGGAGCTCGGCTCCGACGTGGCGGCGATCAAGGCCGCGGCGAAAAAGGTCGACGACACCCATTACGAGATCAACGGCACGAAGATGTGGGTCACGAACGGCCTGCGCGCCGGCCTCGTCTTCGTGCTCGTCCGCACCGACCCGAACGCGGAGCCCAAGCACCGCGGGCTGACGTGTTTCATCGCCGAGAAGGAGCCGGGCGTCAGCGAGAACACGGGCGAGTACGCGGGGTTCAACGTCCCGCCGCAGATCAAGAAGATGGGCTACAAGGGCGTCGAGTCGACCGAGCTCGTGTTCGACGGCTACCGCTGTCCGACCGAGAACATTCTCGGCGGCGAGGACGCCGGCCTCAACAAGGGCTTCGCGCAGATGATGGACGCGCTCGAGCTCGGCCGCGTCAACGTGGCGGCCCGCGGGGTCGGTCTCGCGCAACGAGCTTTGGAGCTCGCGCTCAAGTACGCGCAGGAGCGCCGGACCTTTGGCAAGCCGATCGCCGAGCACCAGGCGATCCAGTTCAAGCTTGCCGACATGGCGACGCAGGTCGAGGCCGCACGCCTGCTCACCCACCGTGCAGCGCGCATGAAGGACGCGGGCGAGCGCAGCGATATCGAGGCCGGCATGGCCAAGCTGTTCGCGTCGGAAACGGGCCGCTTCTGCGCGGAGGAGTGCCTGCGCATCCACGGCGGCTACGGGTACTCGAAGGAATACGAGATCGAGCGGATCTATCGCGACGCGCCGCTGCTGCTGATCGGCGAGGGCACGAGCGAGATCCAGCGCATGGTGATTGGCCGCAAGTTGCTCCAGCGGCACAAGTTGTAGCCCGCGGACGCACGCGCAACTTCTCAGCAGACGCAGCGTTTAAAGAGGTGTTGACGCGTCCCGCGTGCAGGGGGTCGGGCGCGACACCCACGGACTGGAGGACCGAATCATGGTGCGCGGACGCCTGCTTGCATGTGTGGCGGTAACGGTTGCTGGGATCACGGCTGCGCCTGCGGCCGCCGCCACGCTGACCGTCAACACCCCGTTTGACGAGACCACCGCCGGCGATGGCGCGTGCTCGCTGCGCGAGGCGATCGCGGCGGTCAACTCACCCGGCAGCGCTAACGGCGATTGCGCGCCTGCGGCGTTCGGCGCAAACACAATTGTGCTCGGGCCGCAGACGTACACCCTGGGCAACCAATTCCCGGGGCAGCACTCGGAGCTGCTGATCGCTCCGACGGTGACTAACCTCACAATCAGCGGCGCCGGGGAGCACCAGACGGTGCTTGACGCGACGAACCTTTCCAACCGCGTGCTGGAGATCCCAAGCGGCGCCACGGTAACCCTGTCCAACCTCACGGTTACGGGCGCGCACGCACCGGACGGGGCGACAGGCACCACCGGCGGTGCGGGTGTCGCCGGCGCCAACGGTGGCGCGATTCTCAATGCCGGAACCCTCACGCTGACTGATGCGGCGATCACGAGCAGCCACGCAGGAGGCGGTGGCGGTGGCGGCGCCGGGGCGTCCGGCGGGACGACGGGGTCCGACGGCGGTGCCGGCGCTGCGGGCGGCGCCGGCGGCGCGATCTACAACAGCGGGACGCTGACGCTCCGGGGCGCGGCCATCGGAGGCAACGCTGCCGGCGCAGGCGGCAGCGGTGGAGCCGGGGGAGCGGGCAGCTCAACCGGAGGCGCGGGCGGGCTCGGCGGATCGAGCGGCGCGGGAGGCGGCATCTTCAACGCCGGCGGCACGTTGACCGTGACTGGGTCGACGATTCGCGGGAACGCCTCCGGAAACGGAGGGGCCGGCGGTAACGGCGGCGCCGGCGGCAGCGGCACGGGCGGCGCCGGCGGCACGGGCGGCAACTCCTCTGCGGGTGGTGGGCTGACGAGCGCGGCGGGCACGCTTGTCGTCACGAACAGCACGTTTGCTTCGAATGTCGCCGGCGATGGCGGCGCGGGCGGAGGCGGCGGCGCGGGCAGCATGGCCGGCGGGCTCGGCGGCGATGGCGGCGCCGGCGGCTCCGGTGGCGCCCTGGCGGCGCTCAACCCGGCCAGCGCCTCCGTTCAGAGCGCGACGATGGCGGGCAACACCGCAGGCGCCGGCGGGGCCGGCGGAGCTGCGTCGACGGGATCGCCGGGTGGCGGTCCGGGCAGCGCCGGCGCGGTGGGAACGGCCGGCGGCGTGTTTGACCAAGCAACGGAGACGACGCTGCAGAACACGCTGCTCGTCTCCAACAACGGCGGCAACTGCTCGGGACTGATCATCGACCAGGGGCACAACCTGAGCTTCGCCGGCGCCGGCTGTCCGGTCACGTTTGCCGGCGGTGATCCGAACCTCGGCCCGCTCGACGACAACGGCGGACCGACGCAGACCGTTTCGCTCGGGGCCGGGAGCGCGGCGCTCGACAAGGTTCCACCGACGGGAGCGGGTTGCCAGCCGACCGACCAGCGCGGCGTGCCGCGCCCGGCGGGGGCGGCGTGCGATATCGGCGCCTACGAGGTTGCCGGGCCGAAGGCACAAACGGCGGCGCCGACCGACGTCGGGAGCACCACGGCGACGCTGAACGGATCGGTCACCCCGAACGCCGGCACCGCCACGATCGAGTTCGACTATGGCACCACCACGAAGTACGGCTCGAAGGTGACGCAGACGGTGGGTGGCGTCGTCGCGACGGACGTTGCGGCGAAGGTGTCGCACCTGAAGCCACGGAGCGTCTATCACTTCCGGATCATCGTCACGACGATGGACGGGACGGCGATCACCCCTGACCGTGCGTTCAGCACGTCGCCGCCGCCGGTCTTGAGCAAGCTCGCGATCAAGCCGTCGGCCTTCCGTGCCGGCGGGCGTGGCGCGACGATCACATACGTCGACTCGCGCGCCTCGAAGGTCACGTTCGTCGTCCTCGAGTCGTTGCCCGGCGTCAAGCGCGGCACGCGGTGCACCGCACCGCCAAAGCACGGAACAGCGCACGGCGGCCGGTGTACGCGATTTGTGTCGGTTGGGTCGTTCGCGCACACCGACACGGCCGGCGCGAACAGCGTGCGCTTCAACGGACGATTCGGTGCTCGTAAGCTCGCGCGCGGCAGCTACCGTCTGCAGGCGACTGCCCGGGCCGGCGGTCAGACCGGGAAGGCCGTCCTCATCACGTTCAAAATTACCGGATGAGACGTCAGATCGCGGCTGGGTCTCGCCTGGCTCGACCGCATGGCGCATCACGGGAGGGCCGCGCCGCCCGCGGCCCTCTCCGGTGCGGGCCGGCGCGAGTGCGTAGACTCAGCTGCCTGGCCTCGCCGTCGGACACCCGGTCGCTGATCGAGACCGCTGTGAAGCGGTTCCTCGACGAAGTTCCGGCCCTGCAGCAACTGAAGCTGGTCGCCGGGCTCGAGCTCCGTGGCCGGGGGGATGTCCAGCTCTACCGGGTCGAGCTGCCGGGTCCGAAGATCTCGAAGGACATCCCCGCGGATGCGAAGGTCACCCTCGCGCTCGCGCGCTCGCATTTCAACGAGCTGGCCACGAAGGGGCGGGTCAAGGACTGGCGGGCCGCCTTCGACCACGGCGACGTGAAAGCGACCGGCGTCGAGCAGGTGATGAAGCTGATCGTCAACGTCGTCGAGCGCCAGGAGGAACGCGCGCGGACGCGGAAGGCTAGCTCCGGCTCGCCGCGGCCAGCGTCTCAGCAGCGCTGAGCTGCTCCTCGACGAGCTCGAGCCCCGCGTCCCAGAAACCCGGGTCGGCAAGGTCCATGCCGACGATCGCGCCGAGCTCCTCAGGGCTCCGCGAGCCGCCGGCCGACAGCAACTCGAGATACCGCGGGACGAATGACTCGCCCTCCCGGCGGTAGCGGCTGTAGACCGACAGCGCGAGCAACTGGCCGAACGCGTATGCGTACACATACCCGGGGCTGTTGATGAAGTGCGGCACGTACGACCACCACCGCCGGTAGCCCTCCGTGATCTCGACGGAGTCGCCGAACAGCTCGGCCTGGGTCTCGATCCACAGCTCGTCGAGCCGGTCGACCGACAGCTCGCCCGCGGTTCGGCGGTTGGTGTGGACGAGGTGCTCGAAGCGGTTCATCGCCATCTGGCGGAAGACCGTCGCGATCGCGCCATCGATCCGCTCGGCGAGCAGCGCGAGCCGCTGCTGATCGTCGGTGGCCGCATCGAGCATTCGGCCGAACGTCAGCGCCTCGCCGAACACCGAAGCCGTCTCGGCCAGGGTCAGCGGGGTCGATTGGTGGAAGATGCCCTGCGGCTGGGCCAGCGCGGCATGCAGACCGTGACCGAGCTCGTGGGCCATCGTCAACACGTCGCGCCGGCGCGCGGTGAAGTTGAGCAGCACGTACGGGTGCACGCTCGGCACGGTGTAGGCGCAGAACGCGCCGCCACGCTTGTGGGGCCGCACCGGGGCGTCGATCCAGTGCTCGTCGAAGAACCGCTGCACCACCTGACCCGCGTGCGGCGAAAACCGCTCGTAGGTCTCGAGCACGAAGTCGCGCGCCTGTGCGAACGAGAACGTCACGTCCTCCTGAAGGATCGGAGCGGCGCGATCGTAATCGGCCAGGCGCTCGACCCCGAGCAGCTGCGCCTTCAGGCGGTACCAGCGCTGAGGGATGTCGTAGCGGCCGCGGACGGCGTCGATCAGCGCTTTCACCGACTCATCGGACACTTCGTTGGCGAGGTTGCGCGAGGCCAGCCAGTGCGGGTAGCGCCGCAGCCGGTCCTCAACCGACTTGTCGTGCGCAAGCGTGTTGTAGATGAACGCGCGCGTGCGCTCGCCGGGCTCGAGTGCCTCCGACACGGCTCCGGCGGCGCGCCGCCGCTGTTCGCGGTCGGCGGCCTGAAGGCGGGACAGCGCGACATCGAGCGGTATCTCCTCGCCGTCGAGTGGGACGCGGAGCGCTGAGACGAGCTCACCGAACAGCCTGCCCCACGCGCTGTTGCTCGCGATCGCCTTCTCGGCGAGGATCTTCTCCTCGGGCTCGGTCAGGAGGTGCGGGCGGTAACGCCTGGCGCTGCGCAGGTGATGCCTGCAGAACTCGAGGCCGTCGGCCTGCAACAGCTGCTCGGCCTGCTCGTCCTCGAGTGCCGCCCACTCGAGCTCGAAGAACAGCAGCTTCGTTTCGATCTCGGTCGCGCGCTCCTGCATCCGCTGGAGCAGCGCGCCGCGCGCCGGATCGGCCGTGTCGGTCGAGAAGCGCAGCGACGCGTACGACGCGGCCTTGCCGACCAGCTCGGTGATCACCGCGAGCTCCTCCATCGCCACGCGCAGCCCCTCGCCGTCAAGCTCGGCCACGCTGCCGGCATATCGCTGCGCGAACGTGGTGGCGCGCGTGGTCGCCTCTTCGAGCTGGCGCTCGACCGCGTCCTCGCCCTCACCGTCGACGAGCGGGCTCAGATCCCACTCGGTGGCGAGCAGCTCGGGATCGGCCAGATGATCGGCGGTTGTGGACACGACCACGCAGGTTAGCTGGGCGGGCAGGCGGCGGGATCGAGCGGTCCGCGGAGCTCGTACACCGAGATCGGCTGTCCCGCCGCCACGTGCCGGTAGACGAGGCGGGCTGCCGGGTCGCTGCGGGTCCAGGCGTCCTCGGGCGACGCCGCGAGGACACGCGGGCGCCATGGATCGCGCGCCGGCGTCGTCACGAGATATCGAAACCGGCCGGCGTTGACCGCCGCGCGCCAGCGCGGGCAGGTGGTGATCATCGTGAACGAGCCGTGCGGTCCGCGCTGCGCGACGTAGTCAACGGTGTTCGAGAGATCGAGCCCGTACAGCGGGTACGAGAAGAAGCCGCCGAACGTACCGACCAGCCCGACGCGTGCGTCGTGCACGTGCCGGAAGAGCTCCCACACGCGGGCGAGCTGGGAGACGCCCGGGTGGTAGACGTAGCGCCCGCGCAGGTAATGCCGCTGAAGCGCGTATCCACCTGCGCAGGCCACGATCACGAGACCGAGCGCGAGCACGATGCCGGCGCCCGTCGAGGCTCGGGCCGGCCGCCGCCGGGGTGCGACCGCGAGGATGGCGCCCGCGACCAACATCGCCCCGGCAAGGGCAACGGAGCCGGCGAGGTGCGAGGAGGGCCACAGGCGCGACTGGGCGAGGGTCGCGACGAGCACGACCAGCAGTCCGGCGAGCGTCGCGAGCCGGCGGCGCTCGCCCGCGAGCACCGGCGCGAGTGGCAGAACCGCGAGCGCCAGCGCCAGCGCCGGGGCGGCGTAGCGGAGGTTGAACGCGAACCCGAGCGGATCGCCGGCGGGCCCCGCTGCCGTCTCCGGTGTGAGCACGTATGCCGCGAGCGAGGCCAGCGCGACGAGGCCGAGCATCCGCACGAGCCGCCCGGCGCCCGGCATCAGGCACAGCACAGGACCGACGACCGCGAGCGCGAGGATCACCGCCCACCACGGTCCGAGCCCGGACGCGAGACCGGGTCCCACGACCTCGCTGAGCACGTGGCCGTTGGTCAGGTAGCGCGCGATCGCGTAGCCGGTGTGGGCCTGGAGCGGGGCGGCGGGCGTCGCCAGACCGGGCAGGCCCAGCCACGGCAGCGGGTTGCCGACCGCGATCAGGTTGCGCACGTACCAGAAGCCTCCGCTCAGCACCAGCGGCACGAGCCACCACCCCCAGTAGCTGCGACGCGCGCGCGGAGTGGCAATCGCGAGCACGCCAACCGTCAGCGCCGCGACGGGGGCGAGCATGCTCAGCTTCACCGCGACCGCAAGGCCGGCCGCGACGGCCGCGAGAACCATCGCCGGTGTCCGCTGCTCGGCGTTGACGACGAGCGCGACGGCCGCGAGGACGAAGAACACGCCGACGACATCGTTTGCAGCGCTCCCGGCCTGCGAGAAGCGCACCATCGGCGTCGCCATCGCGAGCGTTGCGCCCGTCAGCGTGACGGCCCCAGCGCCACGCGGACGCCCGACGCAGTAGGCCGCGAGCAGGACGAGCCCGAGCCAGGCGAGATTGGCACCGGGCGAGAGCGTGTCGCGGCTGAGCAGCACGATCCCGAGGCCGTGGAGCATCTCAGCCGTTGCCGGATAGAACGGCGTCAGGTACTCGACGTCGGTGAACCGCAGCGAGGTGATCTGCCCGGTATGCGCGAATGACGCAGCCCACGGCAGGTGGTACCAGAGCGAGTCGAATGTGCGGATCCCGACGTCATAGGACTCGAGCGTCGGCCCTGCCCACTCGGCCGCGACCGCGGCGGCGCCCACGAGCGCGACGATCATCAGCACCGCATGCGCAGGGCGTGGATTGTCGACAATTTTGTGGACAATCCGCGCCGGGCCGCCCGCCCGCCCCAGCGTTCGCGTGACCACCAGCGCAACCGCCAGCGACGCGAGCAGGATCGGGACGAGGCTGAACAGGCCAAGCGTCCCGAGCACCTCGAGCACGCCCGTGAGCAGCGCGAGCAGGATCACGATCTCGGCGAGCCGGGCCAGCGCGCCGCGCCAATCGGCGAGGTAGCGCCGGCGGACGGTCACCCCGGCCCAGGTGAGCGCCACAAGGATCGCCACGAGGACCGTGACGCCGAGCACATATCGCGCGACGGCTACGCTTGCGGTCGATCCCATGACCGCGAGAAGCCTAGGAGTCCGCCCGAAATTGGGGTATGTGGCGGCGATCGGCGCGGTCGCGGTCGCGCTGGGCGGCTGCGGTCAGAGCAGCGTCCAGCACACGCCCAGCCTCGCCCAGCTTCCGCTCGTGCCCGGGACCCAGGTGACGACCGAGGTCCGGCGTTGCGACCCGGGGGCCAACGCGTTCTGCGCCTGGGAGCTCGTCGTCGCCGGCCGCCGCTACGGGAACTCCGAGGCGCTGCTCAAGGCCGAGCACCATCATCTCCGCGTGCTCGGCTGGACGAGCGCCGATGCCGACACTGGTCAGCAGCGAGCGCAGGACTCTCCGGGGCACAAGCTGCGGGTCACGTACGCGACCGCCGACGGAGACCTGCGCGGCATCGACCTCGGCTGGATCACGCGCTCGCGCCAGGTCCAGCTCGCGCTCTCGCACGCGATGTTCGAGCATACCCCGACGATCTCGATCCTCTACGAGGAGGGCGCCTCCTAACGGGCTGACGGCCGCGGGGTGAGCGACAGTCGCCGCCCGGGACCGACCGAGACGGCGCTGCGCCCGTCGAGCAGATCGCGCAGGTCCGCGCCGACGAGCTCGCGCCGCCAACCCGCGAGCGTCCGCACGTCCGGCTCGGGCTCGGACCGGCGGGCGGCGCCGACGATCTGCTCGAGCTCGCTGCGCGACGCGATCAGCTCGTAGGCGAGGCCGGCCTCGAGCGCGCGCGCCCGAAGCAGCGCCTCGGCGAGCGCGATCAGCGGGGCGTCGCCCGGCTCCGAGCGCCCTCGTCCCTCCTCGCGCGGGATCGGCGGTGCCTCGCGGCCGGCCGCGATCGCATCGAGGATCGCGGGCCCGCGCCGGCGGATCCCGGAGGGATGGATGCCGCGGATCTGCTCGAGCGCTCTGAGCGTCGACGGCTGGCGCTTGGCCAGCTCGACAAGCGGGGGGTCGCCGAGCACCGAGCCGACGGGCCGGTCCTCGCGTGAAGCGGTGCGCTCGCGCCACGCCGCCAATGCCTTCGCAACCGCGCGCGAGCGCGGATCGAGCTGGTTGATTCGCGGCAGGCGCTCCCACGCCGTCTCGGGATCGCGCTCGTCGGTCGCCGATTCGAGCCGGCGACACTCCTCGCACGCCCACTCGAGGCGGTCGGTGTCGCGCAGGCGTCGTTGCAGCTCATCGGTGAGCTCGAGCAGGTGCGCGACGTCCTCGGCGGCGTAGCTCAGCTGCTCCGCGGTCAGCGGGCGGGCATCCCAGCGGGTGTAGCTGGCGGTCTTGCCGACGCGGCGACCGAGGATCGCGCCGAGCAGGTTGCCGTAGCCAGCCTGTGCGCTCCCGCCCGCGAACCCCGCGGCGATCTGCGTGTCGAAGATGTTCGTGAGCTCCGTGCTCCAGGCGCGGCGCAGGATCGCGACGTCCTGCCGGCCGGCGTGCAGCACGACCTCGATCTCAGGGTCGGCGAGCAGCAGCGCGAGTGGCGCGATCTCGATCGGCTCGAGCGCGTCGATCAGGACGATGCGCGTCCCGTCCGGCGACTGCGCATCATCGACGACGATCTGGACGAGGCACAGGAGCGCTCGGTAGCGGCCCTCGGACATGAACTCGGTGTCGATCCCGAAGCGGCCGCGCGCGCGAGCGAGCGCGGCGAGCGCGGCGACCTCCTCAGAGGTTGCAAGCAGGCGCGCGGCGCTCTCCATCTTCGGACCCTATCCGCCAGCCGCGGCTGGCGTCACCGGCCTGCCGACTGCGATCACCCTCGTTGTGCTGCCGAACATCGAGCCCCCACTTAGCTTCGATTGCGCCGCATCCTATGGGAAGAGCAGTAGGGTGGGCGGCACCATGCACCCATTCCGCGCCGCCGTCGAAGCCCACGACCTCGACGCCATGCTGGCCCTCCTGGCCGATGACGTCATCTTCAAGAGCCCGATCGTCTACAAGCCCTACCGCGGCAAGGACGCGGTCGCCCCGATCCTGTTCGCCGTCAGCCGCGTGTTTGAAGACTTCCGCTACATCGGCGAGATCGGCGCGCCGGACGCCGCCGATCACGCGCTCGTGTTCGAGGCTCAGGTCGGCACGCGGGAACTGCACGGCTGCGACTTCCTCCACACAAACGAGCACGGGAAGATCGACGAGTTCTCGGTGATGGTGCGGCCGCTGTCGGCGGCGCTCGCGCTCGCGGAGGCGATGAAGGCCCAGCTGGAGGCGGCCCAGCAGGCGTAACGGGTCGCCATGTGATTCGGGCGTGAATTGGCATTCACCGCACCTGAACTGCCCTGGGTTCGGCGGAGACGTGGTTTGTGGGTTCCTTGTTTCTTTTTGTTGTTCCGGCGAGGGTTCTCGTGTGAGGAGCGGGAGCGGTCCGTGTGCCGCACGCGAGAGCGGCTGTGTCACGGAAGTGATCTTCCTCACCTCGCGATGATCGTGGGGGTGTGGTCGTTTGTGTTCGCTGGCGGTGAGCGATCGCGCACGGTGCGGCGACCCGGCGTGACTGTGGCAGATTGTGTCCGCGCGGATGGCTCGCGGCAGCGCCGAGCGCCCGCCGCCTCGTGCCTGGGCGTGGCGATCGACGCATGCGGAATAACCGACCGTCCTGGTAGGATTTGCCCATGATCTTCTCATCGAAGGCCGAATACGGAGTCCGGCTGATGGTCGAGCTTGGTCGGCAGTCGCCTGAGCACCCGACGAGTCTCAAGGCGATCGCCGATGCAGAAGGGCTGCCGCTCGCGTACCTCGAGCAGGTCGTGGCGCGGTTGCGCAAGGCCGGGCTGGTGATGAGCGCGCGTGGCGCTCACGGCGGCTACTGGCTGGCGCGCCCGGCCGAGGAGATCGCGATGGACGAGGTGGTGCAGGCGCTGGAGGGGTCGATCGCGCCGATGGAGTGCTTCGTGCACGACCACACCGAGCGGGTGCTGTGCTCGCACGAGCCGGATGCGGGTCGCGGCTGCGCGACCAAGCTCCTGTGGATGCGCGTCCAGGGCGGGATCATCCGCTCGCTGCAGATGACGACGCTGGCCGACCTGGTCGAGTTCTCGCGTCGCAATGAACGTGAGCCTGAGCCGCTGCCCACCGCGGTGGCCTGAAATCCCACCGCGGTGTCCTGAAGCGGTGGCCTGAAAAGCGACAACGAGAGACCGAAGAAAATGGCAGACCTAGAGATCCGAAACCTTCACGTTCGAGCCGGTGAGAAGGACATCCTGCGCGGGCTCGACCTGTCCGTCGACAAGGGCCAGATCCACGCGCTGATGGGCCCCAACGGCTCCGGCAAGTCGACCCTGGCCAACGCGGTCATGGGTCATCCCAACCTCGAGGTGACCGAGGGACAGATCCTGTTCAAGGGCGAGGACATCACCGAGGCGGAGCCCGACGAGCGCGCCCGGATGGGCCTGTTCATGGCGTTCCAGTACCCGGTCGCGGTGCCCGGTGTGACCGTCACGAAGTACCTGCGGACGGTGCTCAACGCCCACCGCGAGGCGGCCGGCGAGGAGCCGATCCCGCTGAAGGAATTCCGCCAGACGGTTGAGGCAGCGATGAAGCTGACCAACGTGCCGCGGGAGTTCTCGACGCGCTACCTGAACGAGGGTTTCTCCGGCGGTGAGAAGAAGCGGATGGAGATCCTGCAGCTGGCGCTGCAGCGCCCCGAGATGGCGATCCTCGACGAGACCGACTCCGGCCTCGACATCGACGCCCTGCGGGTCGTCGCCAATGGCGTCAACGCGGTCGCGGGCCCCGACATGGGCGTCCTGATCATCACGCACTACCAGCGGATCCTGCATCTGGTGCAGCCGAGCCACGTGCACGTCATGTACCAGGGGCGGATCGTAAAGGAGGGCGGTCCGGAGCTCGTCGACGAACTCGAGGCGAAGGGCTACGGATGGATCACGGAGGGGCTCGGAGCCGCGGCATGAGTACCACCGTCGGCGCGCTGCGCGATGTGGCCGGCGCGTTCCCGGTGCTCCGCCGCGTGATCGACGGTTATCCGATCACGTACCTGGACTCGAGCGCGACGTCGCAGACGCCGCAGCCCGTGATCGACGCGATGACGCGTTACTACACGGAGTCGCGGGCCTCGATTCATCGTGGCGTGTACCCGCTGGCAATCGAGGCGACCGACCTCTACGAGGGCGCGCGCCAGCGGATCGCCGACTGGTTGCGCTCGACGCCCGAAGAGACGATCTTCACCGCGAACGCGACAGCGGCGATCAACCTCGTCGCGTACACGTGGGGACGGGACAACGTCGCTCGCGGCGACCTCGTCGTGCTCACCGAGATGGAGCACCACTCGAACATCGTGCCGTGGCAGCTCCTGTGCCAGGACCGCGGCGCCGAGCTCGCGTACGTGCCGGTGCTCGCCGACGGGCAGCTCGATCTCGACGCCCTCGACGCGCTGCTCGCACGCCGGCCGAAGCTGGTCGCGGTCGTCCACGTCTCCAACGTCGTCGGCACGATCAACCCGATCGCCGAGATCGCCCGCCGCGCGCACGACGCCGGCGCAGTGGTGATGGTCGACGGGACTCAGGCGGTACCGCAGCTGCCGGTCGACCTACGCGAGCTCGACGCGGACTTCTACGCGTGGACGGGCCACAAGGCGTACGGGCCCACCGGGATCGGCGTGCTTCACGGCCGCCGGGCGATGCTCGAGGAGATGCCCCCTTTCATCGGCGGCGGTCACATGATCCGCAGGGTCGACGCCAACCACTCCACCTGGGCCGACCTGCCGTGGAAGTTCGAGGCCGGCACCTCGCAGATCGCCGAGGCGATCGGGCTGGGTGCAGCGGTTCAGTGGATCCGGGCGCTCGGCATCGAGCAGATCCGCGCGCACGAGGAGGCGCTTGTCGCCGAGACGCTCGAGCGGCTCGTCGCGGAGATCCCTGGCCTAACGATCCACGGCCCGCCTGCGGCCGCCGACCGCGGTGCGCTCGTCTCGTTCTCGCTTGACGGCGCTCATCCGCACGACATCGGCGAGATCCTCGGGCGCGGCGGAGTCTGCGTCCGGGCGGGTCACCATTGTGCGCAGCCGCTGATGCGCAACCTTGGCGTATCGGCGACGACGCGAGCGTCCTTCGCCGTGCACAACACGCCCACGGACGTGGGGCGGCTGATCGACGGGCTCCACACCGTCCGCCGCGTCCTGCAGCTCGACTGACCGGCGCTCGCGCCGCGCCGACAGGGCGATCGCTCCTGCCACCGCGACGATCATGCAGGTGACCGCGCCGAGCCCGAGGCCGGCGCGCGCCCCAAGCACGCCCATCAGGGCTCCGACGATCGGCCCGCCGATCGGCGTCGAGCCCTGGAAGGCCACGAACCAGAGCGACATCACGCGGCCACGCATTGCCGGCTCGGCCGCGAGCTGTAGCGTCGAGTTGCCGGTCGACATGAACGTGATGCTCGCGCCGCCGGCGAACGCGAGCGTCACGAGCTCGAAGCCGAGCGTCGGCGCGGCCGCCGCGAGCGCCATTGCGAGACCGAAGCCCGTCGCGGCAACGACCAGCGGCCGCAGCCCGGTCTTGCCCCGGGCCGCGATCAGCAGGCCGCCGACGACTGCGCCCACGCCCATCGCCGCGGTCATGAACCCAAACCCCTTGGCGCCGGCGTCAAGTCCACGGCTTGCCATCACCGGCAGCGTGACCTGAAACTCGTAGGTGAGGCAGCCGACCGCGGCCATCATCAGCAGCGGGATCCAGAGGTCCCGGTCACCGCGCACGTACCGCAGTCCCTCCCGGAGCTGTCCCGGAGCCCGCGCCGCGGGCGGGGACGGGCGCAGCTGGGAGCGGTCCATCAGCAACAGCGAGGTAACGACGGCGATGAAGCTGGCGGCATTGACGAGAAAGCAGACGCCCTCGCCGGCGGTCGCGATCAGCAGGCCGGCGACGGCCGGGCCGATCGTCCGCGCGACGTTGACGAGCACCGAGTTGAGGCTGACGGCGTTGCGCAGATGGTCGGCACCGACCATCTCCATCATGAACGACTGACGAGCTGGGTTCTCGAACGCGTTGTTGAGGCCGAGCACGCAGGCGAGCACGCCGATCTCCCACACCTGCACGGCTCCGCTGATCGTGAGGATCCCGAGGATCAGCGCCTGGACGCCCATCGCGCTCTGCAGCGCGACCATCAGCCTGCGCTTGTCGACGCGGTCGGCGATGACGCCGCCATACGGCGCGAGCAGCAACACCGGGATCGTCTGCAACGCGATGATCCCGCCCAGGGCGGCGCCGGAGTGCGTGAGCGACAGCACGAGCCAGGACTGGGCGGTCATCTGCATCCACGTCCCGATCAACGAGATCGCCTGGCCGCCGTAGTACAGGCGATAGTTCGGAACGGACAACGCTGCGAACGTCACCCGGCCGGCGTTGAGCGCGCGGGTCATCCGCCGCGCTCCCGGAGGTGCTCGCCGAGCTGCTCGAGGGCCGGCAGCGCGCGCTCGATCAGAGCACGGTCCTCGTCGGGCAGGCCGGCGAGCGCGAGGTACAGCGCGTCCGTGCGCTCGCGGCGCATCCGCTCGGCCAGGCGCTTGCCGGCGGGTGTCACCTTCACCCACGCGGCGCGACGATCGCCACGATCGCTGACCCGCTCGAGCAGACCGGAATCGGCGAGGTCGGCGACGACCCGCGAGAGCATCGTCGGATTTAGCCCCTCGTCGGCGGCGAGCTCGGACAGCCGTAGCGACCCGCGACGAGCGACGTGCAACAGCACCGAGATGCGGGTCGGGGTCAGGCCGGCGGCGGTCCCGGACGCGGTCGGGCGCAACCGGCGCGACATCCGGCCGATGACCGCCCGCAGCCGAGCGGCGGTGTCCACATCGAGCGCTGCTGCTGACGTCGTCATAAATCCCCAGATAGTTGCTTGCTGGCAAGCATTAGTTTAGCATCGGCAAAGCCCGCTGGCGGCTCTGTCGCGCACGCTAAGCTGAGGACGCATGGACGACCTCTACCGCGAGAACATCCTCGACCACTACAAGCGCCCCCACAACTGGGGCGAGCTCGAGCACGTGGATGTCGAGGCGCAGGATCTCAACCCGCTGTGCGGTGACGAGCTGCGGGTCCAGCTCGCGGTGGACGACGAGGGGACGATCACCGGGGTCGCGTTCTCGGGCCACGGTTGCGCGATTTCCCAGGCGGCGGCCTCGATGGCGTCCGACGAGGTCAAGGGGATGCGGGTCCAGGACCTGCTCGCGCTCGACCGCTCGTTCGTGCTCGACCTGCTCGGGATCGATATCTCGGCGACGCGGATGAAGTGCGCACTGCTGTCGCTCAAGGTGCTGAAGAGCGCCTCATTGGGCCACGCGGCCGATTGGGAGCCTTAGCGGGCGGGCCGGGCAGCACCGCGCGTCGCGGACGGCGGGCCCAGCGGCAGCCGCAGCGTGAACGTCGTGCCGTGCCCGGGCTCTGACTCGCAGACGATCGAACCCGCGTGCTGCTCGATCGTGGTCCGGACGAGCGCCAGACCCTGGCCGCTGCCGCGTCCGATCTCCTTGGTCGTGAAGAACGGCTCGTAGATTCGGTCCTGCAGCTCGGGTGGGATTCCGACGCCGTCGTCGCCAACCTCGATCACGGCGTCAGGTCCATCGACGTACGTCGCGATCCGGATGGTGCCGCGCTCATCGGATCCGCCGACGCGCTCCTCGATCGCGTGGGCGGCGTTGATGATGACGTTCAACAACACCTGATTGATCTCGCCGATGATGCACGTGACGAGCGGCACGTCCCCCAACGCGAGATCGACGTCCGCGACGTACTTGTACTCGTTGCGGCAGACCGCGAGCGTCGTCTGGATCGCGTCGCCGAGGTCTGCCGGCACCGGCCCGGCACTGGACGCGTGCGAGAAGCGCTTCATCGCCTTGACGATCGAGGTGACGCGGCCGATCCCGTCGACGGTGCGCACGAACGCGGTCGGGATGCGTTGCTGGAGATACTCGAGATCCGCGTTCTGCTCGGCGATCGCCATGCGCCGCAGGCGCGCGTCGCGGCTGATTGGCTCGTCGCTGCAGAGCAGCTCGCGATAGGTCCCCATCAGCGTCATCAGATCGTCGATCGCGCTGTGCAGGAACGTCACCGAGTCTCCGACGTACTGCATCGGCGTGTTGATCTCGTGGGCGATTCCCGACGCCAGCTGCCCCACGGCCTCGAGCCGCTGCGACACCCGCCGTTCGAGCTCGAGGTGCTCGCGCTCGCGCTCGAGCACCACCCGCTCGGTGATGTCGCGTGAGATCCCGAACGTGCCGATAATCGCGCCTCGGTCGTCGCGCAGCGGCATCTTGTTCGTCGACACCCAGCGTTCGGATCCGTCGGGAAACGTCTCGCACTCCTCGACGCCGACAATCGGCTTGCCGGTGCGGATGATCTCCCGCTCATCCTCGAACGCCCGGCGCGCGTGCTCGTAGGAGAACACGTCGAAGTCAGTCTTGCCGATCGCGTCCTCCGCGCGTGCGAACCCGAGGTGCTTCGCCTGCGATGCGGAGATCCTGAGGAAGCGGCTCTCGCGATCCTTGAAGTAGACCTGGTCCGGGGTGGTCTCGAGGAACGCCCGGATCCGCTGGCGCTCTTGCGCGAGCTCCGCTCGGGCCCGCTCGAGCGCACGCGCCGATCGCACGCGGCTGCGGCGAGCTGAGGCGGCCCGGACCGGTTTGCGAACGCGCGACATCCTGTATCTCTGATCGACCGCCGCTGGGTGGGGGTTGAGACCTACCCGCTCCGGAGCCGATCAGCTCATCACCTGCTGGTAGAGGCCCGGCAGGTCGGGATACCCGCTCGATGCCCAGCCTGACTGCTGCAGCGCGGCGATCTGAGCAGCCGGCGCCTGGCCCGCGGTCGACAGCACCGCCTGGACCCCAGCGGAGGCGGTGCCGTACCCCGGAATCGTGTCCTGCCCCTTCAGCCAGCCCGCGGTCGCGTCGGCGGCCGTGATCGGGTCGTTCCACACCGAGGCACCGGCCCCGTACGTGCCGCTGTCGGTGTAGCCGATGTTGAGCCAATCGTTGTTGTTCGCGGCCTGACGCGACTGCGCGGCACCGTCCGACTCCTCGGCCAGCATCCAGGCAGTGATGACGCCGGGATCAAGCCCGGTGTCGGCCGCGAGCCGTGCGGCGAATTGCTGCTGTGAGCTCGTCAGCAGGCTCGCCGCCTTCGGCGGCAGCGACGTCGAGCCGCCGGTGCCGACGGCGGTCTGGCCGATCCCCGACGAGGCCTGCGCCTGGGCGAGCGTCGAGGCGAAGTTCGACGAGACTGCGGTGGAGGTGCCCGCGGTCGCCCCAGCCTGCGTCGCCGAGGCCGCCGACGCGGGCGTGAACGCGCCGCTGACCGCGGTGATCTGCGCTTCGATCTGGCTGATCCGGGTGACGGCGTCGGTGTAGCTCATCGCCTTCCCAGGTATTCGGCCACTCGTGCGCGCGCTTAACCCGTCGGTCAGGTCAAGCGCCCGTCGCAGCGGCCGATCATCCGGGCATGGGAGCAGGAACGACGACGGCGCACGAACGCGCGCTCGCGCTGCTTGCACAGGGAGCGTCCGGCGAGGCCCTTGCGGTCTTGCGCGACGCCGTCCGAGCAGCGCTCGATCCCGAGATCCTCAACGATCTTGCCGTCCTTGCCGACCGCGAAGGAGATCCGCGGGAAGCCGTCGACCTCCTGCGCGCGCTCGTCCGGCTGCATCCGGACTATGCCGAGGCTGCCGAGAATCTCCGCGCGGCGCAGCTGCGGATCGACGATCGACCGGCCCGGCAGCTGCCGGATGACGAACGCCGCGCCCGGTTTCTCCAGATCGTCGCCGACGCGCGCGCGACGCACCTCGCCGACAACGTCGACTACCTGTTCGAGCCGTGGGGGCGCGAACTGCCCGCGACGGACACGTTCGGCGAGCGGCTGTCGGTCCAGCTCGACGTGCTCGAGCGATGCGGGACCTTCTGGGAGGCCATCGGGGACGCGGAGAGCCGGGAACTGTTCCTGCGCTGGCTCGCATACCGCGCACTCGGTCCCGCGCACGTGCGGCTGCAGCTTGAACCCCAGGCCTACCGACAGGCGGTGATCGGCCTCAGCGCGCGGGCGATGGTTGCGCCGACCGTTGCGCGCCTGGCCGGCCTGCCGATGGAATGGCAGCTGCACCACTACGACTTCAGCGGGCTTGGCCTGCCGATCCAGGCGATCGGGCCGCCGCTGCCGCTCGCCTCGACGATGATCTTCTCCCAGTACGCCTACCGCGATCCGGCCGCCGCCGCCGCTCCGCGTCCCGGCGACGTGGTGGTCGATGCAGGAGGGTGCTGGGGTGACACGGCACTGTGGTTGGCGCACGTCGTGGGTCCATCGGGCCACGTGCACACGTTTGAGCCGACGCCCGGCAACCGCCGGCTGCTCGACCACAACCTGTCGCTCAACCCGGGGCTTGCACCGCGGATCACCGTCTGGCCGGACCCACTCGGAGCTGTTCCCGGAGAGCGCGTGTGGATTCCCGACGTCGTCGCCGCCGGCGCGACGATGCAGGCGCAGGCGCCGGATGACCCGCAGCGGCGGATGATCGAGCTTCCGATCCAGAGCATCGACGCGCTCGTCGCCGCGGGCGGCCTTCCCCGCGTCGATTTCCTCAAGGTCGACGTCGAGGGCGCGGACCTCGGCGTGCTCGAGGGCGCGGCCGAGACGATCCGCTCGCACCGGCCGCGTCTCGCGATCGCCTGCTACCACAAGCCCGACGATCTCGTCGTGATCCCGGACTTCATCGCGAGCCTCGGCGTGCCCTACCGCTGGTACCTGCAGTGCTCGACGATGACCGACGTCGACACCGTCGCGTTCGCCGTGGCGCAGTAGGGCCGTCGATAGAGTCTCCGCCTTGTCTGACTTCATTCCCTACGGGTGTCAAACGATCGACGAGGCCGATGTCGCGGCTGTTGCCTCCTGCCTCACCGATCCATTTCTCACCCAGGGGCCGCGGGTCGACGCGTTCGAGCGCGCCTTCGCCGAACAGGTCGGAGCGCGTCACGCCGTCGCGTTCGCAAATGGGACCGCAGCCTTGCACGCCGCTGCGAGCGCGGCCGGGCTGGGTCCCGGAGACGAACTGCTGAGCACACCGATCAGTTTCGTTGCGTCGTCCAACTGCGCCCTGTTCGTCGGCGCGCGGCCGGTCTTCAGCGACATCGACCCCCGGAGTGGCAACCTGGATTGCGCGGCGGCGCTGCGCACTGCACGGTCAGGGCGGACCAAGGCGTGTGTGGCCGTCTCGCTCGCCGGGCTTCCGATCGACCTCGCACCGCTGCAGCCCGCGCGGCGCGATGGGCTGATCGTGATCGAGGACGGATGTCATGCTCTCGGTGGATTGCGCCGCGGTCGTCCAGTTGGCGGAGACGGACTCGCGGATATGACGACGTTCAGCTTTCACCCCGTGAAGGCGATGACCACCGGGGAGGGCGGAATGGTGACGACGGAAAGCGATCACCTGGCCGATGCGCTGCGCACGTTTCGCACGCACGGCATCCGTCGACGCGAGGACCCCAATAGCGTGATGCACGGAGGGTGGCACTACGAGATCGAGACCCTGGGGTTCAACTATCGGATTACCGATTTCCAGTGTGCGCTCGGCCTGCAGCAGCTCGCCCGTCTTGATCAATTCATCGCCGCTCGAAATGCCATCGCTGCCGCGTATCGAGAGTTGCTCGGCGGGCTCGAGCAACTCCAGCTTCCGCTCGAGGCGCCAACCGGCGAGCGGCATGCCTACCACCTGTTCGTCGTCCGCTTCCTTGAAGGTCCTGTCCGTCGCCGCCTCGTCTACGACCACCTCCGAGCTGCGGGGATCGGAGCTCAGCTGCATTACATACCGATTCCCGCCCACCGGCTCTATCGATCGATGGGCTACTCGATGGAGGCTCTGCCTGCCGCGCAGGCCTACTACGAGCAGGCGCTGTCGCTGCCGATCTTTCCCACGATGCGAGACGAGGACGTCATCCGCGTTGGTCGGGAGGTGCGGATCGCGCTGGATAGGCGCGTGACGATGGCTCGCGTCTGACCGACCGGGCGCATGCGGCGGCGCCGCTCACTCGGGAGAGAGGAGATCCCAGCTTGCCGGTGTGCCGCGCTGGATGTCGCGGCCGACGCGCCGACCAAGCAGGTCGTCCAGAAACCGCGGTGGGAGCCCGCCTGCGGGTCGGATCGCGCGGACGTTGTCCAGGGTGAGCACATCCCCGGCACGCATGTCGCGCGTCACGTACAGCGAACGCCGGTGTGCGAGGCTGGGGCGTTCATCCTCCAGTGGTCCGTACCGAACGGTCCCGACGGCCTGCCAGGCACGCTCGCTGCTTCGGACGAGTTCAGCAAGCTCGCCGGGCTCGAGCGAGAATGCTGCGTCGACACCTCCGTCAGCGCGGCTCAGCGTGACATGCTTCTCGATCAGGACCGCACCGAGACCGACGGCGGCGAGCGGGACCCCGATTCCGAGGGTGTGGTCGGAGAGGCCGACCGGGCAGCCGAAGGTCTCGGCGAGATGCGGGATCGTCGCCAGGTTTGAGTTCGCCGGCGTGGCCGGGTAGGTGCTCGTGCATTGCAGCAGGATCACGTCGCTGCAGCCGGCCTCGCGCGCCGCTGTGACCGCCGCGTCGATTTCGCAGAGCGTCGCCATTCCGGTCGAGATCACGATCGGTCGGCGGGTGCGCGCGACCCGGCGAATCAGTGGCAGATCGACGATCTCAAACGATGCGATCTTGTACGCGGGTGCATCCAGTCGCTCGAGCAGGTCGACGGCCGTGGCGTCGAATGGGCTGCTGAACCAGTCGAGGCCGTGCCTGTGGCAGCGATCGGCGATCGCCGTATGCCACTCCCAGGGCGTCGACCCCTCCTGATAGAGGTCGTACAGCGTTCGCCCCTGCCAGAGGCTTCCCGGGGCCTCGATCCTGAACTCGGGCCGATCGATGTCGAGCGTCATCGTGTCCGCCGTGTAGGTCTGAAGTTTGAGCATGTGCGCGCCGGCGGCGGCGACCGCATCGACAACGGCCAGAGCGCGCTCGAGCGAGCCGTTGTGGTTTGCCGAGAGCTCAGCGACGATCAGCGGCTTGTGTCCGGGTCCCACCGGATGGCGGCCAAGCTTCATCCGAGCCGCCGCTCATCCGTTGCCGCCGATGCGATCGCTCCCACGGCGGGTGGGACCAAGGCGCTCGGCGATGTCGCGAAGATCGTCCGGGCTCAGCCACTGCTCATTCGTGTCGGAGCCGTAGCGGAAGCCGTCGGGCAGCGGCTGGCCGCGTGGTTCTGCGGGCTCGAGCCGGTGCGGCATGATCATGTATCGGTCACCCATGTCGTAGGAATGACGTGCCTCGTCCTCCGTCAGGAGCACTTCGTGCAGCTTCTCGCCCGGCCGGATGCCGGTGACTGTGCACTCGGCGTCGGGCGCGAGAGCTGCCGCCATGTCGAGGAGCCGCATCGACGGGATCTTGGGGACGAACGTCTCGCCGCCGCGGATGAGCGGGATACAGCTCAGCACGAACTCGACGGCCTCCGGAAGTGTGATCCAGAAGCGGGTCATCCGCTCGTCGGTGATCGTGATCCGACCCGTCGCCGCTTGCTGCCTGAAGATCGGCACGACGCTGCCGCGGCTTCCCACGACGTTGCCGTAGCGCACCGAGGCGAACCGCGCCGGTGTTGCGCCCGCGTAGGCACCGGCCTGCGCCACGAGCTTCTCGGCGCACAGCTTCGTCGCACCGTAGAGGTTGACCGGGTTGACCGCCTTGTCGGTGGACAGCGCGACGGTCAAGGAGACCTGGTTGTCCAGCGCGGCCGAGATCACGTTCTGAGTGCCGATGACGTTCGTCTGCACCGCCTCAAACGGGTTGTACTCGCAGGCCGGAACCTGCTTGAGCGCGGCCGCGTGGATGATCACGTCAACTCCGCGCGTCGCGAGGCGCAGACGTTCCAGGTCGCGGACATCGCCGAGCAGGAGGCGTATCCGGTGGTCATCGACGGCGAGTGCAAGTTCGCTCTGCTTGAGCTCGTCACGGCTGAATGCGCGGATCGCCTCGACGTCATAGCGCTCGAGCACTGCACGCATGAACGCGGTGCCAAATGAGCCGGTCGCGCCGGTGACGAGCACGGTCTTGCCGTTGAGATCCATCGTCCGATCGGGTCGTGAGGAGCGAGAGCGCACACAGTGTATGGTCAGCCTCGGCGGCTGCATGCCAGAATCGGCCGATGAGCGGGGCGATCGTCGTTCAGGCGCGGATGACCTCCACGCGGCTGCCGGGCAAGGTGCTGATGGATCTCGCCGGTCGGCCGATGCTCGAGCGTCAGCTCGAGCGGTTGGTCCGTTGTGTGGCGGTCGACGATGTGATTCTCGCTGTGACCACTAACCCCGAGGACGATCCGCTCGTGGATCTCGCCAGGCGGTTGGGGTTGCGGTGGTATCGAGGGAGCGAGCACGATGTGCTCGCCCGCTACGTGGGTGCGGTCCGCGAGGCGAGGGCCGAGCTCGTCGTGCGCGTGACCGCCGACTGCCCGCTGATCGACCCCGTCGAGACCGATGCGGTCGCCGCGGCGCTGCAGCAGCGGCGCGGGACGCACGACTACGCGTCGAACACGCTCGAACGGCACCTGCCTCGGGGACTCGACAGCGAGGCGCTCTGGGCCGACGTCCTGGAGCGTGTCGCGCGGATGGCGACATCGCCCCCGGCGCGCGAGCACGTGACATGGTTCTGCACGAGCGAGCGCGCTGACCTCTTCGCGCTGCACAGCGTCCGCCGGCCTTTTGAGGCGCCGGACCTGCGCTGGACGGTGGACACGGCCGACGACCTGGCGATGGTGCGTCGCCTCTACGACGAGCTTGCGCTGGCGGAGCGCCAGCTGCCGGTGGCGGACGTGATCACGTACGTCCGTCGCCATCCCGAGCTGGCAGCGATGAACGCGCACATCGTTCAGAAGGACGCCGCTGCGTGACGGAGCGTGCGCTGCTGGTTCGTGCAGACGCGTCGGTGGCGATCGGGATGGGACACGCGATGCGCTGCCTGTCACTCGTCCAGGCCTACGCGGAACGCTCAGCCGGCGGCGCGACATTCCTGATGTCCCGGCCACCCATCCGATTCTCGTCACGGGCTGCCGAGACCGGCGCCGATGTGCGCTCACTGGCGGCGGCACCCGGCTCCGACGACGACGTCCAGGAAACGCTCGCGGTCGCCCGCGCTGTCGGTGCAACCTGGATCGTGCTCGACGGATACGCCTTCGATGGCGACTTTCAGGCGGCGATTGTCGGGCGCGGCCCGCGGGTCCTCGCGCTCGACGACCACGGCCACGCGAGCCGGATCTCCGCCGACCTGCTGTTGAATGCCAACCCCGGCGCCGACGAGGCGCTGTACCACGATCGGCATCCAGCGACTCGACTGCTCCTGGGCGCGCGGTTCGCGATGCTGCGCGCCGAGTTCCGCCGATGGCAGGCGCTGCGTCACGCCGTGCCGCCACGCGCGCGCCGGATCGTGGTGACGCTTGGCGGCAGCGATCCCGACAACGTGTCGACGCGGGTCCTGAACGGCCTCGCGACCGTGCCCGGGCCGTTGGAGGTCCTGCTCATCGTCGGCGAGGCGAATCCCCACCGGGCGACGTTGGACGCCGCTGCCGCGGTATGTCCGCACTCCGTCGAGGTCGCGGCTGACGTCCGGAACATGCCCGAACGGCTCGCGTGGGGCGACATCGCCGTGTCCGCTGCCGGGGGCACGTCGTGGGAACTGGCTCGCGTTGGCACGCCGCAGATCGCGATTGTGCTCGCGGACAACCAGCGGCCGGGCGGCGAAGCTCTCGCGCGCGACGGCCTCGCGGTGTGTCTCGGCTGGCATGCTGATCTGGACGCTGCGGCCATCGGCGCCGCGGTCGCCGCCCTCGCGGACGACGCTCCGCGCCGGGCCGAGCTCTCACGCCGCGGGAGCGCGCTGATCGACGGCAACGGCGCGCTGCGCGTGCTCGCTGCGATGCAGCTCGACCGGGGTCACTCGAACGGCGCGACGTAGCGACCAAGGCGGCTCCGCATCTGGTCCCACTGTTCTCGCATGATCTCGAAAACGACGACATCGTGCCAGCCGTCCTGTTTGAGAGCGTGGTCGCGGAGTGTGCCGACGACGCGATAGCCGAGCAGCTCGTGCAGGCGCAGCACACGGCGGTTGTCGGCGAAAACCTCCCCGACGATCTTGCGGAGCGCAAGATCATCTCGTGCGAAGGCATAGTTGAGCGTGTAGGCCATCACAAGCCCCCCGATTGGCAGGAGCTCGGCCCGGCCCAGGTAGTAGCCGATCGACGCACGACGGTGTCGAGGTTCGATCTCGAGGTGGATCACGCCGACCGGAACGCTGTCGGTCCGTATGACCCAGTGAAGTGAGTTCGGATCGCGTCGCACGCGTTGGAACCAACGACGTTGTGCGTCCGCGTCGGTTGGACCGGGTGAGTACATCCACTGCTCGATATCCGCTCGGCTGCGCCACCGGCGAACGAGATCGAGGTCTTCCTCGCGCAGCCGACTGAAGACGATCTCCGTCATCGCGCGCACAGACCGGTGCCGGCTGGCGATCGCCACGCCATCTGACATCAGACGTCCACGCCGTAACGACGCAAGATCTCAGCGGTGACCTGGTAGTTGCTCATCGCAAGGACGTCGTCTGTGTCCAGCATGATGTCGAAGCGGTCCTCGATTTCCGCGACGAGTGCCATATGGCCGACCGAGTCCCAGTTGGGATGCTCGCTGTAGGCAAGTCCCTCGACCTCGGTGTCAGGCGGCAGAGCGAGGCCGGCGATGAACGCGGCACGGAGATCGTCGTTCGACACTAGTCCACGATCAGATACGAGCCAAACGGATGGAAGCGCGACTGCCGCAACTGGTGTCGGTCGAGGCCGAAGACCTCTCTGAGGGCGGCGGTCTCTCCGGGGAAGTCCGGATGATTCAGCTCGTCGAACCCGAGCACGCTGCCTTTCGTCAGGTGAGGTTTGATCGCGGTCAGGCAGTCGCGGGTCGGCTCATACAGATCGAGATCGAAGTAGGCGAATCCGATGATCGTCTGCGGATTGCGCTCGAGGTACTCGGGGACAGTGACGGTGACGTCTCCCTTGACCAGCTCGTATTTCCTCAGATGGCTGATCGGGTTCTCATGCTCGTGATAGTCGAGGACTGTGTCGAGGTAGGTCTCGTAGCCTTCCGTGACGCCATAGCCACCGACGGACGGCGTCGTGCCGTCGAGCTCATGGACTGACGGAAACCCCGCGAAGGTGTCAAAGCCGATGATCTTGCGCGGGTAGTTGAACGGCTCGTAGATCCCGCGGAGGTTTGTGAGCACCGCCAGTGTGTGCCCCCAGCGAACGCCGAACTCCATCAGCACGCCGGGCACGTCGACGACGAAGCGATACAGCTCCTGGAAGAACAGGATCCGTGAGAGCGACTGGCGGCTGAGGAACAGCCCCAGGTTCTCAAGCTGCTGCTCCGCCGGAATCGGCGAGGTCCGGTAGTGCTCGTAGAAGGCGGACCGGGAGGCGCGCTCTGCGTCACTTGGAGAGATCGCGGAAACGTAGCACTATCCGCCTCCGAGGGCGATCACGCGGGTGAGGTCGGCGAGCAGGTCGTGGCCGTCCCAGTAGCGGCCGAACGCGAGCGCCTCGCCCAACGGGACGATCCGATCGAGGCCCCGGCTGCGCAGGGCCTGGGCGAACCCCTCAAGCTCCCCGGCCGAGAATCCGAAATACGAAAGCGTCTGATCCTTGCCCGTGACGAACTCGACGAGCGAGCCGAGGTCATCGACTGCCGCCTCGAAGAACAGGCCTGCGCCTGGGTGCGTGCGGTCGAAACCGTTGAGACTGGTGAGTCGGAGCACGGTGAGCTCGTTGCCGAGCCGGCGCAGCTCCGCGACCGGTCTGTCGATCAGCGCACCGTACGCGAACGTCTCTCTGGCGAGGACCGCCCCCGTGTCGAGGCGGTACCCCCGACGGCTGACCTCTGCCGCAAGGTCTGTGAAGAGCCCCTCGGCAGCGCGGCGTGCTGCCGCAGGCGGCCCGACGAAGACCGCGAGCCGCGGCGAGGAGCAGCCGCGTTGATCGAACGGATAAGTGTCGTTGAAGAGTCCGCGGGCAGCGGCGCGGCGCTCGTGGACCGACGCGCGCTCGAAGGCCTCGGCGTCGACTGCGGCGAACGAGAAGCGGTCAGCGAATGCCACCTCGCGCGCGCCCGGCTGCAACGGCACGGAGCGGATCGTCGCCACAGTGTCGTCGCCGCCCCAGATGACACGGACGTCGGCGACGAGCGACGCGGCGGCGGTGGGCTCGGGCTCGTGACCGTAGGAGATGATCGCCGTCTCGGCCAGCAAGGCTCCGTAGTCGGGACGTCGGAGCACCGCGCCGATGATCTCGACCAGCAGCCGCGCCTCGGGGCCGGCGGCAGGCGAGAGTCGAACAACGTTCCGGTTGCCGACCAGCAAAGAGAGGAGCAGCGAGTACGCGAAGACCGTGTCCACGTTCGTCGGAGGGACGTGGAATGCCAGCCCGAGCGGTGCCCGCAACTGCGTGGCGCCAACCAGCTCAGCGAAGTCGCGGGCCAACCTCGTCACGGCGCTGCGACGCAAGAAGAAGGCCAGTGCGACCAGCTCCGGGTGGGCTCGAACGTCCGGTCGTCGCAGGATCGCTCTGGACACGTCGTCACTGAAGGCCAGGCGCAGATCGGAGAAGGCGCCGCCGGCTTCATCGACAGGCCGCCGCAGGCGCTCGAGCACGTCGACCATCGGGACACTCTGGGGCTCCGGGACGAGCTCCGTGACGATCATGTGCCGACCGCTGCCGAGAGCTCGGTGTGGGTGTCGCTGCAGCCGCGCAGCTCCGCCTTCGGCACACGCCCCTCGATCGACAGCGTCTTGCCGAGCCGACCGCACGGGCAGTCGTCGATTGCGACGATCCGCCCGAGGTCCTCGGTCAACAGGGAATGGCCCGGGTAGCTCTTCGGCAGGATGCTCAGCACCTGCACGATGCCGCTCTCGGCTGTGCGCGCCGGATGCCACGTCAACGGGTCACGGATGATCACGTCGGCGGCATTGGGGGCGTGGAGCTGACCCTCCTCGCATTGCACGAACACCGTCCCGATCTGCTCGGCCATCCCGTAGAAGTTGTGGACGCGCTGCAGACCGGTCAGCTCCGCCAGCTTCGCCCGGAATCCACCGTCGTCGACGGCCTCGTCAGCGAGCTTCTTCCACCCGCCGCTGTGAACCAGGATGCCCGCGCTGAGGTCGACCTCGCCGGGCTCGAGCGACCCTGCGAAGTATCGCCAGACCATGAACGTGAAGCCGAACAGCAGCACCGGTGATCCCGCATGGCGCGCAAGCCACTCGTGCAGCGCAGGACGTCGCAGCGACATGTCCTCGTCGAGCGCGTACAGCAGGTCGCGGCCGAACGTCGCCATGCCGACGATACCGGCGCTGCGGGCGCTGGGGGTGTCCCGGCTGCGCAGCGTTTCCTTGGCGTCCACCACGATCATCGGCAGCCGGGCGTGACCGAGCCAGTGCGTCATGATGCTTGCAAGCGCCTGCGTTTGCTCGATCGCCGCAGCGCGGTCGAGCTCGATCCTGCTCACCTGGGCACCGGTGGTGCCAGACGACGTGACGACCTTGAAGACCGCCTCCGGCGCGATGCTCGACAGCCGGTGTGTCTTGAACAGCCCGATGGGGACGCTTGGCACGTCGGCGAGCGAGGACACGGATCCGGGGTCGTAGCCCGTCGCTGCGAGGATGCGCGCGTAGGGGGGGCACGCCGCGCGGTGGTGCTCGGTCAGCTCGAGCGCCCGCTCGAGCAGCAGCTCTTCCTTGCGCTCCTGCGGCACGGCGTACTGTGGGATCGCGAGAACGTCGTCAGCCGGCATCGCCGACCTCGAGCGCGGCGTAGTCGATCTTGCCCGACGCGCGGGTTGGCAGAGTTTCGATCGCGCGGACATCGAACGCATGTGGGTTGACGTGCATGCGCGTTGCCAGCCGGGACCGGATCTCGGCCGGGTCCGCGCCGGCGCCCTCGACGAACAGGCGTACGGCGTCGCCCCCGTCGAGCGCCGCGACCGTGCCGTACTGCCGTGCCGCCGCCTCGACCTCGTCGAGGTTGATCCGCAGGCCGAAGACCTTCGCGATCCGTGCCGAACGTCCGGTGATCACGAAGAAGCCGTCTTCGTCGACGCGGCCGAGATCACCCGTCCGAAGCTCGCCGCGGAGCTCATCGCCCAACGCGAGGTCGGCGCGCTCCTGCGCGTAGCCAAGCATCACGTTCGGTCCGCGGTAGACGAGCTCGCCGTCGTCGACGCGCAGCTCGCCGCGCGGAATCGGGATCCCGATGGTTCCCGCCTTGCCGGGCAGCGCATCGGGGGGGACGTAGGAGATTCGTGCCGTCGCCTCTGTCTGGCCGTACATGACGAACAGGCGCCCGCCCCGGGATGCCATCAGGTCGTGAAGCTCGATCACGGCCTCGGGAGCCAGGCGCCCCCCGGCCTGGGTCAACGTCTGCAGCGTCGGCGGGGCATGGTGCCGCAGCAATCCGGTTCGCTCGAGGATCGCGTAGGTGTACGGGACGCCGGCAAACGACGTGCATTCGTAGGTGCGCGCGTGCTCCCAGAACTGCGGTCGGATGATGCTCTCGCGGGTGAGCACGATGCTCGCGCCGGCGGCGAGGTGTGAGTTCAGCACCGAGAGCCCGTAGGAATAGTGAATCGGCAGGCTCGCGATCGCGCGCTCCGCTGAGCCGATGCCGAGGTACTCGACGATCGATGCCGCGTTCGCCTCGACATTACGCCGGGCAAGCCGCACGAGCCGCGGGCTTCCCGTGGTCCCCGAGGTCGAGAGCAGGACCGTGAGCTCCTCGTAGATCTCGGGCGCGTCGGGATCTGGACTTCGCTCCGTCACGCTCACCCGCGCGCCCTCGGATTGAAGGATCCATCGCGGTTGGTAGCGCTCGATGAGGGCCTCGGCGAGCTCTGCGTCGGCACCTCGGTCGGTCAATAGGACCGCGTGACCCGCCGCGACCGCGGCAAGGTAGCCCACGACCGAGCCGACATCGCGTTCGCACGCGCAGAACACGAACTCCTTGCGGGAGCTGTGCAGCGTGCGCGCAACCCGCGCGACGGTCTCTGCCAGTCTCGCGCGCGTCCATGTGTCGCCGGCCTCGGCATCGATCAGCGCGACGCTGTCGTCAGCGGACAGCAGGAACGGCGATGGCATCAGACGATCATCGCTCCATCGACGCCGACGACCTGGCCCGTCACGTACGACGCACCGTCCCCGGCGAGGAAGAGGACGACCTGCGCGACCTCTTCCGGCCGTCCGGGCCGACCCATCGGGATCCCGGCCAGGCGCCGCTCGCGGACCTCCGGCGCGAGCGCGGTCGTCAGATCGGTGTCGATCAGCCCGGGAGCGACAGCGTTGACACGGATGCCGTGTGGCGCGAGTTCCTTGGCGGCCGCGCGCGTCATGCCGATGAGTGCTGCCTTCGACGCCGAGTATGCGACCTGGCCGGGGTTGCCAGCAAGACCCATCACGGACGTGATGTTGATGATCGAACCGCCGGTGCGCCGCATGGCTCGGGCGGCCGCTTGCGTGGTCTGCAACGCGGCCAGCACGTTGACCGCAAAGGTGCGCTGCGCCGACTCCGTCGAGATCATGCCGAGCAGGGCATCTTCCATCACCCCGGCGTTGTTGACGAGGACGTCAAGTCGCTTGTGACGACCATGCACCTCGCGCACCAGTGCCGCGGGTGCGGAAGGATCGGCGAGGTCGGCTGCGAGACCCCAGGCTTCGGCGCCGGTGGCCGCCGTGATGGCCGCCGCCGCTTGCTCGGCCGCTCCCGGGTCGCGGCCGTGGACGGCCACGTTCGCGCCCGAGGCCGCGAGCGCCTCGGCGACCGCGCGTCCGATCCCGCGCGTCGAGCCTGTGACCAGCGCCACCCGCTCGTTCACGGGCGTTCGGCGTAGCTGCGCCGGAGACTCGGTTCTGTCAACGCCGGCCTAGGCACGGCCAAAGCGTAGCCGCTAGCCTGTGGCGGTGGTGCCAACTGGGGCAGTCCGGCGCTGGGTCGGCGCGGACGCGTTTCGCGTCGCGCTGGCCGAGGTTGGCGCCGAGCCGGACGACACGGTCTTCCTGCACTCCGACGTGCGGCGCTGCGGGCGGGTCGAAGGACGGCTGCCTGAGCAGAAGCTCGACACGGTGCTGCGCGGCTTGGTCGATGCGATCCCCGCCGGCGTGATGATCCTGCCCACGTTCACGTACAGCTTCTGCCGCTCCGAGCCGTTCGACGTGGCCGAAAGCCCCTCGACGGTTGGAGGGCTCACCGACCGCTTCCGCGTGTGGCCCGGGGTCCGTCGGACGCCCGAGCCGATCTTCTCCACGGCGATCCGGGGCAGCCTTCCCGAGGCGTGGGAACAACGGCTGATGCGAATCGGCGACAAGGACTGCTTCGGACCCGACAGCGTGTTCGCCTACCTGCACGAGCGCGATGCGCTTCTGGTGTTCCTCGACGCCAGCTTCCAGGCGTGCACGTTCGTGCACCACATCGAGCAGCGTCTTGAGGTTCCCTACCGATACCCGAAGCTGTTCGAAGGCGAGGTGCGCGCCGGGCCCGAGCACCGGCAGGTGCGCGTCAGTTACCTCGTGCGTCGGCTCGAGCAGGATGTCGTCACCGACGCGCTGCCGCTGTGGGAGGCGCTTGTACAGGGCGGTCACACGCGCAGCGCCGCGATCGACCGTGGGCCGATGCTCCACGGCGTGCGCGCACGGGTTGTGAGCGAGACTGCCGCACGCCAGATCGCCGAGAATCCGGACTTCCTGCTGGAGCGGGGGCATCTGCCGGACGTACAGCAGCGGGTCGGATGAACGCCGAATGCGCCGGCCTCGGACCTGAGTTACACGGCCTCGCGACGAGGCTGTTCCCGATTGCGCGCAGCCTCACTGGTCCGGGGTTACGCGAGACGCTTGCGATCCTCGCCGAGATCGCCACGCCGATGGAGATCCACCGCTGGTCCAGCGGCACGCAGGTGTTCGACTGGACGATCCCCGATGAGTGGGTCATCCGCGATGCGTGGATCATCGATCCGGCCGGGCACCGGGTGGTTGACTTTGCCGATTGCAACCTGCATGTCGTCGGTTACAGCGAGCCCGTTCGGCGTCGCATGGATCTGGAGGAGCTCCAGGGACACCTGCACAGCATCCCGGAGCTGCCACACGCGATTCCGTACCGGACGAGCTACTACGCGCGACGGTGGGGGTTCTGCATCCAGCACTCAGTGAGAGAGCGCCTGCTCCCCGGCGAGTATGACGTCTGCATCGACGCCGATCTGGGACCCGGCCGGCTCGAGCTTGGCGAGGTCACGCTCCCCGGCGCCTCTCCCGACGAGGTCCTGCTCTCGACCTACGTCTGCCATCCGTCGCTCGCGAACAACGAGCTGTCCGGTCCGGTGATCGCGGCGTATCTCGCCCGGCTGCTGAGCGACCGGCCCCGGCGCCACACGTACCGCATCCTGTTCCTGCCGGAGACGATCGGAAGCATTGCGTACCTGCACCGCTTCGGTGAGCGCCTTCGCGAGCGGCTGCGAGCGGGCTATGTGATCACGTGCGCCGGCGACCCCGGCGAGTTCACCTACAAGCGCTCGCGTCGCGGCGACAGTCTCGCCGATCGGACGGCCGAGCACGTCCTCCGTGCGGCGCGCACGCCCCACACTGTCGTCGACTTCTTCCCCGCCGGCAGCGATGAACGTCAGTACTGCTCACCGGGCTTCGACCTTCCGGTCGGCTCGCTGATGCGTTCGATGTACGGGACGTATCCCGAGTACCACACGTCGCTGGATGATCTGTCCTTCGTGACGCCGGACGCGTTGGAGGGCAGCCTGGCCATGTATCTGGCCATCATCGACGCGCTCGAGGCCAACGAGACGCTCGAGATCGCGATTCGCCACGGCGAGCCGCAGCTCGGTAAGCGCGGCCTCTACCCGACGCTTGGCAGCGCGCGCGAGACCGAGCAGCGAGTGCGGGACATGATGTGGCTGCTCAACCTCTGCGACGGGACGTCGGATCTCCTGGCCGTGGCGGAGCGCGCGGGCCGGCCGCTGTCGGCACTCGCGCCGATCGCGGTCGAGCTGATCGACAGCGGCCTGTTGCTCCGGCGCGCGACGTGAGCCTCGAGGTTCCGGGGCTCGCTGTCGACCGGTGCCGCCCTCACGCCGCGACGAGCGCACGCAGCGCGTCCAGCGAGGTCTCGTCGAAGCGCTGCAGGCCGCCGTGCTCATGATGCGAGAGGACCGCCGCGACGCCGGGCGGCGCAGCCTCGACGGCAAGCAGGTCGGCCGAGCGCTCGCCGTCAAGGCCGGCGCAGGCCACCGCCTTCGCGAGCGAGGCCGGATCGTGCGTGACGATCACGAGCGTCGCATCGTGCTCGCCGGATACCACCGATCCGTATGCCTCGAGCAGCGCTGGCGATGCGATCAGCTCGTCGGCGAATGCGAGGATCGCGAGGCTGCGGGCCTCCTCGAGCCCAGCGCGCGCGGCAGCGCGTTCGAGCTCGGACGCGCGCCGGGCGCGCTCGCCGTCACCGGCCAGCGTCAGCTCGCTGCGCAGGACGCCGGCGACTCGCGCCAGCGCGAGAGCGCGTGCGACCGGAACAGGACCAGGATCCTGCATCAGCGCCTGAGCCTCTGAGACGAGCGCCGGCAGCTCGGCGGCCGGAACGTTGAGGAAAGCGGCCGTGCGCGCCGCGTCCAGCGCAGCGCCGGCGCGCAGCGCGTGCGCAATCATCACGTCCTCGAGTACCGAAGCGAGCACGCGGGCGCGCTCGCCGGGATCCGTCGGTCCCACAAAGAAGGGGATCGGGCAGCGGACTGGGTCGCTGGCTCGCCGGTGCGCCACCTCGACGCCTCCGGCGTGCACCCGCGTATAGCCGAGCGCATCGATCATTGCCAGCGATTCCTCGAGCGTGCGCGACTCCCGCGGGCCCTCGAGACCGTCGACATCGACGTACCAGTCGGCTCGCTCCGCGGGGTCGCGTGCAACGCGGAGAGGCCCCGGCGGGTCGGGCAACTCGGGCACGATGCCGACCCGCGCATCGACCGCAAGGGCGTTTGGCTCGCATGCGAGCACGCCTCGGGCCCACGTGAGCACACCGTCGCCGAAGACGCCCGAGCGGTTCACGATCACCTGGGCCTTCAGCCGCTGGTCGGAGCCCTTTGACTGCAGGTAAACCCCTCCGTCATGCCGGCGGTAATACCACAGTGCGCCGGGTGCGGCGCGGCCGATGAAGCCGGCCTCGGCGATTCCAAGCCACAGGTCCCAGTCCTCGTAGCCGCGAACGTTTGTGTTGTAACCGCCGGCCGCCTCCCACGCGCTCCGACGGAACATCGTTGCGCTGGGCAGATAGTTGAATCGCTTGAGGCGTTCCAGCCGCCAGTCCAGATGCGGATGCAGCTGGTCAGAGGCTCCGAAGTCCTGCTGCTGGGGGAACGCAAGACCTGCACGCGGGTCGGCTTCGAGCTCAGCCCTGCACAGCTCGAGCGCCGTTGGCCCGAGCCTGTCGTCCGCATCAAGCGAGACGATGTACCGCCCGCGGGCGCGTTCGATCGCCCGGTTGCGCGGGATCGCGGGCTGACCGGCGCCGGCCTGCCCGATCGCGGTGATGCGCGCGTCGCTCTGAGCCAGCCGCCGCGCCACCTCGAGCGAATCGTCGGTCGAGCCGTCATCGACGATCAGCAGTTCGAAATCGGCGAACGTCTGCTCGAGCACGCTGCCGACGGAATCCGGCAGCCAGTGTGCGTAGTTGAAGCACGCGATCACGACTGACACATCCGGTCGGGTCATATCCACTCCGCAAGCTCCCTCAGCGAACCGGGCTCGTACCGGCGGGCGGCAACGAGCGATCCGTTGCGCTCCATGCGCGAGAAGACCGCGCTGACCGACGCCATCGCGGCAGCGTCGATCTCCCCGGCGATCAGGTCCGGTCCGTCCGCGCGATCGAGGCCGGCACGCGTGACGGCCTGAACCAGGCGGGGAGTCTCGTCCGGTGAGGTGTGGATCAGGAGCGTTACGCGGTCATGGCCCTCGAACGTCGCGGCCCAGGCTTCGAGCAGAGGGGGATCAGCGATCAGCTCGTCGGCGAACGCGAGCACCGTGACGCGACGCTCCCCGAACCCAGCGAGGAATGCGTCCTCGGCCTCGGTCGTTCGAGCACGGTCCGCCGCGGTCGGCGGCGGGCACACGCGCTCGCCGTCGAGGATGACGCGTGCGCATCGATCGACACCGTCGTCGCGGCCGGGCAGCAGCTCGTCCAGAGAGGTGTAGGCGAGCTCACCGTTCTGCGGATCGGGCATCCGGACGAGCGGGAAGTGCACTCGCAACCGAAAGAACATCCCGTAGGTGAGGCGCAGGGCGGACCGTCTGACCTCGGCTGAGACGGTTCCCGGGGGGACTGCCAGGAGCGATTCGAGGATCTCTTCATAACCGTCCGCGTCCTCAACGGTGTGCACAAACGATGTGCCTGCAGCGTAGTTACCCGCGGCGATCACGACGTTCTTGCCCTTACACGCAAGCTCGAGCCCGACTGTGCTCATCCACACCAGTCCGACCGAGCAGAGGTCCATCAGGGAGTACGCGCTGGTCTCGTCCTCTGCATCGATCATCCTCACGTTCGGCGGGAGCGTTGGGACAAGGGAGCGCATCTGCGCGAGTTGAGTCTGGTTCGCGCCGTTTGAGCGGCGGCTCCCCGTGTTGGGATGGACGCGAATGACGAGGTCGATCTGTGAGTTGCGGCGCGCATGCTCGATCGTGCGCTTGATCCACTCGCGCTGGGATCCGAACGGGCTGCTGAACTCCTCGTTTCCGGCCGCCTCATCGTCAGAGGAGGTGAATAGCACCCAGACCGGCCTGTCCGCACTGAGGCTGAGTCGCGCCATCAGCTCATTGCTGGGCTGCAGAGCACCCGTATACGGCAGCCACCCCGTGTCGCGGCCGTGCTCGCGCGCGGTCATGATTCCCGCTGCGGCCTCGAGCTCATCGGGTGTGAGCGGAACGTCGCCCCACTCGCGCCAGTATCGACGGATCGGCTCCAGCGACTGGCAGCTCGCGTTCTCCACCAGTAGCAACGTCTCCGCGCGCGGGCCGCGCTCGTGGACGACGACGCGGATGTCACGAGCGCGCGCAAGCTCCAGCGCGACTCGCGTCGAGGACTGCCGACCGTTGAACAGCAGCATGACGTCGGGCGCGGTTTCTGCGAGCAGTCGGTCGAGCGCGAAGCACGCAGTCAAGCCGCTGAACAGATAGCTGCGAACGCCCTGCTCCACGGCAGCATCGCTGATCACGAGCTCACTCGCGCGGAAATGCGACTGCAGGGACGAGCACACCCAGTCTGCGACTCGCCAATCGCCGAAGGTCGCCGTGAGCAGCTCGTCGGTCGCCAGCGACTGCTCCCAGCGTCTGGCCTTGCGGGGCTCCTCTGGCATCAGGTAACGCCCGAGCCACTGGAAATCCATCCCCATGTCGGCCACGAGCTTGGTGACCTGAGCCTGGCAGATCGTGCACGCGTGAGGTGGGCGCGGTGACACAGCCGCCCAGAACTGGTCACAATCGGTGTAGAGGCCGTCACACAGCACGTACTGGACATCGGCGCCGCGGAGCTTGAGCGCGTGGAGGATCGTCATTTCCCAGAGACCGTGCAGTCCCCAGCGGTTGTACGGCGAGTAGCAGAGAACACGATGAGCGACACCATCAGCGCAGTCAGGCTGCGGCCGTTGACGTGTGGGGGTGCCCGAGCTCATGAGATCGGTGTCAGCGAGGAATCCGGTGGTGAGATCAGGCGGCGCAACGCCGGGGTGCCGGCCGTGAGGATCGGATTGCCCACCGATCGCGCCAGGCGAGCATGCCCGTCGCAGGCTGCGTGCAGCGGCACGTAGGCGTCCATCGCCGCATGCAACCGCACATCGCGCTCGGCGGAAGCGGGCTCCATGAGGACGTTGATGTCAGCCGAGTCGCTGACGTCGGCCGAGCCGGCGGCGGCCGCGGCGAGAACCCGTGCCTCGAGCTCTGCCGGCTCTCCGTCGACGGCGGGGTCGGCAAGCAGGTAGAGGCACGCGCTGCTCGCGGGCGTGGTGCCGATCGCCCAGTCGCGTAACAGCTCAGCCAGCCGGTCCTCGCCGCGCCAGGCCGGGGTTGCCAGCACGCGCACGTCGACCTGCTCGGGAAGTGGAAATGGAGCCCGGCAGCCTGGGCGCGCGACCCGAGGGACGCATGAGGCCAGGCTTGCCAGCCGTTCGGCGTAGCGCGCGGCGACCGCCTCCCACGAGAGACTCATCGCGGCGGCTCGTCCGACGTCCCCGCGGCGCCGGCGATCCGGTGGATCGCCCGCCGCCAGGATCAACAGTTCGGTCAAGTGGTCAGGGTCCGGCTCGAGGACCCAGGGTTGCCCGACCGTCTGCAGCGAGTCGATTCGTCGCTCGGGGAACTCCAGCCGTCGGGAGCGGATCCGCCAGCCTGCCTCTGGCGGGCAGAACTCGTCCGTCGGACCTCCCGCCGTGACGATCACGGGTAGACCACATGCCATCGCCTCCAAGACGGGCATACCGAATCCCTCTCCGCGGTATGGATGGACGAGCACGTCACAGCTGCGGTAGAGCGCCGCCAGTTCCTTGGTTTCGAGTTCGTCCTCGACCAGCTCGATTCGCGGCACCCGGCCGGAGGCTGCGTATTCGCGAATTGGCCCGCGTTCCGCGTTGCGGTAGACACCGGTGGACCCGAAGTCCTTGATCACCAGGGTCACGTCCTCGCGGCCGGGAAATGCCCGCTGCCAGGCCTCGAGCAGGACGTCCGGGCCCTTGCGCCAGATCAGGCCTCCCACGAAGAGGAACCGCAGACCCTCGGTGGGGGACAGGTGGCGATCAGGTGACGGCTGGAACGCATCCAGGTCGACGCCGTTGGGAATGCTCACGACGCGCGTCGGGTCGATGCCGTCGGATACGTACATGCTGCGCGCGTACTCGCTGGGAACCCAGAGCTCGTCGACGTGCTGATTGATCTGCGCCACCCAGTCCCGCGGGATCGCGCCGAATTCCCACGGCTGGATCACGGCGAGACGGCCCGCGGCCGGCGCGCTCAGGTCGGGGGGCCACTGGTGCCGAACCTCGACATCCGCCGCGTGGGGCAGCGGCGCATCAAGCGGGCGTCCCTCTCGCGCCACCCGCCGCAGGGGCCCCCGGAGGCGGCTCGTGACCTGATCGTTGATGATCGAGAGGCTCGTGTTGAGACCGTGGTCGCCCTTCCAGCTCACGGCCACACTGGACACGTCTCCCGGGCCCTTGCAGCCCGGACGCTCACCGGCGTAGTACGACTCGAGCTCGTCGACATAGTCGCCGAAGCACCGCGGGGCCTCGATCGACGCCTGGAGGCGCTCGAGCAGCCCTGGCTCGAGCGCCAGCCGATCAAGCTGGCGTGCGAGGTCGTCCGCGTCGAGACCCGCAAACGTGAGGCCGTCGACGTCGTCGCGCACCGCTTCCTGAAGGCCGCCCAGGCGCGGGACGAGCAGTGGGGTCCTCGCCGCCCGGCATTCTGCCGCGGCGAGCGGCGCGCAGTCCCACCACAGTGAAGGAAGCGCGACCGCATCGACGTCGCTCAGCATGTGACCGATCTCGCTCGGCTTGAACGCACCGCCGAACTCGACCACGCCGCGCGGGTCGAGCGCGCGGAGTGTCGACGCGAAGCGCTCGGGGATCTCCCCGAGGATGCGCACACCGATCTCCGCGTCCGTCTTCTGGGCAGCTTCGATCAGCAGCTGTGGTCCCTTGTGCGGGTAGGCGGAACCGAGAAACGCCACCGCGAGGCGATCGCCCCGTCGGCCCGGAATGCGCTGACGGCCGACCGCCTCCCAGATCTCGCTCTCATGCGGCATCGCCTGACGGACCACGTCGACGAGATCCGGCGGATAACCGCAGGCCAGCAGTGTCTGCCGCACGGAGTCAGAAACCGCCAGGATTGCGCGCAAGCCTCGACCGGCCCGCGCCCGGATCTCCTCGAGCCGGCGACGGTATCCGTCACGGTCAAAGCTACCGACACAGTCGGCACACCGCTCACCCGTGCCCGGACCCGTGCACATCGTCTGTGAGCCGGTGAGAAGGTAGATGCGCGGGCAGATCAGCCAGTAGTTGTGGGTCGTGAAGTACGCGGGCAATCCTCGGGAGTGAACGCAGTCGAAGAGCGCGGCACCGAGGTTGTGCAGGTTGTGAAAGTGGACGGCGTCGGGCTTGCGCCGGTCGAGCGCCGCTGCGAACGCCGCGGTGATCGTCGGATCGTCCAGTTCACGATGCGGGTTGCCCAGGTCGAACAAGCCGGTCGGCCTGTTGTGAATGCCGATCAGCCGGACGCCATCCTCCGTCCACTCCTGCACCTCGTACGCGCCCCCGGGAATCCTCGCAACTGCGGCGTGAAAGACCGTGACATCCCACCCGCGTCGTGCCAATTCCTTGGCCGCGAGACGAGGCACGGTCGTTCCCCCGCCGCTGTCGTTCCACCCGAAGGAGGTCATCATCAGACGTCGTGGGTCTGGGGAATGAGCGGGATGCATCATCACCCGTCACCCCATGCGAACGTAGCCGGTCGCCTCGTCGGCGCCACGGATCACGCGCGAGACCTGGTCTGAGTAGTTGCCCTCGATCGTCTCGATGCTGCCGTTCGGCAGGACCTGTTCAACGATGCCGACGTGGTGGTCGCCGAAGACGATCAGGTCACCCGGCGAGGGAACGACCCCGGGGCCGTTCGGAATCGACCTGCCCGTTTGCCGCGCCCAGTTCCAGATATCTCCGACATACCCAAACCCTTGGTCCGAGTCGCCGAGTGGAATTCCCGCCTGACGGGCGACCCACGAGGCGAAGTACGCGCACCATGGCTCGCCCGCGGTGGCGCCGGCGGTGGCGCTCCGATACGTCGCAATCGCCGGTCCGTCGTTGGAGCCGGGCGGCTGCTCGGCCTGCCCGACCTGGCTCTCGGCGATCCGAACCATCGCGCTCGCGCCTCCGTTGCCGGTGGGGACGGCAAACGCGGAGGGCCCCACCGGCGAGGCAAGGCCGACCGACGCGTCGGTCGCAAGGGATGAGGCGAGATTCGGCGTCATTGCCCCCTGGAGCTGGCTTGCAAACGTGACGCTGGAGGCGGGAGCGGCAGCCGTCGTGGTCGCGGCCCGCACGGAGGCAGGCACGAACGCGGACTCGAGCGCTGCGATCCGCGCGAGCGTGGCATCGAGGGACATCGTTCTAGTGATCGGCAGCTATCGATCCGCGTTGAGCGCTGCGCCCGCGCGGTGCATAGCAGGAGACGGGCGCCGTTTTCGGCGCCCGTCTCCAGTTTCGGTTCCCTCGATGGAGGGGTATGTGCCCCCGCGGATGGGAGTAGGGAAGACGCGGGGTGGTTGTGTCCCGTCGCGGGTACGCGCTGCCGCGGACGAGCTTGGCTCGCCACGTCCGGGTGGCGCTCGAGAGCGCCACCCAGACGGGCGAAAGTTGGACTACTGCAGGAGCTTGAGGACTGACTGCGGAGCCGAGTTGGCCTGAGCCAGCATCGAGGTGCCTGCTTGCTGGAGGATCTGCTCCTTGGTGAAGTTCACCATCTCGGAGGCCATGTCCACGTCGCGGATCCGGCTGAGCGATGCGGTCAGGTTCTCCTCGTAGGTCGCGAGGTTGTCCAGCGTGTACTGCAGGCGGTTCTGGACAGCACCGAACTGTGCCCGCTGATCGGACACGGCGCCGATGAAGCCGTCGATCGTCGACAGCGTCGTCGAGGTGCCGAGGCTGATCGTGCCGACGAGCGAAGACATGCTCGTGGACGAAACCGCAATCGTCTCGCCGTCGTTGGCGCCCACCTGGAAGCTGATCGTGGTGGATGCGCTGAACAGCGCGATGCCGTTGAACTGCGCGGTCGTGCCGATACGAGCGATCTCCGACTGCAGCTGGTTGACCTCCGACTGGATCGCGGCCCGGTCGCCGGTGGCCAGCGTGCCGTTCTGGTACTGAACAGCCAGCTCACGGATGCGTTGCAGCATCGCGTGGACCTGGTTCAGCGAGCCTTCTGCGGTCTGCACGAGCGAGACGCCGTCCTGCGCGTTGCGCTGTGCCTGATCGAGGCCGTTGACCTGACCGGTCAGCTTCTGGCTGATCGCCAGACCCGCGGCGTCGTCCGCCGCGCTGTTGATCCGGAGGCCAGAGGACAGACGCTGCATCGACTTCGCCAGCGAGTTCTCGGTCGTGACGAGGTTGCGATGGGCGTCATACGCCTCGATATTGGTGTTGATCATCAGGCCCATTGCTCATCTCCTTGATGGCGTTGGTGATTTGTGCTGGGCCGACTCCATGTCGGCCTCTCTGCCCCTGGTAATCGCCCGGCGGTTGGGGTTCTTGAGCCAGGTTTCGGGTGGATCGACGGTGCGGGCTGTCCGAGTTCTGACGTGCGGGCACGGTCGCCCGGCGTCCAGCGGTCGTCAGTTGCCCCAGTCGCTCCGGGCGGGGCGACCGGGGCGTCGATCTCTCAGATAGGGAAGAGATCTGCCTCAGGAGGTCCGGCCGGGTGTACTGAGGGAGATTGCTTTCGGCGTGTGCGGTCGGCCGAGGGAGCCCCAACGGCTCCGATGCGATCGCGAGGAACGTCTCGGAGGGCAGCCAGGTGCCCTGCTCGAGCGAGCGTGCTACGCCGTGATGTCGATGTGCGGTCCGTGGTCGTCCTCATCCCACGCCTCGGCATCCGCGTCGCGCCCATAGCCGGGACGCGAGCCGTCGTCGCCGTGCTTGCCCGGGTCGCGCCCTTGGGGCGTGTCCCGGCGTGGATCACGGCGATCGATCCGGCCGACGCGCGGCGCTTCGGTGACCGGCGGGATGTTCGGCTTCTGCGGGAGGATGGGATGAATCGGGTCCATAGTCGATCCTCGACCGGTGTTGCTGATCGGCGACAGTCTCTATATCGGCGCGCGCCGGTCAGAGAAGTAGTCATGCAGCCGGACGGTCCTCCTTCGACGTTGAGCCGCTCTTGATCGGGATCGTCCCGGCTGTGGGCGCTGACTTGCGCTGCTCGTATCGGGCGCGGATCTCGGCGAGCATGAACTGGCGCCAGAACGTGACCGCTGCGGCCCACGCGACCAGGTAGCCGACCACGCCGGCGGCCAGGGCGCGCAGACCGATCTGCGGAGGGGGCACGCCCGCGCGGTAGGAGAGATAGGCGGCGACCATGAAGCCGGCAAGGCCGCCCCAGCCCTTTGCGCGGCGCACCTGTGCATGCGCGCGAGGGTATGAGGCGACGCTGACGCCACCCTTCGACTTGCCCTTCGCGCCGCCTTTCGACTTGCCCTTGGACTTTGCGTCCTTGGACTTGGCGTCCTTCGACTTGGCTGGCGGCTTCTTCTTGGGCTTCTCGGCCTTCGCGGCGGCGGCCGGCGCGCCACCGGACTCCGCGTCGGCCGGCTGATCGGGTTGGGCGGACTCGTCGCTCATCAGGGCCTCGCTTCTAGTCCGGGAGATCGCGGGTCCGAGCCCGCGCCTCGCGTTGGCGGTCGAAGATGAAGTGGATCAGCCGGTCGCGATCCTGCTGGGAGATCTGCTCGAAGGCGAGCGCGCGCTGGCCGCCGGCGTCGACCCGGACGACGCGGCCGCGGCCCTTGATCGGCGGCGACTGCGCGTCGAGGTGCAGCCGGAAGCGAATCTTGTCGCCCAGCATCAGCGTCTCGGCGCCGTTGAGGAGCATGCCGCCACCGCTCACGTCGACGGCATAGGCGCTTGCGATCGAGCCGGTGCCGGTGACCGCGAGCACGACCGGCTGCGGGGAGCGCACGCGGACGAACTCGCGGCGCTGCACGACCTCGGGCGCGTCATGGATGCGGAAGCGCACGAGGTCGCGGTCCTCGAGCACGACCTCGCCGCAGAAGCGCGCGACGCCGTAGTCCGAGGTGAACTCGAGCGTGAGCGGCTCCGGCGAACCGCCTTTGAGCGGTGGATGCGCGCGATCTTCGGTCCTCTCCGGCTCGACGAGCAGCACCAGCATCAGGTCCTCGCCCTCGGGTCCGGCGACGCGGACCGGCCACTGCTCGCCGGACGGTGTGCGCAGGCGCGCGTGTTCGGCACGCGCCGCAAGCAGGCCACTCGCCTTCGGTGGTGTCGGGCCGTTCTTGTGCCGTCCCGGGCGTTTCATGAGAGCAGCCGTTCCGCGATCCCGACCGGCTCGACCGCCGACAGGGCGGTCTCGATGTCGAGACCTTCGTGGATGTAGTTGACGGGGATCCGGCCGGCGAATGCCAGCTCGACCGCGATCCCGAGCTGGTCGGTCTCGTCGGCGTGGCTGAGCGCCAGACCCGTCGGGCGCAGTGGTGCGAGGCCGGCCAGCAGCCTGCGTCCAGTCTGAGCGCCGAGCGTCGCCGGCAGGACGATGTACACCGCGTCGAGCGAGAGCGGCTCGAGCTCGGCCGCGAGCGCCTGCACGGCTGCCCCGTCGCCTGGGGCGACGGCGGGCGTGTCGATCACGACGAGCCCTCCCTGCCGTGCCTTCTCGACCCTGCGCGCCATCCCGACGCCGGTCTTGCCCGCAGCGACGCTGATGCCCTGGGAGCGCAGCAGCTCGGCGAGCTCGCGGCCGCCGTCGCCCGTCGCGAGCGAGATCGCGCTTACCGACAGGGTGCTCGCGCGCTTGTAGGCGGTCGCAAGCGTCGCGGCGCACCGCGTCTTGCCGGCGCCGCCGGCGCCGACGAACGCGACCGCGGCACCGCTCGCCGGCAGCGGACGGGCGTGGACAATGCTGCTCGCAAGCGCGCCCCGGACGGCCGAGCGCAGACCGCCATGCCGCGCAAACGGGGCGGAGTGGGCGCCGGCCTCGCCGATCAGCTGATACGCCCATGCGTCGCTGATGCCGGCGGCGACGAGCTCGCGCGCGACGGTGGCCGCCACGCTCGCATCGGCCGAGCGCGTCGGCTCGCTCGCCGCGGGCTTGATCTGGCCGGTTGCGCCGAGAGCGCGCACGAAGCGCCCGGACGGGCCCCGGCGCGGTTTGCGTGCGGGCTGCTTGCGGGCGGGACGGGCCGTGGGCGGCGCCGGCTGCTCGATCACGGGTTGGGGCGCCGGCTCCGGCAGGATCGCCCGCGGCTCAGGCTCGGCCTCTGCCATCAGGCCGGGCTCCGGTATCGCCTCGGGCTCGGGGATCACCGCGGGCTCGGGCATCACCTCGGGCTCGGGCATCACCTCGGGCTCGCGCGCCGGCTCCGTGTGCTCGAGCGCGAAGTCGTCGAACACGGTCGACGCCGCCTCCTCGAGCCGGCGGGCGAACGACTCCGCCGATGAGACGTTCTCGGGGGTCGCAGGCGGCGGGGTGGCCGCGACCGTGGGTGGCGTCACAGCGGCCCGCGGCGGCGACGGCTCGGCCGACGTCGATTCGAGCTCGTCGTCGTCGTAGACATCGACCCGCGGCGTGCCGGCACGCGCTTCGACTTCGACGAAACGCTGGGCGAAGAAGCCGTTGATACCGCCCATCAGACCCTCCCGCTCGCGCAGAATGATCGCGTCAGGGCCCAGTTCCGCGCGGATCTTCGGGATCAGGTCCTCGAGCCTGCGCCCGCGGTAGGTACGGACGCCATCGAGCTTGCGATGGTTGCCGTTCGTTGGGGCCGGGGCTGTCGTGCTCATGCTGTTACGACTCCAATCGTTTCGACATTGATGCCGGGGGCAATTTCGTTGTAGGAACAGACCGCGAGGTGGGGCACCGCTTGCTCGACGAGCCGCCGGATGTGCCGCCTCACGCGGGCCGAGCAGAGCAGGACCGGCCGGCTGGCGCCGCGCGCGGCGGCCTGGTCGGACTCGGCACGCAGGGCTCCGAGGACGGCGTGGGCGCGCGCCGGCTCCATCGCGAGGTACTCGCCGTCGGTGGTCTGGGTGATCGAGGTCGCGACCTCCTGCTCGATCGACGGATCGAGCGTGATCGCGTGCAATGTCTGCTGGGCGTCGAGGTACGGTGCGGTGATCGCGCGGCCGAGCGCCTGGCGCGCATATTCGGCGAGCAGGCCGGGATCGCGCGTGATCCTGGCCTTGTCGCCGACGGCCTCGACGATCGCTCCGAGGTCGCGGATCGACACCCCTTCGGACAGCAGTGCCTGCAACACACGCTGGATCTCCCCGAGCGAGAGCACGTCGGGGACGATCTCCGAGACGACCGCCTCGTTGGTCTCCTTCAGCTGGTCGAGCAGCTGCTTGACGTCCTGGCGCGTGAGCAGCTGCGCCGCGTTGCGGCGGATCGTCTCCGTCAGGTGGGTGACGATCACCGACTCTCCGTCGACGACGGTGTAGCCGAGCGCCTCCGCCTCGGCGTGGAGGTTCTCCTGAACCCAGATCGCGGGCAGGCCGAAGGCCGGCTCGGTCGTTGGGATTCCCGGGAGCGTGCCGCCGACGTCGCCAGGGTCCATCGCGAGCTTGTGACCCGCCATGATCCGCCCGCGCGCGACCTCGGAGCCGCGAACCTTGAAGACGTACTCGTGCGAGTCGAGGTCGATCTCGTCGTGGATCCGGACCGGCGGGATCACCATCCCGAGCTCGCCGGCGATCTGCCGGCGGATCATCGAGACGCGCCGCACGAGCGTGCCGCCACTGCGGCGATCGACGAGCGGAACGAGACCGAAGCCGATTCCGAGCTCGAGCGGATCGAGCGGCAGCTCCTTGATCACGCTGTCCTTGGAGACGGTCGGCGTCTCCTCCTCCGGGGCCGGCAGCGCCGCCGCGGCCTGCGCCGCGGCAATCTCGTCCGGCATGCCGTTGCGGATCGCCCAGCCGATCGAGGCGAAGATCGCGCCGACGAACAGAAACGGCAGCTTCGGCAGGCCGGGGATCAGCGCGAAGCAGATGATCACGCCGCCGGCGACGAGCGGCGCACGGCGCTGGCGCAGGATCTGGTGGGCGATGTCGCTGCCGAGGTCGTCCTCGGAGGCGGAGCGGGTGACGATGATGCCGGTCGCCACCGAGATCAGCAGCGCCGGGATCTGCGCGGCGAGGCCGTCGCCCACGGTCAGCAACGAGAACGTCTGCGTGGCCTCTTGGAACGACATCCCATGCTGGAGCATTCCGACGACGATGCCGCCGATCAGGTTGATGAACACGATCAGCACGCCCGCCATCGCGTCGCCCTTGACGAACTTCGAGGCGCCGTCCATCGCGCCGTAGAAGTCCGCCTCGCGGGCGATCTCAGCGCGGCGGTTCCGCGCCTGCTCATCCGTGATCAGCCCGGCGTTGAGGTCGGCGTCGATCGCCATCTGCTTGCCGGGCATCGCGTCGAGGGTGAAGCGGGCGCCCACCTCCGCCACGCGCCCGGCGCCGTTCGTGACGACGACGAACTGGATCACGACAAGGATCAGGAAGATCACCAGGCCGATCACGACGTTGCCGCCGACGACGAAATGACCGAACGCCTTGACCACGGACCCGGCGTCGCCGGTGCTGAGGATCAGGCGCGTCACCGAGACGTTGATCGCGAGGCGGAACATCGTCGTCAGCAGCAGCAGGCTCGGGAACACGGAGAAGTCGAGCGCCTTCGTCAGGTACATCGTCGCGATCACGATCGCGAGCGCCGCGGAGATGTTCAGCGTGATGAACAGGTCGATGATCGGCGGCGGCAGCGGGATCACCAGCATGGTGATCACGACCACGACGGCGACGGCAGCGATCAGGTCGCTGTGGCGCAGCAGTCTGCGAACGGTCTCGGCGTTCATGCGGCCACCTTCCTACGGCCAGCCATTCGATACACAAACGCCAAGACCTGCGCGACCGCCGCGTAGAACTCCTCCGGGATCATCTGGTCAAGCTCAACCGAGGCGTGCAGAGCCCGAGCCAGCAGCGGGTCGGGGACGATCGCGATCTCGTGCTCCTCGGCGATCTTGCGGATCGCCAGTGCGACGTATCCCTTGCCCTTCGCGATCACCACGGGGGCCGGCTTGGTCCCGTCGTACTTGAGGGCGACGGCGTAGTGAGTCGGGTTCGTGACGACGACGTCGGCCTGCGGCACCGCCGCCATCATGCGTGCGCGCGCCGCCTGCAGCTGCCGGCGGCGAATCGCGGAACGGACCTCAGGCGGGAGGTTGTACTGCTTGGCCTCGTCCTTGACCTCCTGCTTGCTCATCCGCAGGCCCTTCTCGTGGCGCCTGCGCTGCCAGATGAGATCGACGATCGCGATCAGCAGATACGCGTATGCGGCGCGCTGCGCGATCGCGGTGACGTTCGATCCCATCAGCCTGCCGAGCGCGCCGGGCGGCGTCCCGACGCTCGCGCCGAGATGGGTGATCTGCGGGATCAGGGCGCCCGCGGCAACGGCACCGACGACGCCGACCTTGGCGAGATTCTTGCCGGTGTCGAACAACACCCGGCTGCCGAACAGGTTCTTCGCGCCCGAGGCCGGATTGACCCGCTTGAAGTCTGGCTTGATCGCCGTCAGCGACGGCTTGAAGCCGATCTGGGCGACGTTGGCGATCACGCCCGCCGCGACGCAAGCCCCGGCGATCGGCGCCACCGTCGTCAGCATGGTGTTCAGCACAAGATGAAACAGGGCGCTCAGGCCTGCCGCACTCGTGACGTCACTCGGACGGGCGATACGGCCGAACGCGTCCTGCATGGCGGCGCCCGCGCCGCTGACGACGGCGGGCCCGCTCGCCGCGATCACGAACAGGCCAACGATCAGCACGATCGCGCCGTTGAGCTCGGTGCTCTTTGCCACCTGGCCCTTCTTGCGCGCCTCGTTGCGGCGCTTCGGTGTCGCTTTCTCGGTCTTGTCGTCGCGTGCCATCGAGTGCTCCTACGCGACCCGTAGCGCGTGCAGCGCGCTGCCGACGGAGTTGACCATCTGATCGGAGATCCAGCCGCCGAGGAACGGCAGCGTGGTGGCGAACACGAGCAGTCCGACCCCGATCTTGACCGGGAAGCCGACCGCGAACAGGTTGAGCTGCGGCATGACGCGAGAGACCATCCCGAACGAGACGTCGGTGATCGTCAGCGCCAGCATCGCCGGCGCCGCCAGCTCGACGGCCGACACGAACACCTGACCGAACGTCTGCACGGCGCTCGCGGACAGAAGCGTCAGGTTCGGCCCGCGGGTGAGCGGAACCAGCTGGAACGTCCGGCCGAGACCGCGCAGCATCCACGCATCGCCACCGATCGCGATGAAGATCAGCAGGCCGACGAGGCTGTATGCCTGCGTGAGGACCCCGCCCTGAGCCCCGTTGACGGGGTCGAGCATGCCGCCGAGCGACATCCCCGAAACGGCGTCGATGATCGTGCCGGCGGCTTGCACCGCGGCGGTCAACAGGGCGAGGATGAACGCGAAGCCGAGGCCCACGAGCATGCCCTCGGCGATCAGGCCGGCGACCTCGAGCGGCCCTCCGGGGATCGGCTGCCCGTGGGCGGCAACCGGGGTCAACCCGATTGAGAGGGCGATCGCGACGACCACTTTGACCTTCCCCGGGACCAGCTTCGAGGAGAACATCGGCGCGACCCAGAACAGCGGCGCGACCCGCGCCAGCACGAGGAAGAACGCCGTGACGTGACCACCGCCGATGCCGGCAATGAGCTGGTTGATGGTGGTCGGCGTCATCCGCTCACGCCCCTCATCCGCCGACGAGTTGCGGGATCGACGTCCACAGGTTCTGCGCGTAGCCGATCAGCTGTCCGAGCATCCACGGTCCGAGGATCACGATCAGCACCGCGACGCCGACGATCTTCGGAATGAACGAGAGGCTCTGCTCCTGGATCTGCGTGACCGCCTGGAACAGGCTGACGATCAGGCCGATGACGAGGCCGGTGAGCAGTATCGGCCCCCCCACCTTGAGCGCCAGGCTCATCATCTGAGTTGCGAGGTTGACGACGGTGTCCTGGTTCATCTCATGCCCCTAGTGGAAGCTCGCTACGAGCGAGTGGGTGATCAGATCCCAGCCGTCGACAAGGACGAACAGCAGGATCTTGAACGGCAGCGAGATGAAGATCGGCGGCAGCATGATCATCCCCATGCTCATCAAGGTCGAGGAGACGATCAGGTCGATCACGAGGAACGGCAGGAAGATCAGAAACCCGATCTGGAACGCCGTCTTCAGCTCGCTGATGATGAAGGCCGGGATCAGGACGTAGGTCGGGACATCCGCGCGCGTCTTCGGCTGCGTGATGTGCGCGAGGTTGACGAACAGCTCGATGTCCTGCGGGCGGGTCTGCTTGAACATGAACTCGCGCAACGGCTCCTGTCCGCGTTTGAGCGCGACCGAGGTCGAGATCTGGTGATGGACGAGTGGGTCCCACGCGTCCTTCTTGATCGCGCTGATCGTCGGCGCCATCACGAACAGCGTCAGGAACAGCGCGACGCCGACGAGCACCTGGTTGGGGGGCGTGCTCTGCGTCCCCATCGCGTTGCGGATGAACCCCAGCACGATCAAGATCCGCGTGAATCCGGTGACCGTGAACAGCAGCGCCGGGATCAGCGTGATCCCGCCGATCAGCAGCAGTATCTGGACGGCGTTCGACGAGTCGACCTTCATGAACGCACCGTCATCCGCCGCAGCGACTCAACCACCCGGCCCAGCGAGCTCTCTTCCTGAACCCGCGGCTCGCACTCATCCTCGTCTTCCGGAAGGTCAAGACCGGCTTCGATCGCTTCATCGACCGTGTACCGGCGGATTGGGGTGACGCCGTGCTCGGCGACGCCGAGCAGCAAGATCTCGTTGCCGGCACGCACGAGCTGCACCGAGCGCCCCGAGCCGAGTGGCAAGCTCGCGATCGGAGCGAGCGCCTTGCCGCGCGCGCGATTGGCGCTGCCCCGCTTGGCTGCGCGAAGGACCCAGGCGACTCCGTAGATGACCACGATCACGATGAACAGCCCGACGATCGTGCGGATCAGGCTCGAACCGCCTCCGGAGGAGGCGTGCGTGCCCGAGGTCGACCCACCGAGGTTCAGCGGGGTGTTCTCACCGCTGCCCGCAGCCAGCGCGGTTGGGGTGTGCATGAGCAAGAGGGCGCCGCCAAGTACGACGCCACGGCTGTGCCTGAGCGACTTCATCGAGGGAAGACTCCGAGGGAGAGTCGTCCTGGTAATCGGCCGCCGTCAGGTGGCCTTTAGGCGGGGGTGCGCGCGTGGAGCGAGCGGGCAGCGGCGCAGCCGTTCAGGCAGCGCAATACCGCCGGCGGTGCGACGGTCGGTGAGGCAAGCGGAACGCAGGCAGGGGGACGTGCCGGTGGCGCTCGATCACGCGGCGTCCGTGGTGAGGCGCCGCGCCGAGGCGGCGAGCGGGCGCTGAAGTGAGCACCGGAGAGTCCGGCAACGAGCTCACGTCAGCGCCTTGCCCACCGCCTCCAACACGCGTGCCGGCTGAAACGGCTTGACGACGAAATCCTTGGCGCCGAGCTTGATCGACTCGAGCACCTTTGTCTCCTGGCCAAGAGCTGAGCACATCACGACACGGGCGGACGGATCGATCTTCATGATCTCGGCCAGCGCCTCGAGCCCGTCCTTCTCGGGCATCGTGATGTCGAGCGTCGTGAGCTCTGGGCGCAGCTCCTGGAAGCGCTCGACGGCTTCGGCGCCATTGGCGGCCTGACCGACCACCTCATGACCGCCAGAGGCGAGCGCGTCGCCCAGCACCTTCCGCATGAAGGCGGCGTCGTCGACTATCAGTACACGGGCCATCAGCTGAATGCTCCTTCGATTTGGGGTTGCGAGTTGCCCGCCGGCTCCGCCGACGGGTCTGGACCTCCGAGCGACTCGAGGCGCACGGCCCACTCACCTTCATCGGTGACAAACAGGCGACCTTGAGCGAAGCAGAGGCCGTTGACATAGAGGTTGACCGGAGCGTCGGCCGCGCAGTCGAGATCGACGACCGCGCCGAGCGGAAGCTCGAGCGCACGCCCGAGTGGCACCTGGGCGCGGCCAAGCTCGGCCCACACCCTGAGATTGATGCCGCTGAGGGCCTCCTCGAGGCCGATGCTCTCGACTGTGCCGTCGGCCTGCGTCCTGCGACCGCCCACCGGCCCTGGAGCGGTGTCGGCTTCGCCAGTCTGCTCGGACAGTTCGTCGATCGCGCGTGCCATGCGCACGACAAACGCGGCGGGGACCAGCTGGATCAGACGGCAGGTCTCGCCATGGATGGCGAACGACGTCGATGCTGCGTGGGGGGCGGTACCGAACAGCTCGATCGCGGTCTGAGTGTCGTCGACCACGCGCGTGTCCGGCGGCGAAATCGCGACCTCCTGACCGAGCACGACGCTGATCGCGCTCGCCGCCGCAGCCATCATCTGGTTGGCGCACTCGGCGACCGCGGAGAGCTCGAGCTCGGTGAGCTCGATCGCCTTGGGCGTGCCATCCTCGGCCTGGTCGGGCTCCTCGGGCTCGGGCGGCGGCATCCCCATCATCGCGGCAGCCAACGCGCGGGCGCCATTCGCGCTCATCACGAACACATTCGCGCCGGTCACGCCGTCGACGTAGGAGACGCTCGCGGCGACGGCGCCGAACGGGAGGTTCGCGAATGCGCTCTGTGCGTCGGGCAGGACAGAGACTTCGCCTCGCTCGACCAGGCCGGGAGCGTACGTGTCGAGCACCTGCGCCACCGCCTCGGCGGTCGAGGCACCAAGCCGCGTCAGCGCCTCTTGTGGCGTGACGTCCTGGCTGCTCATCCCTGCCTCCGCTCCGCGTGACGAACCTGGACGGCGCGGCGGGCGCCGTTGGCGCCGGGCCGCCCGCGGCCGAGCTTGACGTTCTCGGCGTACAGCGAGACGCCGTCTTGCGCAGATCCGCCGAGCTTGACGACGCTGCCCGGCGCCAGCGCGAGGATCTCCGCGACGGGCAGCTCGACGGCGGCCACCTCCGCACGGAGCGTGACGGGAACCGCACCGAGCGCGCGGCGGATGCCGGCGAGCGTCTCGACGTGTTCGTCGGCGTTCCAGTTCTCACGGCCGGAGATGTGCTGAGCGATCGGATCGATCGCGATCCACGGGATCAGCAGCGCGAGCATCGAGGAGCGCTTGTTGACCCGGCTCTCGATCACGACGACGAGCGTCGGCTCGCTGACGGATGCGATCTGCCCGGTGTCGTTGTGAGACTCCACCTCGAGCGCCGTCAGCGTGATCCCGGCGAGGTCCTGCCACACGAGCGAGAGCTGATGAACGAGCGATTCGATCAGCCGCCGTGTGAGCATCCAGTCGATCTCGGTCATCCGGCGCTCGCGCGGCGGGCGATCTGGCGAGCCGCCGAGGAAGCATTCAAGGCCCGTGAGCACGAACGACTGCTCGGCGACGAGCAGCATGCGAGTGCCGATCGGCTGGATGTCGAGCGTCGCGGCGAGCGAGTTCGCAGGCAGCAGCGATTGCGCGCCTGACCACGTCACCTGTGTCGTGTTGATCGTCTCGAGCTCGATCGCCCACCGCAACTCGGCCGACAGACGCGTCGCGGCGGTCTGGCAGAAGGTGTCGATCGCGCGCGCGATCCGCCGCTGGTGGTCGCTCGTGAACTTCGTCGGGCGCGAGAAATCGACGGTGCGGACGCGATGGCGGCGGCGTGGGGTGCCCGGCGATTGCTCCGGTAGCTGCCCCTGCTTGGCGGCCTCGACCAGAGCGGCGATCTGATCGGGGTTGAGCATGTCGCCCATTACGCGACCCCCGCGATTCCGAAGCCCAGGCGCGGCGAGCGGGCGGCGGCACCCCGATCCGCCGCTGAGCCGTGTCCGTCGCCGCCGAAGATCGTGACCGGCTTGCCGCCGGCGACGTGCACGCTCACGGTGCCCGTCCCGACCGCCACCCGCATCGTGCGCCCGGAGTTCCCGCCGGTCTCTCTGGCGGCGATCCGCAGGCGGTGCTCGGTCAGGGCTTGACGCACGGCGGCGTCGTTGCGCGCGCCGATGTCAAGGCCGGCACCGAGCGCAAACATCTTGGCGCCGCCGACAAGCACCGCCTCGAGCCGCTCCTTGCGTGCGCCTGCCCGCTGGACCGCCGCGAGCAGTTCGGGTACGGCGAGATCGGCGAACTTCGGCGCCGGGCCGGCCGTTCCGCTCGACTCCGGCAGGACCACGTGCGCCAGGCCGGCGACTCCGGCACGGCGGTCGAGGAAGGCCAGGCCGATGCACGAACCGAGGCCAATCGCGACCAGTTCGTCGTCAGCCGCCGCCGAGACGCTCATCTCACCCATGCGCACGTTGGCCATCGCCTATTCCTCGCGAACGCCGAGGCCAAGCGGCGCCAGCAAGTCGTTGGCGTGTCCGGACGCGGGGAGCATCAGGAAGGAGATCGAGCAGGGTTGATCGGCAAGGTCGAGGTTGGAGTCGAGCACGAGCGCGAGGTCCGACTCTCCCGCGGTCTCGGCCAGAACCGTCGCGACGATCGCGCCGAGCAGGTCGGTGACGACCATCGGCGGCGACGGCAGCAGATTCAGACCGGTCATCATCGACAGCGCGTTGAGGTACGCGCTCCCGAGGATGTTGCCGATCTCGCCCAGCGCCGAATCGCCGACCTCGGTGCCGGCCTCGACGCCGAGCAGCTCGCACAGAACTGCCGCGTCGCGGAGCGGGATCAGCAGGAGCACGAGGGCTTCCATGTCCCCCTCGGGCTTGAGCACGACGCCGGTCACGAGCTCATCGGGCGGGCCGGCCGCGTCGACCGCATCGGCAAGCGGCAACGCGAGTGCCCTGGGCACGTCGAGCCCGACCTCCCCACCGACCATCTGCGACAGCGCCGTCGCCGCGGTGCCGGAGGCGATATTGGCCAGCTCGGCGAGCGCGTCGAGCTGGAGTTCCGAGTAGTGAGGCGTCACGGGATCTCTCCTCGTTTGGGCATTGGGGATCAGGCGGCGAGTTCGACGGGGTGCTCGCCCGAGCTGGACATGCTCGAGGCGCCGCCGGCTGCCACCGAATTGAGGATCAACTGTGCAAGCGCGTCGCAGTCGACGATCAGCGCGATGCGCCCGTCGGCGAGGACCGCGCCGCCCGACACCGGCTCGCCGTCCGAGACGACCGACGGCAGCGGTCGCGTCACGAGCTCGCGCTGGCCGACGAGCTCATCGACTGCCAGACCGAGGCGACGGTCCTGGCCGCGAATGATCACGACGAGCTCGTGCTCACGGATGGGCTCGCGGCCGAGCGTCGCGGCGCCTTCGAGCAGTGGCAGCACGCTGTCCTCGAGCACGAGCATCCGGCGCCCGGCGACGGAGCGCACCATGTTCGGCGACAGGCGCAGCGTCCGCTCGACGCGATCGAGCGGGATCGCGAACGGCGCCCCGGCGACATCGACCTGAAGCGCTGCGACGATTGCGAGCGTCAGCGGCAGGCGGATCTGAGCGGTTGTGCCGACGCCGGGGGTCGAGTCCATCACGACCTCCCCGCCGAGCTCGCGGATCTTGCTGCGGACGACGTCCATGCCGACCCCGCGCCCCGACAGGTCGGTCGTGACGTTCGCCATCGAGAAGCCCGCGCTGAACAGCAGCTCCAGGGCGCCGCGCATGTCGATCGAATCGGCGGCATCGGCGTCGATCAGGCCTCGCTCGACCGCCTTGCGCGCGACCGCCTGCGGATCGATCCCATGACCGTCATCGCTCACTTCGATCACGACGCTCCCGCCGGCGTGACGAGCGGCGATCTCGACGGTCCCGACCCGTGGCTTGCCGGCCGCCTCCCGCTCTTCGGGGTGCTCGAGTCCGTGGTCGAGCGCGTTGCGCATGAGGTGAACGAGCGGATCGCCGAGCGCATCGACGACCGTGCGGTCGAGCTCGGTTTCCTTGCCGGTGAGCTTGAGCTCGACCTCCTTGTTGAGCTTCGTCGAGAGGTCGCGGACCAGCCTCGGGAAGCGCAGGAAGACGATGTCGACGGGGATCATCCGAACTTGCATCACCATCGCCTGCAGCGCTTGCGAGCTGCGGGTCAGGTCCTGAACGGCCTGCTGTAGCTCGGGGATCTCGACGCCCGCGGTGAGCGCTTCGACCGCCGTCCGATGGATCACGAGCTCGCCCATCGAGTGCATCAGCGCGTCCAGCCGCTCAGCATCGACCCGCACGGTGCGGGCGGGGCTGTTCGCACCGGCGCCACCGGTCGGTTGCTCGGCCGGAGCGGGATGCGCGGGCTCGGCCTCGTGTTCGGGTTCGGGCTCTCCTTCGGCGTCCGCTTCCTCCGCGTCCGCTTCTTCGACGTCCGCTTCCTCGACCTGCTCCGCGGCTGCTGCCACGGAGGGATCGAGCTCGACGATCGTCAAGGCGACCACGTCGCTGACTGCCTCGGCCCGCCTGGAGATCTCATCCTCTTCGTGGCTGCTCACCAGCCAGGCGTCGATCTGACGGCCCTGGAAGGACTCGACCGTCTCCTGCTCCGGGACGCTTCTGACGAGCTCACCGTGCTCGGCCAGCGCGGTCAGCACCATTAGCGCGCGGGCCGCCGGCATCATGACCTGGTCGCTGAGCGTCGCGGTGACGTGCAGCAGGCGGCTGCCGTCGTCCGGGAGCTCGCCGACTGCGGCGAGCAGCTCGAGCTCGTCGGCCGGAGGCGGGGGAGGGGCCGCCGTCTTGGGGGCAGGCTTGCGCCGTTGGCCGCTCTGGCGGCGTTGCGTCTTGCGCCGCCCCGGCGAGCGCTCTTGATTGGGCTCCTCGCGCCGCTCGTCGCCCGAGCGGCGATCCGGCGTTCCGGTCCGGACGAGTTGCTGCAGGCGCTCTGACAGCGGACCGGGATCGAGCTCCTCACGACCGTCGGCCTCGATCGCATCGACTGCGCCGGCCAGCGCGTCGAGCACCGCGAGCACGGTGTCGACGACATCGCCCGAGAGGGCGCCGCTGCGCTGGCGCAGGAGCTCGAACACCTCCTCCATCTGATGGGTGAGCTCCGCGATCTTCTCGAAGCCCATCGTCGCGCTCATGCCCTTGAGGGAGTGCGCGATCCTGAAGATCTCATCGACGGTCGGGCGGTCCTCCGGGTTCTCCTCCAGGCGCACGACTGCGAGGTTGAGCTCCTGGAGGTGCTCACGCGACTCAGCGAGAAACATGTCCATGTATTCGGAGGTATCCATCACGACTTCCTGAAGATGAAGGGGTGGGCGGGACGCAGGTGCAGAGCCGCTGGCTCGGAGACGCGCTCGGTCGCGCCGACCATCAGGTAGCCGCCGGGACGCAGCGCCGAGGCGAGCCTCGCGTGCAGCTCGTCGCGGATCGGCTCCGCGAAGTAGATGACCGTGTTACGACACATGATCAGGTCGAAGTGCGCGGTCGGCGGCTTGATCCGGAGCAGGTCTCCGACCTCGAAGCGCGTTATCGCACGCAGCTCGGGCCGTGCCCGCCAGCGCTCGTCGACCCGCTCGAACCACCGCTTCATATCGGCCGGCGGCGCGCTGCGCGCGTCCTCGTCGGTGAACTCACCGGCCTTGGCGCGCTCGACCATCCGCTTGTCGATGTCGGTGCCGAGAATCCGCACATTCGTACGGGGCACCGCGGCCAGGCAGATCGCGGCGAGCGTGTACGCCTCGGCGCCGTATGAGCAGCCCGCGCTCCAGGCCTGGATCCCGCCCTTGCTCGCCAGCTCGGGGAGGATCTCCTTCTGGAGCGCGACCCAGTGTTGCGGGTTGCGCCACAGCTGGGAGACGTTGATCGTCATCCGATCGAGCAGCGCGTCGAGCTCCGCGCGGTTCTCGCGCAGGCCGGGCAGCGAGTCGGTGAGGTGCTTGAACCCACGACGCTCCGTGAAGGCGCGCAGCCGGCGCTCCATCTGAGGGCGCTTGTACTGCGTCAGATCGACGCCGCTCAGCTGGCGTACGCCCTCGCAGAAGCGCTGATAGTCCTCTGCGGTGATCGCGCTCATCAGCTCGCCTCCGCCGCGATCGCGGTTGCGAGCCGGTCGAGCGACATCACGTCGTCGACGAGCTTGGCCTCGACAACCGCCCGCGGCATCCCGTAGACGGTGCAGCTCTCCTCCGATTCGGCCAGGATCCGGCCGCCGCGCTTGTGGACCTCGGTCGCTCCGGCGAGTCCGTCATTGCCCATCCCGGTGAGAACGACGAGCAGCAGGCGCGGCCCCCAGATGCGCGCGGCGTCCTTGATCGTGAGGTCGGCGCGCGGCCGCAGTCCGCCGACCTCGGGCTCGTCGGTGAGCCTCGCGCGGCCGTCGTCGCTCAAGCGCAGGTGCTTGCCACCCGGAGCCAGGAGCGCGGTGCCCGGGTCCAGCGACTCGCCGCCAGCGGCCTCGCGAACGTTGAGCTTTGAGCTGCGGTCAAGCCGTGCGGCCAGCGAGGTGGTAAAGCCCGCCGGCATGTGCTGGACGATCAGGGTCCCGCTTCCGAGCGGGGATGGGAGCTTGGGCACCAGGTCTGCGAGCGCCCGCGGCCCGCCGGTGGAGGTCGCGATCACGACTGCGCGCGCAAGCCCCGCCGGCCGCAGGTGGGGGCGCGGGGCCGGCGCGGCCGGGCGGGCGGGTACCGCGCGTCGCGGCGCCGGCGCGTGCGCGGTCCCGTTGCCATTCGCGTTCGATGCGGCGGCGAGCCTGACCTTGCTGACGACGCTCTCGGCGAACTCGTCGAGGCCTTCACCGACGGCGGGCTTCGAGACGAGGTCGAACGCGCCCTCGGCGAGCGCGTCGACGGCGCGCGCGCCCTGCGAGGGCGAGAACGCTGAGACGACGACCACGGGGAGCGTCGGTCGACCCTGCGCGCGGATCTCCTTGAGGCGGCGCAGCACGCCGAGGCCGTCGAGGCCCGGCATCGCCAGATCGAGCGTCATCGCGTCGGGTCGCTCGCGCTCGCACACGGCGAGTGCCTGATCGCCGTCGGCGGCGGTGCCGACGACTCGCAGCCCCGCGCGGGTGAGCGAGTTGGAGACGATCCGGCGCATCAGCGCGCTGTCGTCGGCAACCACGACGCGGGCGGTGGCTGTGGTCATGATCGTTCCCCTGGATTCGTGGTGGTTCGGCGGCTATGCGGCGACGGACAGTCCGGCGCCAAAGATCGTGCTCGGCTTGAGCAGCACGACGAGACGGTCGCCGATCTTCGCGATCGACTCGATCAGCGAGGCGTCCGCGCCCGGAACCTCTTCGATCTGCTCGTCCTCAACCGTGAGGACCTCCTCGACGTCGTCGACGATCACGCCGGCGACCTCGGTCTCGGTCTCGACGATCACGATCTTCGTCTGCTCGGTTAGCTCGGAGGTGACTCCCAGCCGCGCCGCCAAGTCGTAGACCGGGACGATCCGTCCGCGGAGGCTGATCACGCCCCGGACCCAATCCGTGTGTGACGCGACCGATCGCGGCTGCGTATAGCGGATGATCTCGTGCACCTGCTGAATCGGCAGTGCGTAGTGCTCGGCTCCGAGCGTGAACACGACGAGTTGGCGAGCTTCGGTTTCTTCGGACATGACGGTGCTCCTAGCGCTCCTTGCTCCTGGTTCTCCCTGAACGTGCCGTCGAGGCAACACCCGCGCGATCCGCGGGCGCGCTCACAGTTTTGTTGTCCTGGTACTCGGCCTGAACCGAGCCAGCTTTAGAGCTCTGAGCGCCGATCAGGCAGCCGCAGCGTCAGCCGGCGGCACGTCTGCGGCGGTCGCACCGGCGGCTCCCTTGGCCGGGTGACCGAGCACGTCGGTGATGCGCAACCCGAACTGCTCGTCGATCACGACGACCTCGCCGCGGGCGATCGGAGTGCCGTTGACGAGCAGGTCGACCGGCTCGCCGGCCATCCGGTTGAGCGTGACGATCGAGCCGTGGCGGAGGTCGAGCGTCTCGCCGACGGTCATCTGCGTGCGGCCCATCTCGACGGTGACCTCGACCGGCACGTCGCTGAGACGGCGGAGATCGGCGTGGCCCTGGTAGGCCTCGGACCCATCGACGGTGACATCGGCGTCCAGCTGTTCCAGTTCGATCCTGTCGCTCATCGTGTCTCTCCTATTGGACCGCGACGTCAGTGAACAGCACGTCGGTCAGCTTGATGTCGGTGTTGCCGCGGATCGCGAGCAAGATCTTGTGCTTGAGCTTCACTCGCTGATCAGAGTTGATCAGCGAGGACGCCGTCGAGTCGGTCAACTCGTTGGTGATGATGTCCCGTACGGCGGCCTCCTCCGGAAGCGTGCCGAGCGTCTGGTCCGAGCTCGCCCCACCCGACGCGGCGGTCGCGCCGTCGCTCTGGCCCGGCGCCAGCACGAGCGCGACGTCGACCTTGCCGTACTTGCCGTCAGCGAGGTTCACGAGGAACTCCTTCGGCAGGAGGTAGATCGTGCCCGTGATCTTGTCGTGGGTCTTCGGAGGGGGCATCAGCATGCCCTTCGCGACGTACGCGCCGACGAGCAGGATGACGACGGCCAGGATCAGGATCTTCTTCTTGCTCATCGGTCAGCCGCCGATCAGTGGGTGGTTGCGGAGAATCACGATCTCGACACGGCGATTGAGCTGGCGCCCCTGCTCGGTCGCGTTGCTGGCGACCGGATGAAGATCGGCGTAGCCGGACGCGGACAGCCGCTGGCGATCGACGCCCTGCGAGATCATGTAGCGCACGACCGTCGTTGCGCGCGCGGTCGACAGCTCCCAGTTGCTGGGGTACTGGCTGCTTGCGATCGGGACGTTGTCGGTGTGCCCCTCGACGACGATCTGATGACTCCGGTCGACGTTCAGCAACTTCGCGACCTCGCCGAGCAGCGGCATCCCCTGCGGTTCGAGCGTCGCCTGTCCGGACGCAAACAGAACCTTGTCGGTGAGCACGCGCACGACCAGGCCACGTTGCGAGATCGTCGTCTGCACCTGGTTGCCGAGCCCGTGGGCGCGCAGATAACCGTCGAGCTGGTCCTTGAGGTGCTTGAGCTCGTTCTGCTCGATCTGGGCGGCCTGGGCAATCGACTGCGCCTGGCTCAACTGCGCGGCGGAGATCGTGCTCGGGGCGGAGTTGCTCGGCTGCACCGGGACGATCGATGGGATCGCCGTGTCGTTGGCGGAGTGTTCCTTGGTCGACTGCGACCCGGTTTGCAGGATCGCTTTGCCACCGGGCATCACCGACCCGGAGAACGCCGCCTTCAGCGATTCCTGCAGCGAACGGTACTTGGAGATGTTGACCGACGAAATCGAGAACAGCACCATGAACAGGGCCATCAGCAGCGTGATCATGTCGGCGTAGGTGAGCAGCCAGCGCTCGTCGTTGTCGTGGCCCGCGCCGCGGTGCCGTCGGCTCTTGGAGGCCATCGCTATGCCGCCTCCATCATCGGCTCTTCGGTCGCCGCGGCGGCCGCCGCGGGCGCAGCGGTCTCCTCCTCGATCTCACGCTCCTCGGGCGGGACGAACGAGATCAGCTTCTCGGCCACGATCCGCGGGTTGTCGCCGGCCTGAACCGAGAGGATGCCCTCGACCGTCAGCGATCGCAGCTCGATCTCCTCGGCCGACATCGCCTTCAGACGGTTGGCGACCGGGAGGAAGATCACGTTTGCCGAACCGACACCCATCAAGGTCGCGATGAACGCCGTGGAGATCGACGGACCGAGGGTCGAGGGCGCCGACAGGTTCTCGAGCACGTGTACGAGACCCATCACCGTGCCGATGATTCCCATCGTCGGGGCGAACCCGCCGGCCTTCTCAAATGGCGCGGCGCCCGCCGCGTGGCGGGCCGCCATCCCGTCGATCTCCGCGTCGAGCACGTCGCGGACGAGCGCCGGGTCGCTGCCGTCGACAACGAGCTGCAGACCCTTTCTCGTGAAGTCATCCTCGATCTCGCTGAGCTTCGAGTCGAGTGCCAGCAGACCCTCGCGCCTCGCTTGCTCGGCGAGTGAGACAAGCAGCATCACACGTCCGCGCATGTCAGGAGGTTCCGAGCTGAGCACGATCTTCCACAACGTCGGAATCCGCTTCATGCTCTCCATTCCGACGCTGGCGAGCGTGGCGCCGGTCGTCCCCCCGACGATGATGATCACCGCGGGGATGTCGATGAACGCCGCTGGGCTGGTGCCCTCCATCATCGCGCTGAGGAGGATGCCCACTGCGGCAGCGACAATCCCGATGCCGGTTGCTGCCTTCATAGTCCTACGATCGGCCGCGTCGGTTGAACCTTCAACGGTCGGTCAGGGCTCTTGGCCGATTGACTGCGGCGGGTCCTCGACCGGTGTGAGGCTCGGCCCGGTCACGAACCGCAGCGCCATCTCCTCGGCGGCCTCCTCCTCGCCGCGCAGGCGGAGCGCCAGCGCGAGGATCTCCACCCGGCAGTCTCGAACCTTCTCGGCGACCTCGGCGGAGGTCTCGGCGACGAGGATCCGGTCACCGCTCATCAACCTGATCACCGTGTCCGGGTTTGCCTCGACCGACACGATCATGTCGTGATTGACATAAAAAACCTCGGCGTGGTGTCCGAGGCGGTGCAGGGTGATCATCGTGTTCTCTCGTTTCGGTCCGTCCGGATCGGGCCCAGCGGGAGGGGCGGCATCCCTCGATTGCCGCCCTCCCGTCCCGATCAGGCCTATTGCTTCATGTTCACTAGCGTCTGGAGCATCTGGTCGGCGGTCGTGATCACGCGCGAGTTCGCCTCGTAGCCGCGCTCCGCCTCGATCATGTTCGTGAACTCCGTCGCCATGTCGACGTTGGACATCTCGAGCTCGCCGGAGATCGTGATCCCCATGCCGTTGACGCCGGGCGTACCGACGTTGGGCTGGCCTGAGTTCGCCGTCTGCGTCCACAGCGAGCCGCCCTGGCGCTCGAGCCCGGTCTCGTTCGGGAACGTCGCGAGCGAGATGTAGCCGGCGGTCACGCGCTCCTGGTACGTGGCGTTCGCCGGGTTCTGGTCGACGTAGGTGACGCCTCCGTCCTGACCGATCGCGATGTCGGTCGAGCCGGGCGGCACGTTGATGTAGCTGTCGGTCGTCCCCGGCGCATAGGTGATGTTTGGCGCCGTTCCGGTCGCCACCGCGTCCTTGCCGATCACGTACAGGCCCTGCTGGGTCGTGACGTAGCCGAGCGTGTTGATCGTCAGGTTGCCGGCGCGCGTGTACTCGGGCGTCGTCGGGACCGTTGGCGGCGCGCCCGCGCCGACCCGGAAGAACCCCTCGCCCTGGACGTAGACGTCGGTCGGATTGCCCGTCGACTGGGCCGAGCCGGTGGTCATCACGTTGTCGATCGAGCCGAGCTGGACCCCGAGGCCGACCTGGAGCGGGTTGGTGCCCGCGTTGTTGGCGGTCGGGCCCGACGCGCCGCGCATCGTCTGGGAGAGCTGGTCGACGAACGTCGTGCGCTGCGACTTGTAGCCGATCGTGTCGACGTTCGAGAGGTTGTTGGCCGTCACGTCGAGCATCGTTTGGTGCGCCTGAAGGCCGCTGATCGCGGCGTACATGCCCCGCATCATCGGAACATCCCTTCCTTTCGCGGCCTCCTCAGCGAGGTCCGGCCGTAGTCGTTGTCAGCCGCTCGCCTCATGCGATCACGGCGCTGTCGATGTTGGTGAACACGTGCTCGCGCATGTGTTCGGAATCCACCGCCGTAATGACGGTGTTGTTGGCGACGGACACCACGTAGGCAGTGCCGTCGACGAAGATGACCGAGTCCCGCGAGCCCTTGTCAGCGGCTCGCGCGACGCCACCGGTGAGCCGCTGCAGCGTCTCGCCGCCGACGTCGATGCCGCGGCGCTGGAGCCGGTCGAGCGCGTGGCGCGAGAAGCGCGGCGGCTGCGCCGCCTGCGTCTTGGCGAGCACCTCGGAGAACGACGGTCCGCGGACCGGGGCGGTCTGCGCGGCGCCGCCGTTGACCGGCGCGGCGGGCTGGACCGGTCCGACCGCTCCGGGCGGGACCAGCGCAGGGATGGGGACCGGCGAGCTCACGACACCTCGTCCACGCTCGACGGATCGATTCCCGCGACGCCGCCAACGGTGAGGGTCGGCCCGGAGCCCGTGAACTGCACCTTGTCGACGGTGCCGCTCACCGTGGCGCCGGACGACGTCGTGTACGTGACGGTGTGGCCGAGCAGCGCGAGCGCAGCGACCGTGTGCTGCTCGGAGGCCGCCTGCGCGCTCGAGCTCGCGAGGTTCGTCGTCTGCTCGAGCGTCGTCAGCTGCGAGAGCTCGTTGATGTACTGGGTCGGATCCTGGGACTGTGCCGAGAGCGGATCCTGGTTCTGCAGCTGGGCCATCATGATCTTCAGGAACGCGTCCTTGTCGAGGATGTTCCCGCCCGGCTGCGAGGCCGAGGCCGACTCGGTCGAGGTCGTGCTCGCCGCCGATGCTGCTGTGGGGTTGATCGTGCTCATCTCGTCGGTTCTCACTTTCGGTGATTCGAAGTCATGCCAGTACGTCGACGATTGCGCCGCCGGGGAGCTGGACCTGGGTTCTCGCGCCGCTGTCGTCCGGCGTTGCGCCGTCCTGATCCTCGGCCTCGCCCGCGTTCGCGGAGGTGGCGGCCGGCGCCTGCGGGTCGCGCGCCTGCGCGCCCTGCTGGCCCGAGGCCTCGATGTCGAGTCGCAGCAGCGGCAGTCCGGCCTGCTCGAGCGAGCGGCGCAGGTCGCTGCCGCCCTGCTGGAGCGTCTGGGCGGCGCCGGCGTGCTCGGCGACGACCCGTGCGATGAGGCCGTCGGCGGTCTGATGCAGGTGGATGCGAATCGCGCCGAGCTCGGGTGGCGAGAGCTCGATCCGGGCCTGCGAGTAGCCCCGGCCGGCGGCCATCTCGATCGTCATGCGGACGGTCTCGATCGCATGAGCGAGGCTCACGCCGGTGCCGGCGCTCGCCGCCGCCGTCGTTGCGGGCGCGATCGGCGTCGACGGCGGCGCCAGCGGCTGCGCCGTGATCGGTGTCGACGGATCGGAACTCGCCGTCGCTTGCTGTTGCCCGGCGTCGGTTGATGCGACGCTCGTCGCGGCACGGAGGCTGTCGGACGTTGCCGGTGCCGGTTGCGCGGCGGTCTGCGGCGAGGCCGATGCCGGGACCGCGGCAGCGGTGGCGGGCGCGGGCGCCGGCGTTGCGGGCGGGCTGCTCGGCGCCTCGGCGAGGGTGGACGGCCGCTGCGCCCCGGCGGCCGGTGGGCCCTGGGTGCCCGTGGGTGGAGTCGCCCCCACGGGCGGTGTGGGTGTCGCGGGCTGGTTCGGCGCTGGCTGGGGTCCGGCGGCGCCGACGGGCGGCTGGGGTCCGGCGGCGCCGATCGGCTGACCGGCGGCCGGCAGCGTGATGCCAGGCTCGGCGGCCGCGTTGGGCGCAGGAATCGCCCCGGGCTGTGTGCCGGGTGCGGGCTCCCCGGACGTGGCCGCGCTGTTCGTGTCGGTGGCGAGCGGCGTCGCGCCTGTGGTCTCCGGGAGCGATGACGCCGTCGGGGTGCCGTCAGGGGTGGCGCCCTGTGCGGTCGCACTCGCGCCCGCATTCGCTGCGCTCGCCGTTGCCGCAGCCGTCGCTCGGGCGGTCAGCTGCGACGCGCCCGTGAGCGTGCCGGCTGCGGTCTGGAGTGCGGCGAGGATCGCGGCGACGGCGGCGTCCGTGCCGTATCCAGCGGCAACGTCGGTGGCATCTTGACCGCGTCCGTCTCGGCGGCCGCCGGAGCTCTGTCCGGTGTTCTTCTGGCCTTCCGCAAGTGCGGTCCGGGCCACTTGGCTGTCGAGGACGCTCGCAAAGGCGGGCGGCCCTGTGTCGTCTCCCGGTGGTCCGGTCGCGCTCGTGCGGTGCTCGCAGGTGCCGGCGACTGCCGCCTGCGGCTCGGCTGGGGGAACAGATGGGCTCATGCGGCACTCCTGCGGAAGTTGTTGATTGCGATCTCGTCGAGCAGCAAGCTTTCGATCCGCGCGGCCTCCTGCTGGTACTCCGCCCGGCGGCGCTCCTTCAGGCGCTCCAGCGCCTGACGGTCACGCGCGGCCTCGCTGAGCTCGTCCCGCCTGTCGGCGAGTTCGAGCTCGCGACGGTCGAGGGCGTGGAGGCTTGCCTTGCGCGCGGTCTCCGTGCGCTCCAGGTACGCCTGATGAGCGACAAGCTCGAGTCCGCTGCGACCCGACGCGGCGGCGTCGAGCTGTGCCGCGCGCGCCCCTTCGATTCGCCGCTCTGCCTCGCGCACCTGTTCCTCCGCGAGGAAGTGCTCCGTGATCGCCGCGGCGAGTGCGCGCTTGGCTTCGTCCTCCTTGCGCTCGCGCAGCTCGCGGATTCGCTCGAGCCGGAACCGGAACGGGGAACCTTTCATACTCGAATTGGTCGGTCGCATGTCGGGAGACTGAAACGGGCTGGACGCAGGTACGAGCTCACTGTCCAAGCATCAGCGACGGGATCGCGACGGGCCCGCCGACAGGTGCTCCGACCGGCACGGTCGGCGGCGTCCGGGGCGCGAGCTCGGCCGGCTGTGAGTCGAGCACGACCTGCTGCGAGTCGGCGTACGCCGCGAGGTCGGAGCCGAGCGCGAGCAGCTGCGCATCGGCCTCCCCGGTGGTCGAGCCCTCGTGGACGGCTTGGCGCAGGAACCCGTCGATCCGCGGTCGCAGCGCGACGGCGGCATCGAGCACGGGGTCGGTGCCGGGCTTGTAGGCGCCGATCGAGATCAGGTCCTGCTTCTCGCGATACGCCGCGAGGGCCGCGCGCAGGCGTTGACCAGCCTCGCGCAGTTCGGGCGCAACGAGCTCGTCGATCAACCGCGAGACGCTCTGGAGCACGTCGATCGCGGGGTAATGCCCGGCATGCGCGAGCGAGCGCGTCAGCACGATGTGCCCGTCGAGGATCGAGCGGGCGGCATCGGCGATCGGCTCGTTCATGTCATCGCCGTCGACGAGCACGGTGTACAGGCCTGTGATCGAGCCCGCCGGGCTCGTTCCGGCGCGTTCGAGCAGCTTCGGCAGCAGCGCGAATACGCTCGGCGTGTAGCCGCGCGTCGCGGGCGGCTCGCCGATCGCGAGTCCTACCTCGCGCTGGGCCATCGCAAACCGCGTGACGGAGTCCATCATCAGCATCACGTGCCGGCCCTGGTCGCGGAAGTACTCCGCGATCGCCGTCGCCGTGAACGCCGCGCGGATCCGCACGAGCGCGGGCTGGTCGGATGTCGCGACCACGACGACGGAGTGCGCGAGCGCATCCCCAAGGTCGCGCTCGATGAACTCCCGAACCTCGCGACCGCGCTCGCCGACGAGCGCGATCACGTTGACTTCGGCGGTCGTCGACCGCGCGATCATGCCCAGCAACGAGGACTTCCCGACGCCGGACCCGGCGAAGATACCCAGGCGCTGGCCGCGGCCGCACGGGATCAGCGCATCGAGCGCCCGCGTCCCGAGACCGACCCGATCGTGGATCCGCGGGCGGCTGAGCGCGTCCGGCGGCGTCGCGGTCGTCGAGCGCCACTGTGCGCCCTCGGGTGGTGGGAGCTCGTCAAGCGGCACGCCAAGGCCATCGATCACGCGACCGAGCAGCGACTCGCCGACGGCCACCCGGAACGGCGCGCCGGTGGAGTTGACTGACGTTCCCGGGCCGATCCCGTGCAGCTCGCCGAGTGGCATCAGCAGCGTACGCCCCCCGCGGAAACCGACCACCTCAGTGGCGACCGGGTCGCGCCGGCGCTCGCCGCCGACGAGGCACACCTCGCCGATTTCCACCTCGAGCCCGGTCGCTTCGATGATCAGGCCGATCAGGTCGCTGACCCGTCCGCGCCGCGTCGCCAGATCGGCTTCCTTGAGCAGCTGGTTGGCGCGGGCAAGCGCGGTCTCACGCGTCATCGCGCGCGCCCTTCAAGACTCCGGCGACGATCTCGCGCGCACGCTCGAGGCCGGTTTCGATCGTCGCATCGATCTCACCCGCTTCCGTGCGCAGGATCGCGCCGCCGGCGCTGATGCGGCGATCGGCTTGCACATCGCAGTGCTCGATCCCGCCGAGTTCCGCTTTCAGCGCCGGCACCGCTACTCCCATCGCTTCGAGGTCCGAAGGGTTGACGACGAGCACGACGCGCTGGCGATCGGTCACGCGGCGCAGGGCGTTGCGCGCGACGTCGACGACGCGTTCAGGCTGGACCTCCACGGCTGCCGCCAGGATCTGCTCGCTGATGCGCAGCGCGAGCTCGGCGGCGTCGTGCTCGAGCGCGGCGATCAGCTCCGCCCGCATCTGTTCAACCGCGGCCAGCGCGGTCCGCAAGGCATCGACCGCGGACTGCACCTGCGCCGCGGCCGCGGCGAAGCCGGCGGCGTGCCCCTCGGCCTCGCCGGTGCGGCGCGCTTGCTCCTTGATGTGCTCGGCCTGGTCCCAGGCGTTGGCGAGCAGGTCGGTGTCGCTGTGCACATCGCTCGGAGGCGCCTCGAGCTGCTCGAAGGCGTACGTGTCGATCCGGCCGAGCGCGTCGGTGATGACCTGCTCAGAGGACATCGTCGGCCTCGCCGCGTGCCAGGACGATCGCGCCGGCCTCCTCGAGCTTGCGCACGATCGCGACAATCCGGCCCTGAGCCTCCTCGACGACGCGCTTGCGTTGCGGCGGCTGGTACTCCATCTCCTCGAGCAGCATCTGTGAGCCGCGCTCGGACATGTTCTCGAGGATCCGTTCCTTGACCTCGTCGCTGACGCCGCGCAGGGCGAGTGCGAGGTCCTTCTGGTCGGCCTCGCGCAGGATCAGCTGGATCGCGCGGTCGTCGAGCTTGACGATGTCCTCGAACACGAACAGCAGTCGGCGGACCTCGGTCGCGAGTTCCTCGTCGGTCTCGCTGAGCGAATCGAGCACGTTGCGCTCGGTCGAGCGGTCGGTGTGGTTGAGGATCTCGGCGAGCGACTTGATCCCGCCCGCGGACGAGTACTCCTGCTGCACGACGCTGTCGAGCTTCTTCTTCATCACGGTCTCGACCTGCTTGACCACGTCCGGGCTGGTCTCGCCCATCCGCGCGATCCGGACCGCGATCTCGGCCTGCTCGGAGCTGGGCAGGTTCGAGAGGACCTGCGAGGCAAGCGTGGTGTGGAGGTTGGCGATCACGAGCGCCACCGTCTGCGGCGACTCGTTGCGCAGGAACGTCACCAGCTGCTCGGCCGGCGTGCGGCGCAGGAACTCGAACGGCCGCATCTCGATCACGCTCGAGAGCCGCCCGATGATCTCGAGTGCCCGCTCCGGGCCGAGCGCCCGCTCGAGCACGTCACGCGCGTAGTCGACGCCGCCCGCGAGCAGCGAGTCGTACGCCTCGACGGTGGCCGCGAGTTCTTCCAGCACGGTGGCCTGCGTGAACGGGTCGACCCGCTGGAGCTTGGCCATCTCGAGCGACAGGGTCTCGATCTCGTCGTCGCGCAGGTGCTTGAACACTTCGGCGGCACGGTCGGGTCCGAGCGAGACGAGCAGCACTGCCGCCTTCTTGCGCCCCTTGATCTCGACCTTGCGCTTGGGCGCCGCCGGCGTGGCCGCGGCGGCGGGAGCGGCCGGGGCGTTCGCGGGCGCCTTTTCCAGTTCGGCTGCCATCGCGTTGAGCGCCTAGTCCTCGCTCATCCAGGCGCGCACCTGCTGGGCAACGCGATCGGGGTCGCGCTCGACCAGCTCCTCGACCTGGCGCTTGGGCACGTTGACCGGGGACCGCAGGCGCTTCACCTCGGTCGGCGGGTCGTCGCCGGAGACGAGTGCGGTGAGCGGGCGAGGCGTCTCGAGCTCGCGCAGCCACGTGGGCTGGCCCGTGAACGTCTCCTTCTCGCGGCGGCGGATGCTGCGGCGCATGAAGAACAGGAACACGAGCGCGCCGAGGCCGATCAATGCGTACTTGGCGTAGCCGATCATCTTCGTGCTCGAGGCCGGAGCCGGGGTGGCGGCGGGCTTGGCGAACGCGATCTGCTGGACCGACAGGGTGTCGCCGCGCTTGGGGTTCAGGCCGACGGCGCCGGCCACCGCGCTCTTGATCGCGGGGATCGACGAGGCCGGCACCGACTTGTCGACGAGCACCGACACGCTCTGGTTGTTGACCGCGCCGGGGGCGATCACTGAGTGAGTGACGGTCTTGTCGACGCCGTATGTGGTGTTCGTCGACTTGTTCGAGTAGTTGGAGTTGGAGCTGCCGGTGGTCGCGGCGTACGCCGGGATCGTGCCGGTGGTGCCCGAGGCGGTGGGGCTGCCGCCCTTCAGCGTCTCGGTCTGGGACTGCTGGGTCAGCGGCACGCCCTTCTTCCCGTACGTCAGCGTGTCCGAGGTCGCCTGGTTGGCGTTCACGTTCCCGTTGACCACGACCTGGGCTTTGCCGGGGCCGAGCGTCTGCGCGAGCAGGGCCGTGGCCGCCGCGGCCGTAGTCGAGTCGTACTGCTGGTTGGCGGCCTGCTGCGAGGTCGGCGCGCCCGCGGAGCCATTCGTGCCCGAGGCCGGCCACAGCAGCGCTCCGGTGGAGTCGGTGATCGTGACCTTCTGGTCGGACAGGCCCTGGACGCTCGAGGCGACCAGCTCGGCGATGCCCTTGACCGCGTTCGGGTCGAGGTTGCCCGAGTCAGAGAGCAGCACCGACGCACTCGAGGTCTGGGTGTTGTCGCCGAACAGCTGGTCCTGCTGGTTGGGGAGGACGAGGTTGACGGTGGCGGAGTCGACGCCCTGGATCTGCTCGATCGTCTGGTCGAGCTGGCCCTCGAGCGCGCGCTGGTAGGTGACCTGCTGCTGGAAATTGGACGCGCCGAGCTGGGAGCTGTTGAGCAGCTCGAAGCCTGGCTGCTGGCTGCCGACCCCGAGCAGGCCCGCCGAGGCGAGCGCGATCCGCGCCTGGCTCGTCTGGCTCGAGTCGACGGCGAGCGCGGTGCCGCCGTTCTGGATCTGGTAGGCGATGCCCTTGGACGACAGTGTCGTGGTGATCTTGCCCGTCTGCGCGGGATCGAGGCCCGTGAGCAGCGTCGAATAGCTCGGCGCCGAGGCGAAGTGCATGATCAGCACGAGGAACACGATCGCGGCGGCAGCCGAGCCACCGATCATGGCCCACCCCTTGGGCGTCAGCTTGGTGATCAGTTGACGGACGTCCATGAGGGGTTCCTACATTTGGGTCTGGAACACCGTCTGAACGGCGTCCACGAGCTTGGTGCGGATCTGGGAGGCGAGGTCCATCGCCAGCGATGCGTTCTCGACCGAGGTGA